>NZ_LMGQ01000013.1:7589-82910 GCF_001427465.1 Pseudomonas sp. Root569 | reverse complement strand
CCTGGCTACCATCAGCGTTATGCACGGTGACACGGCCGTCATCCGCCCAGGCATACCGCGTGTCCATCTGCGAAAAACTCGCCCAATGCCGGACACAGCGTGCCGCCTTGCCGGAGCCTTCCCACGCCCAAAAGAAACTCGCCCCACCGGCCAACTGCCGCTCGACAATGACCTGCTGCTCGTCGTACCGATAACGTTCGCTTTCACCGACGGCATTGGTCGCGCAAACCAGTCGTCCGTCTTCGTCATAGGCGTAGGAAACRACGTTCTGCTCGGTCTCCCAGACGTAGGGCTCGCGCCCTTTGGCGCGATGAACCTGGTAGTCCACCGCGACGATGCGATCCAGCTCATAGCGCAACAAAAGCGAGCGACCAGCGCCGTTATCCAACCGCTCAATTCGCCCGGAATGATCACGCACAATGCGCAGGCGGTTGTCATACGCATCACTGATCGAGACCAGCACACTGTCGCGAAAGTGATAGAACCGTGACGCCTGGGCCAGCACCAGTTCATCAGGCGCCGAGCCCAGGTAGATCGCCGCTTCCGCCAGGCTGTTGGTGATCGCGGGTCGAGCAGCCGTGGGCAAGGGCAGGGTAGTCGAGCGATTCTCATGGTCCGTCCACACCACCGAATCGCCCGATACAGCAAGCCTGTGCGCCAGCGCATGACTCCAGCCAAACCCCAACCCACAATCCCCCTCCACCGCACTGGTGCGATACAASCGGGTCCACTCAAACGGCAAGATCCCGTCCAGCGCACCATCGGTGAGGGTCAGCAATTCCTCCCCGGTGACCATCGACACCGGGCAGCCGTTGGTAACGGTCTTGTCCGCTGGCGCCGACGCATCCCCCTTGGGATTCGAAGCCATAGCCGGCGCATCATCCACCTGTTCCTGGCGGACCAACGTGGTGCGCTGAGTCTTGTTGCGCACCGCCGGCACCGGATTCGCAACCAACTGCTCGCCAGCCTTCAACGGTACAGCCGGCACCACCTTGACCGGCGTCGCCGCACTGCTCAGCAACACAGGCTTGGCCGCCTCTACATGAGCCTCCAACCGCGGGCCGGTCGCCTGCTTGGCCAGCAATTCCAACAACGCCCGCGCTTGCCCGGACTTGACGCGACTGAGCATTTGGGCACCCAGGCGCAGCTGTACCCCAATGCCCCGCGTGGCCCAGATCAGCAGCAGGTTGATCAAGACTTCGCCGGTGATTTCACCCAGCAGCTCATACATCTGCGGCGGCGGCAGCATGCGTATCCACGCCACCATTGCCGCCAGGTAGATAAACAACAGCGGCTCATCACTGAGCACCAGCAAGCCCTTGGCCAGCGTGTCTTTGCCCAGCGTGAGCAACTCGTCCAGTTCAGCCTGGGAGATGTACTTGAGCAGTTTCTCGCTGTTGGATTTGAGGTTCGCGAGCAGGTCATACAGCTCGGTGATGTTGTCCCACAGGTTGTAGAAGGCCTGGCCAATCCCGGTTGCAAAGGCAATACCCTGTAGGCCGCTGCGTTTGTAGGCTGGCGCTTGGGAAAAGTCTGCCCACTGAGGCTTGAAACGCTCGTCCCATTGTTTGCACAGTTCAGCTTCCAGCCCGGCAATCACTGACCCGTAGGAGGCATACAGCGCCTTGATGTGATCCTTGGAAACATTGGGGTAAAAGGTGATCTGGTAGCGCTGGTCGCGGCTGCAGTCGTTGACTTCAAGAATGCCGCTCGGGCCAATGGTCCGGTGGAACGGTGCGCCCACCGGGCTGCCATCCTCGGCCAGGGCTTGCAGCATCACATGGGTGTTGCCGATGGGGACGAACTGGGTACTTTCGAACAAATGCACCAGGGTCAACCCACCCTGGGCTTTGCATTGAGCGACCGTGCGGCTGGGCTTGTCGGAAGAGATCGGCGCGACCAGTGCGACGTCTTCCCCAACCTTGAACACCTGCTCCACAGTCAGTGCCGAGCCACTCAACAGGCTGGCGGCCCACTCATCGAAGGTGTTCAGGCAGGTGCGAAAATCGGCTAAAACGCGACTGACGTCCGGGGCCTTGGGATCCATGGGCGCCAGCACAAAGCCAGCGATCACCGGAATCAAGAGCCAGTCCTGTCAACCAGGGCTGTAACGAAAAAAACCATCTGCAATCCCTCGCACTGTTTGATCAGGCGAGGGACTTTGCAGGGGTTCCTAGGTAAAAGAAGTCGGCGTTATTCGCGAGAATGGCGAGGAAGTTTCGCCTTAACTTCAGGCAAACCGAGACTTGGCGGTAGGAATCAGATTACAGGTGAAAAAGCCTTACAGCTTCAGTTGCCCAATCGCCTTGCTCAACTCTCCAGCCAACGTCGCCAGTTCGTTGCTGGTAGTCGCGGACGCCACGGTCTGCTGCACGGTGTTTTCGGTCACATCGCGAATGCTTACCACGGCGCGGTTCATCTCTTCGGCGACGTGGCTTTGCTGTTCGGCGGCCGCGGCAATCTGGGTGTTGCTCTCGCGCATCTGTGCCACGGCACCGGTGATTTCAGCCAGTGCGGCGCCGGCTTCCAGGGCTTGTTGCACACAGTCGTCGGCTTTGAATGAGCTTTCCTGCATGAAGTCCACCGCGTCGCGGGTGCCAGCCTGCAGCGCCGAGACCATGCGGGTGATTTCGTCGGTGGAGGTTTGCACGCGCTTGGCCAGGTTACGCACTTCGTCGGCGACCACCGCAAACCCTCGGCCCATGTCCCCGGCGCGGGCGGCTTCGATAGCGGCGTTGAGGGCGAGCAGGTTGGTCTGTTCGGCGATGCTGTGGATCACCCCGACCACGCCGTTGATTTTCTGGCTGTCTTCGGCGAGTTTCTGGATCATCTCGGCGGTTTGTTGCACGCCAGTGGACAGCCCGGCAATTGAACGCTGTACCCGGGTGACCACGTCCTGGCCGCTGCCGGCGAGGGTATCGGCGGTTTGGGACAAGTCGCGGGTGGCGCCAGCGTGCTGGGCGATATGGTGGACAGTGGCGGTCATCTCGTTGATGGCGGTGGCGGCCTGGTCGGTTTCGCTCTGCTGGCCGAGCATGCCGTGCTGTACCTCGTTCATGCTGCTGGCCAGGCGGGCTGCGCCGTCATCCAGTTGCCGGGCGGTGCGTGCCACGGTATTGACCACGCGCTGGTAGCCGGCTTGCATGGCGTTGAACGCACTGGCCATCTGGCCGACTTCATCCTTGCAGGCCAACGGCACGCGAGCCGACAGGTCACCGGTTTTTTCAACGTGCAGCATTACGTCCTTGAGGGTGTTGAGTTGGCTGAGCAGGAAACGAATCAACAGCTGCGAGGCTCCGAGCATGGCCAGCATGAGGATGGCCACGGCGACGGCGTAGTTGGCGAAGCGTTCACTGAACACTTGGCTCAGGCTTGGCGCATAAGCCAGTACGGCGACGTGTTGACCGTCGGCGCGGCTGATCACCTCGGCGCCTATCAGCGGGTTTTTGCCGAACAACGGCATGTGATTGAGCTCAACCCAACCGCTGGCAGTGGTCAGGGCCGGGAGATCCTGATCGGCCAGTTGTGGGGTTTGCCCTTGTCCATAGGCCAGCCAATGCTCGCCGGTGGGCAGGACTTTGTCGGCTGGCCACGCGCTGAGCAATCGCCCCTGGGCCTGGGCCGATGCCTGGGACGCATGGCTGCGCGCCTGTTGTTCAAGCTGCACGGCGTACAGCACCAACAGCAGAGTGGTAACGAAGGCGACCGCATTGACGGCCCAGAACTTGTACTTGAGCGAGATATTGCTAATCCAGGCACCCATGAAGGTTTTCTCTGATAGCGGAAACAGCATTGGCAAGGTGCCATTATTGTGCCGCTACCCAGGAGATGAGTTTTGACGTGGGTCAATGGGCCGCATCACTCCACGGCAGGCAAGTCGAAAAAGGCACGGGCGCAAGCGGTGCTATGGGCTGCCAGATCTTGCATGGTTTCGTTGCGGTGCAGGGCAACCTCGCGCAATACCTCAGGCAAGTACGCCGGTTCATTGCGGCCATTCTTTGGTTTGGGGCGCAGAGTGCGTGGTAGCAGGTACGGGGCGTCGCTTTCCAACATCAGACGGCCGCGGGGAATTTCCCTGACCAGTGGATGCAGGTGCGTCCCACGGCGCTCATCGCAGATCCAGCCGGTAATGCCAATATGCAGGTCGAGGTCCAGGTAACTGAACAGCGCCGCTTGTTCGCCGGTGAAGCAATGCACCACTGCGGCGGGCAGGTGGTCGCGGTAATCCTTGAGGATCTCCAGCAGGCGTTGGTTGGCGTCGCGTTCGTGGAGAAATACCGGCAGTTTCAGCTCGCTGGCCAGGGCCAGGTGTTCTTCGAGGACTTTTTCCTGCTGTGGGCGAGGGGAGAAGTCCCGGTTGAAATCCAGCCCGCATTCACCCACGGCGCGCACCCGGCTTTCCCCTAGCAAGCCACGCAAGCGTTGGGCGCTGTCGCCATTCCAGTCGCTGGCGGAGTGAGGATGGATACCGGCAGTACTGAACAGACGCTGGCCGCTTTCATCGTGTTTTGCACACAGCTCCAGCGCCTGTTCGCTGCCCTCGATGCTGGTGCCGGTGAGCACCAATTGCTGCACGTCGGCGGCGTAGGCGCGCTCGAGAACGGCCTGGTGCCTCTCGTCGAAACTGGGGTTGGTCAGGTTGACGCCAATATCAATGAGTTGCATGGTGCTATCTCCGCCTGCGGCCGGAAAGCATATCAGAGCTGTAGATTTATAAGAAAAACCAAGAACTACAACGCGTTATCGCTGTCTTTGAACGTCGCAAGCGACATTGTGGTTGGGCTATTGCCCGTCACTGTGCCGCCGTTGCGCGTTTTGCCAGCGCTTGAAGCGCTCTGTTTCTGACCTCCAGTACTTCGTTATTCGCGAAGGCGCTGGCCAGTATTCTTTCCGGAGAGCGGATGATCCGACCCTCGGCGTTGCTTGTGTTGTGCCTGACGTTGCTGCTGCCCATGGCAGCGGTCGCGCGTCTGGACGGGCCGCTGGAAGTGACCAAGCCCGGCAAGGTACGTGACCTGGCGCAAATTCGTTCCAGTCGCACCCTGCGGGTGTTGGTCAACCAGAGCCGCAACAGTTCCGGTGAAGTGCAGGGCCAGTCCATCGGTGTCGAATACCATCGGTTACGCGCCTTCGAGCAATACCTCAACGGCCATGCCCGCGATGGGCAGGCAATCAACCTCAAGATCATTCCCAAGGCCAAGGACCAATTGCTCGGCGCGTTGGCCCGTGGCGAAGGCGACTTGGTGGCTCCCGGTGAGTTGCTGGATGTGAAGGCCGTACACAAGATCAGTACCAGCGAGCCGATTGCCAGTGGGGTGCCGTTGTGGCTGGTCGGCGTCAAGGGAGAGCGACGGTTCACCCGCTTGGAGCAGTTGTCTGGTCGTACACTGACGCTGACCACTGGCAGTGCGGCGGCGGATGCCATCAGCCAGGTCAATCAGAAACTGGCCCTGCACAAGCGCCCACCCGTGAAGGTGGAATGGGTCGATCCGAGCCTGGCGGTAGAGGATGTGCTGGAAATGGTCCAGGCCGGGATCTTTCACCTGACTATCGTTGAAAAGCCGATTGCCGAGCGCTGGTCGAAAATCCTGCCCAAGTTGCGCTTTGACAAGCAGGTCGTGATCAGCGAACCGGGTGACGAGTTCTGGTTCGTGCGCCAGGACGCGTCGATGCTGCGCGCCAGCATCGATCGATTTCTCAAGACCTATCGAACGCCTTCCGACCAGGACGTGGCGTTCCAGCGTATCTATCGACGCCTCTATCAGGTGCGCAATCCGCTGGCCCGCGCCGACCGCCAACGTCTGGAAAAACTGCGCCCGGTCCTGCAAAAACATGCGCGTGAGCAAGGCATGGACTGGTTGAACTTGGCGGCACTGGCGTACAAGGAATCGTCCCTGGACCCGGGCGCTCGCAACAGTGGTGGCCCGACCGGCCTGATGCAGATCACACCTTCGGCGGCGCAGCGGGTAGGGGTGAACAATATCGAGAGTCTCGACAACAACGTGCAAGCCAGCGCGCGTTACCTGGCGATGATCCGCCGCAAGTTTTTCTCCAGCCCCAAGCTCAACGAGCGCGAGCGCATGGCCTTTGTGCTGGCGGCGTACAACATGGGGCCGGAGCGCGTACAGGGCATGCGCACCGAGGCCAAGCGCCGCGGGCTCAACCCCAACCAGTGGTTCTTCCAGGTTGAACGCATTGCCATGGAGCAGGTAGGAATGGGCGCCGTCAGCTATGTTAATAGCGTCAATAAGTATTATTTGGCGTTCGATCGGGAGCGAGAGTCCCTTGAACCGCCAGCGCCGAAAATTGCCTCGCGCAAATAATCGAATTTATTGATATTGATTAGGCAATTTTTCGGCTTTTAACATTGCTTAAACTGATTAATATAGCGGCCAACCAAACCCCTACCTGGAAAGGATTTATTACATGAGCCCTATGATTACCCGTGTTCTGTCCACCCGCGCCGGTTACGGCCTGACTATTCTGCGCATTTTCGTCGGCATCATTTTTGCCGCCCACGGTTCGCAAAAGCTGTTCGGCTGGTTTGGCGGCGGTGGCCTGGCCGGTACTGCACAGTGGATGGAAAGCATCGGTCTGGCGCCGGGCACCCTGATGGCGGTGTTGTCGGGCGGTACCGAGTTCTTCGCCGGGCTGGCGTTGATCATCGGCTTGCTTGCGCGTCCTGCGGCACTGGGCTTGACCTTCCTGACCCTGGTGGCGATTTTCTCGGTGCACATCCATAACGGTCTGTTCATGGCCAACAACGGTTATGAGTTCGCGCTGGCCCTGCTCGGCGGCTCGCTCGCGGTGTTGCTGGAGGGCGCCGGTAAGCTCTCGGTCGACCGCGCAATCGCTAACTGATCGCTTCACAAGCTACGGAAAAGGCCCGCATGTGCGGGCCTTTTCGTTGCGCAGGATTCTTGACACTGCCCCACCGGCTTCTCTAGGATGCTGCTCATGCGCCGATTTAAACAGCTAATTGCGGGGCGCCACTGGGACTCAATGCAGCCCGACAGAAGTATGATCCCTCACATAGGGAACACTTCGAAATACCGCTAAAGCGCTGGTTCGGTGTTGCCTCTCACCTGCCTGCAGACTTTTGAGGCAGAGACACGACACGATGAATGCACTACGCCCTCTCATACGCCTGGCTCCGATCACCGCAGCCCTGACTCAGCGCAACCCGAAAATACTCCTGGGTGGTAAACACCAGCCGACGCTGCTGCGTTACCTGGACGGCTGGCCACGTCGTAGCGGCCGGCCTTCGGCATTCCTGATTCAGTTTGTCGAAGACGGCGACTCCTTGGCTCGTTTTGCCAATAACAGCTTCGATTTGGCGGTCATTCAGGCGCCCAGCGCCGGCGAAGCGGACGAGGTGATTCGTCAATTGACGCGCATTGCCCGGCAAGGGCTGATAGCTCGTCGCTGAGCGCTCAGCAGGCGGCCGTCATCGCGGCTGCTCGCCGTCGCCGTTGGTATAGAAAAAGCACCCAGGCAATCAGGCACAACAAGAGTGGCATCGGGGCGATCATCAGCCATTTCAATGTGTGTTCGAATCGATGCAGCGACGCATAGGCCTGGACCTTCAGCGCATGCAACTCAACGGGTAAGCGCAGGCGTTCCTTGTTGAGGGCCTGCAACTGGGTATTGGTGTCCACCGCCTGGGTGCCCAGACTTGTTGCTGGTGGATTCAGCCGTTGCCAGGCGTGTTCGGTGTGCTCAAGTCGTCGTTCCAACTCACCGGCGCTTTGCCGATAAGCCTGTGCGGCGGCTTCGCGCATAGGCTCCAGCCTGTGCAGGGGTTGCGTCATGACGCGGGCTCGAATGCGCCTGAGCGCTTCGGGAGCCGCCAGGTTATCCAATGTGTTCAATACAAACAGCGCGTTGTTGTTGGGATGGGCATTGCTGACAGTGTCCGACAGCAGGTCGGTGTCGGCTACGACCACGAGTTGGATGTGTTTCGCCTTTTGCAAGCCGGGCGGCTGCCCCTTTAAACCGTCGGGAAATGCCGAATAGGCGGGCCCCTCAAGGCGAGCGGCGATCACATGGCGCTGCCCCGACGTGGAGGCTTCCTCAACGAAGGCGTCGAACGCCGTCGACGATGCAAACCGCCCCGCGTCCAATAATGAGGACTGTGGTGAACTTTGTAGCAGCGGGGTGAAGACAGTATGGCTCTTTGCGGCACGGGAGAGTGCGCCGCTGCTCGACACGGTCACGGAGTTCAATTTCCAGGTGCTGACATCGTCTGCGGCCATTGCCTGACGTGGAAGTTGGAGCCTCGCCGGGTGCAATACCGTGGGCATTCCAGGGCCAGGCTTGGCCGACGAAGCATACAGGTTGTCCACCAGCAGCTTGTCTGCGGGCATCTGTATGCCCCAAGCGGTGAGCAGTGCATTTAACCGGACATTTGCCGAACCGGCGTTGGCCCCGATCTCGCTCACAGGGTCAATAAAAACCATCAGTTTGGTGCCCCTCAATACAGATTGTTCAATCGCATACAGGGCCTTCTCCGGTAAGGCATACGGCTGTACCACCATCAATGTGCCTAGCGACGCCGGCACTTGAGTGAGGGTCGGTGCCAGCTCTACCAGATTGAAGTGCTTGCGCATTTGCTCCAATAAGTTTCCGGCAGGTGCAGCCAAGGGCAGCCCCGACAGCAGGCCGACAGTGGGACGTTCGGGGTACATTAACTTATAGATCAGATGGCTGATTTCATACTCGAGCAACGACTCAGTGTCGGGGTTGAACGCTTCAATGCGTTGTGCGCCTTGGCCGGCACGTGTGCCGATAAGGCCAATGAACCCGCGGGTGTCGTCGAGGCCAAACAAGCTGGCTTTATAGGCATCTTCAGAAAACGGGGCGGGGTTAATGATGTGCAGGCTGATCTTGTTATTGGCGGCTTTTTCGAACGCCTTGAGCAGGTCTTCCACACGCTGGCTATAACGTTTCAATTCATGGCTTTTTTGAGGGACCTTCGAATTGAAATAATATAAGTCCATCGGGCTTTCAAGTGTTGTGAGCAGTTGCCTTGTCGCTGGCGATAAAGTATGGATTTTTTGTTGTGAGAAGTCCCAGCGAATATCCGGTAACTTGGGTAGCCAGACCAGATTGAAGGCCAGGAAAAGCAACAATGTGATGATCAATGTCATGCCGGCACGGAGAGCGGAACGCATCAGTGGCTTTCCTTCTCAGCTGTGTTTGTAATTGAGTGTGATGGTTGTCGCAGAAAGAAAAGCAAGGATCATGCTTATAAAATACAGGCTGTCATGCAGTGTCAGCTTACCGCTGTCCATTGTGCTGAAGCGGAAAATAGGATCAAGGGATATCAAACTGTCGACGACCCAAAGCGGTGCCTGATGTTCAAGTGCGTCCAGTATTGAGGAAAGCCCACTGACGGTCAGCAGCAAGCCCAGCGTCAATAGGAGAATGGCAAGGCGTTGGTGTGCAAGTGCACACACGAAGCAGCCGACGGAAAGATAACTGCCTGCCAATAACCAACTGGCCAGAAATTGTGACGTTATCGCTATGTTATCGGCCATGCCCAAGTAGTTGACGGCGATCACCAATGGGAAATTCAGTAGCAAGGCAATGCCGCATACGACCCAGGCAGCCATGAACTTACCGATCACCCGTTCCACGGTGGTGACGGGCAAGGTGTTCATGGTGTCGGCAAAGCTGGTGTCGCGTTCATCTGCCCACAGTTGCGTCGACAAAATGGGTATCAACAGTAGATAGAGCCACGGGTGTAACTCGAAGAAAGCCTGCAAGTCGCTACTGTTACGCTCCATCCAATGGTTGGCATGCAGCCCCAGTGCGGCACACAGCACCAGGAAAACTGCCACACTCAGGTAGGTACTGGGTGAGGAGGCATAACTGGCGAGTTGGCGTTTGAATACGATGGGCAGCTGTCTCAAGATGAAGCCTCCTGGCTCAGATGATGAACGACATCGTCTAGCCGACCTGGCTCCAGATTCAGTGCCGTTATGTTCCAGCCGCGGTGAGCAATGAGCGCGTTGATCGAGGGGAAAATAGAGTGTCCAGGCATGGCCAGGACGGTCACCGTACCCGGTGTATCCCGATCCTCTTCTATTCCCGCAACGCCAGGAATTACCGCCATGGCCAGCAGGTCGAGCGGCGAATCTGCAGCCAGGGTTACGGCCCGGAAATGCCGGGAGCTACGTTGCAATTCCGATAGCGATGCGTCAGCCATCAGGTTGCCATTGGCGATGACCAGTGCACGGGTGCAGATGTCTGCGAGCTCGCCGTAATGGCGAGAGGCAATGATGACGGTCATATCTTCGGACAGCGACTGGATCAGCCCCCTGAACTTGAGTCGTTGAGCTGGGCATAGTCCTTCCGTGGGCTCGTCAAGCAGAAGCACGCTGGGGGAGTGCAGGATGGCCTGGGCAATCGCAACTCTGCGCTTGACGCCAAGGGACAGTAGGTCGATGGGACAATTGAGCACCGGCAGCAGCTCCAGCCGCGCGGCTGCCATGCCCACCTGGCTGCGTTTTTCGGCCCCCCTGAAGCCTCGAATGGCAGCGATGAAATTGAGCAGGTTCTTGACGGTCATCTGAGGGTGGCTCAGGCCGCCCTGAGGTTGGTAGCCGATCGCCTTTCTTGCTTGAAGTGAGTGGGTCTGGGTATTGAAACCCTGGATATTTATTTGCCCGGAGGTCGGTTTGATCGCACCGGCGATCAAACTCAAGAGTGTTGTCTTGCCCGCGCCGCTCTTGCCAAATACGCCCACACATTCCTGAGCCTGGGCGCTGAATGAGAAGTTACTGATTATTTGTTTCCTGCCCAGGTATTTTGTCAGGTTGCTTATCTCGATCATCTGTTTACCGAATAAGTTTGGCAGGGCGTATGAGGGGGCGCCGGCGGTGTGTAAGTGAGCTTCAAAAAAGGGTACGTTTAATGGCTGTGCTTGGGAACGCGATAGAGTATTAATAAGAAGAATCCTACGTTCGACCCGTTCATGCACTGAAACAATTGTTTTCGTGATGAAGACTTATTAATGCTCGGATGTTTATCTGATGTTTATATAAAGTTTTCTTTTTTTTTTGAGGCCTGATGACCATGATGCTTCTACGTACCCTTGTTCTTGAACGTAATGATGAAGACAAGCCTGTTAACGGTGCGCTGCTGTGTGCGTTTGCTGTCGCTCAAACAGAATCAAACTTTCTTGTGTATAGCCTGGATGAAGAGGCCGAGCCCGGCCACTCCAGGGTCTATATTGCGGAGTTGCGTAAAAAGCTCGAACGCTATTTTCTGGGGGGAGTTGATTCGAAAGAAGACCTGCAGGTAGCGATGCAGGTCTTCAAACAGATCCTGATGCTGGCAGCTGCGACAGGCGCGAAGACCAGCCCGATTGCAGACGCCAAGGTTCCCTTTCATTTCATCGATCTGAAAGGCTGTCGGTTGCCGCCTGCCAGGCCGGAGGATCATCACTCGGTGATCATCAAGAAGGCATTGGTCATGAAGGTGATCACTTTGGGTATGTCGGCCCCGGCGTTGCCTGCGATCGAAAGCAATACGGTGATCGTGCCGTCGATTCGCTTTTCATCGCAAATGGTTGCCCCCCCTCGGAACCCGCGCTCACCGAAGGCCGTGTCGCAGTCTGTGGATGAAGAACCCATTGAAGCGTCGGCGCAAGAGGAATTGGCCCGGGCGGAATTGGCCCAGGAGGAGTCCGCTCTGGAAGAGCCGGCCCAGTCACTGGTGGCCATACCGGAGGTACAGGAAGAGATCAGCATATCGCCTGTCCCATTTGAAAAAAACGACACTTCGTTCGAGGCGTACGAAGCAGAGCCCCCCAAACCGCCTGCCCAACTGGAACACACCTCTTTGCTCGAGATGGACAGCGCGTTGAGCAATCTGGCCAAGGTCGCCCAGGAGCTGACGCAAAAAAAATGTGCAGTCCTCGAGAAGGAAGCGATGCTCGAACAGTGGCAGGCACGTCTTCAGCAGCAGCAAAGCCAATTGGATGAAAAGAGTCGTGCATTGGAGCTGCGCCATACACAGCTGCAGGACCAAGGGCTTGAGGTCAGCAAGAAGGCCGAAAAACTGGCGATGATGATGTTGCAGCTTTCGGGCATGCGCCAGCGGATGCAGGGTACGCTGCTTGAGCTGGACCAGGTGCTGGAGGGTCAGGTGTGAGCCAATGGGCTTGCCGGCCTGGATACTTTCCAGGGTTCATTTATCATCTCACCCAGCCAGTCGGCACCAGGTCATGATGTCCTGGTGTGTCGGCACCAGTGGACACTGTTTGGGGATGCAAGCGTT
Organism: Pseudomonas sp. Root569; assembly: GCF_001427465.1. Taxonomy (NCBI): domain Bacteria; kingdom Pseudomonadati; phylum Pseudomonadota; class Gammaproteobacteria; order Pseudomonadales; family Pseudomonadaceae; genus Pseudomonas; species Pseudomonas sp. Root569. Next base: position 70,625 of record NZ_LMGQ01000013.1, on the reverse strand, counting down.
TGAGTACCAAGCTGATTACCAAAGAAGGTCATGAAGCGCTTAAAAAAGAGTTGGATTACCTATGGCGCGAAAAGCGTCCGGACACTACTCGCAAAGTGACGTGGGCGGCTTCCCTGGGAGATCGCAGCGAAAACGCGGATTACCAGTACAACAAGAAACTGCTGCGTGAGATCGACCGGCGGGTGCGCTACCTGCGTAAACGCCTGGAAGATATGCGTGTCGTGGAGTACATGCCCGAGCAGGAGGGCAAGGTGTTTTTCGGCGCCTGGGTCGAAATCGAAAACGACCAGGGCGAGACCAAGCGCTTTCGCATCGTCGGTTATGACGAAATTTACGAGCGGATGGATTACATCTCCATTGACTCACCCATGGCGCGGGCCCTGTTGCGCAAGGAAGTGGACGACGAGGCAATCGTACAGACACCCGGCGGCGAGGTGTGTTGGTGGATCACCAGGATCGAGTACGTGAAGCCGGCATGAAGGCTCGCACTCCGGGCAGAGTACGAGCCTTCATGCCTCAACCTTCGCGCAATACCGTCAACGGGCTGGCATTCAGGGCCCGACGTGTCCCGAATACCCCGGCAGCGCCAATCAGCATTGCACCGATCACGGGTAGCAGTAACAACCACGGGTGGGGGTGCCACGCCAGGTCAAAGGCGTAGCGGTACAGCACCCCGGTCACCAGTTCCGTCCCCAGGGCTGCCAGCAGGCCGCTGACGGCACCCAGCAGGCCGAACTCAATACGCCGGGCCTTGACCAGCAACTTGCGCTCGGCACCCAGTGCTCGTAGCAGTGCGCCTTGGCGGATGCGTTCGTCCAGGGTGGCCTGCAGGCCGGAGAACAATACCGCCATGCCTGCCGCCAGCACAAACAGCAGCACGTATTCCACTGCCAGGGTCACTTGGGCCAGGATACTGCGTAACTGCTCCAGCAGGGCCTCTACCTGCAGGATGGTCACGGCCGGGAAAGCCCGTGACAGATCGACGATCTGTTGGTCATGACCGGGAGGCAGGTAGAAGCTGGTCAGGTAGGTCGCGGGTAAATTCTTCAAGGTGCCCGGTTGGAAGATCATGAAGAAGTTGGGCTGGAAGTTATCCCAGTTGATGGTCCTCAAGCTGGTGACCCGTGCCTCGCGATTTTCCCCGCCGATGGTGAATAACAGATGGTCGTTGAGCTTGAGTTTCAGGCTCTCGGCTACCTTGGCTTCCACCGACACGCCAGGAATCTCATCGCTCGGTTGCGCCGACCACCAGACGCCTGCCGTCAGGGCGTTGCCCGGCGGTAAGTCGGCAGCCCAGGTCAGGCTCAGGTCGCGCTGGATGGCACGGTCGCCGCTGGAGTCCTTGCTGACGATCTCCTGCACAGGTTCGCCGTTGATGCTGATCAAGCGCCCTGGTACCACCGGATACAGTGGCGCCGCTTGCGCCTGTACGTCCAGCAGGCGGGCACCAAAGGCCTCCTTGTCGGCGGGCAGGATATTCAGTGCGAAGTAGTTGGGAGCATCCTTGGGCAGCTGGTTTTGCCAGGTGTCGAGCAGTTCGCCGCGCAACAGTGCGATCAACCCCATCGACAACAGGATCAGGCCAAACGCCAGGGACTGGCCTGCCGCCGCCAGCGGGTGACGCAGCAATTGGCCCAGGCCCAGGCGCCAAGGCAAGGAGGCGCGGGCCAATAACCGTCGCAGGCTTTTGAGCAGTAACAGCAGCAAGCCGCCGAGAATCAATGCCGCCACCACGCCACCGCCCAGCAGGGCGAAGGTCAATACCAGGTCCAGGCTCAGGCGCCACATGATCAGGCCCAGCGCAAACAGTGCCGCGCCGTAGACCATCCAGGTGCTCGAGGGGATCGGCAGCAGATCGCGACGCAATACCCGCAGCGGCGGTACGCGACCCAGTGCGGCCAAGGGGGGCAGGGCGAAGCCGGCGAGGGCGACCAGCCCGGTGCCGATCCCCGCGGCGGCTGGCAGCAACCCACCCGGTGGCACGTCGGCTGGCAGCAGGTCGTGCAGGAAATAGAACAGGCCAAATTGCGCCAGCCAGCCAAGCAGGGCGCCGACCAGGCTCGCCAGCAGGCCCAGTACGCTCAGTTGCAGGCTGAACAGCAGCATGGCTTCGCGTCGCGATAACCCCAGGCAGCGCAACAACGCACTGGCATCGAAACGTCGACTGGCGAAACGGTTGGCCGACAGCGCCACGGCCACGCCGGCCAGCAGCACCGCCACCAGGCTGGCCATGTTCAGGTAGCGCTCGGCCTTGCCAAGGGCGCCGCCGATCTGCTGGTTGCCGTCACGGGAGTCCTGCAGGCGCTGATTGGCAGCGAGGCCCGGCTTGACCAGGTCGCGATAGGTTTGCAGTGCGGCGCTGCCTTGTGGGGCGCGCCACAGTTCGCGGTAGCTCACGCGGCTGCCCGGCTGGACCACGCCGGTAGCGTCCAGGTCTGCCAGGTTGATCATCACCCTGGGCGTGAGGCTGTAGAAGTTGCCGGCACGGTCGGGTTCATAGGTCAGGATGCGTGCCAGGCGCAGGGTCTTCATGCCGACATCGATACTGTCACCGACCTTGAGGTCCAGCGCCGTCAGCAGTCTTGCTTCCACCCAGGCTTCGCCAGGCTTGGGGCCGCCGCCAGGGCTTTCAGTGCCAAAGGGCTCGGCGCTGCTTTTCAGCTCCCCGCGCAATGGGTACTGCTCGTTGACCGCCTTGATGCTGGAGAGCTGGATGCCGTTGTCCGTGGCGATAACACTGGAGAACTCGACGATGCGGGCGTGATCCAGGCCCAGTTCGGTGCCAGACCTGATTTGCTCGGGGCGGGCCGGCGAGCTGCCTTCGAGTACCAGGTCGGCGCCGAGGAACTCGGTGGCGCGCAGCAGCATGGCGCCGTTGAGGCGGGCGCCAAAGTAGCCGATGGCAGTGCTGGCAGCCACGGCCACCAGCAGGGCAAAGAACAACACGCGCAGTTCGCCTGCGCGGGCATCGCGCAGTAATTGGCGCATGGCAAGGCTGAACAGGCGCAACAGCGGCAAGCGTGCCATCAAGGCTCCAGGGGCGCGACCATCAGGCCGGCTTCAAGGCGGATCAGGCGTCGGCAACGGTGGGCCAGGCGCTCGTCATGGGTGACGAGTACCAGGGTCGTGCCGCTCTCTTTATTGAGTTCAAACAGCAGGTCGCTGATGCGCTCGCCGGTATGGCTGTCGAGGTTGCCGGTGGGTTCGTCGGCAAACAGCACGTCCGGCTCGGCGGCGAACGCGCGGGCAATGGCGACCCGTTGCTGCTCGCCACCGGACAGCTGGCGTGGCGAGTGGGTCAAGCGCTGGCCCAGGCCCACGCGCTCCAGCAGATGCCTGGCACGCTCGCGGGCGTCTTTGCGCCCGTCGAGTTCCAGCGGCAGCATCACGTTTTCCAGCGCGTTGAGGCTGTCGAGCAATTGGAAGGATTGGAATACGAACCCCACATGCTCGGCACGGATGCGCGCACGCTGGTCTTCATCGAGGGTGCTCAGGGCTTGCCCGGCCAGGGTGACTTCGCCGCTGCTGGGCAGGTCGAGGCCGGCCAGCAGGCCCAGCAGGGTGGATTTACCGGAACCGGAGCTGCCGACGATAGCCAGGCTATCGCCCTTGTTCAGTTCCAGGCTCAGTTCGTGCAGGATAGTCAGTTCACCTTCCGCGCTGGGAACCACTTTGCTAAGGTTCCGCGCGGTGAGAATGCTTGCGCCCATGGAGAATCCGATGCGAATGTGGTTTTTGAGTGCTGGCCTGGCCTTGATGTGCATGGCCCAGAACGCAGCGGCGGGTACAGTCCTGATCGTTGGCGATAGTATCAGTGCCGGTTTCGGCCTGGATACCCGCAAAGGGTGGGTTGCACTGCTGGAGCAACGCCTCAAGAAAGAGGGTTTCGACGATAAAGTCGTCAATGCGTCCATCAGCGGCGACACCAGTGCAGGAGGCCTGGCGCGGCTGCCCGCGGCGCTTGCAGAGCATAAGCCCGACGTGGTGGTTATCGAGCTTGGGGGGAATGACGGCTTGCGTGGGCAACCGCCAGCGCAATTGAAACAAAATCTTGCGTCGATGATTGATCAGTCCAAGGCCGGCGGTGCCAAGGTGCTGCTGTTGGGCATGCAGTTGCCACCCAATTACGGGCCGCGATACACCACCGCATTTGCCGAAGTCTATGGTGCGCTGGCCAAGGAAAAAAACATTCCGCTGGTACCGTTTTTCCTCGAAGGCGTGGGTGGCCATCCGGAACTGATGCAGGCTGACCAACTGCACCCGGCAGTCGCCGCCCAGGACAAGCTACTGGAAAATGTCTGGCCAACGCTAAAACCGCTGCTATGACGCTTTTCTACCGGCAGGCTTTCGGCTAAGGTGGCGCCCCCCTGATCTGGAGCCCTCGATGTCGCGCCCTGCCTGGTCCCTGTTTAACTACCAACTGATCGAGCCGGACGAGCAGCTGGATTTGTTCGCCTGTCAGGAAGTGCGGGTGCATCTGGTGGCGCGTCAATTGGAGTTGGGCGGTTCGATCGATCGCACGCTTTGCGGCACTTTACTGCCGGCGCAACCACGCTGGTCCTCGGTGAATCGCTCGATTTTCCAGGACCAGCGCCTTTGCCCCTTGTGCCGCGCGATCCTCGAATCGCAAAAACGTGGTACGCCGCCGATCTGGCCGGAGCTGCGTTTCGAGCTGTAAAAACAGCTTGAAGCTTGCTGCCACGAAGCCGTATACAATCATTTTTTACCTACCCGTCGTCTTGCGAAGGATTTTCCGGATGTTGTCGCGCCTTTCCGTCGTCACCTGCTGCCTGTCTCTCGCTGCGCTCTGTGCGGCCGGTTCGGCGGCAGCCTTGCAGTTGCCGTTGCCGCCGCCGGGCGAGGACATTGTCGGCCAGGTCCAGGTGATCAAGGCCAAGTACGAAGACACCTTCGCCGACCTGGGCACCACCTATGATCTGGGCTATTCGGAAATGGTCGCGGCCAACCCGGGCGTCGATGCCTGGTTGCCGGGGGCGGGGACCGATATCGTGCTGCCGACACGCTTTATCCTGCCGCCCGGCCCACGGGAAGGCATCGTGATCAACCTGGCGGAATACCGGCTCTACTACTATCCGAAGGGCCAGGACGTGGTCTACACCTACCCATTGGGCATTGGCCGTGAAGGCTGGGGCTCACCGATCGCCCATACCAGTATCATCGCCAAGACGCCAAACCCGACCTGGACGCCACCGGCCTCGATCAAGGCCGAGCACGCGGCCAATGGTGACCCGTTGCCCAACGTGGTGCCTGCCGGCCCGGATAACCCGCTGGGACCGTTCAAGTTCACCCTCGGCACGCCGGGTTATCTGATCCACGGCTCCAACATGAAGTTTGGTATTGGCACGCGCACCAGTCACGGTTGCTTCCGCATGTTCAATAACAATGTATTGGAGATGGCCGGCATGGTGCCGGTGGGTACGTCGGTGCGCATCATCAACGATGCCTACAAGTTCGGCAGCAGTGGCGGCAAGGTCTACCTTGAGGCCCATACACCGTTGAACGATGACGGCACCCCTTCCGTGGTCGACAAGCACACGGCGGTGATCAACGCCTTGCTCAAGCGTGAAGACCTGGCCAATAACCTGCGGGTGAATTGGGATCAGGTGCGTGACGTGGTTGCGGCGGAGGATGGTTTGCCGACCGAGATTGGCGTGCCGGGCGCGGCGCCGGTGGCCGCCGCCACGCCGGTCGACCTGTAGGAGCGAGCTTGCTCGCGAGAAACCCATAGGCGCCGCGCTTATTCAGGAAGCACGCGTTATCGTTGATGTTTTTCGCGAGCAAGCTCGCTCCTACAGGTGGCGCGCGCCAAATCCAAGGCAATAAAAAAGCCGATCCAAACATGGATCGGCTTGATAACAACCCCGAAGGATTATTACTTGCGGCTTGCTTTTTCAAGCATGCGCAGGGCGCGCTCGTTAGCTTCGTCAGCAGTCTGTTGTGCTTTTTGGGCAGCAGCCAGAGCTTCATCAGCTTTACGGTAGGCTTCGTCTGCACGAGCCTGGGAGCGAGCTGCTGCGTCTTCCGTTGCAGTCAGACGAGCTTCGGTTTCTTTGGAGACGCTGCTGCAACCGGTAGCCAGAACTGCGGCCAGAGCCAGAGCAGAGAATTTCAGAACGTTGTTCATCGTGTTCCCCTTCAAGGACTTTCAATTAGATGGCTACTGTCTCAGGGTGAGCTAATAGCCGGCGTACATACTACCCATTACTTGTAGTAAGTAAACTGACGTTGCGCAAGAAGCAAAAAAAATTCCTGCGCCGAATCTATTTTGGCTAATCTTTTGGAGGTCTGTATAAAAACTGTCCAATTTTTTCTATCTCGACAGGCATTGGATCCAGGCTGAAAGGGCCGGCCCGCATGTGTGAAGCCTTGTAAATAGATGAAATTTTATATAACGAAGCGGGCACTTCCGTTCTGTGTGGCTTTACTCCGGCTGGCATCTTTTACCCATCTAGAGGTGACTTTAAGAGCGGCAGTTCGTCTCAAGATTCAACTGCCGGCAATGTTCAGGCTATCGGTCACCGGTTGATCGAGGCCCTTTCTATAACCACCCAGGGCAGGGAATGATGAGTGCGCCTTGAGCAATGGCGGGATTGGTGCCTACTATTCCCTACGTGCTGGTTGTGAGCGCTCACGGTTTTCTCGTTGTCGAAACCGGCACGGGGTGGCGTAGATGTTCCTTCGCCGGAAAAACATCGGTAAGGTAGGGGTCGCAATCTTAGACCCGCGAGGAGTAGTGATGAGCGAGGCGTTGTCCATCCACCATGACCAGGCTGGTCATCAGTTCGAGACCAATGTGGACGGTCATCGTGCCTATCTGACCTATATGGACCTCGGGAAGCAGACCCTGGATATCTATCGCACCTTCGTGCCCAATGCGCTGCGAGGGCGAGGCATTGCGGCCGCGTTGACCGAGGCAGCCTTGAAGTATGCCGAAGAGACTGGCTATACCGTGATTCCCTCGTGCTCCTATGTCGAGCGCTATATGGAGCGTCACCAGCGCCATGCCGCGAAGCTGTAGCTGATTCGTTGCCAATAAAAAACGCCGGGCTTAGCCCGGCGTTTTTGTGTATGCCTGATTCAGGAAAAATGCGTGGTTCAGCTGCGTTTGCGCTTGGGCAGTACGTCCTTGAGCTTGGCGTGCATGCTGCGCAGGGTGGTTTCGGTGGCAGCCCAGTCGATGCAGGCATCGGTGATCGACACGCCGTATTGCAAGTCGGCCAGATCCTTTGGAATTGCCTGGCAACCCCAGTTCAAATGGCTCTCGACCATCAAGCCGATGATCGACTGGTTGCCTTCGAGGATCTGGTTGGCGACGTTTTCCATCACCAGCGGCTGCAACGCCGGATCTTTGTTGGAGTTGGCGTGGCTGCAGTCGACCATGATGTTCGGCTTGATCCTGGCCTTGTTCAGCGCCTGCTCGCACAGGGCGACGCTGACCGAATCATAGTTGGGCTTGCCATTGCCGCCACGCAACACCACATGACCATAGGCATTACCTTTGGTGGTGACGATGGAGACGCCACCTTCCTGGTTGATACCCAGGAAGCGGTGAGGGCTGGAGACCGATTGCAGGGCGTTGATTGCCACGGTCAGGCCGCCATCGGTGCCGTTCTTGAAGCCTACGGCCGAGGACAGCCCAGATGCCATTTCGCGGTGGGTCTGGGATTCGGTGGTGCGTGCGCCGATGGCCGACCAGCTGATCAGGTCCTGCAGGTACTGCGGCGAGATCGGGTCGAGGGCTTCGGTAGCAGTGGGCAGGCCCATTTCGGCCAGGTCCAGCAGCAATTTACGACCGATATGCAAACCGTCCTGGATCTTGAACGAGTCGTCCAGGTAGGGGTCGTTGATCAAGCCTTTCCAGCCGACGGTGGTACGCGGCTTTTCGAAGTAAACGCGCATCACCAGGTACAGGGTGTCGGACACTTCCGCCGCCAGCACCTTGAGGCGTTCGGCGTATTCGTGGGCGGCCTTGAGGTCGTGGATCGAGCAGGGCCCGATCACGACGAAGAGGCGGTGGTCGGTGCCGTCGAGAATGTCGCGGATGACTTCGCGGCCCTTGGTGACGGTCTGCAGGGCAGCGTCGCTCAGGGGGATTTCGCGCTTGAGCTGATCGGGTGTGATCAGGGTCTCGTTGGATTCGACGTTAAGGTCATTGATCGGTAAATCAGCCATCGTGTTACTCGCCAGGGTCACGGGTGCCGGCCGCCAGCCATCCCCGTGCGGCGGGCACAGCATGATTTGAATGCAGGGGGGAGGAACCTTAGCGCGTTACACGGGCCCGCGACAATGGGCAAAGCCCGGTTTAATCCAGTGCTGGCTGCACAACCGCCTCATGGGAGAACTCGCCGGCGTGGCGCGAGACCCAATCGCGGGCCATGGCTTCAAGTTGCTGTGGCGTGGGCTCGGCGTTTTCGTGCAGGCGGCAATGACGTTCGATCTGGCACACTTGCTCACCCATTCGGGCACCGAACAAGGCGTGTTCATCGGCAAAGCAAATGCCGATGCGATAACCGTCTTCGACTTTGCGGCACCAGGCTACATAGCCCGGATAGCGGGCGCTGGACCCCAATGAGGGGATATGCAGGTCGATTGCCGTGCCGGGGCGCCAGGCCCGCGGCCAATTGCAGGCGACGCCGCCGCGGCCGATAGTGTGCAGGCGTTGGCGGGGCAGGGCAGGAGAGGGACGTTGGATCAACTCGACAGCGACATCATCAGGGTGAGGTAAAAAACGATCCATGTACACGGACTCCGAGCGCCGTCCAATTGACGGCAGTGGCAGCAGTATAGTGAAGGAACTGGAATTGACCGACCTGGATATTGACCAGCAATTGCTGGGATTGCCAGGTATTTCGCTGGTAGTGTTCACCAGTGTCGGTTGTTCCAGTTGCCGCTGGGCACGCCAGCAGTTGCCGGGCTGGCGCTTGCCGGTGGACCGTGTGTGCTGGGTCGATGCCGGGCACAACGGTGGTGCGGTCGAACGCTACCAGATCTTTCATTTGCCGGCGCTGTTCCTGGTGTGCGAGGGTCAGTTCCTCGGGCAATTACAGACACGTCTTACAGCATCCGACCTCGCCGAATGCGTAAACCAGGCGCTTACCCGCCTACCAGAGGATTTGCCATGACAGCAGTTGCATCCCCGTCGCCACGCATTGGCATCATCGGCACCGGTGCCATTGGTGGTTACTACGGATTGATGCTGGCGCGTGCCGGGTTCGATGTGCATTTCCTGTTGCGCAGCGAATATGCAGCGGTCAGTGAACATGGCCTGCACCTCAACAGTACGGTGCATGGCCACCTGCATCTGCAACCGGTACAGGCCTATGCCCGCGCCGCCGACATGCCACCGTGCGACTGGTTGTTGGTCGGTACCAAATCCACCGGCAACGTTGACCTGGCCCCGACCATCGCCCAGGTCGCGGCACCGGATGCCAAGGTGGTGCTGCTGCAAAACGGCCTCGATGTGGAGGACAGCCTGCGTGAGCACCTGCCGTCGTCGCTGCACCTGCTAGGCGGCCTGTGCTACATCGGTGTACACCGCTCTGCACCCGGGGTGGTCGAGCATCAGGCGCTGGGCCGCGTCAACCTGGGTTATCACAGCGGTACGGCCGCCAATGATGAGGCGCAGCAAAAGGCAATTGTCGAAGCAGGTGCCGGGCTGTTCCACCACGCCGGGATCGAGTCGCAGGCCATGGCCAATGTGCATCAGGCGCGCTGGCATAAACTGGTGTGGAACGTGCCGTATAACGGCCTCTCGGTCTTGCTGGGCACGGGCACAACGGCCATGATGGCTGACGAGTCCAGCCGTGAATTGATCCAGGCGCTGATGGCCGAGGTGGTGCAGGGCGCCCGTGCCTGCGGCCATGAAATTCCCGCCAGCTACGCGGGGCAGATGTTCGCCATGACCGAGACCATGGACGACTATTTGCCCAGCATGTACCACGACTATATGCACAAGCGCCCGTTGGAGTTGGCGGCCATCTACGCCCGCCCCTTGGCCGCTGCCAGGGCGGCCGGTTGCGAACTGCCGCGTATGCAGGCGCTGTACCAAGCCTTGAGTTTTATGGATCGGCACAACCGCTGATTGGGGGAGACACCATGGCAAAGGGACTGGGTGACAAGCTGGTACTGGCGATTTCTTCGCGGGCACTGTTCGACCTGAGCGACAGCCACAAGGTGTACCTGAGCGAAGGGGTGGAGGCTTACCGCAAGTACCAGATCGAGCACGAGGAAGAAACCCTTGAGCCGGGTGACGCTTTCCCGCTGGTCAAGAAACTGCTGAGCCTCAATGCCAGCCTGGGCCGTGCCCGGGTCGAGGTGGTGCTGGTATCGCGCAACAGTGCCGATACCGGCCTGCGGGTGTTCAACTCGATCCAGCATTACGGCCTGGATATTTCCCGCGCTGCCTTCGTAGGAGGGCGTAGTCCCTACCCATACCTGGCCGCCTTTGGTTGTCATCTGTTTCTTTCGACCCATGCAGAAGACGTGCGCAGCGCACTCGACGCCGGCTTTGCGGCGGCAACGATTCTGTCGGGTGGTGCGCGTCGGGCATCGAGTGAAGAATTGCGCATTGCATTCGACGGCGATGCGGTGCTGTTTTCCGACGAGTCCGAACGCGTCTATCAGTCCGGCGGGCTGGCCGCTTTTCAAGCCAGTGAGCGCGAGTCGGCGCGCCAGCCTTTGCACGGTGGCCCATTCAAGGGCTTTCTGGCGGCGCTTAACTTGTTGCAGCGCGAGTTTGCCGATGACGCCTGTCCGATCCGCACGGCGCTGGTCACCGCCCGTTCGGCACCGTCCCATGAACGGGTGATTCGTACATTGCGCGAATGGGATATCCGCCTGGACGAGTCGCTGTTCCTCGGTGGCCTGGAAAAATCCGCGTTCCTGGAAGCCTTCGCCGCCGATGTATTTTTCGATGATCAGGCCGGTCATTGTGAGAAGGCCAGGGAGGTGGTCGCCACCGGGCACGTGCCCCATGGCATCAGTAATGAGTTGAAAATCCAGACCGAGAGCTAGCTGCTAAGCTCATTCAATCGCCGCCATCCTGGCAGTCCAGGAGGTTCTATGATTCGTTCGATGCTGTATGCCACGGACCTGGGTCTGTATGCACCGTATGTGATGCAACATGCACTGGCGCTGGCGCGAACGTTCAAGGCTGACCTCTACGTGATCCACGTGGTCGAGCCCATTGGGCTGTTCGCCGAATCGGTGCTACAGAGCTACCTTGATGAGAAGGCCTTGAGTGAATGGCAGAGCCGGGGGTTGAGCACGGTCATGGCGACGATTGAACAACGGGTGCTGGACAGCTTTCGCGAGGAGTTGGGGGAGGGCGAGCAGGACTTGCAATTGATTCGCTCGGTCAGGGTGATCCAGGGGGACCCCTGCGAGGTGATTCTCGACCAGATGCGAAAACTTTCCGTCGACTTGCTGATCGTAGGTAGTCATAGCCAGGCAACCAGGGTGACCGTGCCCCTTGGGCGCACCGCTGCACGGGTATTGCAGCTGTCCCCGGTACCGGTCTACCTGGTGCCGTCGCTGCAACATCGGCGCAGTGAGGATAGTTGATCGGTAGAAAAGGATAAAAAGTTCTAGATTTATCCGTCTAACCTTTAATATAGTTATATACCGTCGCTGATACCCGTGGCGTCTATCTGCTTTGAGGGATTCATATGAAGCTTCAACAACTGCGCTACATCTGGGAAGTGGCGCACCACGACCTCAACGTTTCCGCTACCGCTCAAAGCCTCTACACCTCGCAACCTGGTATCAGCAAGCAGATCCGCCTGCTCGAAGACGAGCTGGGCGTAGAGGTGTTCGCCCGCAGCGGCAAGCACCTGACCCGTGTCACCCCGGCTGGCGAGCGCATCATCACTACCGCCGGCGAAATCCTGCGTAAAGTCGAGAGCATCAAGCAGATTGCCCAGGAATTCTCCAACGAGAAGAAAGGCACCCTGTCGATCGCCACCACCCACACCCAGGCGCGCTATGCACTGCCGCCGGTAATCCGTGATTTCATCAAACAATACCCTGACGTGGCCCTGCACATGCACCAGGGGTCACCGATGCAGATCGCCGAGATGGCCGCCGATGGCACTGTCGATTTCGCCATCGCCACCGAAGCCCTGGAACTGTTCGGCGACCTGGTAATGATGCCGTGCTACCGCTGGAACCGCTGCGTGGTGGTGCCTCAGGGTCACCCGTTGGCGAAGCTGCCGAAGCTGACCCTGGAAGCCCTGGCTGAGTACCCTATCGTGACCTACGTGTTCGGCTTTACCGGCCGTTCCAAGCTCGATGAAGCCTTCAGTCACCGTGGCCTTACGCCAAAGGTGGTGTTCACTGCCGCCGATGCCGACGTGATCAAGACCTATGTACGCCTGGGCCTGGGTGTGGGCATCGTCGCCAAGATGGCGGTCGACACCAACCTCGACAAAGACCTGGTGGTGCTGGATGCCAGCGAACTGTTCGAGTCCAGCGTGACCAAGATCGGTTTCCGCCGTGGCACCTTCCTGCGCGGATTCATGTGCGATTTCATCGAGAAATTCGCACCCCACCTGACCCGCGAAGTCATGGCCAAGGCGATCCAGTGCCACAACAAGCAAGAGCTGGAAGAGCTGTTTGACGGCGTCGAGCTGCCGGTTCACTGATCACGCTTGCCCCTGTAGGAGCGAGCTTGCTCGCGAAAATCGCCAACGATAATGCGGGGCGCCAGGGTTGACGTGGTGCCCATGCGTTCTTCGCGAGCAAGCTCGCTCCTACAGGCGTTATTTGGCCTCGGTAACCGTAAAAAGTTGCCGGGCGCCTGCCACCAGAATCTGCACCTCATCCCCTTCAAACTTGCCCAGCAGGCTTTTGCCCAGGGGCGAGCGCGGGGTGATGACGGTCACCGGTTGCCCGACCACATCGACTCTCAAGCCTGCGGCGTCCGGCGCCAGGAACAGCCATTGCTGGCGGCCATTCTCGTCTTCCAGGCCCAGCAGCGTGCCAATCTCTATACCTCGCTGATCATCGAAAGCACGTAGCTGCAGGTTCTGGCACAGCGCCAGCGACTGCTTGATTTCCTCGACCCGCTTGGCTTGCCCGGCCGCCAGGTAAGACGCCTCCAGCCCCAGGGTGTCGTATTTGTTTTCGGCGATGTTTTCTTCGTGAGTCGCGGTTTCGTAGGCAGTCTGCGCGGCACGTTGGGCGATATCGAGGTCGACGGCGAGTTTTTCCAGGATCAACTGGAGGACGGCGTGTTTATTCATGGTCTTCAATCGCAAAATTGCAGGACATTGGCCCGAGACTTTTCATTAGGGGCGTTCTGGTCCTGTTGCAGCCAGAACTGGCATTTGGGGTTGGACAGGTTGCGCGCATTATTCCGGGCCTGGTCCAAGGCCTGCTGCTGTTCCTGCTTTTGCAGGTTCTGCTGGTATTGCTCGAACATGCGGTTCGGCGGCTCCGGCACAGCGGCGGCCGGCTTGCCCAGCTGCTCAACCGCCTGGGCCACGGGTGCCAGGCTTTGGGGGAACAGGTAGCGAGACGCCAGCCAAGTGGTCAGCGCAATGGCGATAAACCCCAGCCACAGGCCTGCTGCAATGGCGAGGCAGAGCTTGAACAGCGAAAACGGACGGGCAGACATGATGGCCTCCTGGCGAGCGGTAACGGCGTGATGGCGATTGTCGCACAGCCGCTATGCAGAAAATCGCGAACAAGCCTTCTGCATCGGTGCATTTATGCGGACAATCGAGTCTTTGATCGATGGAGCCCGGAATGAAAGCCCGCTGGGATATTTTTTGCAGCGTCGTCGACAACTACGGCGACATTGGCGTGACCTTGCGCCTGGCCCGGCAGTTGGTAGTGGAACATGGCTGTGAAGTGCGCTTGTGGGTCGATGACCTGCGGGCTTTCGAGCGCATGTGTCCGCAGGTTGATGTGCAGGTGAGCCAGCAGTGGCAGGAAGGTGTCGAAGTGCGCCACTGGCCGGCGCAATGGCCAGGTGCGCAATCAGCCGATGTGGTGATTGCCGCGTTCGCCTGCCAGCTGCCGCCGGAGTACATGGAGTGCATGGCCGAGCGTGAGCAACCGCCGTTGTGGATGAACCTGGACTATCTCAGCGCTGAAGACTGGGTAGTGGGCTGTCACCGTTTACCCTCGGTGAAGTTCAAGGGCGTGCAGAAGTACTTTTTCTTTCCCGGTTTTCGCCCGGGCACCGGTGGCCTTTTGCGTGAAGCCGGGTTATTGGAGCGGCGCCAGGCTTTTCAGCTAGATGACGTCGCGCAGCGACAATTCCTGCAAACCTTAGGGATAGCTCCGGCGGTCAATGCACGACTGATGTCGCTGTTCGCTTACGAGAACCCCGGATTGGCCGGCTGGTTGGACGTGCTTGCAGCAGACGGGCGCGCGACTCACTTGCTGGTGCCGGAAGGCCGCATCCTGGGGGATGTGCAACGCTGGCTGGGAGTGAGCAGCTTGTCGGCGGGCGACATCCAGGTGCGTGGTGCGCTGACGGTGCAGGTCATTGCCTTCGTACGCCAGGAGCAATACGACCGGTTGCTCTGGTGTTGCGCGTTCAACGCGGTGCGCGGCGAAGACTCCTTCGTGCGCGCTCAGTGGGCGGGGAGGCCGTTGTTATGGCATATCTATCGCCAGGACGAAGACATCCACCTCGACAAGCTCGATGCCTTCCTGGAGCTGTACACCGTCGCACTGTCGCCGGCCGCCAAAGCGGCTGTCATCGCACTTTGGCAAGCCTGGAACACCGAGGGCGATATGGCGCAGGCCTGGAAAATGCTCCTGGAACACTGGACCGAGGTGAACGAGCACGCTCAGAAGTGGTGTCTGGAACAAGGCTTGCAGGCCGATCTTGCGACGGCGCTGGTACAGTTTTATGAAAGTTGGATATGATACGCCACCTTGATTTTTGTAAATCCCATCCAAATTTCGGATATATGCAATGAAAACTGGTAAAGAACTGAAACCCGGTACAGTGATCCGTCTCGAAAACGACCCTTGGCTGGTTCAGAAAGCTGAGTTCACCAAGTCTGGTCGTAACAGCGCAATCATGAAGACCAAGCTGAAGAACCTGCTGACCGGTTACAAGACCGAGATCGTCTACAGCGCCGATGACAAACTGGACGACGTGATCCTCGACCGCAAGGAAGCGACCCTGTCCTTCATCAGCGGCGACACCTACACGTTCATGGACACCACTGACTACACCATGTACGAGCTGAACGCTGAAGATATCGAAGCCGTTCTGCCGTTCATCGAAGAAGGCATGGAAGACGTCTGCGAAGCTATTTTCTTCGAAGAGCGCCTGGTTTCC
This sequence comes from Pseudomonas sp. Root569, assembly GCF_001427465.1. Lineage (NCBI taxonomy): Bacteria > Pseudomonadati > Pseudomonadota > Gammaproteobacteria > Pseudomonadales > Pseudomonadaceae > Pseudomonas > Pseudomonas sp. Root569. The sequence continues at coordinate 55,303 of NZ_LMGQ01000013.1, read as the reverse complement.
GTGGAGCTGCCGACCACTATCGTGCGTAAGGTTGCCTACACTGAAGGTTCCGCTCGCGGCGACACTTCGGGCAAGGTGATGAAGCCTGCCAAGCTGAGCAACGGTACCGAACTGCAAGTAGCCGATTTCATCGAAATCGACGACCTGATCGAGATCGACACCCGCGAAGGTGGTTCGTACAAAGGTCGCGCCAAGAAGTAATTCTGGCCCCACCGATACGAAAAAAAGCCCGACCTTGAGTCGGGCTTTTTTGTGGCCGCCGGTTTATCAGACCGTTACGTGCAGGCGCACATCCACATTGCCACGGGTGGCGTTGGAATACGGGCAGACTTGGTGGGCGGCATCGACCAGGCTCTGTGCGTCATCCTGGGCCAAGCTCGGCAGGCTGACGTGCAGGTCGATGTCCAGGCCAAAACCGCCGGGGATCTGGCCGATGCCGACATGAGCGGTGATCGAGGCATCGTCCGGGATCTTACGTTTTGTCTGGCTGGCAACGAATTTCAGCGCGCCGATAAAGCAGGCGGAGTAGCCGGCCGCGAACAGTTGCTCCGGGTTGGTGGCCTGACCACCGGCACCGCCCAATTCCTTGGGGGTAGAGAGTTTGACGTCGAGGATGTTGTCGCTGGAAACAGCGCGACCATCACGGCCGCCAGTGGCGGTGGCTACTGCGGTATAGAGCGTTTGCATGGGGCGTTCCTCTTGGGTTGTCGCGCTAAATGTTTGCGTGCTAAGTAGTTGGTGAAACCAATGTATAGCGCTAATGTTTAGCGCGCAATATAAATTTATAAATGTTTTCGAGGCTGGCGAGAAACAATGTGGGAGGAGGCAAGCCAGTTAAGCGAACGAAATGCTCAAAGCGGCGAAGATCAAATGTGGGAGGGGGCTTGCCCGCGAAGACGTCGGCTCAGCAAACATTGATGTTGGCTGACCCACCGCTATCGGGGGCAAGTCGAATCGTCGCACCGCCCCTCCCACTTTAGATCGCGCTCTGCAGGTTGCCGCGTAGCGCGATCAAGTCGGCCTGCAGCTTGCGCAATTGCGCAAGCTGCATCCCGCTCGCGCCCAGGATGCATTGGGGCACATCCTTGGCCTTGCCCTGCAAGACGCGGCCGGCGTCAGTCAGCTCTACCACTACCACCCGCTCATCTTCCCGGCTGCGGGTGCGGCTGAGCAGACCTTCGGCTTCCAGGCGCTTGAGCAGAGGCGTCAGTGAGCCAGGATCCGTCAGCAGGCGGCTGCTGATTTCGCCGACAGTCAATCCGTCCTCTTCCCACAGCACCATCATGGCCAGGTATTGCGGGTAGGTCAGGCCGAGGGCTTGGAGCAGGGGCTTGTAGACCTTGGTCATCAACAGCGAAGTGGAGTGCAGGGCGAAGCACAGCTGGTTATCCAGCAGCAGCGATTCGCAGGGGGCTGGGTTTTTGCTCATGGTGGTGCCTCGAAAAAGCATGTCTGCACTTGAATCTAGCGGGCGAATCTTTAATGCGCCAGGTAATTCTGCCCGGATGGTCAGACTAGCCCGCTTTGCAACGCCAGATCCCAGGGCGGCACCGGGCTGAAACGGGATTTGAGGTATTCGAGCAATAACCGGCTACGTGCGTTGGGCTGCTGTTCGAGGCGCAGCGCGTAAATGCCGGCGGTTTCCGGGCTGGGCAAGCCGTTTTCACAAAACAGCGGCAACAGCTCGCCACGCACCAGGTATTCACTGGCCAGCCAGGTCGGCAGGTGCGCGATGCCCAGCCCGGCCAGTGCGCCCGAAAGCAGCGCCTCGGCGTTATTGGCGCTCATGCGGATGCGCCGGGGGCGATAGGTCGTGCGGCGCCCGTCCAGTTCAAAACGCCAGGCGAACATCGGCGCCAGGCCATCCCAATCGAGGCCGTCATGCTCGTTCAGTTCCCGAGGATGGGTGGGTGTGCCGCGGTTTTTCAGGTAGGCCGGGCTGGCGCAGGCAATGCGCACGATGCTCGCCAGGGGTGTAGCGATCCGGCGAGTGTCGACGATATGCCCGGCGCGCAGCACCAGGTCGACCTTGCCCAGGTGTGCGCCTTGCATATCGACAAAACTGTCGATCAAGTGCAGGTGCACATCCAGCCCTGGATACACGTTCAAGAAGTCCGCGATCACCGGCGCCAAGTGGCGGCGACCAAACGCTGCCGGTGCATCCAGCCGGATCAAGCCTTCCGGCGCATGGCTCAGAGACACCGCTTCGGCCCGCGCCAATTGCAATTCACTGACAATCCGCCGCGCGCGTTCGGCAAAGGCCAGGCCGGCAGGTGTAGGCACCACTGCGTGGGTGCTGCGCTGGAACAGGCGGCTACCCACTGAACTTTCCAGGCTGTCGATTCGACGGGCGACTGCGGAGGGCGTCAGTGGATGACGCCGTGCGGCAGCGGAAAAGCTACCGGTTTCCATCACATCGAGAAACAGGCTCAGTTGATCGGTCAGAGTATTAGGGTTCATAGACAAGCGCTTGTGCGGGATCGGCATAGCCATTGTGCGTTGCTGTGCGTTTCCGCGCCAGGGCCGACTGCGTAGCATGTCAGCCTTGGGATTGCGGAGTAGCGAGCGGTGTTGGATTTAGTGATGTACCTGATATTGGGTGCGGCTTTGGGCACCGTGGGCGGGCTGTTTGGCATTGGTGGCGGGCTGATAGCCATTCCGGTGCTCGGCGTGTTGTTCGGCCTGGACCAGCAAATAGCCCAGGGCACCGCGTTGGTCATGGTGGTACCCAATGTAATGCTCGCCCTGTGGCGTTATCACCAGCGTAATCGCATCGAGCTGCGCCACGCCTTGCCGCTTGGCGTGATGGGCTTTTGTTTTGCCTGGCTGGGGTCGATCTGGGCGGTGGGGCTGGATGCCGGGGCAATGCGCATCGGCTTTATTGTTTTCCTGGTGGCCTTGTCGGCCTACAACCTATTGCGCATGTTCACCCGCAACGCGCCGCCAACGGCGCAGATGCGGTACTCCTGGCCCTGGCTGGGCGTGTTGGGCGCAGCGTCCGGCTCCATGGGCGGATTATTTGGGGTAGGGGGCGCGGTAGTCGCCACGCCAGTGCTCACCAGCGTGTTCGGCACCACTCAAGTGGTGGCCCAGGGTTTGTCGCTGGCCTTGGCGCTGCCCAGCACCAGCGTGACCCTGGTCACCTACGCCTGGCACCACGAGGTGGACTGGATGATCGGCCTGCCGCTGGCTGTGGGGGGCCTGCTCAGTATCAGCTGGGGCGTGAAAGTGGCCCATGCATTGCCGGAGCGGCTGTTGCGCGGGTTGTTTTGTGGTTTCCTGGTGGTGTGTGCGGTGATGCTGACGTTTAAAGTTTGAAGCCTTCGACGATGTACTCGGCCAGGCATTCGGTGATCGGTGACGTCATCTGTGGATTGCGCAGCAAGCGCAGGTTCATTGACGGCAACGGTGGAAAGCCTTCGTCGCTGCCCAGCACCCGCAGGTCGTCGGTGACCAGGCTTTCCATGCTGACCATCGCCGCCAGGCCAGCACTGACTACCGCCTGGATCGCCGCTCCGTTGGAGCTGTGGTAGGCCAGGCGGTACTCGCGTCCAGCTGCGTCCAGTGCGGCTCGCGCCCAATGGGTGTACAGGCAGTCATCGCCGGAAATCGCCAGGGGCAGCGCGTCATGCTCATCCACGCAGAAGCAGGGTGATGCTGCCCAGACCATGCGTTCAGTGCGCAGTAACTCGCCAATATCATTACCAGGCTCGCGGCTGATCACGGTCAGCGCCAGGTCTCGCCGCTGCATCAGTACGGAGGACGCCTCACAGTGCATCTCAATCTGAATCAGTGGGTAGGCTTTGGAAAACTGCTTCAGGATCCCCGGCAGGAAACGCATCACATAGTCATCTGGCGTACCGATGCGTACGAGCCCCACCATATGGGGCTCGCGCAGGGTATTGAACACTTCGCTGTGCAGTTTCAGGATACGCCGCGCATACCCCAGCAGCACCTGGCCTTCGGGCGTAAGCCGTACCTGCCTACCATCACGCTCGAACAACTTGCGCTGCAGTACATCTTCCTCCAGGCGCTTCATCTGCATGCTCACTGCCGATTGGGTGCGGTTGACCAGCTCTCCGGCGCGGGTAAAACCACCTTGATCGGCGATGGCCACGAAGGTGCGTAGCACTTCTGTGTCGATGCTCGGGTAGCCAGCCAATTGATCAATCTCCGAGATGTATTGCATAAGAAACATTCGTTGGATTGATCATAGCGCCAGGCCCACACTTTCGTCATCCCCACTGGAGGGCGAGAAGATGAAAGGTCAAAAAGGTTTTGTATTGTTGGACAAATGGCCGTTTGCCGGCCTGTTCCATACGTTCGCACGCTGGCAACTGCTGCATCAGGAACGCCAGTTGCTGGCGACTTTGAGCGATGATGCGCTCAAGGACATTGGGCTCAACCGTGCCGACGTAGCGCAGGAAACCCATCGGCATTTCTGGGAAGACCCGCTGCGCAAATAAGCCAGGATGCAGTAGGGTAGAGGGCGAGTTTCCATGGAGAGCCCCATGCCCGCCGACCTGTCTTATTCACTCAAGCAAGCTCGACGAATGGCGCTGGCCGCCCAGGGTTTTTCCGGGCGCCAGGCGCCTGCACAGATAAAAGCCATGCACCTCAATCGGCTTATCGACCGCCTGGGTGTCGTGCAGATCGACTCGGTAAACGCACTGGTGCGTTCCCATTACCTGCCGTTGTTTTCCCGCCTGGGCCATTATTCCCCGTTGATCCTTGAACAAGCGGCCTGGAGCCTGGGCAGGCGGCGTTCGCTGTTCGAGTATTGGGGGCATGAGGCCTCGCTGCTGCCCATGACGTTGTACCCGCTGATGCGTTGGCGCATGGAGCGGGCCAGGCAGGGGCACGGGATCTATGCGCAGATGGCGCGTTTCGGCCGTGAACAGCAGGCGACTATCCAGCGCGTGCTGCACATTGTCGAGCAGCAAGGCGCCCTGGGCGCGGGCAGTTTATCGACCCGTGAGGAGCGCGCCGGGCCCTGGTGGGATTGGAGTGATGAAAAGCACGCGCTGGAATGGTTGTTCGCCGCCGGTTTGGTCACCGTCGCAGGGCGGCGGGGGTTTGAGCGACTGTATGATTTGCCGGAGCGTGTTATCCCCGGCGAGATTCTCCAAACCATCATCACCGAGGCCGACGCTCAGCGTGGCTTACTGTTGCATAGCGCAACGGCGTTGGGCGTCGCCACCGAGAAGGACCTGCGCGATTACTTCCGCCTCGACCCCGCCGACAGCCGCAAGCGCGTGGCCGAGTTGGTCGAGGATGGTCGCCTGCTGGCGTGCCAGGTGCAGGGCTGGAAACAACCGGCGTACTGCCTGCCGGTGCCGAAGGTGCCACGCAAAGTCGCGGCCAGCGCCTTGCTGTCACCGTTCGATTCGTTGATCTGGGAGCGCAGTCGTACGGAGCGTTTGTTCAATTTCCGCTATCGACTGGAGATCTACACCCCGCAAGACAAGCGGGTGTACGGTTACTACGTACTGCCGTTTTTGCACAATGAGCGGATCGCCGCCCGCGTTGATCTGCGGGCCGAGCGTGGCCATGGGCGCCTGACGGTGCATGCGGTGCATGAGGAGGAGACGGGCCTGGATGACGCAGGCATGTCGGCGCTGGCCTTGAACCTGCGCCAGATGGCCAATTGGCTGGGGCTGGAGCAGGTTCAGCTCAATTGCCAGCGCCCCAGTGCCGCCCGGTTAAGGGCGGCCCTGGTGTAGGAGCGAGCTGGCTCGCGAAAAACTCAAGGGTGCCTCGTTAATCCGACGTTTCGCGTCATCGTTAACGGCCTTCGCGAGCAAGCTTGCTCCTACCTTTTGACCTGCTTCAAGGTCTCGGCAATCAGGAACGCCAGCTCCAGCGACTGATCGGCGTTCATCCGCGGGTCGCAATGGGTGTGATAACGGTCCGAGAGGCCGTCTTCGGTGATCGGCCGTGCGCCGCCGATGCATTCGGTGACGTTCTGTCCGGTCATCTCGATATGAATCCCGCCCGCATAGCTGCCTTCGGCCTGGTGCACCTGGAAGAACTCTTTCACTTCGCCGAGGATCTGCGCAAAGTCGCGGGTCTTGTAGCCGCTGCTGGCCTTGATGGTGTTGCCATGCATTGGGTCGGAGCTCCACAGCACCTGCTTGCCCTCGCGCTGCACGGCGCGAATCAGGTTGGGCAAGTGGTCGCCGACCTTGCCTGCGCCCATGCGGGCGATCAGGTTGAGGCGGCCAGGGTCGTTGTCCGGGTTCAGGATGTCAATCAGGCGGATCAGGTCATCCGGGTTCATGCTCGGCCCGACCTTCACGCCGATCGGGTTGTTCACGCCACGCAGGAACTCGACATGGGCGCCGTCCAGTTGGCGAGTGCGGTCGCCGATCCAGAGCATATGGGCCGAGCAATCGTAGTAGTCGTTGGTCAGGCTGTCGCGGCGCACGAAGGCTTGTTCAAAGTTGAGCAGCAATGCTTCGTGGGCAGTGAAGAAGCTGGTTTCGCGCAATTGTGGCGAGCTGTCCATGCCGCAGGCGCGCATGAAGGCCAGGGTCTCGTCGATGCGGTCGGCCAGTTGGCTGTACTTCTCGGCCAGGGCGGAGTTGGCGATAAAGTCCAGGTTCCACTTGTGCACCTGGTGCAGGTCGGCAAAACCGCCCTGGGCAAACGCGCGCAGCAGGTTGAGGGTTGCGGTGGACTGGTGGTAGGACTGCAGCAGGCGGTCCGGGTCCGGCACGCGGCTTTTTTCGTCGAAACCGATGCCGTTGACGATGTCGCCGCGGTAGGCGGGCAGGGTGATGCCGTCAATGGTTTCATCATTGGCCGACCGTGGCTTGGCGAATTGGCCGGCCATGCGTCCGACTTTCACCACCGGGCAACCGGCGGCGAAGGTCATAACAATGGCCATCTGCAGCAGCACCTTGAAGGTGTCGCGGATTTTCGCGGCGGAAAACTCGGCAAAGCTTTCGGCGCAATCGCCGCCTTGCAGCAGGAATGCGCGCCCCTGGGTCACCTCGGAAAACTGACGGCGCAGCTCACGGGCTTCCCCGGCGAACACCAACGGCGGGTAGCTGGCCAGGCTCTGCTCCACTTGCAGCAAGTGCGCAGCGTCCGGGTACTGGGGTTGTTGCTGGATCGGCAAGGTACGCCAGCTATCGGGGCTCCAGGGTTGGCTCATCGTGAACTCGTGTGATGGGTGGCTGTTAGGGCACTAATGTTAGCAGCAATTAGTGCGTGACCTGCTGCGGCCGCTGGCCGACAATCGCGCCTTTGTCGTGCGGTAAACCCTTTAGGAGTAGTGATGACCGAGGAGCGTGTCGAGCGCCTGCTGGCCGAAGTCCATGATGATTTCGGCATGATCCGTGTGCTTGAAGTGGCCGATTACCGGTTTCTCGAGTTTGGCGACGCCATTGAGCAAAGCTGCGTGTTCACTGCCGACCCGAGCTGGCTGGAGTACGACTACACCCGCGCCATGTTGATCGGTGCGTTGTGCCATGAGCAACCTGAGAGCGCGTTGTTCCTTGGCCTGGGGGCCGGCACGCTGACCCAGGCGTGCCTCAAGTTCCTGGCACTGGAAGATGTCGAGGCCATTGAGCTACGTCCTGACGTACCGCGCCTGGCGATTGAATATCTGGGGCTGGACGACGACCCGCGCCTGTACATTCGCATCGGTGACGCGCTGCAGTTGCTCGACACCGCCGAGCCGGCCGACCTGATTTTCGTCGACCTGTATACCGATGTCGGCCCGGGTGTGGGCCACTTGGCCTGGACCTTCCTGGAAAACTGCCAGAAGAAACTCAACCCCGGCGGCTGGCTGGTGATCAATCAGTGGGCCACCGATGATGGCAAACCGTTGGGCGCGGCGTTGCTGCGTGGGTTGTATCACCGGCACTATTGGGAGCTGCCCGTGAAGGAGGGCAATGTGATTCTGTTGGTGCCTTTGGAGTTGGATCAGGAGTTGAACCTGGAGGCGCTTTCGGCTCGTGCCGAAGCCTTGGCGCCGCGGTTGGGTTACTCGTTGCAGCCATTGATCAAGGTTATTCGGCCGGCAACCTAGTTGTCTGCTCTGGCGCCATCGGGGCATGGGTATCTACACAACTGCTTGCTCTTGCGCTGTTGCTGTTGCTCTGGTTTTTGATCTTGATCTCAGGCGCCCCGTCAAACACGCTGGCCGAACGCAGGCTTGAATCCGTGGGTAACTCAAATGCCCTTGAACACCCCCGGCCGCTTCTCCACCATTGCCCGCACACCTTCCCGGGCGTCTTCGCTGTTAAGCAGTTTATCCACCATCGGCGGCAACGCGGCGGCGGCGGCGGCTTCGCCCTCCATGCGTGCCTGGCGGGCCGACATCAACGTCGCTTGCACGCCGAGCGGCGCCTGGCGGGCGATTCGGTTGGCCAGCTCGATGGCGCGGGGCAGCAGGTCCTCACTGGCCATCACTTCCTGCACCAGGCCCAGGCGCAAGGCTTCATGGGCATCGAACTCGTCGCCAGTGAGCAGCCAGCGCATTGCATTGCCCCAGCCGGCGACCTGATGAAAACGCAATGTGGCGCCGCCAAACGGAAAAATCCCACGTTGCACTTCCATCTGCGCAAAGCGGGTATTACTCGCGCACAGATTGATATCCGCAGCGAGCATCAACTCGATACCGATGGTCAGGCAGTAGCCCTGGGCGGCGACGATCACCGGTTTACTGACCCTGTGGCCTGCAAAAACGCCCCATGGGTCGCAACCTCCCAGCGGCGGTTGCCAGCCTCCAGCCATCACGCCGCTGACGTTGGCCAGATCCAGACCGGCGGTGAAATGGTCGCCGTGGGCAAATACTACGGCCACCCGTGCTTCGTTATGCCGATCAAATTCGCCATAAGCCAGGCTCAGCTCATTGAGCAAGTCCAGGTCAAAGGCATTGCGCTTGTCGACTCGATCCAGGCCTAAAAGCAGGACGTGGCCCTGCAGTTCACGGCTGACACGGCTGCTGCTGGCTTGATTCATCGGGTTTGCCCTCGGGCGGGGAAAGGTTTCAGACCAATGGAAGGTGAACCGTTTAAGCGTCATCACCAACAGGACCGGGCTTTTGAAAAATAGACCCTGGCGCCAAGATCTGCAAAAACCGTGACGCAGCGCGGTTTATCGGTGCCTGGCGATAAAAAAAGCTCCCTTTTTCAGCTATTTCCGGTATAGTGCGCGCCGGCCTTTAACCGGGCCGCGTTTAGGTAGCGCAATTCCCCGAAGTCAGCTTCGGCTGCACGTCCGCACAGCGGACTCTTCCTTGACGAATCTTTTTCATTCATTCGTTTTCGCAAATCCCCGCCGACAAAGCAGCCAGGGCGACTCTTGAGTCTCAACACGGCATGCGCAGCTTTGGAGCATGGGTCTTTGCGGATGCACTTAGAGGCAGACCCATGACCCAGGAAACCGGCGGCTTCGCCGCTTTTAATCTTAACCCGAACATTCTCGCTGCCGTCATCGCGACTGGCTACGAAGAACCTTCGGCTATTCAGCAGCAATCGATCCCGATCATCATGGCCGGCCAAGACATGATTGGCCAGGCGCAAACCGGTACCGGTAAAACCGCCGCGTTCGCCCTGCCTATCCTGCACTGCATCGATCCTGCCAAGCGCGAGCCGCAAGCCCTGATCCTGGCGCCAACCCGTGAGTTGGCGCTGCAAGTAGCAACCGCTTTCGAAACCTACGCCAAGCAAATGCCGGGCGTTACCGTTGTGGCCGTTTACGGCGGCGCGCCTATGGGCCCACAACTGAAAGCCATCCGCAATGGCGCACAGATCGTTGTCGCCACCCCTGGCCGCCTGTGCGACCACCTGCGTCGTGACGAGAAAGTGCTGTCGACCGTGAATCACCTGGTTCTGGACGAAGCCGACGAAATGTTGAAGCTGGGCTTCATGGATGACCTGGAAGTCATCTTCAAGGCGCTGCCTCCAACCCGTCAGACCGTACTGTTCTCGGCCACCTTGCCGCAGTCGATCCGTGCCATTGCCGAGCGCCATCTGCGCGATCCGCAACACGTGAAGATCCAGACCAAGACCCAGACCGTTACCGCGATCGAACAGGCTCACCTGTTGGTTCACGCTGACCAGAAGACCTCGGCTGTATTGAGCCTGCTGGAAGTCGAAGACTTCGACGCCCTGATCATGTTCGTGCGCACCAAGCAAGCGACCCTGGACCTGGCCAGTGCCCTGGAAGCCAAAGGCTACAAGGCCGCTGCGCTGAACGGTGACATTGCCCAGAACCAGCGTGAGCGTGTGATCGACTCCCTCAAGGATGGCCGCCTGGACATCGTTGTGGCGACCGACGTTGCTGCCCGTGGCCTCGACGTTCCACGTATCACCCACGTGTTCAACGTTGACATGCCGTACGATCCAGAGTCCTACGTTCACCGTATCGGCCGTACCGGCCGTGCGGGTCGCGAAGGTCGTGCACTGTTGTTGGTGACTCCACGTGAGCGCCGCATGCTGCAAGTGATCGAGCGTGTAACCGGTCAGAAAGTTGCCGAGGTCCGCCTGCCGGATGCCCAGGCCGTTCTCGATGCCCGCATCAAGAAACTGACCAACAGCCTGGCACCCCTGGTGGCTGACGCTGAATCGACCCACGGCGACCTGCTGGACCGCCTGACCGCCGATATCGGTTGCACCCCACGTGCCCTGGCTGCAGCCCTGCTGCGCAAAGCCACCAACGGTCAGGCCCTGACCCTGGCCGCCATCGAGAAAGAGCGCCCACTGGTGCCGAACAGCGCGCCACGCGGTGATCGTCCAGAGCGTTCCGGCGACCGTCCGGACCGTGGTGATCGTGAGCGTCGCGCTCCGGTGCCATTGGCTGAAGGCCGTGCACGTTGCCGTACCGCGCTGGGTGCGCGTGATGGTATCGCTGCCAAGAACCTGCTGGGCGCTATCCTCAATGAGGGTGGCCTGGCGCGTGAAGCCATCGGTCGCATTCAGGTGCGTGACAGCTTCTCCCTGGTGGAGCTGCCGGAAGACGGCCTGGAAAAACTGCTGGCCAAGTTGAAAGACACTCGCGTTGCCGGTAAGCAGCTCAAGCTGCGTCGCTACCGCGAAGATTGATCCGCCCTTTGGCTGATTGATCGCAAATAAAAAATCCCCGACTGGTTCGGGGATTTTTTTTTGCCTTGAATTACTGGTCTCAGTCAGCCGAAGCGATAGATGTCCATGCCCAATGCCCCCATCGTGAACCCCTGATGAGCCAAACCAAATTGCCCGCCTGCCCCCCGGGCAAAATACAGCGGCAATAAATGCTCATCGCTGGGATGGCTGCGCACGGCATGGGGCGCCTGGCGGCGATAGTCATGCAGGGCGGCTTCGTTATCGGTCGCAAGTTTGTCTACCACCCAGTCGCGAAACTCTCGCGCCCACGGTGTGATCGTCTCCGGCCCGGCGCGCCAGTCCAGCTCACCGAGGTTGTGGGTGATGCTGCCGGAACCGATCAACAGCACCCCTCGCTCGCGCAGGCTGCGAAGGGCATGCCCGACCCGGGTTTGCAGGGCAGGGCCCATGCGGCTGGGCAACGAGACTTGCACCACCGGAATGTCGGCCGCTGGATACATCAGCGACAGGGGTACCCAGGTGCCATGGTCGAAGGGGCGTTGGTTATCGATGTGTGCGTCCAGGCCGTCTGCTTGCAGCAGCTCGACAATCTCGCTCGCCAATTGTGGGTCACCCGGCGCAGGGTATTGCACGGCAAACAGTTCGCGAGGAAAGCCGCCAAAGTCATGCCAGGTTTCGGGCGCGGCGCCGCCACTGACCAGCAGTTCCTGGCTTTCCCAGTGCGCCGATACCACCACGATCGCCTTCGGTCGTGGCAGCTCGGCCGCCAGACGCTGCAATGCAGGGCCGCTGGCACCGGGTTGCAGCGCCAGCATGGGTGAGCCGTGGGAGATGAACAGGCTGGGGAGCATAGGAAGCGTCCTGAAGGTTAATATCGAGCTATCTTTAATCAGAATGTTTATCTAGATCTAATATAAGTTTTAGTGTCTTTTGATCGATTTATCAGGAGGGTGCATGGACGCAAAATTTTGGCAGGAACGCTGGGCCACCAATCAGATCGGTTTTCATCAGGTCGAGGTTAATCCCTACTTGCAGCAGTATTGGTCAACGTTGGCCGTGGCCGGGGGCTCGAAGGTCTTCGTGCCATTGTGCGGCAAAAGCCTGGACATGATGTGGCTGGCGGGGCGCGGGCATCGTGTGATGGGCGTGGAGGTGTCGGAGCAGGCGGTGAAGGCGTTCTTCAGCGAGCGGGCGCTCACGCCGCAAGTCGATCAAAGAGGCGCGTTCAAGGTGTATCAGGCGGGCCTGATCGAAGTGTGGTGCGGTGATTTCTTCGCCCTAGACGCTGGGGCCGTGGCCGACTGCAAGGCGCTGTATGATCGTGCGGCACTGATTGCCTTGCCACAGCAGATGCGGCCGCAATACACCGAGCATCTCGACAGCCTGCTGGCCCGTGGCTGTGAGGGCCTGCTGATCGCTGTCGACTACGACCAGGCGCAAAGGGCTGGCCCGCCTTTTTCTGTCCCGGATGAGGAAGTGCAGTCGCTGCTGGGGCCGCACTGGAACGTTGTCACGCTGCAAGAGCTGGACATTCTGAGTCAGAGCCGCAAATTCATGGCGGACGGCGTCGCCCGCCTTGAGGAGCGCGTTTATCGGCTGACCAAGAGGTAAATCGCGGCCACGAAAAAGGGGCGATTCAATCGCCCCTTTTTCGTGTTGCCGGGTTATCAGCCCCGACGACGCAGTGCGTCGATCCGCTCTTCCAGCGGCGGGTGGCTCATGAACAGGCGAGCCATGCCCTGCTTGATGCCACCGTTGATGCCAAAGGCGGTCAGGCTGTCCGGCATGTGCACCGGTAGCCCCTGTTCGGAGCGCAAGTGTTGCAGCGCTGCGATCATCGCCCCGGTGCCGGCCAGGCGGGCACCGGCTTCGTCTGCGCGGAACTCGCGTTTGCGCGAGAACCACATGGTGATTGCGCTGGCCAGGAAGCCCAGTACCAGTTCAGCGAAGATAGTCGCCACGAAGTAGGCGATGCCACGGCCTTCTTCGTTCTTGAAAATTACCTTGTCGACAAAGTTGCCGATGATGCGCGCGAAGAACATCACGAAGGTGTTCACCACGCCTTGAACCAGCGCCAGTGTCACCATGTCGCCGTTGGCTACGTGGCCGATCTCGTGAGCCAGTACGGCTTTCACCTCGTCATACGAGAAGCGTTCGAGCATGCCCTGGCTGACGGCAACGAGCGCGTCGTTCTTGTTCCAGCCAGTGGCAAAGGCATTGGCTTCATAGGCCGGGAAGATCCCGACCTCGGGCATCTTGATACCCGCTTCGCGGGACAGCTGCTCGACGGTCTGCAGCAACCATTGCTCATGCCGGGTGCGTGGCTGGGTGATGACCTGGGTGCTGGTACTCATCTTCGCCATCCATTTGGAGATGAACAGCGAAAACAGTGAGCCGGCGAAACCAAAGACCGCACAGAAGACCAGCAGCTGATTGAGGTTCAGGTCAACCCCGTTGGCCGCCATGAACCCGTTGAAGCCGAAAAGGCTCAGGGTGATGCTGGCAATCAGCACGACCGCCAGGTTAGTGGCCAAGAACAGCAGGATGCGCATCATGGTTGTAGGGTTCTCCTCATGCTTAATATGTCGCGTACTGCGGGGTATATAAGGTGCGGCATGGGGTGATTCAACCGAGCGACTATTTCAAACTGTGTCCTACAGCTTGAATGTAGTGGCTTGAAGGGATTTTCCGACCTGTATTGTAAGCCATGACCCACACTAGTTTGCCTTGCCGCCCCGTGATTATAGGGGGTACGCCTCGGGCGGGGGGGAAGTGAAATACCACAACACGTAAGCGACAAAGAAGTGTTGCAGATAATCGCTGTACGACCCGAAGCGGGCCGCACAGGGTCAATTCCCTTACTGGCGATAGGACTTGAGGAAGTTGCCGATGCGACCAATCGCCATCTCCAGGTCATCCACTCGAGGCAACGTCACCACGCGGAAGTGATCCGGCCACGGCCAGTTGAACGCGGTGCCCTGGACCACGAGCAGCTTTTCCGACAGCAGCAGGTCGAGCACGAACTTTTCGTCGTTGAGGATCGGGCACACTTTCGGGTCGATCCGCGGAAACGCATACAACGCGCCCATGGGCTTCACGCAGCTGACGCCGGGAATAGCGTTGAGCAGCTCCCAGGTGCGATTGCGCTGCTCCAGCAGGCGCCCCTGGGGCAGGATCAGGTCGTTGATGCTCTGGTAGCCACCGAGGGCGGTCTGGATGGCGTGTTGGCTCGGTACGTTGGCGCACAGGCGCATGTTGGCCAGCATGTCTATGCCTTCGATATAGCTCTGGGCGTTGTGCTTGGGGCCGGAGATGGCGATCCAGCCGGAGCGGAAACCCGCCACGCGGTAGGACTTGGACAGGCCATTGAAGGTCAGGCACAACAGGTCCGGGGCCAGGGATGCGGTGCATATATGCACGGCGTCATCGTAGAGGATCTTGTCGTAGATCTCGTCTGAGAACACCACCAGGTTGTGCTGGCGTGCGAGTTCGAGCATGCCCAGCAGCACTTCCCTGGAGTACACCGCGCCGGTGGGGTTGTTCGGGTTGATGATCACCAGGGCCTTGGTGTTCGGGGTGATCTTGGCCTTGATGTCGGCCAGGTCCGGAAACCAGTCGGCACCCTCGTCACACAGGTAGTGCACCGGGTTGCCGCCAGCCAAGGTCACGGCGGCGGTCCACAGTGGGTAATCCGGTGCCGGCACCAGCACTTCGTCGCCATTGTTGAGCAGCGCCTGCATCGACATCACGATCAGCTCGGACACGCCATTGCCCAGGTAGATGTCCTCGATACCGACACCTTCAACCTGCTTTTGCTGGTAGTACTGCATCACCGCCTTGCGCGCACTGAACAGGCCCTTGGAATCACTGTAGCCCTGGGCAGTCGGCAGGTTGCGAATCACATCCTGGAGGATTTCGTCCGGCGCTTCGAAACCAAACGGCGCCGGGTTGCCAATGTTCAGCTTGAGGATGCGATGACCTTCCTCTTCCAGGCGCTTGGCGTGCTTGAGCACCGGGCCGCGAATGTCGTAGCAGACGTTGGCGAGCTTGTTCGATTTGCTGACCTGCATGGCGATGTGATCCTGAAAATGAACGATCCAGACGGCGCGGGCACTACCCTGGGGTGAATCCTGCGCGGTTCGCACCCATAAATACGTTTGAATGCCGGAGGCGCGGGTGCCAGACTGGCGTTTTGAAGAGGCGCAATCATACGTGCCGCCTGATCCATGGAAAAGACACAGATCAGGGTTTTTCAGTTGCCGAGGTGTACCAATGGAAAAGTTGCAGAAAACCGTTGATGAATGGAAAGCCATGCTTGATCCCGAACAGTACAACGTGTGCCGCCTCAAGGGCACCGAGCGACCGTTCAGCGGCAAGTACAATGCCACCAAGACCGATGGCGTTTACCACTGCATCTGCTGCAACGAGCCACTGTTCGATTCCAGCGCCAAGTTTGACTCCGGCTGCGGCTGGCCCAGCTTCTACGAGCCGATTGCTGACAGCGCGATGATTGAGATCCGCGACGTCAGCCACGGCATGATCCGTACCGAGGTCACCTGCGCCAAGTGCGACGCGCACCTGGGGCATGTGTTCCCGGACGGCCCGCCGCCAACCGGGCTGCGCTATTGCATCAACTCGGTGTGCCTGGACCTGGTGCCGCGCTAGGCTTGAAGCTGTAAACAGGCCTACACGGATCACTGTAGGAGCGAACAAGTTCGCTCCTACAACTTCTTCCCCTGACTTGAGGCTCTGCCATGAGCGAATCCCTGCTGAGCATCCCTTGCACCACTATCAAGGGCGAGCAAAAGACCTTGGCCGACTTCGCCGGCAAGGCCATTCTGGTGGTCAACACCGCCAGCAAATGCGGCTTCACGCCACAATACAAGGGCCTGGAGCAACTCTGGCAGCACTATAAGGATCAAGGCCTGGTGGTGCTCGGCTTTCCCTGCAATCAGTTTGGCAAGCAGGAACCGGGCAACGAAGACGCGATATCCGAGTTCTGTGAGCTGAACTTCGGTGTCAGTTTTCCGCTGTTCAAGAAGATCGATGTCAATGGCAGCGATGCCCACCCTCTGTTCGTGCAGTTGAAAAAACAGGCCCCGGGGCTGCTGGGTTCCAAGAACATCAAGTGGAACTTCACCAAGTTTCTCATCGGCCGTGATGGCAAGCAGGTCAAGCGTTTTGCGCCGACGACCAAGCCCCAGGACTTGACCCAGGCGATCGAAGCCCTGCTCAAGTGAGATGCAGTGCGCAGGCAGATCAGAGACTTGAGATCGTCGGTACCCATAGCTCCAACAGGGCATGGAGTTCTTCGCGGCGAAACGGCTTGGCCAAGTAGTCGTTCATGCCCGCCGCCCGGCAGCGCTCGCGCTCTTCGGACAGGGCGTTGGCGGTCAAGGCGACGATGGGCAGGTCCGGCCAGCGCCCGCTGCGGCGAATCTGTCGGCTGGCTTCGTAGCCATCCATCACCGGCATGTTGCAGTCCATCAGCACCATGTCGAAGCGCTGGTCCTCAAGCATCGTCAAGGCTTCGCCCCCATGGGCGGCCACGATGACCTCACATCCCAGCTTGCTGAGCATACCCTTGGCCACCAGTTGATTGACCGGGTTGTCCTCAACCAACAGGATACGTGCCCGGTGAGCAAGCGGTGCGGACTCCATCTGAATCGGATCGAGGATCAGTTCTACGTCGCTGCGCAGGTTGCGTTGCAGGATCTGGTAAAGCGCATTGCGGCTCAATGGTCGTGCTTGTTGCTGCAGCGGTGCCAGGGCCGCTACCTCTTCGCCAGGCATGAAGTTGCCGTAGGCAGTGATCAGCAAGATCGGGGCGCGGATCCCAGGGCGCAAGCGAAACAGGCACTCCGGACAATCGGTGATCAACAGGTCGGGGGCCAGTGCGCTCAAGTCATCGTCCTGGGAATAACAGCGTGGCGTCAGCCCCCAGGAAGGCAGCAGAGTGGTGAGCAACTCCGTCAAGCCGCCGCCGGCGTGGGTGATGGCAATCACGTCACCTGTGAGTGGGCTGTGGCGCGTGGCAGGTAGATGCGTGGGCAGCGGCAGATCGGCGCAGAACTGGCTGCCAAAGCCCACCTCCGAGCTGATGCTCAAGCGTCCTTGCATGGCTTCGCACAGGTTACGGGTCAACGCCAGCCCCAACCCTGTGCCGCCAAATTGGCGAGTGATGCCGGCACCGGCCTGGGTGAACGGCTGGAAGATCTTCGCCTGGGCATCCTGGGCGATGCCGATGCCGGTGTCACATACTTCAATGTTGACCCGGCCCTCCACGGCACGCAGGCGTACATCGACGCGTCCGAAGCGGGTGAACTTCAGGGCATTGGACAGCAGGTTACTGACGATTTGCCGCACACGAGTCGGGTCGCCGATAACCTGGGCGGGAAACTGTGGATCGATCAGGCAAGTCAGCTCCACGCTCGGCGCCGCGTTTTGCGACAGCAGGTTGGCGGTGTCTTCCACCAGCGAGCCCAGGTCGAACGGGATATGTTCCAGTTCCAGCTGGCCGGCGTCGAATTTGGACAGGTCGAGGATATCGTTGAGTAATTCGACCAGTACTTTGCCTGAATCATGGGCGATGGATAATTGCTGTCGTTGCTCGGCGTTCAGCGGGCTGTCCAGCGACAACGCAATCATCCCCAGCAGTCCATTGAGCGGTGTGCGGATTTCATGGCTCATATTGGCCAGGAAGGCCGCCCTTGCCTGGGCCATGGCCAGTGCAGTTGTCTTCGCCGCTTCCAGTTCATCGTTGGATCGGCTCAAGCGTTGGTTGCTGGCCTTGAGTTCAAGGGTGCGCGCAGAAACAATATTTTCCAGCTGGCCCAAGTATTCCGTCAGGCGGTCCTCGGCGTGCCGCCGTTGCTGGATTTCGGTCTCCATGTTTTCGAATTGCAGGTTGGCGACATTGACCAGCACACCGATTTCGTCATGTTCGTGTCCCGGTGGGCAATCCAGGCGCGCCTGTTTGCGTGCACTCAGCTCTCGGATAATGCGCACCAGCGGCTGGGTCAGCATCACGTAGAACAAGCCCAACAGAATTCCGGTCAGGAGCAGGCTGCGGACAAATCCATTAAGCAGGGTAATCTCGGCACGGTGCAGGAAGCGGCTGCCGAAGGCGTAGGTATCGACGTCAAGGCGCAGCACGCCAAGTGATTCGTCCGGCATATGGCCGAGGTACAGTCGGTCCTCGAATTGACGGTTGGCGCTGAACAAAAAATCACTGATGGGCCGGTAGTTGCTTTCCTTGCGCGGACGATCGACGTCGGCCAGGACCACGCCATTATTGTCGATCAACTGCGCCCGGGTGATGGCTGGGGAGTGCAGCAGCCCCAGGGCCAGCTCCTGGGCGAGTTCGGCATCGATGTTGTAGGCGATGCGGGAGGCGGGGTTATGACTGATTTCGATCAGTGAGCGTATTTCACGGTTGATGGATGCGTCTTCACTGGCATAATCAATGCCGATTTGGATCAGGCTGAGCAAGGTTCCCAAGACGAAACCGACCAGCACAGTCAATCTGGCTTGTTTATAAGACAAGCGGTGGGCGAACTTGATATCCATCGAGTGTTGAACCACTTCACGTTTCCCTTCGCCCGGCAAGCATAGCTGAACATCCACAAGCTCTGGCTCGCCCGGCATGAATCGTTGTTTTAATGCAGCCTCATGCGGTGTGTCGCAGGGTTGCTAATACGCCATCTTTTACAAGAACTTGCCAGAGGAATAGTCATGGATTCTCGATTGAATGCCTTCCTTGAGCGGGCCGATGCGGTACTCGCGCGCCTGGAACCCTTGTTGCCCGCCCTGCGCGAGGCCATCGACTGGGATCAATGCCTGGCCGCCCGTTGGCAGCGCGAAGGGCGCAGTGGCTTTCTGTTGCCGCTGCAAGTGAGCCTGGACATGCGCCTGTCGGACCTGATCGGCGTCGACAAGCAACGTGAACAACTGGCGCGTAATACCCAGCAGTTCCTCGATGGCTTGCCCGCCAATCATGCGTTGTTGTGGGGGTCGCGCGGCACCGGAAAATCCTCCATGGTACGCGCCTTGCTCGCCCAGCATGCCAAGGCGGGCTTGCGTTTGATCGAAATCGAGCGAGACCACCTGGCCGACCTGCCACGGGTGGTCGAGCAGTTGGTCAAGCTACCACAGCGGTTTATTTTGTTTTGCGATGATCTGTCGTTCGAAGCCGGCGAAGGCGACTATCGTGTGCTCAAGAGCGTGCTCGACGGTTCCCTTGAGCAGGCGCCGGAAAACGTGCTGCTGTACGCCACATCCAACCGTCGCCACCTGGTGCCGGAAAACCAGAGCGACAATGACAATTGGAAACGCGTGGATGGCGAGTTGCACCCGAGTGAGGCGGTAGAAGACAAGATTGCCTTGTCGGACCGTTTTGGCTTGTGGCTATCGTTCTACCCATTCACCCAGGAGCACTTCCTGGATGTGGTGGAACATTGGATCGGCGAGTTGGCCGGCAAGGCTGGCTTGCAGTGGCAGCGCGACGAACAACTCGATGTGCTGGCGGTGCGTTGGGCTACCGGCCGCGGCAACCGCAATGGCCGCTGTGCCTATCAGTTCGCCCGTTACTGGGTGGGTCTTAAATTGCTGGAACGTCAACCATGATCGATTTACAACAGGCCGGTACCGGCCTAGATGGCTATGCCATGCTGTGCGCGCAGCTTGAGTCGTTGCTCGCCGATGAGCGGGACTTTATTGCCAACAGTGCGCAGTTTTCCGCGTTCCTGTTCAATCAGTTGGATGACTTGAATTGGGCAGGCTTCTACCTCAATCGCAATGACGAACTGGTGCTTGGGCCATTCCAGGGCCAGATCGCTTGTGTGCGAATTCCCTTCGGACGCGGGGTGTGTGGCGCGGCGGCGGCATCACGGCAAACCCAGCGCGTGGAGGATGTGCATGCTTTCCCGGGGCATATCGCCTGTGACAGCGCTTCCAACAGCGAATTGGTGGTGCCGTTGGTCAAGGACGGTCAACTGGTCGGCGTCCTCGACCTCGATAGCCCGTTGCCGGGCCGTTTTACACCTCAGGACCAAGTGGGGATTGAACAGCTGGCAGCCATCTTCCTGCGGTTGACCGATTGCTGAGACAAGCGCGCTGATGCCGTGTTCTGTAGGAGCGAGAGTTTGCTCGCTCCTACAGCGTTCAGGCGCTTACAGACTGTCCAGGTCATCCAGTTGAATTTGCAGGACCCTCTCCAGTTCCAGCATGAGTTTTTCCAGGGCCTTGATACCGGTTTCGATCGCAGCCCAATGCTCATTGCGCGAGCAGGCTTGTTCCAGTGCTTCGCATTGCCCGGCCAGCGAAGTGGCTTGAACGATACGGGCAGCTCCCTTGATTTTGTGGGCCTGCTCAATGATGTCCGTCAGCGAGGCTTTACCGCTCAGCAGGTCCATGAGTGCCTGGCGGTCTTGACGGCTGCTGCTCAACAGCTCTTCCAGCAAGCGTCGACTCAATTGCGGATCGCCGCCGGTCAGGGCCTCCAGGCACCCCAGGTCCAGTCGTGTGCTTGCCGGTTGAGGGGCGATCTGCGCCAACTGCCGCTCCAGCACGGTCAGGCTGATGGGTTTGAACAGGCAGTCATCCATGCCGGCCTGCACGCACCGTAGCCTTTCCTCCGGCTGGGCATTGGCGGTAAAACCCAGCACCACACAGGCAGGTAATTGTTCCCGTTGCTCGTATTCGCGGATTGAACGGCTCAGCTCGTAGCCATTCATGATAGGCATGTTGCAGTCGGCGATCACCAGGTCGAAACGTTCCTGGCGCCAGGCCTGGAATCCGGCTGCGCCGTGCTCGGCGGCGGTGAATTGATGGCCCAGGTAGCCCAGTTGCTGGCACATCAGCAGGCGGTTCGCCGGGTGATCGTCGACCACCAGCACGTTCAGCACGGGTGTGCGGGCCGGCGTCTCAGGCGTGTGCTCTCCCAGCGCCTGGACCGGGCTCAGGCGCGGCATCCTGAGGTTGACGTGCACTTGGGTGCCTACCAGGGGCACGCTACTGAGGCTTAATTGACCGCCCATCATTTCGCACAGGCTGCGGCAGATGACCAGTCCCAACCCCGCACCGCTCCTGGCCAGGTGACCAGAGTTGTCGGCTTGGGCAAAGGGTTCGAACAGGCGCAACTGGTCTTCCCTGTTGATGCCGATGCCGGTGTCCTCCACGACGAGCTTCAACTCGACCTGCTCCGGCGCCTGGGTAGGCTGTATTTCTACTTTGATTTTCACCTGTCCGAGTTCGGTGAATTTGATCGCGTTGCTGACGAGGTTCGAGAGCACTTGCTTGAAGCGCAGGGGGTCTATCAGCACCTCGATGTCATTGAGGTCGGGCTTGAACTCCAGCAACAGGCTCAGGGTTTTCTGGCGTGCAAGGCCATCGAAGACGCGCACGACCGACTCGATTACCTCCCGCAGGTTGACGCGCTCCGGGGCCAGGCTGAGACGACCGGACTCAATACGCGCGATATCGAGGATATCGCCGATCAATTCCAGCAGGTCCTTGGCCGAGTTGTATGCCACTTCAATCGCCGGGCGATCAAGGTGCCCTTGGTCGGCGCGCTTGAGCGTCAGTTCGAGCATGCCGATCACCGCATTCATCGGCGTGCGGATCTCATGGCTCATGGTGGCAAGGAACGTACTTTTGGCGCGATTGGCCTCGTCGGCGCGCTCCTTGGCGGCTCGTAGCTCATCGAATAACTGGCGCCGGTCACTGATGTCGATCCAGCCACCGATGATGCCCTGAACCTCGCCGGTGGAGTCCCGGTAGGGCAGGATCCAGTGGTAGATGGTCAGTTTCTTCTTATGGATATGCAGGCTGCGGTCCAGGATCAGTGGGTTCCCCTCGGCCACCACGCGCTGATAGTCCGCGTGGTATTGCGCCGCCTCCGACTCCAGGGCCATGCTCATCTGGGTCACGCTTTTGCCGATCACGTCTTCGCGCTTCACACCGAATACCTGCAGGTAGCTGTCGTTGCAGGTCTGCAGAAGGCCATTGCGGTCGCGCACGTAGATCGGGTGTGGCGTCTCATTGACCAGTGCGCGCATGAATTCGAACTGATCATTGAGGGCGCGCTCGGCCATTTTGCGGTGCTTGATCTGGCGGCGCATGTAGGCGTTCCAGGTCAAGGAGATCAACAGCAGGAGCCCGGTGCCGATGATGATCCGCGCTATCAGTTGGTGGTAGTTGCGCCAGTAGCTGTCGGACGCGGCGGTGTAGCCACGCCAGCGGCTGTTGATCACGCCCATTTCATCCGGGGCGATGCTGAGCAGCGCCTTGTCGAGGATTGAACTCAATTCCGTGGCTTGGCGCGATGTGGCCAAGGTGAATGTGGCGGGGGTCGTGCCGATGCTGGCGCTGATTTGCAGCCTGTCCTGGAAAACCTGGGAAGACAGGAAGTAGTTGGCGATGACCAGAGTGTTCACGGCACCGTCCACTTGCCCCTGGGCGAGCAATTCCGCCGCCCGGAACGTATCGCTGGTTTCCACCAGGTGAATCTGTGGGAAGTCCGTGCTCAAGCTCGCGGCCAGGGGATTGCCTTGGGTTATCGCCAGGCGCTTGCCGGCCATTTGCTCCATATTCGAGGGCGCGCCGGGCTCTTTGCGCGTCAGCAGTACGTAGGAATTTTCAAGGTAAGGGCGGCTGAAATTGAGC
The DNA here is from genome assembly GCF_001427465.1 of Pseudomonas sp. Root569. Lineage (NCBI taxonomy): Bacteria > Pseudomonadati > Pseudomonadota > Gammaproteobacteria > Pseudomonadales > Pseudomonadaceae > Pseudomonas > Pseudomonas sp. Root569. The sequence continues at coordinate 32,582 of NZ_LMGQ01000013.1, read as the reverse complement.
TGCGAGTCTCTTTCGTTGCTCGGGACGATAGCGCCGATCATATCGACTTTCTGGCTGGTGACTTGCTCGATCATTGCATTGACGTCACGTCCGCGCTCGATCGAGAAACGCAGGCCGGTTCGCAGGCGTATCAGCTCCAGGAGGTCGGCGGTAATCCCGCGAAAATTGCCGTCCGCGTCAAAGAAGGTGAGTGGCGCGAAGGTTTCGTTCACGATCACCTTCACCACAGGATGCTCTTTGAGCCAGCGTTCTTCACGCTGGGTCAGTTGCAGTTTCTTATCGGTCAGCAGGATATCGCTGCCGGCGCTCCAGCGTTTGGCGATGCTATCCCGTTCGTTGACGGGCACGGCTGCCAGGACTGAGTCGACAATGCTCAGGAGGATCCGATTGTCTTGGCGCGTAGCAAAGCTGAAACCATAAGCTTCATGCTTGCCGAAGTTGGCCATGCGGATATTTTTGAGATAACCCTTGTTGATCATGTAATGGGTGGAAATGGTGTCGCCAAGAAACACATCCGCCTGGTCGAACGCCACTGCATTCAAGGCATTCTGATAAGACGGATAGGCGCGGATGACCGCATTGGGGTACAGCTTCTCTACTTCGTTGAGGGGCAGGTAATGGTAGACAAGGCTCAAGCGTAGCCCTTCCAGGCCTTCGTTCAGACTGCGGGTTTCTCCCTCGCGGGTGACCAGTACAGGCTGGTCCACGGCGTAGGGTTCAGACAGGATGAGATTGGGGGTTGCGGCTTCAAAGCCATTGGAGGAGCCCAATAAATCTATGTCCCCGGCCTCCAAAGCTCGAATGGCATCCTTGCGTGACGGGTAGCGCATGACTTTGATGGGCAAGGAGAGCGCCTTGGCCAGCAACCCAGCGTAATCAGCGGTGAGGCCTTCGTAATCATGACCGCTGGACGTGAGATCGAAAGGCGGGTAGTCAGGTGCGGAGGTACCCAGCACCAGTTCACGTTTGTTCTGCAGCCACTGGCGCTGAGCCTTGTCAAAATGAGTGTCTAGTTGAATGGCTCCGGCACGACTCAAGAGGGTGAAGTGTTCCGGGCTGGTTTGGTGCTCCGCGAGCACAGTGGTGCTGAAGCACAAACCGGCACTCAATATAATCAGATAGTCCTTTATACGCCTGGGCATCCGCTTTCTCACACTAGCGCGTTTCGTTTTGCCATCTCGATGAGTTCTACCAAGGATTTGGCCTTGAGTTTCTGCATTAACCTCTTTTTATAAGTACTCACAGTTTTATTGCTCAGAAACATACCCTTGGCTATTTCCTTGTTGGTACGGCCTTGTGCAAACAGTTGCAGCACCATCAGTTCGCGGTCGTTGACTGTTTTGAAGAGTTCCAGCTCCTGGGCGTCCATGCCTTCGGTGCCGGGACTATTCAGCGCCTGGCTGGGGAAGTAGTTATAGCCCGATAGCACTGCGCGAATGGCGCTGAGCAACTCGCTCAGATCCCCCTCCTTGCACACGTACCCCTCGGCGCCCGAACGCATGCATCGCGTCGCAAAGAGCGTAGGGCACTGGGCCGTCAGCACCAGCGTCTTCATCGATGTGTTCATCGCGTTGAAGCGGCAGAGGACTTCAAGGCCATCAAGTTTGGGAATGCTGATGTCGAGAATCACCAGGTCCGGAAGGCATTCACGCACCATCTGTATGGCATCGCATCCGTTATCTGTTTCGCCAACGACCTTGTAACCCTCGTGTTCCAGCAACATTCGAATGGCGAGTCGTATAACCGGGTGGTCATCGATAATAAAAACAGAGTTCATAATCACATTCCATGCAGGTGCAAATAAAGCGGGCACATTAGCTCAGAAGGTGAGGGGGCAGCATGAAGCCTTAGGGCGGTAGAGGCAAAACAGGAAAGTTCCTACGCTAGAAAAGGCATGCACCTACAAGTTGCTAGGTGTGATGGAGGTGTATGTAAGCATTTTGGACATGATGGCGTCATGTAATGGCGCCTTGGTATTTGCGATTAGCCTCACGTCGGTTTTCTCTAGTGGAAATGTTTAATTTCCTACATTCGATAAGTGAAAGTCGAGGCAATCAAGTGTTCAAGTTGATCTTTGTTCAATGGTTTTGATAAGTAGCCAAGAAGCGGGAGATTTCGTTGCAAGGCTTGCATCTTCAGATTAATCAGTTCCGCCGGGGGTAACCCGCTCAACAGAATCGCACTGGTTATAAAGCGCTGGCGGCTGGCGATTTCTACCAGTTCAAGCCCGGGCAAGTCAGGCAGGCATTGGTCACATAGCATCAGATCGAAGGGGTGTTCGGACTGGCTCATCAAGCGTATGGCCTGCTCGGCATTTTCCACGGGCGTCAGTTGGTCGAAACCGAAGCTTTTGAGCAGGCATTGGGTGGCCAGGAGCTGAAAGGGGTGATCCTCCACCAAAAGAATACGAAGAGGGTATCTGGGCATAGAGAACACACAGTGAGTCAAGCGTCGATGGGGGAGGAGTTGCTCGGCTGGTCCGTTAAGAGCGTGCGTGATTATTCTTCGGGTGTATGTACGAATTCGATCAGGCCGCTCTGTTCCCATCGTAGGGCGATTCTCTTCAGGGAACAGGATGCGTGGTCGAGTTGTTATTGAGGGCTGGAGCGCCCGGTCATTTCCCGCGCCATTTCTGTGGCGTAGCTGTCGGTCATGCCGGCGATGAAGTCGATCATCCGCAGGAACGAAGCATGTAATGGCCAGGCCGGGTCCGGTGCGCTATTGCCCAGTAAATCGAGAATGCGCCTGTTCTTGAACGACGGGGTACGCCCGCCATGTTGTTCCAGGGCCGCACCGCAGAAGGCGTTCAGCAGGATTTCCAGGGTGGTGTAGGCGCCGATTTCATGCAGCGTCTTTCGTTTATCCTGGAAGATTTTCTTGCGCGCCATGTCCTTGGCATCGAGTACGCAGCGTTTTGCCGGGCCGTGCATGTGCTCGACCAGGTCGCCCGGCAGTGTGCCGGCGAGCAGGGCGTCCTGCTGTTCGACAAACGCCCTTGCTGCCGCGTTGGTCAGGTGTTCGATGGCCTTGCCACGCAGGATCGCCAGTTTGCGGCGCCGCGAGTCCAGCGGGCCCAACTGGCGATAGGTTTGTGGCAGGTCATCGCCGACCAGGTCCAGCAGTAGCGACTCGACCTCGGCGTACTGCAGCAGCTCCATTTCCAGGCCGTCTTCCAGGTCAATCAGCGCGTAGCAGATGTCGTCGGCGGCCTCCATCAGGTAAACGAGGGGGTGACGGGCCCAGCGTTGCTCTTCCAGTTGGGGCAGGCCGAGCTTGTGGGCGATCTGCTCAAGAATCGGCAGCTCGCTCTGGTAACAGCCGAACTTGTGTTTCTTGTAGCCCAGTGAGTCGGCGTGGCGGGCAGTCCAGGGGTATTTGAGATAAGTCCCCAAGGTGGCATAGGTCAGCCGCGTGCCGCCGTCGAACTGATGGTATTCAAGCTGGGTCAGTACCCGAAAGCCCTGGGCATTGCCTTCGAAGTTGAGGAAGTCATTGCGTTCGGCGCTGGTCATGTCATCCAGCCAGCCGCGCCCGGCGGCCTGCTGGAACCAGTGGCGAATGGCGTCTTCACCGGAGTGTCCGAACGGCGGGTTGCCGATGTCATGGGCCAGGCAGGCCGATTGCACCACCATGCCCAGGTCGCTCGGGTCGCACCAGTCGGGCAGGGCGCTGCGCAGGGTTTCGCCCACGCGCATGCCGAGGGAACGCCCGACGCAACTGACTTCCAGCGAGTGGGTCAGACGCGTGTGGATATGGTCATTGCTCGATACCGGGTGCACTTGTGTCTTGCGCCCCAGGCGCCGGAATGCACCGGAGAAGATAATGCGATCGTGGTCCTTGTGAAAGGGGCTGCGTCCCAGTTCTTCCGGGCTGTGCAGCGGCTTTCCAAGGCGTTCGCGGGTCAGCAGGGTGGGCCAATCCAAGGCGGGTACTCTCCGTACGGTGAATGACAGGTCCAGCTTCCCGGTTCGGCCTCGCTGGGGCAAGCGAATCCAACGGTCGCCAGTGTCGATATCAATTAACAGGCAGCGCAAAAAACCGCAATGACCAGGACATATCGGGTCATTACGGTCTTTGACTCACGCAGGTCAGTTTTTGCGCGAAGCGCCTTGCATAGCCAGTTTGATCAGCGGGATCAACCCGGCACCTAACCGTACCAGTCGCGTCACGCTGCTGATACTGCCACCTTTGGCGCCCTTGCCGGTAAAGAAGCCCATCAGCGTCACCGCCGCTACGCCCCACAGTGGCGCGTGCTTGATGCCCAGGCTGTCCTGCCAATTGTGGCGCATATTGCGCATTTTTTGCAGGGGCGCCATCAGTTGCTGGGACTCATGGCGGATTTCCTGGCGGTGCATTTCCATGCGCAGGCGGATCAGGGCCTTGCGCATTTCCCGGCGGGAGGTGTTTTGCGGGATCTCAGTCATGCTCATGGCAGCAGGCGCTCCCGGTCATTGGCCAGCTCTTCAAGCGTGGCGTGGAAGGGCGTGGACTCATCGAACACCGCCGCTTTCAAGCGCACCCCGCAGAACGCGGCGGCCAGGCTGTAGAACACGCAGAGACAGATGATCCCGGTCAGTCGGTAGCCGGTGTCCCATACCAGGATCATCACCAGCGTCGACAGCCCCACCAGCAACAGCAGGGCAAACACCAGCGCCAGCCCGGCAAACAGCAACAGGCTGACGGTGCGGGCCTTTTGCTCCTGCAATTCGATGCCGAACAATTCCACATGGCTGTGCAGCAAGCCCAGCACAGCAGCGCCCAGGCGTCGGGAGGTGGAACTGGTTCCTGAAGAGTGTGCGCTCGTTGATGAGCTGGATTCGCCGATAGACATGATAGTTAGCGCCTTGTAGCCAGCAGACCGATCAAAAAGCCCACGCCGGCAGCGATACCGACCGACTGCCATGGGTTGGCTTGTACGTAGTCTTCAGTGGCAGTGATCGCCGCCTGACTGCGCTCACGCAGCGAGTCTTCGGTCAACTGCAGGGTCTCGCGAGCCTTGAGCAGGCTCTCGTGGATCTTGGTGCGCAGCTCATCGGCCTGGTCACCGGCCAGCACAGCGGTGTCGTCCAGCAACCTTTCGGTGTCACTTACCAGGGTTTGAAAATCCGCCATCAGTATCTCTTGAGCAGTCTTTGCTGTTTTACCGGCCATGGTTGTCTCCGTGTGTGGCTGATCTGTACGTGTGGTTTCGAGTCGCGGGGTTCGCCGAAGGTTCAGTGCAATTGTGTGGTACAGCTTTTGCTTTGCCTTGGTGCGCAGGCCCTTGAGCCTGCGCTGAATCCGGGCGGTCGTGGCGCAAGCCTTGAAAAACCTTACCCTAAATCACTCAAACCCGCGGAAAAACCCTGTCGGCAACGGCCTGTGTGTTGATCGCTGCGCTAAAGCGGTTCACGCCCTCTTATCAAGGGTGGGGTTACCGGTGCCAATTTAGTGCGCAAAACCCTGGCTTGAACCGCTTTGGTGCTTTTTGCCTTGATGCAGGCCTGCCAACCTCCATGGAAAATTTGCAAAGTGCGGTGGACACCCTTGTCCATAGCTCCAACACCCTGTTCATCCTGATTGGTGCGGTCATGGTCCTGGCCATGCACGCCGGTTTTGCCTTCCTGGAAGTCGGCACGGTGCGCCAGAAAAACCAAGTCAACGCCTTGTCGAAAATTCTCAGTGACTTCGCGATCTCAACCCTGGCCTATTTCTTTATAGGCTATTGGATCTCCTATGGCGTGAACTTCATGCAACCAGCAGCCGTGATCAGTGCCGATCATGGCTACGGCCTGGTGAAGTTTTTCTTCCTGCTGACCTTTGCCGCGGCGATTCCGGCCATCATTTCTGGCGGTATTGCCGAGCGGGCAAAGTTTGCTCCTCAGCTGTGCGCCACCGCGCTGATCGTGGCGTTCATCTACCCCTTTTTCGAAGGCATGGTGTGGAACGGCAACTTCGGCCTGCAAGCCTGGCTGCTCGCAACCTTCGGTGCCGGCTTCCACGACTTTGCCGGTTCCGTGGTGGTACACGCCATGGGCGGTTGGCTGGCGCTGGCAGCCGTGTTGCTGCTGGGCCCGCGCAACGGGCGTTATCGAGAAGGGCGCCTGGTGGCGTTTGCGCCGTCGAGCATCCCCTTCCTGGCGCTGGGGTCGTGGATCCTGCTCGTGGGTTGGTTTGGCTTTAACGTGATGAGTGCGCAAACCCTGGATGGGGTCAGTGGCCTGGTGGCGGTTAATTCGTTGATGGCCATGGTCGGCGGCATCGTTGCTGCGCTGGTGATCGGGCGTAACGACCCGGGCTTCCTGCACAACGGCCCATTGGCCGGGCTGGTGGCGATCTGCGCCGGTTCCGACCTGATGCACCCGGTGGGCGCGCTGGTCACGGGGGCCATTGCCGGAGGGTTGTTTGTGTGGTGTTTTATCGCTGCCCAGGATCGTTGGAAGATCGACGACGTGCTGGGTGTATGGCCCTTGCATGGCTTATGTGGGGTGTGGGGCGGTATCGCCTGCGGCATCTTCGGGCAGACCGCCCTGGGTGGGCTGGGCGGCGTGAGCCTGATCAGCCAGTTGATCGGCACCGGCCTTGGCGTGGTGGTGGCCTTTGGCGGCGGCTTGCTGGTGTACGGCGCGATCAAGCGCATGCACGGCCTGCGCCTGAGCCAGGAAGAAGAGTATTACGGTGCCGACCTGTCGATCCACAAGATTGGCGCAGTCAGTCAGGATTGATTGGCGCCTCTTCGTCCGTGCGGGGCTGCGGATCGAATCCGTGCAACAGGCGATAGTGGTTGTGCCGCACTTCATCGACCCGCGCCTGTACCTGTTGGTCCGGCAGGCCCAGCAGGATCAGCGCGTGGGAGGCGAGCATCAGGCTTGATTCCAGCAGCTCAGGCACCACCTCACTGGCACCGGCGGCCTTGAGCTCAGCCAACTGGCTGTCATCGCGAGTGCGCACCAGGATCGGCACCTCAGGGTTGATCCGCCGCGCTTCCTTGAGCACCAGCAGGGCGACATCGCTGTTGTCTACGGCGATCACCACCAACCGCGCCCGCTCCAGGCCGACGGCACTGAGCAAGGCGCCACGGCGGCAGTCGCCGTAATGCACGCTGCTGTCCTCGGTGGCGGCTTCGTGTACGCGTGCGGGGTCGTCATCCAGGGCGATAAACGCCTGGTGTTCGCGGCGCAAAAAACGCCCGATGGATTGGCCCACCCGACCATAACCACAAATCACCACATGCCCGTGCAGTTGCGCATTGAGCGCGGTGATCTGCTCCAGTTGCACCTGCTGGTTGGGCTTGCGGTGCAGGCGCAGGGCAATGGCCGGCGCGGCGCGCAACAGCAATGGCGTCAACAGCATCGAACAGAACGTGGCGGCCAGTAGCAGCCCGTTGAATTGATCTGGAATCAGCCGGCTCTGTTGCATCTGCGCCATCAACGCAAAACAGAACTCGCCACCCTGGGCCAGGGCCAGGCCGCTGCGCCAGGCGGTCTCAGTGTCGCTGCCGCGCAGCTTGACGAGTGTGGCGACTACGCAACCTTTGACCAGCATCAGCGTGAGGGTCAGGCCGAGGATCAACAGGCTATGGCTGATGAACAGCTGCAAGTCGATCAACATGCCGATGCTGACAAAAAACAGCCCCAGCAGAATGTCTCGGAACGGTCGGATATCCGCTTCGATCTGGTGACGATAATGACTTTCACCCAGCAACATGCCGGCCAGGAACGCCCCAAGGGCAGGGGACAGGCCGAGCAGATGGGTGAGCCAGGCCGTGAGCAACACAATCACCAGCGCCAGCAATACAAACAACTCCGCCGAATGGGACGCCGCGACTTCACGAAACAACCGCGGCAGCAACCAGCGGCTGGCGAATAACAGGCCCACGAACAACACCACAGTCTTGCCCAGGGTCAGTGGCAGCGCCCAGTACCAGGCTTGGTCGCTGCTGCCGGCGAACACTGGCACCAGCGTCAGCAGCAATACCGCCACCACGTCCTGGAACAGCAGCACGCCAATCGCATTCTGGCCATGGCTGCTGAAGATCTCACCGAGGCTGGTCAATTCCTTGCTGACGATGGCCGTGGACGACAACGCCAACCCTGCACCCAGCAACAGCGCGATGCCCGGCGCCAGGCCAAAGCCCATCAGTAGGCCACCCAGCAGCGCCCCGCAGCCCAGCACCTGCAAACTGCCCAGGCCAAACACCACGCGGCGCAGAGCAAACATTTTCGACAGGGAAAACTCCAGGCCCAGGGAAAACAGCAGGAACACCACGCCCATCTCGGCCAGGTCCGGCAGGTCCTCGTTATCGTTCACCCAGTCCAGAGCAGTCGGACCCACCGCCAGGCCCACGCACAGGTAGCCCAGCACGGGCGGCAGTTGCAGCCGGCGAAACAGCGCAATCACCACCAGGGATGAGGCCAGAATGATCAGCAGGTTGGCAAACACAAGCATCTCCGTTGCAGGTGAGCGGGCAAAAAAGCCGCGAGAATCGCTGAATCAGTTATAGGCCATGGTGACCTGGGTCAGGTGTTTTGTCGGCAATGGGATTTCATGGGGCGAGCGGGTTTAGAATGATCACTTGTTTTTCTGACCGGGTTCTTTCGTCATGCCTCCTGAATGCCAGCTGTTCGGCACCCTGGGTTGCCACCTTTGTGAACTTGCGGAAGAGGTCCTCATGCCGTTGGTCGACCACGGTCTGATGGTTGAATTGATCGATATCGCCGATCCAGAAGACCTGACCGAAGCCTACGGCCTAAGGATCCCGGTACTGCGACGGGTCGACACCGGGGCGGAACTGGACTGGCCATTCGACAGTGATCAGGTCGTCGCCTTCCTGCGCTGATATTTATGCGATGGCGAGTTTCCAAATATTACGTTACTGTATATTCGTACAGCGATTGAATAGAGGGAACGCCCGTGGTGAATGTTGAACAACTGAAGAGCAGCGTCAATCGCATGTCCGCCGACGTCGTGCGCGACGCGGTAAACGAGCTGCGCCTCGATGGCCTGGTCACGGAAGGCAAGACGCCGTTTAACAAGGTGCATTTCAACACCTGCTTTGCGGAAATCGAGGCGCTGTTCCAGCGTGCCGGTTATCACAAGCAGCTGGATGTGGTGGGTTACCAGGGCTTGCTTTACGCACTGTATGATCCAGGCCGTTGGGAAGCGGTGGACGTATTGCGCTGGCTCAAGGAGTTTACCGAGGCCGCGAGCGCGTCGCCGGTCCTGCGGGCGCAATTGGCCAAGGCCTGAGATAGGCCCTAGGCAATCGTGCGCCATGCGGGATAATGCCCGCCTGTTTCCCAGGCTTCGAGCATCTGCATGTCCACTTCCGGTTTTTCCCCTTCCCAGCACCAAGCCAGTACGTTGTATCTGCCCCCAGGCCCATGGGCGACGGTGCTCGATTGCCTGTGCGAGCACTTCCCGGCCATCGGCCGCGAACAATGGCTGGACCGGATTGCGCGGGGCAGGGTTCTGGATATCAATGGCAGCCCGATCAGGTTGGACCTGGCCTACAAGGAAGGCCTGTGCATCTATTACTTTCGCGAAGTGCCCAACGAGAAAGTGATCCCGGTACAGGAAAGCATCCTGTACGCCGATGAACACTTGGTGGTGGCGGACAAACCGCATTTCCTGCCGGTTACGCCTGCTGGCGAGTACGTTGAGCAGACGCTGCTGCGTCGCCTGATCCGGCGCCTGGACAACCCCGCGCTGGTGCCCCTGCACCGTATCGACCGGCATACGGCGGGGCTGGTGCTGTTCTCGGCCAACCCGCAAAGCCGCTCGGCGTATCAGCAACTGTTTCCCACGCGGCGTATCGATAAAATCTACGAAGCCATCGCCCCAGCCTTGCCGAACCTCAGCTTTCCGTTGGTGCATAAAAGCCGGCTGGTGGATGGCGAACCATTCTTTCGCATGCAGGAGGGGCCGGGCGCCAGCAACACTGAGACAGCCGTTGAAGTAAGAGAGAAAAACGCTGGTTTATGGCGCTACGGCCTGTTCCCGGTGACCGGCAAGAAGCACCAGCTGCGCGTGCACATGACCGCGCTCGGCGCGAGCATCTGCAATGACCCGTTCTACCCCGAGGTGATCAAGGATGCTGAGGATGACTACGCCAACCCCCTGAAACTGCTGGCCCAAGGCGTGCGGTTTATCGACCCGGTGAGCGGTGAAGAACGCAGTTTCCGCAGCCGGATCACCCTCGACTGGTAACCCCCAGAAACAACAAGGCCCGCGCGAGGCGGGCCTTGTGTGCAAGCGTCGAGGCTTACAGGTCTTTAACGGTGCGAACCTGATCTTTGTTGATGCGGGTGCGCTTGCCGTCAAGCTGTTGGAATTCGTAGAAGCCCGAATCTTCGTCAAATTTCGGGGTGTCGACGGCCTGGATTTCGCGACCGTCATTCAGGGTGATCACTGTTGGCGAAGCGCAACCGGCGAGGGTGGCGAGGCCCAGTGCAAGCATGAGAGCGGCGATGGTCCGTTGAGTCATGAGTTTGTCTCCGAGAGAATACTTTTAAAATGCTGACCTTGTGACGTATGGGACGTCGGCAAAGTTCCTTGTGCAAGGCTCATTCTGACACGCCAGCCCGTGGGTGCAACAGCTCGGGTGTATTAAGATTGGCCAGGCGCGGGTCATCGGGCGGGCATTGCAGGGCCACGCCACCCAGTTCCAGCAAGATCTTGCGCGGGCTGCGCTCACCCGCTTGCCAGGCCTGCTCCACTTGGTTTTTCAGGCTGGTCGGGATGATGCACAGAAGGGGTTCCCAGAACTCGCCCTGGCGTACCATCACCGGCAACTGTCGGTTGCGTTGGGCGGTCTCACGCAAGTCGGCGAGCAGTCGCCCATCGATCTGCGGCACATCGCACGGCAGGATCAGCAGATGCTCATGGCGTGCCGCGAGCAGTCCGGCGCGGATACCGGCAAGCGGGCCGGGGAAGTCCGGGTTGTCATCGCTCACCAATTGATCGGCATAGGGCGCGTAGCGTTCATGGTTACGATTGCACGAGATGATCAGGTCATCGGTGAGCGGCCGGGCCAGCCGTTGCAGGTGGGCAATCAAGGGTTCGCCCTGCCATTGCAGCAGCCCTTTGTCCTGGCCGCCCATGCGTTGGCCGCGACCACCGGCCAACAGCAGGATCGAACAGGGCAGGGGTGAAGATTCAAGAGACATGGTGGTTCCGCTGCGGCACGTAAATGGGGGCCTGTGATATAACATCGGGCTGTTCCTTCGACAACCGGACCGTGCCATGAAAGCCAAGGCCGATGCGCCCTTCGTACCCCTGAATATTGCAGTATTGACCGTCAGCGACACCCGCACCCTGGACACTGACACCTCCGGCCAGGTGTTCGTTGACCGCCTGACTGCCGCCGGCCACCACCTGGCCGAGCGCGTACTGCTCAAGGACGACCTCTACAAGATCCGCGCCCAGGTTGCCCACTGGATCGCAGAAGACGTTGTGCAAGTCGTGCTGATCACCGGCGGCACCGGCTTCACTGGCCGTGACAGCACCCCTGAAGCCGTGAGCTGCCTGCTCGACAAGCAGGTCGATGGCTTTGGCGAGCTGTTTCGCCAGATCTCCGTGGCCGATATCGGCACTTCCACTGTGCAATCCCGTGCCCTCGCTGGTCTGGCTAATGGCACCCTGGTGTGCTGCTTGCCGGGCTCCACCAACGCCGTGCGCACCGGTTGGGACGGCATCCTCGCCGAGCAACTGGATAACCGTCACCGCCCGTGCAACTTCGTCCCGCATCTCAAGCAGGCTGAACCCTGTGAATCCCGTGGGTAAGCCGGGCAAGACCGGCGCACTGATGCCGGTGGAAGAAGCCTTGCAGCGTTTGCTGGCCATGGCCCAAGCCGCGCCGATCAGCGAGCAGCAAGCGCTGCCCCTGGATGAGTGCGATGGCCGGGTGCTGGCCCAGGACCTGATCTCCACACTTGACCTGCCGCCCTGGCCCAACAGCGCCATGGACGGCTACGCCGTGCGCCTGGCGGATTGGACCGGCGAACCGCTGGTAGTGAGCCAACGCATTTTCGCCGGCAATGCGCCCGAGCCCTTGGCGCCCGGCACCTGCGCCCGTATCTTTACCGGCGCGCCGGTGCCTCAGGGCGCGGACTGCGTGCAAATGCAGGAAAACGCCGTGGTGCATGCCGACCAGCGCGTCAGTTTTACCGAGCAGATGCAAGCGGGCGACAACATCCGCCCCCAGGGCCAGGAAACCACGGTCGGTGAATGCGTGCTCACCGCCGGTACCCGACTGGGTCCCATCGAGCTGGGCCTGGCCGCGTCCCTCGGGCGTGATCGTCTCGACGTGGTGCGCCGCGTGCGTGTAGCCGTACTGTCGACCGGCGATGAGCTGATCGAGCCGGGGTTGCCGCTGGGCCCCGGGCAGATCTACAACAGCAACCGCCGCGTCCTGTGCAGTTGGCTGACACGCATGGGCTGTGAAGTGATCGATGCCGGGATCCTGCCGGATGACCTGGAACAGACCCGCACGCGCCTGGCGGGCCTGGGCGGCGTCGACCTGATCCTGTCCACCGGCGGTGTGTCGGTAGGCGAAGCGGACTTCCTCGGTATTGCCCTGCGTGAAGACGGCGAGCTGGCACTGTGGAAGCTGGCGATCAAGCCAGGCAAGCCGCTGACCTTCGGGCATTTCCGTGGCGTGCCGGTTATCGGCCTGCCAGGCAACCCGGCCTCGACCCTGGTGACCTTTGCGCTGCTGGCGCGCCCCTATCTGCTACGCCGCCAAGGTGTGACGCAGGTAGAGCCGCTGCGTTTCGAGGTGCCGGCAGGGTTCAACTGGCCCAAGCCTGGCAATCGCCGCGAATACCTGCGGGGGCGTATCGAGCAGGGCAAGGCGGTCATCTACCACAACCAGAGTTCCGGCGTGCTGCGCAGCGCGGCGTGGGCGGAGGGGTTTGTGGAGGTGATGGAAGGCACGACGCTGGATATCGGTGACCAAGTCAATTTCATCCCCCTGAGCGAAGTCCTGAACTGACCACAGATCAAAAAATGTGGGAGGGGGCCCGATAGCGGTGTATCAGCCCCCAGATATGTAGGCTGTAATAACGCTATCGGGAGCAAGCCCCCTCCCACAGTAGATCTTGGTACGCCTGCGGCTACTCAGTAATCGTCGCCACGCTCAGTGACATCCCGCTCCACCGGCCCCGCATCCGGGTCGTACCCTGCCGGGAACTTGCCTTTGAGCGTCCATGCAAACGCAATGATCTCGGCAATCGTGCGGTACAGCTCTTCTGGAATGCTATCTCCCAGTTCCATGCGCGCCAGCAGCTTCACCAGCTCGGCGTTTTCATAGATGGGTACTTCGTTTTCCCGGGCCAGCTTGAGGATGGCTTCGGCCAGGGCGTCATCGCCCTTGGCGGACAGGGTGGGGGCTTGTTGGCCGTCGTACTTGAGGGCAATGGCCTGGCGGGGCGGGACGGCGTTCTTCATGCGGTTTCATCCACCCAGCGTTGTTCCAGTCCGGTTTTGGGGCCGCGTGGCGGGGTGCCCAGGTGGCAATCCAGGTCGCCGACGTCAAGCCCCGACGACACCAGGCGTTCGCGCAGGCTGCCCAAGTGGCTTTCGATCAGGCTGGCCGTGAATGGGCGGCTGGCCCACAACTGGCTGGACAGTTTGCCCTGGGTCAATTGCGCCTGGACTTGCAGCGGCCCCAGCGGCTCCATGTCGAAGGCCAGTTCGACGCGCCAGAGCATCTGTTTCGGCTCCTTTTTGTCCTTGCGCTCGGGTTGATCCTTGTCCGGCGCCGGCTCCTCGCGCTGAAACTTGACCTGCAACGGTACGATGTCCTGCAGGGTGCGCATGGGGATTTCCAGCTGCCAGGTGGTTTGCAGGCGACCGTCGGCGGTGGTGCCGGTCTGTTCCAGGCTCGACAGCTGATGGCTCTGCAAGCGGGAGATCGCGCCGGCGGCAAGGCGCAGCAGGTTCTCCAGGTCGCCTTCACCTTCGAGTTTGGCCATGAGCCGCTCGGGCAGCGGGAAGCTTGCCGGTATCTGCCGGGCACCGACCTGGCCGAGGGTGTTCAACGGGCTGCGGACAAAATTTGGCAGCACCTGGGCCAGGGTATTGGCGGCGAGGATGGCATTCAGGTTGGTGCTGGCGGGCAGGGTGGGCAGCAGGTCCGCGACCAGCCGCAACAGCGCGCCTTTCATATCCAGCGGCGGGATCTGCGGGTTCTGCCCGGCGAGCAGCCTGGCTTCCAGGAAAGCACCGCTGTTCTGGATCACCTGCGCCAGTACCTTGGGGTTGCTGACCTGCGCCAGGTCGGGCAATGCCGCCAACAAACGCTCGGCAGCGGCCCGCAGGTCGGCGGAGGTGCTGTCGCCACGGGGCAGGTTTTGCAAGGCGCTGAATACGGCATCCAGCGAGCCTTGGCGACTCTGCTGGGTAGCAAGCTGTTGCGCCACGGCCAGTTGGTCCTTCAAGCCGCTCAATGGCACGAAGCTCAGGGTTTGCGCGTTCTGCACCGCGGCGCTGAGCAAGCTGCCAACCCGCAGGGGCTGAGGGCTTTCCAGCGTCAGGGTGGCGCCGGCCAGGGCGTTATTGAGCACGCTCACCAGCGAGCGATAGATCGCCGGCTGCCCCGTGCCCTGGGGCAGCATCTGCGTGGTCAGCACCTTGGCTTGCAGCAGCGTGCCCACCGGCATTTGCGAGGTATCGAGGCGGGTGAGGGCGGCGACGTTGGCGCTCATGGTCTGCTGCAAGGTGATGGCCAGGTTGCCCGCAGGCGCCTGGCTCACCGCCACATTGCTGCCCAATGGCAAGGGCTGGGCGCTGCTGGCCTGTACCAGGGTCTGGCGACCGCCTTCGAGGGTCAATTTGAGCAACAACTGGAAGGCTTCGCTGCCCTGTTTCAGCGCGATGACCTCGGCGTTCACAGTTTTCCCTGGGCCGATCAGGCCGGCCTGCGGCTCCAGCAGCTTTAGCAGCTCACCCGCCGCAGGCAGCGGGGCAGGTTTGGGCGCTGGGGCTGGAGGCAGTGGAGGTAGGTTGATCTCGCCGGTCATCGTGCACGTCGTCTCTGGGGAAATTGCCCTCTTTAGAGTAGGGCATCGCATGTATAATGCCGCCCGTCTGCAAAGAGAGCGGTAAAAACCTCACAACTATTTGATCCAGCTCTCTAAAATCGGTCGCCAAAGCCGTTATTGTGCATTTCTCTATAACGGCCGCTGCACCGCCGACTTGAACCGTAAAGGCCCGCGATCTCTTGACCAGCCCTCTTCTTGAAGCCGTAGCGCTTGCCTGTGAACGCGACCTGCGCCTGTTGTTCGAGCAACTCGAGCTGCGGTTGGCGGGCGGCGACATGGTGCAAATCAGCGGGCCCAATGGCAGCGGCAAGACTAGCCTACTGCGGCTGATGGCCGGTTTGATGCAGCCCACGGCAGGTGAAATCCGACTCAACGGCAAGCCTTTACACGAACAACGTACCGAACTGGCGCGCAACCTCATCTGGATCGGCCACGCCGCCGGTATCAAGGACGTGCTCACCGCTGAAGAAAACCTCAGTTGGCTCAGCGCCCTGCATCACCCCGCTTCCCGCGACGCGATTTGGCAGGCCCTGGCCTCAGTGGGCCTCAAGGGTTTCGAAGACGTTCCCTGCCACACCCTCTCTGCCGGCCAGCAGCGCCGCGTGGCCCTGGCGCGTTTGTACCTGCCCGGTCCGCCGCTGTGGATCCTCGACGAACCCTTCACCGCCCTCGACAAACAGGGCGTGGCCCAACTCGAAGAGCACCTGGCCCAGCACTGCGAGAAAGGCGGCCTGGTGGTACTGACCACCCACCACACCCTGACGCGCCTGCCCGCGGGGTTTCGCGAGCTGGACCTCGGGCGGTGGTCGGCATGAGTGTGTTTGCCCTGTTGGTCGCGCGTGAAGCGCGGCTGTTGTGCCGTCGCCCGGCCGAGCTGGCAAATCCGCTGGTGTTCTTTGCGATTGTGATCGCGCTGTTCCCGCTGGCGGTCGGCCCGGAGACTAAACTGTTGCAAACCTTGTCCCCAGGGCTGGTGTGGGTAGCGGCGCTTTTATCGGTCCTGCTCTCGCTGGACGGGCTGTTTCGCAGTGATTTCGAAGACGGTTCCCTGGAGCAGTGGGTCCTTTCGTCGCACCCCCTGCCACTTCTGGTGCTGGCCAAGGTACTGGCACACTGGGCTTTTTCCGGCCTGGCGCTGGTGCTGCTCTCACCCTTGCTGGCGATGATGCTAGGGTTGCCCAGCGAGTGCCTGCCGGTGTTGCTTCTATCCTTGTTGCTCGGCACGCCGACCCTGAGCCTGTTGGGAGCCGTAGGGGCGGCGCTGACCGTAGGCTTGAAGCGCGGTGGCCTGTTGCTGGCCCTGCTGATTCTGCCTTTGTACATCCCGGTATTGATCCTCGGCAGCGGCGCTTTGCAAGCCGCGCTAATGGGCATGCCGGCGACCGGTTACCTCTTATGGCTCGGTAGCCTGACCGCCCTGG
This sequence comes from Pseudomonas sp. Root569, assembly GCF_001427465.1. Classification (NCBI taxonomy): domain Bacteria; kingdom Pseudomonadati; phylum Pseudomonadota; class Gammaproteobacteria; order Pseudomonadales; family Pseudomonadaceae; genus Pseudomonas; species Pseudomonas sp. Root569. The sequence goes on along the minus strand of NZ_LMGQ01000013.1, from coordinate 16,138 downwards.
CGGTAACCCTGACACCCTTTGCTATAGCCGCCGGCCTGAAAATCAGCGTCGGCGAATAATGAGGTCTGACCCGGCGTTGATGACGTTGAGTCAGTAAAGACCCTGAGCTTCTCGCCACGACGAAAAGCACCCGTGATGGAAACTGCAATGAACTGGACCTGGTTTCACAAGCTCGGCTCGCCCAAATGGTTTTATGGCATCAGTGGCAAGTTGCTGCCGTGGTTGAGCGTCGCCGCCGTGTTGCTGATCGGCATCGGCCTGGTCTGGGGCCTGGCCTTCGCGCCGCCCGACTACCAGCAAGGCAACAGCTTTCGCATCATCTATATCCATGTTCCTGCCGCGATGCTGGCCCAGTCCTGCTACGTGATGCTGGCGGTATGCGGCATCGTCGGCCTGGTCTGGAAGATGAAGCTGGCCGACGTGGCCCTGCAATGCGCCGCGCCGATTGGCGCGTGGATGACCGCCGTGGCGCTGGTCACGGGTGCAATCTGGGGCAAGCCCACCTGGGGTTCATGGTGGGTGTGGGACGCACGCCTGACCTCGATGCTGATCCTGCTGTTCCTGTACTTCGGCCTGATTGCCCTGGGCAATGCCATCAGCAACCGCGACAGCGCCGCCAAGGCCTGCGCGGTGCTGGCAATTGTCGGCGTGATCAACATCCCGATCATCAAGTACTCGGTGGAGTGGTGGAACACCCTGCACCAGGGCGCCACCTTCACCCTCACCGAAAAACCGGCGATGCCCGTGGAAATGTGGGCGCCACTGCTGCTGATGGTGCTGGGGTTCTACTGCTTCTTCGGTGCCGTACTGTTGCTGCGCATGCGCCTTGAAGTGCTCAAGCGTGAAGCCCGCACCAGTTGGGTAAAAGCCGAAGTGCAAACCAGCCTGGGAGTGCGTGGATGAGTTTTGCTTCTTTCAGTGATTTTCTCGCCATGGGCCACCATGGCCTGTATGTCTGGACGGCCTATGGCATTTGCCTGGCGGTGCTGGCCCTCAACGTCGCCGCGCCGATCCTGGCCCGCAAGCGTTACCTGCAACAAGAGGCGCGACGTCTGCGCCGGGAGACCGAAAAGTGAATCCGCTGCGTAGAAAGCGTCTGTTGATCATCCTTGCCATCCTGGCCGGTGTGGGTATTGCCGTGGGCCTGGCGATGAGCGCCCTGCGGGAGAACATCAACCTGTTCTACACCCCGACCCAGATCGCCAATGGCGAAGCCCCGCTGGACACGCGCATCCGCGCCGGCGGTATGGTGGAGCAGGGTTCGTTGAAGCGCTCCGGCGACTCCCTGGATGTGACCTTCGTGGTCACCGATTTCAATAAGGCCGTGACCATCACTTATCGCGGCATCCTCCCCGACCTGTTCCGCGAAGGCCAGGGCATCGTCGCCCTGGGCAAACTCAATGCCGATGGCGTGGTGGTGGCTGACGAAGTACTGGCCAAGCACGATGAGAAGTACATGCCGCCAGAGGTCACCAAGGCCTTGAAAGACAGCGGCCAATCCGCGCCTGGCGCGAATTCGCAGCCTGCCAAGGAGGGCTAAGTGATGACGTCCGCACTGTTTATTCCGGAGCTGGGCCAGTTGGCGATGATCCTCGCCCTGTGCTTTGCCGTGGTCCAGGCCGTGGTGCCATTGCTTGGCGCCTGGCGCGGTGACCGCCTGTGGATGAGCCTGGCGCAGCCGGCCGCCTGGGGCCAGTTTGCCTTCCTGTTGTTCGCCTTCGGTTGCCTGACCTACGCCTTCATGACCGACGACTTTTCCGTCGCCTATGTCGCAAACAACTCCAACAGCGCCTTGCCCTGGTATTACAAGTTCAGCGCCGTGTGGGGCGCCCACGAAGGTTCGTTGCTGCTGTGGGCGTTGATCCTCGGTGGCTGGACCTTCGCCGTATCGGTGTTTTCACGCCAACTGCCGCAAGTCATGCTGGCGCGGGTGCTGGCGGTGATGGGCATGATCAGCATTGGCTTTTTGCTGTTCCTGATCATGACCTCCAACCCGTTCAGCCGCATGCTGCCGCAGATCCCGGCGGACGGGCATGACCTCAACCCGCTGTTGCAGGACATCGGCCTGATCGTGCATCCGCCGATGCTCTACATGGGCTACGTCGGTTTCTCCGTGGCCTTTGCCTTCGCCATCGCCGCCTTGCTCGGCGGGCGCCTGGATGCGGCGTGGGCGCGTTGGTCGCGACCATGGACCATCGTTGCCTGGGCCTTCCTCGGTATCGGTATCACCTTGGGCTCATGGTGGGCCTACTACGAACTCGGCTGGGGCGGCTGGTGGTTCTGGGACCCGGTGGAAAACGCCTCGTTCATGCCCTGGCTGGTGGGCACTGCGCTGATTCATTCCCTGGCGGTCACCGAAAAGCGCGGCGTGTTCAAGAGCTGGACCGTGTTGCTTGCCATCGCGGCGTTTTCCCTCAGCCTGCTCGGCACCTTCCTCGTGCGTTCGGGCGTGCTGACCTCGGTGCATGCGTTTGCCTCTGACCCCGAGCGCGGTGTGTTCATCCTGATCTTCCTGCTGTTTGTGGTCGGCGGCTCGCTGACCCTGTTCGCCCTGCGTGCACCGGTGGTCAAGAGCCAGGTCGGCTTCAACCTGTGGTCGCGGGAAACCCTGCTGCTGGGCAATAACCTGGTGCTGGTGGTGGCCGCGTCGATGATCCTGCTCGGTACCCTGTACCCGCTGGTGCTGGATGCCCTCAGCGGCGCCAAACTGTCCGTGGGCCCGCCGTACTTCAATGCCTTGTTCATCCCGCTGATGGGCTTGTTGATGGTGGTGATGGCGGTGGGCGTGCTGGTGCGCTGGAAAGACACTCCGGTGAAATGGCTGGTGGGCATGCTCGCTCCGGTGCTGCTCGGCAGCGTTGCGCTGGCCGTGGTCGCCGGTATTGCCTACGGCGACTTCAACTGGGCAGTGCTCGCCACCTTCCTGCTCGCCGCCTGGGTATTACTGGCCGGTGTGCGTGACATCGTCGACAAGACCCGTCACAAAGGTTTGCTCAAAGGTCTGCCGACCCTGACCCGCAGCTACTGGGGCATGCAGATCGCCCACATCGGCATCGCGGTGTGCGCCCTCGGCGTGGTGCTGTCCAGCCAGAACAGCGCCGAGCGCGACCTGCGCCTGGCGCCGGGCGAATCCATGGACTTGGCCGGTTACCACTTCATCTTCGAAGGCGCCAGGCACTTCGAAGGGCCGAACTTTACCTCAGACAAAGGCACGGTGCGCGTGGTGCGCAATGGCAAGGAAATCGCCGTGCTGCACCCGGAAAAACGCCTGTACACCGTGCAGAGTTCGATGATGACCGAAGCGGGCATTGACGCCGGTTTCACCCGTGACCTGTATGTGGCCCTCGGAGAACCCCTGGGCGACGGCGCCTGGGCCGTGCGGGTGCATGTCAAACCCTTCGTGCGCTGGATCTGGTTCGGCGGTCTGCTCACCGGTTTTGGCGGTTTGCTCGCGGCGCTGGACCGGCGTTATCGGGTCAAGGTTAAGAGCCGGGTGCGTGAAGCACTGGGTATGGGAGCTGCGGTATGAAGCGTTGGTTGATGGTGGTGCCACTGGCGTTGTTCCTGCTGGTGGCGGTGTTCCTGTATCGCGGTTTGTACCTGGACCCGGCCGAGCTGCCTTCGGCGATGATCGGCAAGCCGTTCCCGGCGTTCAGCCTGTCGACGGTGCAGGGCGACAAGATCCTGACCCAGGCAGACTTGCAGGGCAAACCGGCGCTGGTCAATGTGTGGGCGACCTGGTGCATTTCCTGCCGCGTCGAGCATCCGGTGCTGAACAAGCTGGCCGAGAAGGGCGTGGTGATCTACGGCATCAACTACAAGGACGACAACGCAGCCGCGTTGAAATGGTTGGCCGAGTTTCACAATCCGTACCAGCTGGATATCCGCGATGAGGACGGCAACCTCGGTTTGAACCTTGGCGTGTACGGCGCACCGGAAACCTTCTTCATCGACGCCAAGGGCGTGATCCGCGACAAGTACGTCGGCGTGATCGACGAGGTGGTGTGGCGCGAGCAACTGGCCGCCAAGTACCAGGCCCTGGTCGATGAGGCTAAGCCATGAAGCGTCTGTTAGCCGCCGCTGTCTTGGCCTTGGGCCTGGCCGGTGTGGTCCACGCTGCCATCGACACCTACGAATTTGCCAACGACGCCGAGCGCGAGCGTTTCCGCGACCTGACCAAGGAACTGCGCTGCCCCAAGTGCCAGAACCAGGACATCGCCGACTCCAACGCACCCATTGCCACCGACCTGCGCAGAGAGATCTTCCGCATGCTGGGGGAGGGCAAGGACGACCAGCAGATCATCGATTTCATGGTCGACCGCTACGGTGATTTCGTGCGCTACAAACCGGCCCTCACCGGCAAGACCGCGCTGCTCTGGTTCGGCCCTGCCGGCCTGCTGCTGGCCGGCGTCGTGGTGATGGCGGTGATCGTGCGTCGCCGCCGCGCCGCGCCGACCGATGGTTCCGATGCGCTTTCCCCTGAAGAGCGCAAACGTCTCGACCAATTGCTGGACACCAAGACTGATGATTGATTTCTGGCTCGCAGCCGGCTTGCTGCTTCTGATTGCCCTGAGTTTTCTGCTCATCCCGGTACTGCGCGGCCGCCGTGCCCAGCGTGAGGAGGATCGCACCGCGCTGAACGTGGCGCTGTATCAGGAGCGCGTTGCCGAGCTGCAAGTGCAGCAGGACGAAGGTGTATTGAACGCCGCGCAACTGGACACCGGCCGCGCCGAAGCCGCCCGTGAGCTGCTGGCCGATACCGAAGGCGTGGAAAAGCCCCGTGAATCGCGCTTGGGTAAACCCTTGCCGTTTTTGGCGGCGTTTCTGGTGCCCGTACTCGGCGTTGTGCTGTACCTGCATTATGGGGCGAGCGACAAGGTCGAACTGACCCGTGAGTTCTCCCAGCCGCCGGTATCCATGGCCGACATGACCCAGCGCCTGGAACGTGCCGCGGCAGCCCAGCCGGACTCGGCCGAGGGCCTATACTTCCTGGGCCGCGCCTACATGGCCCAGGACCGTTCCGCCGATGCCGCCAAAGTCTTCGAGCGTACCGTGGCATTGGCCGGGCGCCAGCCTGAATTGCTCGGCCAGTGGGCCCAGGCGCAATACTTTGCCGACAACAAACAGTGGTCGCCCAAGGTGCAGGCGCTGACCGACGAGGCGTTGAAGCTCGACCCCAAGGAAGTCACCAGCCTTGGCCTGTTGGGTATCGCCGCCTTTGAAGGCCAGCGTTACCAGGAGGCGATCGACTACTGGAACCGCCTGCTGGCGCAACTGCCGGCGCAAGACAATTCCCGTGTGGCGCTGCAAGGCGGTATCGATCGCGCTGCCGAGAAGCTCAAGGAAAGCGGCGGTACGGTCGCGCACAAGGCAGTCATGACAGTGCGTGTGGACCTGTCCGCCGAGGCGAAAGCCAAAACCTTGCCGACCGACAGCGTGTTCATCTTCGCCCGCGCCGTCTCCGGCCCACCGGCACCGTTGGCGGCCAGGCGCGTCACCGTCGCCGAACTGCCCATCACCGTTGAACTGGGCGATGCCGATGCAATGATGCCGCAGTTGAAACTGTCCAACTTCCCCGAAGTCCAACTGGTTGCGCGCATATCCCGGGCAGGTGTTCCGACCACTGGCGAATGGATCGGCCGCACCCAACCCCTGGCCAGCAGCACCACTGCGCCGCAGCAGCTGACCATCGACAGTCCGGACAAGTAAATCGAGGAAACGCCCATGACCGCATTTGCACGCATCACCCTGCTTAGCCTGGTACTTGGCTTGAGCGCTTGTGCGGTCCACCGCCCACCGCCGTCCCCCACCGGCCCGACCATCCCGCCGTCGGGACCGTCGACCCAGCCGAGCACCAAGCCGTCTGGCCCGGTGACCCCGCCGCCGAAGCCATTGCCAACCAAATCGCCCACCTTCGCTCCACCCCCAGGCGCCGCCAGCCACTGGGACGGCAAGATGCAGGTCTACGTGCTCGACGACCAGCCCGACACCTTCTACCGCCAGCGCACTTATTATCGTTGGAGCAACGGCTGGAGCCGCTCCATCAGCCCCAACGGGCCCTGGGAAGAAACCAACGTACAAGGCGTACCGCCGGGCTTGAGCAAGCAGTACGCACAATGACAAAAGGCGACCCTCGGGTCGCCTTTTTCATGGCCTTGAAATGCACTCTGGCAATCACCGCCGGGCAAATGTGGGAGGGGCCCTGCTCCCGTAGCGTTAGGTCAGTCAATGATTAGCTGAATACACCGCGAACGGGAGCAAGCCCCCTCCCACAGTAGATCTGTGCGCCATCAAGCAGCCGGGCGGCGAAGTCGGGATTGGTGGGGCCATCCTGAAAGCGCAGGGGATTACATCGTCGTGGGCTGAAAAACGGTCTGCCAGCCCCGATTGCAGTGGTTCAGTCACTGATGGGGTGGGTCAAACAGGGCGAGCTGTGCGCAGGCGGTCGACCAGGGATGGAAACCTGGTTGGGGCACGGCCTCCTGCGCACAGCTCGTTCGGCATAATGGAGATCTTGCGGATGGTTGGCCGTAGGTAAAGTCCTTTATTGCGCGTGGCGCATACGTGGTGCGCGGTGAGTCGCACTCGGGTAAGGTGGCCGCCGCCGGTCTGGTCGTCGCGCGATTGCTGGATATACTTTCCAGTGACTACTCCCCGACCAACCTGATGCAAGCCAGGAGCCGCGAAGGGTTGTCGGTGGTACAACAAGTCTGGATAAGCCAAGAGGGTGTTTTGATGGCAGGCAGGTTGATCTATCTCATCGGGCCATCGGGTTCGGGCAAGGACAGCCTGCTGGATGCTGCGCGCCCGCACTTGGTCGAGCGCGGCTGCCACATGGTGCGCCGGGTGATCACGCGCTCGGCGGAGGCAGTGGGCGAAGCGGCGCAAGGGGTGAGCCCGGAGCAGTTTGCGGCGATGGATGCCCAGGGCGCGTTTGCCTTGAGCTGGCAGGCCAATGGCTTGTCCTATGGAATTCCTCGTGAGATCGACGACTGGCTGGCAGCGGGGGACGATGTGCTGGTCAATGGCTCCCGCGCCCACCTGGCGCAGACCCGCAAGCGTTATCCGACGTTGCTGGTGCTGCTGCTGACGGTGGATCAGGCCGTGTTGCTCCAGCGCTTGATCGCACGGGGACGAGAGTCCCCGGCGGACATCGAAGAACGCCTGGCGCGCAACGCGCGGTTCACCGCCGCGCTGATCACCGGTAATGGCGCGGGCTTGTTTGTACTGGATAACTCGGGCCCATTGGAACATACCGTCGCCCGTCTGCTGTGCTGCCTGGACCACGGGCACTCGGTATGCGCCTGACCCTGCTCGGCAACGGCGATGCATGGCAAGTTCGGGCGTACGGTTGCGAATGCGCGGCATGCGGGTTGGCTTCGTCTGAATAGGAGGGGCTGGCGGTACGGGGTCGTGACCTCGGAGCTCACCGTATTCATTGGTAATCGCCAAGTGCGGTAAAAAGTCATTCGTGTTCGATTTTCCGTTTGTTGGGGAATGCTGTTGTGTGAGTGTTTATCCGTGTTGCGTCATTCTGAAATTTTCAAGATTATATGTTGCAAGGTTTTATAATTGTGCACGTTTTGTGAGGTTTTTAGTTGTGGGTAAATGTATTTTTGTGGTGTCGTGAAATCGGTCTAACGTACATGAAGTGACGTTTTAAGTTGAAATAGATGAAGTGTTGTCTGGTGTTTTTGATTGTGGGAATTTAACGCCGCGTTGATCGCGTGCTCGTATATTTTTACAGCGAATTTTGCCCTCGGCAGACTACATTGATTTTAATTATTTCAACTTGGATAGGCGGATTTGAAAATGCAGGTTAATGTTTCCAGTGTGGGGTCTCGAAGTGATGGCTTTTCCAGTGTCCCAAGACAATTTAATGCTCTGAGCAGAACGGGTGAAACGAATAAGTCCAACATGGATAGTGGTCGTCACACTGCCTCTATTCCATTCCCTCGTAATACCCCTGCATTCAGTCTGTTCTACAGCCCGTTGGAGAGTGAGGACTATCATGTCGATAGGCATCCCTCTAGAAGTACTAATAAGAGTGTTTTCAACGGCTTTCAAAGTCAAAGTAGCGTAGTAAACGGGCTGACGGAAAGTCTTAACGGATTCAGGCAGGTAATGAGTCGCTGTGGGGGATCTATCAACCCCAATCCGTGTCCACCTTCGAGGCCGTGGCCTGAACCCTGTCCAGAACCGCAGCCCAGACCTCGCCCGTGTCCACCGCCAAGGCCAGAACCCTGTCCGCGCCCGCAGCCGCCGCGGCCCGTACCATGTCCGCCGCCGCAACCGAGACCTGAGCCGTATCCTGAGCCAAGGCCCGAGCCGCGTCCGGCGCCGCAGCCGAGGCCTGAGCCGTATCCGCAGCCCAGGCCCGCGCCTTATCCGCAACCGGAGCCGAGGCCAGAACCCTATCCGCAACCCCAGCCAMGGCCGGAGCCGCGTCCGGCACCKCAGCCSAGGCCCGCGCCTTATCCGCAACCGGAGCCGAGGCCAGAACCCTATCCGCAACCCCAGCCAAGGCCGGAGCCGCGTCCGGCGGCACC
>NZ_LMGQ01000013.1:0-7420 GCF_001427465.1 Pseudomonas sp. Root569 | reverse complement strand
CGCATCCGCAACCGGAGCCGAGGCCAGAACCCTATCCGCAACCCCAGCCAAAGCCGGAGTCGCGTCCGACACCGCAGCCCGGCCCCGCGCCTTATCCGCAACCGGAGCCGAGGCCAGAACCCTATCCGCAGCCCCAGCCAAGGCCCGAGCCGCGTCCTGAATCACAGCCTCAGCCAAGGCCATGTCCAGAACCGTGCCCGAGTCCAGAGCCATGTCCGGAGCCTCAGCCATGTCCAGAACCGTGCCCGATCCCAGAGCCGTGTCCGGAGCCTCAGCCATGTCCAGAACCGTGCCCGATCCCAGAGCCGTGTCCGGAGCCTCAGCCTTGTCCAGAACCATACCCGCGTCCAGAGCCATGCCCGGAACCCGAGCCTGCACAGTGTTCACCAAAGGATACCGTATACGGCTTTAACTCAAACACCGGAAATGCCGGTCAGTCCTTGGTAGCTTCCCATGACAAACCACAATTTGAAGTTGACGACAGGCAGGGTAATGACACATTCGACTTTTCCGGGTTCAGGCAGAACCAAGTCATCAACCTGGAGGCGGGTGCTTATTCAAGTGTCGGCGGAAAACCCAACAATGTTTATATCAGCCCAGCGTCGGTTATCGAAAACGCCATCGGCGGCTCCGGCAATGATCGGATAATCGGCAACGAGGCCAATAACGTATTGGTTGGGGGCGAAGGTGCGGACACGCTGCGAGGTGCAGGGGGACACAATGTCTTCAAATACAACTCGGTAGCGGACTCTGGCTACGCAGCGGCTGATTTGCTCATTGACTTCAAGACCGGCTGGGACAAGATTGATTTATGCACCCTGGCGAACACTGCGGGAGTCAGTCTGAACTTTGTTGCCGACTTTACGGGCAAACCCGGCGATACGGTTATTAAATACAATATGTACAGCGGTCGCTATTTTTTGTCGATCGACCTATCGGGTAACGGCAGAAGTGACTTTCTTATAAAAAGTACGCGCCCGATCAGCCCTGATGATGTCCTGGGCCTGGCTTGATTACGGCGCTGGCTGGATGATAAGCGTGAGTTGACGCGTTGCGTCAACTTCATGCCTGTCAATGCCCGGTTCAGGGAATGCCACGGCACCTCTGCTATACGCCGATAAAATCACTATCTTGTTACCTAATGACAGGCTGGGTCCTCGCTTGATACTGCGTACAAGCCTGTCGACCTGATGTGCGCTGCTGCTTTGGCGGCATCGCGCATGCGCTTGTGTCGTTGGCCCAGATCGAGCCCCTGGCTTGATCATATCTCCCGCACGTTGCTCCAACCCAAACCCAATATAGTTTTGTCCGGCGCTATTGCGCCAACGGCAGGCTGTTGCATGCCTGTTTCATATAGGTCTGCATTTCCTGCAGCAAAACCGCGCGTGCCTGGTCATTAGGTCTTTATGCCAGTTGTCCATAGGCTCGAGGTCGGCCTTGTCAGAATGATCGGTTGTGGCAGTGTATTAATGTACGGTGTGGCGAAGGCGTGGATTTAATAAGTTGAAAAAGCTAACGGTTTTCGCTCGGCTCTTACTCAGTATTCTCTTGTTTAGTTGCAGCGGAGTGTAGGTAGGGGAGTTCGCACTGGAATACCGACTCCAAGCTGCGTCTTGGAGTGTTATCTGTTTGTGAGTAATGGGTTGCAATCGAAATGGATTGTGAGTGTGTGAGTTCTTGTTTTTTTAATATAAATCAGTTGCTTGGCGTAGTTGTAGTGGCGTATGGGGTGCGGGTGTTGTTTCGGGACGTTGCGCCTCTGTCGCCAAAGTATTTTGAGATTTTAGAGTGTGTCGGAGTGCACTAATTAGTGTCTGGCGGACAGCGTGTCTCTGTGCGAACTTAAGGGGGTGCCGACAAGTGCTATTGCTCGTGTGGAGTGGGAGTACGATGTCTTGGGTTATTGCATAAGGACTTAGGTTGTATGAAATTATCAGGACCACCCGCTATTAATATTTCGCAAGAAAAGGAGTTTGCTGCCCGGGGGGCTATGAGTTTTGAGCGGTTGAGGCCGTCTTACACCCCCAATAGTGAAAAAGCGCTATTCACGACTGAGCAGGCTGCAAAACATATCACTCGGCGTGACTTCCGATTTCATGACCGTAATAGTGATCAGAAGATTGACCTGTCATTCCGGATTTCCAAGGAGTTCACACCGCAGCAGGCAGAACTGGCCAGGCAAGCATTGAAATCCTGGCAGGATGTCGCCAACGTGACATTCACTGAAAACGCCGCGAACCTCGACGGTCACGTTGATATCGGTGATATGCCAGGAACCAATAACGGTGTGGCTTCACTGCCAAATCGGTACTTAAGAAATACATTCGCTAATATCGGCACGGCAGATGCGGGCACAAACCCTAGGCAGGGCGGGTTCTTTCGCCAAGTACTGATTCATGAAACAGGACATGCAATCGGGCTGGAGCACCCGGGTAAATATGATGGTTCCGGGACCTATGCAACGCACGCCGAGTATGCCGGGGACACTCGAGCCCGTAGTGTCATGAGCTATTTCTCGGAAAGGAATCAACCGGGGCATGATTTCAATTCGCTGCATCCCTCTGCGCCGATGATGGACGACATTGCTGCGGCCCAGCGGCTATATGGGGCTAATACCAATACGCGTAATACCGATACGACCTATGGGTTCAACTCCAATACGAATCGTGACGCCCTGAGCCTGAAAACGGCCAATGACAATCCTGTCTTTTGTGTGTGGGACGGTGGCGGTGACGACACAATGGACTTCTCCGGGTTCTCTCAGGATCAGAAGATCAATCTCAATGCCGAGTCGTTTTCAGATGTGGGGGCATTGAAAGGTAATGTCTCTATTGCCAGGGGCGTCACTCTGGAGAACGCCGCGGGGGGCACCGGGAACGACGCTTTGATAGGCAACCACGTTGCCAATCGCCTGACCGGTGGAGGCGGAGCCGACAGGTTGCGAGGCGGTGGTGGTGCAGACACGTTTGTCTATGACCACACCAGTGATTCCACTCCGGATAACCCTGATGTCATCCTCGATTTCGAGAGCGGCGTGGACCGTCTGGATGTCTCTGCGCTGTTCAAAGGAACGAATATCAAGGCGCTGACATTCGGCGAGCGCCTAACCGGTCAACCTGGCCAAGCCGTGTTGAACTACGACGAGGGCAGTGGAGAGGGAAGTTTGGCCTTGGACCTGACCGGAAATGGTAAGGCTGATGTATTGATAAAGAGTATTGGCCGGATAAATGCCGATGATGTGTACCACGGCGTCAGCCCCTCGGTAGACACCGAACCGGAAAAACCGAAGCCGGATACGCGGCCCGAGCCGGAAAAGCCAAAGCCGGATACGCGGCCCGAGCCGGAAAAGCCAAAGCCGGATACGCGGCCTGAACCGCAAAAGCCAAATCCCGACTCACGTCCAGACTCCTGTAGGCCCAAGCCAAAGCCCAAGCCACGCACAGTCTCGTGTGAGTCAAAGCCTGAACCCTGTGCACCGACGCCAGCCTCATGTGTGATAAGCACTATCAACGCACGCGAGCATCAAGCCAATGCGCCTTCCATGAAGCCGGCATATGACGTCGAAGCCGGTGCTGATCAGCGTCGATCAACATTGATTTCCGCGTCTGATCAATGGGCTTTTACAGCACGTGCATGGGGCGGGACGGTTCACGGGTAACCGGCAGGGAATATATCTGAATGAGGCGCCCTCTCGGGTAGGTGATCGCTGCTCAGTGCGTTTGAGAATGTGGTGCTGGAAAGTGCCTATGACCCATTGACTAGAGGCAGTTAATTGTTTTTTTGCATCTGCCAGTTGGGCGGCTGAGCGCAGTATTGTCACTTTATTTATTGAGTTTATTTTTGATTTGGTTGCTGGCTGAAAGGCGTTTTTTCGCTTGATAGTTGGCGATTTGATAATTCGTAAGTGCTGTACTTGCGGAGCGTGGGTTGTTGTTGTGTATAACTAACTAAAGAAGGTGTGATGTATGCTTAATGTAAATTTGCCTGGTTTGAACTCCTATGTACCTACATTAGATGCGGCCTCTAAACCATCCCCGGCGATACCGTCGAGTGCCTATGGCGACAGCGGGTCTGTGGGCACTTCCAACGACTCGCATTATGGAAATAGTCCATCGCTCTCAAAAGGGTCCAGATTGTTGAGTCTTGCGCAGACGGCAGGTGGGCTTTCCAGCCTGCAACGGCAATATGGACCGAATATGAATTCGAACTCATCAGGTCTGCTGCAGGCTGGTGAAACGCCGATCAGCAACAGGCTTTTCTTGAGTATGGGAGGAGTGGACGGCAACGTTATGACTGCTAATTGCCTGCCTATGCCGAAGGGGGAAGAGATCAAGCCAAAAGACCAGCAGTCCAAGCCAGCTGATGAGGAGACCAAGGCCAAAGGTGAGCAGCCCAAACCAACCGGGATGGACGCCAAGCCAAAAGGAGACCAGCCCAAACCAACCGGGATGGACACCAAGCCACAAGGTGAGCAGCCCAAACCAACCGGTGTAGACACCAAGCCTCAAGGTGAGCAGCCCAAACCAACCGGTATGGACGCCAAACCACAAGGTGAGCAGCCCAAACCAACCGGTATGGACGCCAAACCACAAGGTGAGCAGCCCAAACCAACCGGTATGGACGCCAAGCCAAAAGGAGACCAGCCCAAACCAACCGGGATGGACACCAAGCCACAAGGTGAGCAGCCCAAACCAACTGGTATGGACGCCAAGCCAAAAGGAAATCAGCCGCAGCCAAACGGTGTAGACACCAAGCCACAAGATGAGCAGCCCAAACCAACCGGTGTGGACACCAAGCCAAAAGAAAATCAGCCGCAGCCAACCGGTGTAGACACCAAGCCACAAGGAGACCAGCCCAAACCAACCGGTGTGGACGCCAAACCAAAAGGAGACCAGCCCAAACCAACCGGTGTGGACGCCAAGCCAAAAGGAAATCAGCCGCAGCCAACCGGTGTGGACACCAAGCCAAAAGGAAATCAGCCGCAGCCAACCGGTGTAGACACCAAGCCACAAGGTGAGCAGCCTAAACCAACCGGTGTGGACACCAAGCCAAAAGAAAATCAGCCGCAGCCAACCGGTGTAGACACCAAGCCACAAGGTGAACAGCCCAAACCAACCGGTATGGACGCCAAGCCACAGGGGGACCAGCCCAAACCAACCGGTGTGGACACCAAGCCAAAAGTCGAGTCCCAGCCGCCTGTCCGGCCGGTCCCAAAAGATGTGCCCAGGTCGGATGACACCACCTACGGATTCAACTCCACGACTGGCAAGCCGGAAACGACCCTGACATCCGCTTCCGATAAGCCAGAATTCAATATTTGGGATCAGAAAGGCATAGATACCTTTGATTTTTCCGGCTTCAAGCAGGACCAGATCATCGACTTGCGCAGTGGTTCGCTTTCCAGCGTGGGTGGCTTGCGGGAAAACGTTAGGATCGGCACCTCGACTATGATCGAAAACGCAGTGGGTGGTAGTGGTAACGACCGAATCATTGGTAACAGTGCCGATAACGTGCTGATTGGCGGTGCAGGCGCCGATTGCCTGGTTGGGGGCGGCGGTTGGAATACGTTCAAGTTCAACGCTTTTGCCGACTCTACCCGCACGCAAGCCGATTTGCTGTTGGACTTCAACACGGGTCAGGACAAGATTGATCTGTCGCAAATGTCCATTGATGGCAAGGTTGCATTTAACTTTGTTGAGGAATACACCGGCAAGACCGGCGATACCATTATCAAGTTTAACCCGCAAACAGGGCGTTACTTGTTGGCGATAGACTTGGATGGTGACGGCAAGACGGACTTCCTGATCAAGAGCACCCGCATGATCAGCCCGGAAGATGTCATCGGGTTGAACATAAGGGATGCTGGTTATCTGTAACGCTGTAATGGCGAGCTAGCAACCATCGCCTTTGGAGTAAGACAGGGCAGGACTTTTTCATATGATCAAGTCCTGCTTTTTTGTGCCTGTGAATACCTGATTACGTGTGTCCAACATTTGCTGATCTTGGTCACACCGCTCTCAGGCGGTGGCCGCCGTGACCCCACGAGACGCACCCAGGAATCGCAGCAATGCGATCAATGGAAAGGCGCTGCCCACCAGCATCACGCCCAGCCAACCGCCATGTTCATACACACTGCTGGCAATCGCCGAGCCGAATGCACCGCCAATGAAGATGCTGGTCATGTACAACGCGTTGAGACGGCTGCGGCTATTGGCGTCAAGGGCATAGATGGCACGCTGGCCAAGCACCATGTTCATCTGCACGCAGAAGTCCAGGACCACGCCGGTGACCGCAAGGCCGATCACGCTGTACAGCGGGTGCACAAACGCCGGCAGGAAGCTCAATGCCCCGAACAGCATTGCCAGCAACGAGGCGCGATGGGTGTGGCCGGCATCGGCCAGGCGCCCGGCGATGGGCGCGGCAATGGCGCCCAGTGCGCCGACCAGGGCGAACAGCGCGATTTCGGTTTGGCTAAGGCCATGGTTACGCGCCAGTTCCAGCGGCGCGGCGGTCCAGAACAGGCTGAAGGCAGCAAACATGCAGCCCTGGTAGAACGCCCGTTGGCGCAGCAGCGGCTGCCCACGCAGCAAGGTAGCCAGGGAGCGCAGCAATTGGCCGTAGCTGGCGCGGTGATCGGGTTGGCGCTTGGGAATGGTCAGCAGCAGGACCACGCTGATAAGCGCCATCAACGCAGCGGCGGCCATGAACATCGCGCGCCAGCCGAAGTGGTCGGCGACTACGCTGGACACCGGTCGCGCCAGCAGGATGCCCAGCAGCAGGCCACCCATGATGCTGCCTACCACCCGACCGCGGGATTCGGCCGGGGCCAGGTGCGCGGCCAGCGGGATCAGGATTTGCACGGACACCGAGCTGAAACCGATCAGCAGCGACACCAGCAGGAACAGATTGGGTTGTTCGGTAAACGCAGCACCCAGCAGGCTGGCGATGGCCACCACCGTGGTGAAGATCATCAGCTTGCGGTTTTCCAACAAGTCGCCCAAAGGCACCAGGAAGAAGAGGCCGAGGGCGTAGCCGATTTGCGTCAGGGACACGATCAGACTGGCCATTGCCGGTGTCAGGCCGATATCCGGGGCGATCAGTTCAATGATCGGTTGCGCGTAGTAGATGTTGGCAACGATGGCACCGCAGCAAAACGCAAACAGCATGACCATGCCCCGGGTCATGGTGCCTGTAGCGTGAGAGGTTGGGTTCATGGTGTTCTCATAAGGCGAAGGACGATGGGGTGAGAGAATAAAGACATGGGCCGGCAGTGAGTAGGCCGCTTGGCGTGATAACTGTCATGCCGCGAAATAATGACTCAATGCAAAACCCAATGTGGGAGGGGGCTTGCTCCCGATGGCGGTGTGTCAGTCAGCCTATGCCTTGGCTGACACACCGCCATCGGGAGGAGCAAGCCCCC
>NZ_LMGQ01000012.1:0-481868 GCF_001427465.1 Pseudomonas sp. Root569 | reverse complement strand
TGAACTGGCCTAATGATCCCGGACACCTCTTAAGGGCGATATGATTCGCCCATTCAGGAGGTTCCATGCAAGAACGAAAAACCTATACCCGCGAGTTCAAGCAACGTGCTGCAAGCATGGTTCTTGATGATAACTGCTCAGTTCCCGACGTCTGTGCATCGATGGAGGTTGGCCCTACGGCTCTGCGCCGTTGGGTTGATCAGKTTCGTAAAGAGCGTCAGAAAGGGCAGCCAGTGGCCGGTACCAAGGCAATCAGCGAAGAACAGCGAGAGCTGCAGCAGCTGCGAGCCAAGGTCAAGCGTCTGGAGACCGAGGCTGAAATCTTAAAAAAGGCTACGRCTCTCTTGATGTCGGATCCCGATCGTTTTTCCTGATCGAGGAGCTGAGGGAGTCGAGTTCATATCCGACCTGCCTGCTTTGCAGTGCGCTGGGCGTTTCCYGTAGCGCGTTTTACGACTGGCTTAAGCGTCGCTCAGCGCCCAATACCAAGCGTGACGCGCTCAGAGCAAAAGTCGTGCAACTGCATGACGAAAGCCGGGGAAGTGCAGGCGCGCGGATGATCTCTCAGCACTTGAAGGCCCAGCAGGTCAAGGTGGGACGGCATTTGGCCGGAAAACTCATGGCGGAGGCAAATCTGGCCAGCAGGCAGCGCCGCCGCCATCAATATCGCTCTAGAGGCGTCGAAGCATTTGTGGCCAAGAACCTGCTTGAGCGTAACTTTGAGCCAACCGCAATCAATCAGGTCTGGTGCGGCGATGTTACTAGCCTGATGGTTGGGAAACGCTGGTATCACTTGGCAGCGGTCATTGATCTGTTCGCCCGCCGAATCATTGGCTGGGCGTTTTCCCTGATCAACGACGCCAACCTGGTTAGCAAGGCGCTAAGAATGGCGGTGGAGGTTCGAGGCAAACATGGGGGCTTGATGTTTCATTCGGATCAAGGCTGCCAATACACCAGTCAGCGCTTTCAGTCCGAGCTGCTGGAACATGGGATAACGCAAAGCATGAGCCGCAGAGGACAGTGCTGGGACAACGCGCCAACAGAGCGTTTCTTCGGGACACTCAAGTCAGAGTGGGTGCCCACCAAGGGTTATACGACAGTTGAAGAAGCCAGGCAGGATATGACCAGCTTCTTCATGCGGTATAACCGAATTAGGCTCCACAGCTACAATAACTACCTGTCTCCAATAGCCATGGAGCAGCAGGMGGCTTGACCACCGTAATCGGTGTCCGGAAAAACTTGACCAGAACAGCTTGCTCGCGAAGGTCGTCAACGATAACGCGGGAAACCTGATACGCCGCAGCGCTCTCAGGTGCTTCGCGAGCAAGCTCGCTCCTACAATGGGCCGCTCTCAGAGTCGTATGTCTTGGGGGCCGCGGATCAGCGCTTCGATCCGCGTACCTGTCGCACGTTCTTCATTGCTGAACCCGTCATAGTCGGCCAGATTGGCGAAGCGGATGCCGGTCAATTGTTCGATCGCAATCACACTGCGCTGGTAGGTACGAAGCGGGCCGAACACCAGGTCGAGCTGCCCCAGCTCACGGCTTTGGTCGATCATGTAGGCGCTGGCGGAGGGTTTGCCGTCGTCGCTGAGGTAAGCCACGACTTTCCAGAACGCCTTGGGGATTTTCACCCCACGATAAAGTCGGTCGTCATCGGCGAATACCGGGCCGGTAAACACCGTGGCCCGGGCTTTCCAGCGCTGGGTGTTGTCAAGAATGTAGTCTTCGAGTTCCAGCCAGGTCTTCTGGTTGAAGCCGCTCATTTGCGGCGAGCAGTTGGTGAAATGGAAGGTGTCGAAGTTGGCGGTGTTGGCCTCGTCGCCCCAGTTGGGGTCCTGGCGCCGCACCAGGTGGCCGCGGTCCAGGCCATTGCTGGCGTAGAGGTCTTCACCTACCTGCGCATCCAGGGGCAGGCGACCATCGTAGGCCCAAGTGTCGTTGCTGCGCGTGATGTCCACATGCTTTGAGCCGTCGATATTCACCCCCACGTAGAGCGCCAGTCGTCGGGAACGCGACATAGTGATGGAGAAATGCGTGTAGTCCAGGCGCTTGGGTTGCACGTCGCTCGACAGTGGCTCGCCGACCGTAGGCCATGGCACCACGAAGTCGCTGAGGAAGTCATGGGCATAGCCTGCGCGGTTTTTGAGGTCCTTGGCGGCGGTGACGCGCGGTGTCGCGGTTCTGGCTTCCAGCAGGGTGGGGCTGAGCGCGACCAATGGGCGCAGGTCGGAAAGCCTGGGGCGGTGGGAAAGGTCGATTTTGGCTGTGCGGGCGGGCATGGGCATGTTCCTTATGGGCCTCGGATAAACACCACTGCAACACAAACTCATGACAATTTGGCCCAGGTGGCGAACACAGGTCTATCCTGAAACCGCTACCGGACGTTCATCACACGCCAAAAAGGAGCCAGCTTATGTGTGTTCGCCAGCCGCGCAACCCGATTTTCTGTCTGATCCCACCCTATATGCTCGACCAGATCGCCCGCCACGGGGATAAAGCCCAACGGGAAGTCGCATTACGCACTCGCGCCAAGGACAGCACGTTCCGCTCGTTGCGCATGGTCGCCGTACCTGCCAAGGGCCCAGCCCGCATGGCGTTGGCCATGGGCGCCGAGAAACAGCGCTCGATCTACAGCGCTGAAAACACCGACAGCCTGCCTGGCAAGCTGATCCGCGGCGAAGGGCAACCTGCCAGCGGCGATGCCGCAGTGGACGAAGCCTATGACGGCTTGGGCGCCACCTTCGATTTTTTTGACCAGGTGTTCGACCGCAATTCCATCGACGATGCCGGCATGGCCCTGGACGCCACGGTGCACTTCGGCCAGGACTATAACAACGCGTTCTGGAATTCGACCCAGATGGTCTTCGGCGACGGTGACCAGCAGTTATTCAATCGCTTTACCGTGGCGCTCGACGTGATTGGCCATGAGTTGGCCCATGGCGTTACCGAGGATGAGGCCAAGCTGATGTACTTCAACCAGTCCGGCGCGTTGAACGAGTCGCTGTCCGACGTGTTCGGCTCACTGATCAAGCAGTATGCGTTGAAGCAAACCGCCGAGGAGGCTGATTGGCTGATTGGCAAAGGGCTGTTTACCAAAAAGATCAAGGGCACGGCCCTGCGCTCGATGAAGGCGCCAGGCACTGCGTTTGATGACAAGCTGCTGGGCAAGGACCCGCAGCCGGGTCACATGGATGATTTTGTACAGACATACGAGGACAATGGCGGGGTGCATATCAATTCCGGCATTCCCAACCACGCGTTCTATCAGGTGGCGACCAAGATTGGCGGGTTCGCCTGGGAGCGTGCAGGGCGCATCTGGTATGACGCACTGCGGGATGCGCGGCTGCGACCGAACTCGGGGTTCCTGCGTTTTGCGCGTATTACCTATGAT
Source organism: Pseudomonas sp. Root569 (assembly GCF_001427465.1). Taxonomy (NCBI): domain Bacteria; kingdom Pseudomonadati; phylum Pseudomonadota; class Gammaproteobacteria; order Pseudomonadales; family Pseudomonadaceae; genus Pseudomonas; species Pseudomonas sp. Root569. The sequence continues at coordinate 478,475 of NZ_LMGQ01000012.1, read as the reverse complement.
GTAGCCGGGCGTCTTTACGGCGCGAACAAGGATGAACAGAAAGCGGTCAAGGAGGGGTGGAAAGCCGTGGGTATCAACGTTTGACCAGCCGCTTGGGCGGCGAGGAACAGCCATGCGAATCTCAATCAAGGAAAGCGGCGGGGCGGCGTATTTTCCGGGGCTGGCCAAGCCGCGTACGGTAGAGCTGGAGAAGCTACCCGAGCCGGACCAGCAGGAATTGCGGCAACTGATCGAAGCTTCGGATTTTTTTCAGTTGCCACAAAGCACCGTTCCCGAAGCCGGAAACCCCGGCCGAGTGCACTACACCCTGACAGTGGCGGAGGGCGAGCGTGAGCACACGGTCTGTGTGCTCGCGCCGGTGAAGTCGCAGGCGTTGGAAGGGTTGGTGCAGTGCGTGCGCCGTCATATCCGCAGTTGATGCACGACTGGGGTTGCTGCGCAGCCAGCGCAGTCGCCCCTGTCTGGCTATTTGCGGTCCAGCCATACTGTCTGCGCATTGCAGAACTCGCGTACGCCGAAGTGCGACAGCTCGCGGCCGAACCCGCTTTTCTTCACACCGCCAAACGCCACCCGAGGGTCTGACACGCTGAACGCGTTGACGAATATCCCGCCGGTGTCCAGTTGCTCGGCAATATCGCGGGCCTTGGCTGAGTCGGTGGTGAAGATGCTGGCGGTGAGGCCAAACTCGCTGTCATTGGCCAGGGCCACAGCATGCTCGGCATCGCGGGCGGTAATGATCGACGCCACGGGTCCGAACAATTCCTGCTTGAACGAGGTCATCTGATCGGTGACGCCGGCCAGCACGGTCGGTTCATAGTAATTGCCCGCGCCTGGGACTTTGTTGCCGCCCAGCAGCAGGGTCGCGCCTTCTTCCAGGGTCGCCTGGACCTGGCCGTGCAGTTCGTCGCGCAGGTCGAAGCGGGCCATGGGGCCGATATAGGTAGTGTTCAATGTCGGGTCGCCCATCACCAGGGCGCGGCTGGCCTCAAGGAATTTGGCGGTGAAGGCTTCTACCACCCCAGCTTCAATGATCAGGCGCTTGGCGGCGGCGCAGACTTGGCCGCTATTCTGGAAACGGCCGATCACGGCCGCTTGCACAGCAGCGTCGAGGTCAGCGTCGTTGAGCACGATAAACGGGTCGGAGCCGCCCAGTTCCAGCACGCATTTCTTCAGCGCGGCGCCGGCCTGGGAGCCAATGGCGATACCGGCGCGCACGCTGCCGGTGAGGGTCACGGCGGCGATACGTGGGTCAGCGATGGCGCTGGACACGCCGTCCTGGGTCACGTTGATCACTTCGAATACGCCTTCAGCGAAACCGGCTGTGCGCAACGCTTGCTGGATCAGGTAGGCGCTGCCCATCACGTTCGGCGCGTGTTTGAGCACGTAGGTGTTGCCGGCGAGCAAGGTCGGCACGGCGCCGCGCAGCACCTGCCAGACCGGGAAGTTCCACGGCATCACCGCGAGGATCGGGCCCAGCGGGCGGTATTCGATCCGGGCGCTGCCGTTGTCTACCAGGGTCGGCTCAGGGGCGAGCATGGCCGGACCATGAGCGGCGTACCACTCGCTGAGTTGCGCGCATTTTTCGATCTCGGCGCGGGCCTGGGCGATGGGCTTGCCCATTTCCAGGGTGATCATTTGCGCCATGGCTTCGGCTTGCCCGCGCAAGGCGGCGGCCAGGGCCAGCAGCAATTCTGCGCGTTGGCTGACCGGCTGACGGCGCCAAGTGCGGAACGCGCTGGCCGAACGGGTGAGGGCGGCGTCCAACTGTGCCGCGGTTTCATAGGCATAGCTGGCGACTGTTTCGCCATTGGCGGGGTTGATCGACAAGGCGTGGGTCTGGTGGGTCATTGCGTTCATGGCACCGTCCGGCTGAATAAGTGGAATGGGGCCAGCGTACGGGGCTGTACCTTTTCTGGAAACTGAATAATATTAAGCAATACATTCACGATTGGAGAATGAAGTGGATCTGGTGCAGCTGGAAATTTTCAAGGCCGTTGCCGAGCAAGGCAGCATCAGCGCTGCCGCGCAGCTGATTCATCGGGTGCCGTCAAACCTCACCACGCGCATCAAGCAATTGGAACAGGACCTGGGCGTGGAGTTGTTTATCCGCGAGAAAAGCCGTTTGCGCCTGTCCCCGGCCGGTTGGAATTTCCTCGGTTATACGCGGCGTATTCTCGACCTGGTGCAAGAGGCCCGCGCTACGGTGGCGGGGGAGGAGCCCCAAGGTGCGTTTGCCCTGGGCTCCCTGGAGAGCACGGCAGCGGTGCGCATCCCCGCCTTGCTGGCGGCGTATAACCAGCAGTACACCAAGGTCGAGCTGGACCTGAGCACGGGACCGTCGGGCACCATGATTGAAGGCGTGTTGTCCGGGCGGCTGACTGCGGCTTTCGTCGATGGGCCGGTGCTGCATTCCACCCTGGAAGGCGTGGCAGTGTTCGAAGAGGAGATGGTGGTGATTGCGCCACTGCATCACGCGCCGATCACCCGCGGGCAGGATGTGAATGGCGAAAACATCTATACGTTTCGCTCCAACTGTTCGTACCGGCACCACTTCGAGCGCTGGTTCTCACAGGATGGCGCAATGCCGGGCAAGATCTTCGAGATCGAGTCCTACCACGGCATGCTCGCCTGCGTCAGCGCCGGGGCCGGGCTGGCGCTGATGCCGCGCAGCATGCTTGAGAGTATGCCGGGGTGTGCGGCGGTGAGTGTGTGGCCGTTGACGGACAGCTTCCGCTTACTGAATACCTGGCTGATCTGGCGCCGGGGCACTGTGTCACAGAGCCTGAACAGTTTCGTAAAACTGCTGGAAGAACGCGGCCTGGCAGCCGCCTGAGTTCAATGTGGGAGGGGGCTTGCTCCCGATAGCGATGTTTCAGCTAACGAATACTTGGCTGAAAGACTGCAATCGGGAGCAAGTCGAATCGTCGCACCGCCCCTCCCACATTTTGTTCTTCATCAGCCGCCGAATTGGAAGGTGCCCATGGCCAGTTTGGCCATGATCGCCGTCGCACCCAGTTGCACCAGCCACAACGCCAAACCACCGAGGAACACCCCCAGCGCCACTTGCAGCACCAGGCTCTTCTGGCGTTTGGCTTGCGGTGCACGTGGGGCGTAATCGTGCAATTCGTCGCGGTCGGCACGCAGGTCCAGGTCGTCGTTTCTCATAGGGCTCTCACAGCAAAGGGGCGGTCAAGGTTCAGTCTAGGGGCTGGACACAAAAAAGGGGAAGCCATGGCTTCCCCCTTCTGTGCAACGCCAGCAGGTTTACAGCACCTGAACGATTGCTTGTGTGACCGCACCAATGTTCGACTGGTTCAGCGCCGCCACACAGATACGCCCGGTGTCCAGGGCGTAGATGCCAAACTCGGTGCGCAGGCGGGTGACTTGCTCAACGGTCAGGCCAGAGTAGGAGAACATCCCGCGCTGGCGACCGACGAAGCTGAAATCATGGCCTGGAGCCGCCTTGGCCAGCTCAGCCACCATCTGTTCGCGCATGCCGCGGATGCGCAAGCGCATTTCAGCCAGTTCGGCTTCCCACTGGGCACGCAGTTCAGGGTTGTTCAGCACAGCTGCAACGATGGCCGCGCCGTGGGTCGGCGGGTTGGAGTAGTTGGTGCGGATCACGCGCTTGACCTGGGACAGGATGCGCGCGCTTTCTTCCTTGGACTCGCTGACGATCGACAGCGCGCCTACGCGTTCACCGTACAGGGAGAACGACTTGGAGAACGAGCTGGACACAAAGAAAGTCAGGCCCGATTCAGCGAACAGACGTACGGCAGCGGCGTCTTCGTGGATGCCATCACCAAAGCCCTGATAGGCCATGTCGAGGAACGGCACCAGGTTCTTGGCCTTGACCACCTCCAGCACGTTTTGCCAGTCGGCCGGGCTCAGGTCGACGCCGGTCGGGTTATGGCAGCAGGCGTGCAGCACCACGATGGATTGCGGGGGCAAAGCGTTGAGGTCTTCGAGCAGGCCGGCGCGGTTGACGTCGTGGGTTGCAGCGTCGTAGTAGCGGTAGGTCTGCACCGGGAAACCGGCTTTTTCGAACAGCGCCTGGTGGTTTTCCCAGCTCGGGTCGCTGATGGCGACCACGGCATTGGGCAGCAATTGCTTGAGGAAGTCAGCGCCGATTTTCAGCGCGCCAGTGCCACCTACCGCTTGGGCGGTGATCACGCGGCCAGCGCTCAGCAGGGGGGATTCAGCACCAAACAACAGCTTTTGCACGGCCTGGTCGTAGGCCACGATGCCGTCGATCGGCAAGTAGCCTCGGGCGGCGTGTTGCGCCACGCGAATGGCTTCCGCTTCGGCAACGGCACGCAAGAGTGGAATTTTCCCCTCCTCGTTGCAGTAAACGCCCACGCCAAGGTTGACCTTGGTGGTTCGTGTGTCGGCGTTGAATGCTTCGTTGAGGCCCAGGATTGGATCGCGTGGTGCCATTTCGACAGCGGAAAACAGGCTCATTTTTGCGGCAGCTCTATGGGGGAAGGGAGGGACGTGTCGCGCTCCAGCCGAATGCACTAGAGCGGTGCACAAACGGGGAGCTAGTATAGAGGCCATCACGGCTGAGGGCGACAACCGAAACGGCTTTTCGGCGATGTTTTTCGGTTTATTTGTTGACCGTTAGTCTTATTGCAACATTGAAGGGAAAGGTCTTGTAGGAGGATAGCCTTGAAACCCATCACATTCGTCACCACTTCTACAGCTATCATGGTTTTTTCCTGCAACCTGCGATGATTAATCGCGGGTTGCTGAGCTATTTCGTCCCTGGCGGTGTTGAGTCTGGGGTGACTACACGAGGTACGTTATGTCGGATTTCCAGCTCGTCACCCGTTTTGAACCCGCCGGCGATCAGCCGGAAGCCATTCGCCTGATGGTCGAAGGCATCGAGGCCGGTCTGTCCCATCAGACGCTGCTCGGGGTGACCGGTTCAGGCAAGACCTTCAGCATCGCCAACGTGATCGCCCAGATCAACCGCCCGACCCTGGTGCTGGCGCCGAACAAGACCCTGGCCGCGCAGCTGTATGGCGAGTTCAAGGCGTTCTTCCCGAACAACGCGGTGGAGTACTTCGTTTCCTACTACGACTACTACCAGCCCGAAGCCTACGTGCCGTCCTCCGATACCTTTATCGAGAAGGATGCATCGATCAACGACCATATCGAACAGATGCGGCTGTCAGCGACCAAGGCCTTGCTGGAGCGCAAGGACGCGATCATCGTCACCACGGTGTCGTGCATCTACGGCCTGGGCAGCCCGGAAACCTATCTGAAGATGGTGCTGCACGTCGACCGCGGCGACAAACTCGACCAGCGCGAACTGCTGCGGCGCCTGGCGAGCCTGCAGTACACCCGCAACGACATGGACTTCGCCCGCGCTACCTTTCGGGTGCGCGGCGATGTGATCGATATCTACCCGGCGGAATCCGACCTGGAAGCGATTCGCATCGAGCTGTTCGACGATGAAGTCGAAAGCCTGTCGGCCTTCGACCCGTTGACCGGCGAAGTGATCCGCAAGTTGCCACGCTTCACGTTCTACCCGAAAAGCCACTACGTGACCCCGCGGGAAACCCTGATGGGCGCCATCGAGGGTATCAAGGTCGAGTTGGCCGAGCGCCTGGAATACCTGCGTTCCAACAACAAGCTGGTGGAAGCCCAGCGCCTGGAGCAGCGCACCCGCTTCGACCTGGAGATGATCCTGGAGCTGGGCTACTGCAACGGCATCGAAAACTACTCGCGCTACCTTTCGGGTCGCGAGTCCGGTGCGCCGCCGCCAACCCTCTACGATTACCTGCCGCCGGACGCCTTGCTGGTGATCGACGAGTCCCACGTCAGCGTGCCGCAGGTGGGCGCCATGTATAAGGGCGACCGTTCGCGTAAAGAGACCCTGGTGGAATACGGTTTCCGCCTGCCGTCGGCACTGGACAACCGACCGATGCGCTTCGATGAATGGGAGGCCATCAGCCCGCAGACCATCTTTGTGTCCGCCACGCCCGGTAACTATGAAGCCGAGCATGCCGGCCGCGTCATCGAGCAGCTGGTGCGTCCGACTGGCCTGGTGGACCCGGAAATCGAAATCCGCCCGGCGCTGACCCAGGTCGATGACTTGCTTTCGGAGATCAACAAGCGTGTCGCCCTGGAGGAGCGCGTATTGGTCACCACCCTGACCAAGCGTATGTCCGAAGACTTGACCGACTACCTGGCCGACCATGGCGTGCGCGTGCGCTATCTGCACTCGGACATCGACACCGTGGAGCGGGTAGAGATTATCCGCGACCTGCGCCTGGGTACCTTCGATGTGCTGGTGGGGATCAACCTGCTGCGCGAAGGCCTGGACATGCCGGAAGTGTCGCTGGTGGCGATTCTGGATGCGGACAAAGAGGGCTTCCTGCGCTCGGAACGCTCTCTGATCCAGACCATCGGCCGTGCGGCGCGTAACCTCAATGGCCGCGCGATTCTCTACGCGGACCGCATTACCGGCTCCATGGAGCGGGCGATTGGCGAAACCCAGCGGCGTCGCGACAAGCAGATCGCGTTCAACCTGGAAAACGGCATCATCCCCAAAGGCGTGTTCAAGGACGTTGCCGACATCATGGAAGGCGCCACCGTGCCCGGCTCGCGCAGCAAGAAGCGCAAGGGCATGGCCAAGGCCGCCGAGGAAAGCGCCAAGTACGAGAACGAACTGCGTTCGCCGAGTGAAATCACCAAGCGCATTCGACAACTGGAAGAGAAGATGTACCAGTTGGCGCGCGATCTTGAGTTCGAGGCGGCGGCACAGACGCGCGATGAGATTGGCAAGTTGCGTGAGCGGTTGCTGACGGTCTGATTTGCGCTGGCTTTACTGGCCTCATCGGGGGCAAGCCCCCTCCCACACTGTTATGTGTGAACTCGGTCAAATGTGGGAGGGGGCTTGCCCCCGATGGCCGCGCCGCGGTTTTCCAGAAATCCCCCAGGCTGTTACCATTCGCCCCTTGCTTCAATTTTCAGTTTTATCGCCCATTCGAGACCTGCCATGACCACCGTCCGCACGCGCATTGCGCCATCGCCTACTGGGGATCCCCACGTCGGTACTGCCTACATCGCCTTGTTCAACTACTGCTTTGCCAAGCAGCACGGCGGTGAATTCATCCTGCGGATCGAAGATACCGACCAACTGCGTTCCACCCGTGAGTCGGAGCAGCAGATTTTCGACGCCTTGCGCTGGTTGGGCATTACCTGGGCCGAAGGCCCGGACGTCGGCGGCCCCCATGGCCCGTACCGCCAGAGCGAGCGCAGCGACATCTACAAGCAGTACACCCAGCAACTGGTCGACATGGGCCACGCCTTCCCGTGCTTCTGCACCGCCGAAGAGCTGGACCAGATGCGCGCTGAGCAGCAGGCCCGTGGCGAAACCCCACGCTACGATGGCCGTGCGTTGTTGCTGTCCAAAGAAGAAGTGGCCGCACGCCTGGCAGCTGGCGAACCTCACGTGATCCGCATGAAGGTGCCAAGCGAAGGCGTGTGCGTGGTGCCGGACATGCTGCGCGGCGATGTCGAGATTCCGTGGGACCGCATGGACATGCAGGTGCTGATGAAGACCGACGGCCTGCCGACGTACTTCCTGGCCAACGTGGTCGACGATCACCTGATGGGCATCACCCACGTATTGCGTGGCGAAGAGTGGCTGCCCTCGGCGCCGAAGCTGATCCTGCTCTACGAGTACTTTGGCTGGGAACAACCGCAGCTGTGCTACATGCCGCTGCTGCGTAACCCGGACAAGAGCAAGCTGTCCAAGCGCAAGAACCCGACGTCGGTAACCTTCTATGAGCGCATGGGCTTTATGCCTGAAGCGATGCTCAACTACCTGGGCCGCATGGGTTGGTCGATGCCGGACGAGCGTGAGAAGTTCTCGCTGCAGGAAATGGTCGACAACTTCGACCTGTCCCGCGTCTCCCTGGGCGGGCCGATCTTCGATATCGAGAAGCTGTCGTGGCTCAATGGCCAGTGGCTGCGTGACCTGCCGGTGGAAGAGTTCGCCAGCCGTGTGCAGCAGTGGGCGTTGAACCCTGAGTACATGATGAAGATCGCGCCATTGGTGCAGGGCAGGGTAGAGACCTTCAGCCAGGTCGCACCGTTGGCCAGTTTCTTCTTCGCCGGGGGCGTGAACCCGGATGCCAAGTTGTTTGAGTCGAAGAAGCTTTCGGCTGACCAGGTTCGCCAACTGATGCAGTTGATCCTGTGGAAGCTCGAAAGCCTGCGCCAGTGGGAGAAGGACGCCATCACCGCGACGATCCAGGCGGTGGTGGAATCCCTTGAGTTGAAACTGCGCGACGCCATGCCCCTGATGTTTGCCGCGATCACCGGGCAAGCCAGTTCGGTGTCGGTGCTCGATGCGATGGAAATCCTTGGGCCGGACTTGACCCGTTTCCGTCTGCGCCAAGCCCTTGATTTGCTTGGTGGTGTGTCGAAGAAAGAAAACAAGGAATGGGAAAAACTCCTGAGCGCCATCGCGTAATCAGGCCGCTGCAGTGACAAAACCCCGGTTTTCCGGGGTTTTGTAGGTAAGTGATTGTTATCCCGGCAAAAAATTTTAGGAAATGTTGAAAATAAATTTGACACCTTTCCAAACCGCCATTAAGATTCGCCCCGTCCTCACCGATGAGGGGCTATAGCTCAGCTGGGAGAGCGCTTGCATGGCATGCAAGAGGTCAACGGTTCGATCCCGTTTAGCTCCACCAATCTACAGGTTCAAGGTCTGGCCACACCGGCCTTGAATCGATCAGGTCTCAGCCCTGATCAGTTGTACAGAAGGTTTTGTCCCCTTCGTCTAGTGGCCTAGGACACCGCCCTTTCACGGCGGTAACAGGGGTTCGAGTCCCCTAGGGGACGCCAGTTTCAACAAGCAGTTCGGAAGGTCTGCTGCGCCGCGAGGCGAAAAATCCGGGGCTATAGCTCAGCTGGGAGAGCGCTTGCATGGCATGCAAGAGGTCAACGGTTCGATCCCGTTTAGCTCCACCAATTTACAGTTCAAGGTCTGGCCACACCGGCCTTGAATCGATCAGGTCTCAGCCCTGATCAATGTACAGAAGGTTTGTGTCCCCTTCGTCTAGTGGCCTAGGACACCGCCCTTTCACGGCGGTAACAGGGGTTCGAGTCCCCTAGGGGACGCCACGATTACCCGCTTTGCGGGATTTTTAAGGGTCATTCAATTATTGAATGGCCCTTTTGTTTGTCTGGCATTTGGCCAATCCTCTCCCCAACCCCATTCCTGTGTACTGACCAATGGTCATGCCGGTCGCTTGCCAAATATTATTATGGTAATAATATTCAACCCATGAGAGACGGAGGCAAGTATGAGCGATAAAAAAGCCCAGACCCGCGAGCGTATTTTGCAGGCTGCCAGCGCGGCGTTGATCCAGCGTGGCCCGGCTGAGCCAAGCGTGGGCGAAGTCATGGGTGCGGCGGGGCTGACGGTCGGTGGTTTCTATGCGCACTTTGAAAGCAAGGACGCCTTGATGCTCGAGGCGTTCACGCAGCTGTTGGCCAAGCGTCGCGCGTCCATTGACGACATGGACTCCCAACTGACCGGTGAAGAACGCAGGGCGCTGGTGGCGGCGTTTTATCTGTCGCGCAAGCATCGCGACTCCACCACCCAGGCTTGCCCGATCCCGGCGACGGTGGGCGAGATGAGCCGTCTGCCCGATGAATTCCGCCAGGCGCTGAATGAGCACTGTGAGCTGATGGCTGCGCAGCTGGGGGCCAGCCCTGAGGACACTGACAAAGCCCTGGCGGACATGGCGCTGATGATCGGCGGCCTGGCCCTGGCGCGCGCCCTTGGCCCGGGTGAGTTGTCTGACCGTGTGCTGCGCGCTGCCAAGTCGGCCGTACGCTAGAAGAGGGCTGGAAGATGGGCACGTTAACCTGGACTCGTCGCTTCAACGGCACCCTGGGGCATCTGGCGCCGCAAACCGTGGCCAACAGGATGCGACGTGTGTTCATGACGCCGCGTGACCTACCGCCACGAGCCTGGGAGCTGCCGCTGTTGGCGCAGTCGGAGCGCATTACTTTGCGCTTTGGCTTGTCCGCCCTGCGCTGGGGCCAGGGCCCGGCGGTGCTGTTGATGCACGGCTGGGAAGGTCGGCCCACCCAGTTCGCCAGCCTGATCACTGCGTTGGTGGACAACGGTTATTCAGTGATTGCCCTCGATGGTCCTGCCCATGGTCGTTCGCCGGGGCGTGAAGCCCATGTGCTGCTGTTTGCCCGCGCCATGCTTGAGGCCGCTGCCGAGTTACCGCCGCTGCATGCGGTAGTTGGCCATTCCATGGGCGGTGCCAGTGCGATGCTGGCGGTGCAGCTGGGGCTGCGTACCGAGGCGTTGGTGAGTATTGCCGCGCCGTCGCGTTTTCTGGATGTGTTGCGCGGCTTCACCCAGATGGTCGGCCTGCCGGCGCGTGCGCGGGCGGCGTTCATCCAGGAAGTGGAACTGACGTTCGGCATGCCGCTCAAGCACCTGGATGTGGCTCACTACCAGATGAATATTCCCGGCCTGATCGTGCATGCCGAAGACGACACCTTTGTGCCGGTCAAGGCGTCGCAAGCCATCCATGAGGCATGGTTCGACAGCCGTCTGCTGCGCCTGGAGGCCGGCGGGCATCAGAAAGTGCTGGCCGACCCAAGGGTGATCGATGCGGTACTCGTGCTGTTGGCTGGCCGCCTACAGGAACGGCAAATCGCCTGATACACTGCCCCGCCGACATTAATCGACTGGAGCAAGGCATGGGCTGGGACCTGGCAACGCCGTTTATCATCGATCTGCAGGTCGCGCCTGAGGACATCGACGGCCTCGGGCACGCCAATAACGCAGTGTACGTGTCCTGGCTGGAGCGTTGTGCCTGGCGCCATTCCCAGCGCCTGGGGCTGGACCTCACCGAATACCGGCGCCTGGATCGTGCCATGGCCGTGGTGCGCCACGAGATCGATTACCTGGCGGCCGGCTATGAAGGCGATGAGTTGCAACTGGCCACCTGGATCGTCGATTGGGACCAGCGCCTGAAAATGACCCGTCGTTTCCAGCTGGTACGCCCCCGTGATGGCGCGACCCTGCTGCGTGCACAAACCACCTTTGTGTGCATCGAGCTGTCCAGCGGCAAGCCCAAGCGTATGCCCGCCGAGTTTATTGAAGGTTATGGCCCCGCCCTGACCGGGGGTTAACGGTTACCGCAGGAAACCCAGTAAACTGCGCCACGATTTTTGTTGAGTGTTTTCCATGCAAATTGCCTTGGCGCCCATGGAGGGGTTGGTCGACAACATCCTGCGGGACGTGTTGACCCGCGTGGGCGGTATTGATTGGTGCGTGACCGAGTTCATCCGCGTCAACGACCGCCTGCTCACCCCTGCCTATTTCCATAAGCTCGCTCCGGAACTGCTGCACGGTGCCCACACGGCGGCAGGCGTGCCACTGCGTGTACAACTGCTCGGTTCCGACCCGGTATGCCTGGCGGAAAATGCCGCACTGGCCTGCGAGTTGGGCTCGCAAGTCATCGACTTGAACTTCGGTTGCCCGGCCAAGACGGTGAACAAATCCCGTGGTGGCGCGGTGCTGCTCAAGGAGCCGGAATTGCTCAACCAGATTGTCGAACACGTGCGCCGCGCCGTACCCGCTCATATTCCGGTCACCGCCAAGATGCGCCTGGGCTTCGACAGCCCGGACGGGGCGTTGGTGTGCGCCACGGCCCTGGCCGAGGGCGGTGCTGCGCATATCGTGGTGCATGCGCGCACCAAGGCCGATGGCTACAAGCCGCCGGCCCATTGGGAGTGGATCCCGCGGGTGCAGGACGTGGTCAAGGTGCCTGTATTTGCCAATGGCGATATCTGGAGCGTCGAAGACTGGAAGCGTTGCCGCGAAATCAGTGGTGCCGAAGACATCATGCTGGGCCGTGGCTTGGTGGCGCGCCCTGACTTGGCGCGGCAGATCGTAGCCGCGAAGGCGGGCGAGGACGTGGTCGAAATGACCTGGGCGCAGATGCAGCCGATGCTGCAGGAATTCTGGCGCCAATCGGTGGCGCAACTGACTGAAAAGCAGGCGCCCGGCCGCTTGAAGCAATGGCTGGCGATGCTGACACGCAATTACCCGGAGGCGGTGGAGCTGTTCACGGCCCTGCGCCGTGAGACGCAATTGGAGCAGGTCAGTCGCCTGTTGGGCATGCAGCACCCCGTCACGTTGGATTGAATCATTAATTAAGTTTTAAATTTACCTGATAGGGCTCCAGTGGAGCCCTATCTTTCTCGTGCGCGAAATACCATAAAAACTCAGCTTGAAGTTGCTCGAATATTATCGGCTATTTACATGTAAGCAGTTTATTAACGTATGTAAGGATCGAGCTTGGTCGGCAGCCGCTTGGTGCAAGGGCTCAACGGGCGCAGACAAGAAGTGGCGTCCTTGAGTACGTGTAGGTGTGGTTATATGAGAAACGATTTCGGGAACTCGATAGGCGGATTCTCCACGAATAGATGAACTGGGTGACGCTGTTGTTTCCAGTTCATAAAAATCAAATCAATACCCGCACTGAATCAGGGGCGTAAGAGCGCCCCGAGGCTGTGTATGCGCGGGCTGGTTTAAAATTTTAAGAAAAGCAGGCACCTTCGGCGACGTGTGTATTCGTGGGATGCCTGTGTGTGGAGAAGTATATGTCTATCCATTCAATAAACAATATTGCGCGTATTGTAGATTTCAATAAGTTCGGTGATCTGGCTGAGGCGAGTAATAAGTCAAGCCCAGCGCTGTGGTCTGGCAGTGAGGGTATTAAGCGCGATGTAAACGTTCCTGTCAGCACGGTGTCGGAAAGCAAAGCCGAAACTGACAAGTTGCCGGAAGTTCTTACTGCGTTGCGTTCAATTTCTTTTCAGTTACAAGCATTGATATCTGATCGAAGAGATAGACGGGCCCGGGTACGTCCTGATGCACCTGCTCCTTCCGTAGAAGTTACCCCGCAGGTGACGCCAGAACCTGTCGCCCCCAAACCAGGCGCTGCACTGGAAATCCAGGGGCTTTCCAGCAAGCGAAATGGCGCCAAGCCTGACAACATCTGGAGCGGGTTTCGCCAAGGCCCCGATGGCAACTGTGTGACGGTATCGGCCATCAAGGCGGCGATGTATCGATTTGGCCAGAGCCCCACGGATATTTTCAAGGAAGTGATCAAAACCAGTGGCGGCTACCAGGTGGTCATGCGTGACGACTTCAAGCTCACCCTGACCGACCGTGAGCTCGCCGAAGGGGCACGAGGCGCGCGGTTTGTCGGCGCGGACAAGGGGATGCTCAAGGATGCGCAGTTTTTGTTTGCGGTCAGTGCCAAGCGTGCGCAGATGGAAAACAATGATCGTACGGCGGGCCGAAGCTTTCAGGCGGCGATCCGCAGTTTGAATAATGGCGAGGACGAGTCCGGGCCGGGTGAAGGGTTCATGCGGCTGGGGTTGAAGAAGCATATGAAAAAGGTTTCTGTACGCGACCTTGCTAACGGGCAACTGGGTATGTGTAACCGGGCCATGCATTCGGTGGCGGTCATCAATGGCCGCGAAGAATTATGGGGGCGCCAAGGTTCGGCTCCCACGCGAGGTCAGGCAGTAGCGCTGATGTGATCGCTACTCCAGCAGTCGCCTGAACCCCTCTATCGGTAACGGCCGGCTGTGCAAATAACCCTGGAATAAATGGCAGCCCAGCTGCTGCAGGAACGCCAGTTGTTCCGGGGTTTCCACGCCCTCGGCAATCACCTCCAGGTTCAAGCTGCGCGCCATGGCTACGATGGCGCGGATGATTTCCGCATCATTCGGGTCGTGGGTCGCATCGCGTACGAACGACTGGTCAATTTTCAATGCATCCACCGGCAGGCGCTTGAGGTAGGTCAGGGATGAGTAGCCGGTGCCGAAATCATCCATTGCGAAGCTCACGCCTAGCTTTTTCAGGCGGCGCATCTTCGCCACGGTATCGTCAAGGTTCTGGATGACAATGCCTTCGGTGATCTCCAGTTTCAGCAGGCTGAAGGGTAGTTGGTGCTGTTCGAGGCTGCGTTCCACCCGCTCCACAAAATCATTTTGGCGAAACTGCCGCGGGCTGATGTTCACGCACAGGCTGAAATTGAGCGGGTCCACCAGGCCGTCGGCAATCAATTGTGCGAAGGCGCCGCAGGCTTCGTCGAGAATCCAGGTGCCGACTTCCAGGATCAGGCCGCTGTCTTCCAAAACCTTGATAAATTCCGTTGGCGACTGCGCGCCCAGTTGCGGATGCTGCCAGCGCACCAGGGCCTCGGCACCGACAATCCTGTTGCCGCGCGCGTCTACTTGAGGCTGGTAATGCACGCTGAACTCGCCGCGTGACAAGGCCAGGCGCAGGTCGGTTTCCATGCGCAGGCGCTCGCTGGCGGTTTTTTGCATGCTGTTGTGGAACATCTGTGTGGTATTGCGTCCTGAATCCTTGGCGCGGTACAGGGCGATGTCAGCGCGCTTGAGCAGGTCGGCCGGTGTGCTGCCATGGTCGGGAATCAGCGCCACGCCGATGCTCGGCGTGACCTGCAGCCGATGGCCGTCGAGGAACATCGGTTCCGAAAGTAACTCGCGAAGAGTGTCGGCCAATGCTTGCACCTGGCTGCTGACGGCCTGGCGCGAACCCTCCAGGCCGCTGAGCAGCACCACGAACTCATCGCCGCCCAGGCGTGCCACGGTGTCTTCCATGCGTACGCTGGCTTCCAGGCGTGCGGTGACAATTTTTAGTACGGTGTCGCCCACCGGATGGCCGAGGGAGTCGTTGATGTGCTTGAAGTGGTCGAGGTCAAGAAACAGCAGGGCGCCGCGCAGGTTGTGGCGCTTGAGCAAGGCGATCTGCTGGCTCAGGCGATCCATCAGCAGCGCACGGTTGGGCAGGTTGGTGAGCGGGTCGTGGTACGCCAGGTGACGGATCTGCGCCTGGGCGTTTTTCAACAGGCTGACGTCCCGTGCGGTCAGCAGCAGGCATGGGGTTTCATTCAAGGTGATCGGCTCAACCGAAACCTCCACCGCCAACACCTCGCCACGTTTGTTGTGCCAGAGCATTTCCAGATGATGAATGCGGCCCTTGACCTGCAACTCGGCCAGTAGGGCGGCGCGCTGGTTTTCATCGGCCCAGATGCCGATCTGGTAGAGGGTCAGGCCGATCACTTCCTCGGTGCGGTAACCGGTCAGGCGGCAAAAACCATCATTGACCTCCACATAACGGCCGCTGTCGCGCTCGGTGATGGAAATCGCGTCGGGGCTGGAGTGGAATGCCTTGGCGAATTTCTCTTCACTGGCCTTGAGCGCGGCTTCCGAGCGTTGCTGCTGGGTGATATCGCGCAGCGTGGTGACGATGCATGACTGGTCGCTGACCTTGATCAAGCGGCTGGAAATCACGCAGGTCAGGCTTTGGCCGTTCTTGTGATGCACCACGACGGCCACATTGCTCAGGGCCTGTTCGCGAATCACCTGCTCGATGCGTTGCAGGCGCTTGCTGGACTCGTCCCACAGGCCGATCTGTTCGGCGCTTTTGTCGATCACTTCGGCGGCGGTAAAGCCGAAGGTCTGGGTGAATGCGGGGTTGATCTCAATAAAGGCGCCGCTGTCCAGGTCGGTCACGCAGATCGGGTCGGGACTGGCCTGGAACAAGCTGGCGAATTTTTCTTCGGAGGCTGTGAGCCGCTGTTCGCGCTCGACCTGGTCGGTGATATCCAGCAACGTACCGGCCATGCGCAAGGGGTGGCCAGCCTCGTCGCGATACAGGCGGGCACGGCTTTCCAGGTAGCGTGGGCTGCCGTCCTCCATCAGCACGCGATACGTCAACTGATAGTTGCCACCCGGCCCTTCGCGCAAGCTGCGGTAGGCGTTGCGCATGCCCTCGCGATCTTCATCGGACATGCCTTCGAAAAACGCGTCGAAGGACTCGTGGAACGGCGCGGGGTCCAGGCCGTGCAATTGGGCGGCGCGGGCCGAGCCGTAAAGCATGCCGCTGGGTATGTGCCAGTCCCAGGTGCCCAGCTGTGCCGAATCCAGGGCCAGGTCCAGGCGTTCCTGGCTGTCCTTGAGCGCTTGTTCGGCATTTTTGCGCTCTGTAGTGTCGAGGAACGTGCTGATCAGGTAGGCCTCGCCGTCCAGCTCGACTTTCTGAGCGCTGAGGGTGCCGTCGTGGATCTGGCCGTTGCTGGCGCAGAACTGCACCTCCATGGTCATGGGCTCGCCTTTGCGCTGGGTTGCCTTGACCAGCAGTGCGCGTTGTTCAGGGTCGCGCCACAAGCCCAGCTCCAGGGTGGTACGGCCGATGGCGTCGGCCACCGGCCAGCCGAACAGCATTTCGAAGTACTGGTTGGCCTCGCTGATCAAACCGTCGGCCTGGCGCGTCAGCAGCACCATGTTCGGGCACAAGTGGAACAGCGTGGCGAAGCGCTTTTCTGAATGACTGAGGGCGTATTCGCGTTCGCGCTGGTGAGTGATCTCACGAATCACTCCGATCATGCGGCGGCGACCCGCTTTGTCGGGCGCCAGGCTGCCGCTGATCTCCAGCCAGTGCAGGCTGCCATCGGGCCACTGGATGCGGTGGTGCATGGCGCGCTCGAATGGCTCCCCGGCGAGTACCGCGTGAAAACCGCGTATCACGCGGGTTCGGTCTTCCGGTGCGAGCAGATCGAGATAGTCGAGGTCTTTGGGCAGCGGCTGGCGAGGATCAAAGCCAAATAGCGCCTGGGTGCCCCGGGACCAACTGATTTTTCCCGTATCGATTTCCCAGCACCAGGCACCCAGCCGGGCGGCATTGAGGGCCGCCAGCAATTGCGGGGCGCTGTCCCAGCTCTGTTCCGCCGCTTGTGGGTCCAGGGCGTAGATGCGGGGCAGGGGAGGTATCGGGTCGACGGGATTGCGCATTATCAAAGGGCCTTGGCTCGTTGGGAAAACAGCGCGGTAGTAGTTAGAGCCCGGGGCCGCACGGTGTCATGCCGGTAACCCTGGCAGATCGACCTGTGCATCCAATAGGCTCATGAAGGCCCGCGCAGCGTTCGACAGCGTCCTTTCGGTGTGCACGATATAGCCTAGCTGGCGACTGAGCTGTATGCCCGGCAAAGCGATACTTGCCACCTGGTCATCGAGCATGGTGCGCGGCAACACGCTCCAGGCCAGGCCGATGGAGACCATCATCTTGATGGTTTCCAGGTAATTGGTGCTCATGGCGATATTCGGCGCAAGGCCCTGGGCCTCGAACAACCGGCTGACAATGTGGTGGGTGAAGGTATTGCCCCCAGGGAACACTGCCGGGTGCGCGGCGATATCGGCCAGGCTGATGGAGCCATTGCTGATCAAGCTGTGTTCGGGCGCTACCACGAAATCCAGCGGGTCATCCCATACCGGCGTGGCGCGCACCAGGTTGTGGGGCTCGGGCGCCAGGGTAATCACCGCCACTTCGGCACGACCGTGGAGGATTTCTTCGTAGGCCACTTCCGAATCGAGAAACTGAATATCCAATGCCACGTTCGGGTATTGCCGAGTGAACGTGCGCAGGACCGGTGGCAGGCGGTGCAGGCCTATATGGTGGCTGGTGGCCAGAGTGAGTCGCCCGCTGACTTCGCCGGTAAGGTTGGTCAGGGCGCGACGGGTGTCGTCCAGCACATTGAGGATCTGATAGGCACGAGGCAGCAAGGCTCGCCCGGCTTCGGTCAAACCCACTTCACGGCCCAGGCGATCGAAAAGACGCACCTTCAGTTGTTGTTCCAGGCCAGCGATGCGTTTGCTGATGGCCGGTTGGGTCAGGTGCAGGCGTTCGCCGGCACCTGAGAAACTGCCGGTTTCAGCGATGGCAATAAAAGCGTTGAGGTTGGCCAGGTCCATGGTGATATTCCATTTGGTAATCCAAAGCATAAAAAATATGAATTTGAGTTATTTAATGTAGCGCCATACCATCAGCCTCACAAGCCAAAGGGTTATTGAAAAGCCCGGCGTATAGAAGCACCGCTGATGAGGACCGACTGATGGCCGGCAAAACGCTTTACGACAAGCTTTGGGATTCCCATGAAGTGAAACGTCGCGATGATGGATCGTCGCTGATCTATATCGACCGTCACATCATCCATGAAGTGACCTCGCCCCAAGCGTTCGAAGGCCTGCGACTGGCTGGGCGCAAGCCCTGGCGCGTCGACTCGATCATCGCCACTCCGGACCACAACGTGCCGACCACGCCTGAGCGCAAGGGCGGTATCGAAGCCATTGCCGATCAGGTCTCGCGTTTGCAGGTACAGACCCTCGACGACTACTGTGACGAATATGGCATCACCGAATTCAAGATGAATGATGTGCGTCAGGGCATCGTTCACGTCATCGGCCCGGAGCAGGGTGCGACCTTGCCAGGCATGACCGTGGTCTGCGGCGACTCTCATACCTCCACCCACGGTGCATTCGGCGCCCTGGCCCATGGCATCGGCACTTCCGAGGTGGAACATGTGTTCGCCACCCAGTGCCTGGTGGCCAAGAAGATGAAGAACATGCTGGTGCGCGTCGAAGGCACCTTGCCGTTTGGCGTGACCGCCAAGGACATCGTACTGGCCGTGATCGGCAAGATCGGCACCGCTGGCGGCAACGGCCACGCCATCGAGTTTGCCGGCAGCGCGATTCGCGACCTGTCCATCGAAGGTCGCATGACCATCTGCAACATGTCCATCGAGGCCGGTGCGCGCGTGGGCATGGTGGCGGCGGACGAGAAAACCGTCGAGTACGTCAAAGGCCGCCCATTTGCCCCGCAAGGCGCCGATTGGGATGCCGCCGTGGAAGCCTGGAAGGACCTGGTGTCCGACGCCGATGCGGTGTTCGACACCGTGGTCGAGCTGGACGCCGCGCAGATCAAGCCACAGGTCAGTTGGGGCACTTCGCCGGAAATGGTCTTGGCGGTTGACCAGAACGTGCCGGACCCGGCGAAAGAGGCTGACCTGGTCAAGCGTGGTTCCATCGAGCGCGCCTTGAAGTACATGGGCTTGAAAGCCAACCAGGCGATTACCGACATCCAGTTGGATCGCGTATTCATCGGCTCCTGCACCAACTCGCGGATCGAAGACCTGCGCGCCGCGGCAGTGATCGCCAAAGGCCGCAAAGTCGCCTCGACCATCAAGCAAGCCATCGTGGTGCCAGGTTCAGGCCTGGTCAAAGCCCAGGCCGAAGCTGAAGGCCTGGACAAGATCTTCCTCGAAGCCGGTTTTGAATGGCGTGAGCCGGGCTGCTCGATGTGCCTGGCGATGAACCCCGACCGCCTGGAGTCGGGCGAGCATTGCGCGTCCACTTCCAACCGTAACTTCGAAGGGCGTCAGGGCGCTGGCGGGCGTACCCACTTGGTCAGCCCGGCCATGGCTGCCGCGGCGGCCGTCAACGGTCGTTTCATCGACGTTCGCGAATTGATCTGAGGAATACCCGATGAGAGCTTTTACCCAACACACAGGCCTTGTCGCGCCGTTGGACCGTGCCAACGTGGACACCGACCAGATCATCCCCAAGCAGTTCTTGAAGTCGATCAAGCGCACCGGGTTTGGCCCCAACCTGTTTGACGAGTGGCGCTACCTGGACGTGGGCTATGCCTACCAGGACAACTCCAAGCGCCCGCTGAACAAAGACTTTGTGCTCAACGCCGAGCGTTACCAGGGCGCCAGCGTGTTGCTGGCCCGGGAAAACTTCGGCTGCGGCTCCAGCCGTGAGCACGCGCCGTGGGCCCTGGAGGAATACGGCTTTCGCAGCATTATCGCGCCGAGCTATGCCGACATCTTCTTCAATAACAGCTTCAAGAACGGCCTGTTGCCGATCATCTTGAGCGACGCCGAAGTGGATGAGCTGTTCCAGCAGGTGGAAGCCACTGTGGGCTACCAATTGACCGTCGACCTGGCCGCACAGACCGTGACTCGCCCGGATGGCAAGGTGTATCACTTTGAGGTGGATGCGTTCCGTAAACACTGCCTGATCAACGGCCTGGACGATATCGGCCTGACCTTGCAGGACGGCGATGCGATTGCGGCGTTTGAAGCCAGGCATCGGGCGAGCCAGCCTTGGTTGTTTCGCGATGCATAGATTGATGTAGGCAGGGCCGCCGCTATCGGGAGCAAGCCCCCTCCCACATTTGACCCAGTTCCTCCAGTTTGAAATGCGATCAAATGTGGGAGGGGGCTTGCTCCCGATAGGGCCAGAACAAACACCACAAGGTCCATTGAGGAATCCCCCATGACCACCACCGCCCACACCCAAGTCGTGCAAAAGCAATTCGGCGAACAAGCCTCGGCCTACCTGAGCAGTGCCGTGCACGCCCAGGGCACCGAATTCGCGCTGCTCCAGGCCGAGCTGGCCGGGCAGGGCGCTGCACGACTGCTGGACCTGGGCTGCGGTGCCGGTCATGTGAGCTTCCATGTCGCACCCTTGGTCAACGAAGTGGTGGCCTACGACCTGTCCCAGCAAATGCTCGATGTGGTTGCCGCGGCTGCGGTTGACCGCGGCCTGGACAATATCCGTACCGTACACGGCGCCGCCGAACGCCTGCCCTTTGCCAATGGCGAGTTCGACTTCGTGTTCAGCCGTTATTCGGCCCACCACTGGAGCGACCTCGGCCTGGCCCTGCGCGAAGTACGCCGAGTGCTCAGGCCGGGTGGCGTGGCGGCGTTTGTCGATGTCTTGTCACCGGGCAGCCCATTGCTGGACACTTACCTGCAAACCGTCGAAGTGCTGCGCGACACCAGTCACGTGCGTGATTACTCCGCCGCCGAGTGGATGCAGCAGCTCAGCGAGTCCGGTCTGCATGTGCGCAACAGCAGCCGCCAGCGTCTGCGCCTGGAATACACCTCGTGGGTTGAGCGCATGCGCACGCCAGAGGTGTTGCGAACGGCAATCCTTGAGCTGCAACAGGCGATGGGCCAGGAAGTGCGTGATTACTACGAAATACAGGCCGACGGCACCTTCAGCACCGACGTGCTGGTGGTGTTTGCCGAGCGCTGATTGGATTTTTCCCGACCTGCCCGCGGGCGGGTCGCTTGATGAAATGAGGAACGCATGAGCAAGCAGATTCTGATTCTCCCTGGCGACGGTATTGGCCCGGAAATCATGGCCGAAGCGGTCAAGGTCCTGGAATTGGCCAACAGCAAATACAGCCTGGGCTTCGAGCTGAGCCACGACGTGATCGGCGGTGCTGCCATCGACAAGCATGGCGTGCCCCTGGCTGACGAAACCCTGGACCGCGCCCGTGCGGCCGACGCCGTGCTGCTCGGCGCCGTGGGCGGGCCGAAATGGGACAAGATCGACCGTGACATCCGCCCCGAGCGCGGCCTGCTGAAAATCCGTGCGCAACTGGGCCTGTTCGGCAACCTGCGCCCGGCGATCCTCTATCCGCAGCTGGCCGACGCCTCGAGCCTCAAGCCGGAAGTGGTGGCAGGCCTGGATATCCTCATCGTGCGTGAGCTGACCGGTGGTATCTATTTCGGCTCGCCACGAGGTGTGCGTGAGTTGGAAAATGGCGAGCGCCAGGCCTACGACACCCTGCCGTACAGCGAGAGCGAAATCCGCCGTATTGCCCGAGTCGGTTTCGACATGGCCCGCGTGCGTGGCAAGAAGGTCTGTTCGGTGGATAAGGCCAACGTACTGGCCTCCAGCCAACTGTGGCGCGAAATCGTCGAGGAGGTCGCCAAGGACTACCCGGACGTCGAACTGAGCCACATGTATGTCGACAACGCCGCCATGCAGCTGGTGCGCGCGCCCAAGCAATTCGACGTGATCGTCACCGACAACCTGTTCGGCGACATCCTGTCCGACCAGGCCTCGATGCTCACCGGTTCCATCGGCATGCTGCCGTCGGCGTCCCTGGACACCAACAACAAGGGCATGTACGAGCCGTGCCACGGTTCGGCGCCGGATATCGCAGGCCTTGGCATTGCCAACCCGTTGGCGACCATTTTGTCGGTATCGATGATGCTGCGTTACAGCTTCAACCTGGCTGATGCGGCGGACGCGATCGAGAAAGCCGTCAGCCTGGTGCTTGACCAGGGCCTGCGTACCGGTGACATCTGGTCACAGGGTTGCACCAAGGTCGGTACGCAAGAAATGGGCGACGCAGTAGTCGCCGCGCTGCGGAATCTGTAATCTCTCGGGCCCGCTTGCAGTTGTTGCTGCAAGGCGGCCCACTTTTTAACAAGGTGTAGTTGCGATGAAACGTGTAGGTCTGATCGGTTGGCGCGGTATGGTCGGTTCCGTGCTCATGCAGCGGATGCTGGAAGAGCAGGATTTCGATCTTATTGAGCCGGTGTTTTTCACCACTTCGAACGTAGGTGGCCAAGGGCCGTCCGTGGGCAAGGATATAGCCCCGCTCAAGGATGCCTACAGCATTGAAGAGTTGAAGACCCTCGACGTGATCCTGACGTGCCAGGGTGGCGACTACACCAGCGAAGTCTTCCCCAAGCTGCGCGAAGCCGGCTGGCAGGGTTACTGGATCGATGCCGCCTCGAGCCTGCGCATGCAGGACGACGCAGTGATCATCCTGGACCCGGTCAACCGCAAGGTCATCGACCAGCAACTGGATGCCGGCACCAAGAACTACGTCGGCGGCAACTGCACCGTCAGCCTGATGCTGATGGGACTGGGCGGCTTGTTCGAGGCCGGTTTGGTCGAGTGGATGAGCGCCATGACCTATCAGGCGGCCTCCGGCGCCGGCGCGCAGAATATGCGCGAGCTGATCAAGCAGATGGGCGCGACCCACGCTGCGGTCGCCGATCAACTGGCCGACCCGGCCAGTGCGATCCTTGACATCGACCGCCGTGTGGCCGAAGCCATGCGCAGCGATGCTTACCCGACCGAGAACTTCGGTGTGCCATTGGCCGGCAGCCTGATCCCGTGGATCGACAAGGAACTGCCCAACGGCCAGAGCCGCGAAGAGTGGAAGGCCCAGGCCGAGACCAACAAGATCCTCGGGCGCTTCAAGAGCCCGATCCCGGTGGACGGCATCTGCGTACGCATCGGCGCCATGCGTTGCCACAGCCAGGCGCTGACCATCAAGCTGAACAAAGACGTGCCGATCGCCGATATCGAAGGGCTGATCAGCCAGCACAACCCTTGGGTCAAGCTGGTGCCGAACAACCGCGATATCAGCATGCAGGAGCTGAGCCCGACCAAGGTCACCGGCACCCTGAATGTGCCGGTGGGCCGCTTGCGCAAGCTGAACATGGGCAGCCAGTTCCTTGGCGCGTTCACCGTCGGCGACCAACTGCTGTGGGGCGCGGCTGAGCCGTTGCGTCGCATGTTGCGGATCTTGCTGGAACGTTGATCGCTTAAGCTTAAGGTAGTAAGAGAAACCCGCGTTCTGGTGACAGGCGCGGGTTTTTTGTTGGTCTTTCGGGCCCAATCGGGGGCAAGCCCCCTCCCACATTTGAATGCGTTCATACATCAACATGTGGGAGGGGGCTTGCCCCCGATTGGGCCATCAGCCACACCACAAGGCCCAGGCTAATTGCCTCACCCCCAACCACCCGGTAAAGTGCCGCTCCCCCGTAACGCCCGAGGCAACCTCCATGACCCAGACCTTTGAAATCGCCGTGATCGGCGCCACCGGCACCGTTGGCGAAACCCTGGTGCAGATCCTTGAAGAGCTGAATTTCCCGGTGGGCACCTTGTATTTGCTGGCGGGCAGTAACTCGGCGGGGGCTTCGGTGCCGTTTCGTGGCAAGAACGTGCGGGTCAAGGAGGTCGACGAGTTCGACTTCAGCAAGGCGCAGCTTGCGTTCTTTGCGGCGGGCCCAGCGGTGACCCTGAGCTTCGCCCCGCGTGCCACGGCCGCCGGTTGTTCGGTGATCGACTTGTCCGGCGCACTGCCGGCCGAGCAGGCGCCGCAAGTTGTACCGCAGGCTAACGCCCATGTGCTGGAGGGTTTGAAAAAGCCGTTCCAGCTCTGCAGCCCAAGCCCTTGCGCCACTTACCTTGCGACGGTGCTGGCGCCGCTGCGTGGCTTGGTGGACATCCAGCGGGTCAGTGTCACCGCCAACCTGGCGGTCTCCGCCCAGGGCCGCGAAGCCGTCAGCGAGTTGGCCCGCCAGACAGCCGAGCTGTTGAACGTGCGTCCGCTGGAGCCGAAGTTCTTCGACCGGCAAATGGCTTTCAATCTGTTGGCACAAGTCGGTGCCCCAGATGCCCAGGGTCATACAGAGCTGGAGAAACGTCTCGTACATGAGTTGCGTGCCGTGCTGGAAACACCTTTGCTAAAGATTTCCGCAACCTGCGTTCAAGCCCCGGTGTTTTTTGGCGATAGCCTGACTGTGTCGTTGCAATTGGCCGCGCCGGTCGATCTGGTCGCGGTGAACCGCGCCCTCGAGGCGGCGCCGGCTATCGAGCTGGTCGAGGAGGGCGATTATCCAACGGCTGTAGGCGACGCCGTCGGCCAGGACGTTGTATACGTAGGACGAGTCCGCGCAGGTGTAGACGACCCCGCGGAACTAAATCTGTGGCTGACGTCAGATAACGTACGCAAGGGCTCGGCCCTGAACGCCGTGGAATTGGCGCAGTTGTTGATAAAAGGCCTTGTGTAAAAGATACTTGGCGGCAATTTGTAGATTGATTCTAGCCAGGCGCTATGCTTGGCCCCAAGTGGAACACAAGCGCGTCGGTAACCTATCGGCTCGCCATGCCTTATGGCAGCGGTTACCAACCTTCTCGCAGGGCGGGGAGTGTTCAAACAAAGGATGAGGCTATGGTTCAAGTTCGCAAACTGGTGTTAGCAATAGCGGCCGCCTCGGCGCTGACCTCCGGTATGGCGCAGGCGCTGCAACTTGGGGAGATGACCCTCAAGTCGAAGTTGAACCAGCCGCTGTCGGTGGAAATCGAATTGCGCGACGTGGGCGGCCTCACGGCGTCCGAGATCACGCCAAGCCTGGCTTCGGCCCAGGCTTTCGTGGATGCGGGTGTCGACCGCCAGGCGTTTCTCGATGACCTGACGTTCACGCCGGTGATCAACCCCGAAGGTCGCAGCGTCGTGCGGGTGACCTCCAGCAAGCCGCTGCCCGATTCCTATGTGCGTTTCCTGATGCAGGTGCAATGGCCCAACGGCCGCCTGATGCGTGACTACAGCGTGCTGCTCGACCCGGCCAAGTTCGACCAGCCGGCCCCGACTGCCAGCGCGCCGGCCAGCACTGCGCCCGCGGTCAGCCAGCCGGCCCAGCACACCACCACCTCCCGCGACACCTTGTGGGAAATTGCGGCGAAGAATCGCAATGGTGCCTCGATCCAGCAGACGATGCTGGCCATTCAGGCGCTCAATCCTGATGCCTTTGTCGACGGCAATATCAACCGTCTGAAAACTGGCCGGGTCCTGCGCCTGCCGGATGCCACACAAAGCACTGCGCTGGCGCAACCGCAAGCGATTGCCGAAGTAAGCGCGCAGAACGCCGCCTGGCGCCAAGGCCGCCGTACCCCTCAAGGCCAAGTGGCCGGCAAGGCGCAGTTGGATGCGACCAAACGCACCCAGGCCGGCAATGCGCCGTCGAGCACCTCGGCCCAGGACAACTTGAGCCTGGTCTCGGCCGAGTCCGCCAAGAAAGGCGTGAAGGGCAAGGCCGCTGACAGCCGCGCCCTGAGCGACAAACTGGCGATGACCCAGGAAGAGCTGGACACCACGCGCCGCGATAACGAAGAACTGAAAAGCCGCGCCGCCGACTTGCAGAGCCAGTTGGACAAGCTGCAAAAGCTGATTCAACTGAAGAATGACCAGCTCGCCCGCTTGCAGGCTGAAAAAGGTGAGCCGGCGACGGCGGCTATGCCTGCGCAGCTGGCCGGCGAGCCCGAGGCAGCGCCGGCAACACCTGCGGCGCCCGTGGCGGCTCCGGCACCTGAACCTGCCCCTGAACCGGTCAAGCCGGCTGCAGCGCCTGCCAGCACCGAAGGCAAGTTCAACGACCTGCTGACCAACCCGATTGTGCTTGGCATCATTGGCGGCGCAGCCATCCTGGTGGTGCTGCTGCTCTTGCTGCTGTGGGCGCGCCATCGCAATGCCCGCCGCGAAGAAGAAAAACACCTGCGCATGGCTCGGGCGTTGGCCGAAGAGCCTGAGTTCACCTCCAACATTGACCAGGACCTGCCGCCCGACAGTTTCGAAGGCCTTGAAGTACCGCCGCCGAGCGTCAAGCTGGCGACCGCTCCAGCGCCTGCCCCGGTGGTTGAGCCCGTAGTCGTGCCGACTGTTGCCTCTGTGCTCGCGCCGCTGGCTGTGGCCGTGGCCCAGGAGAACTCCAGCGATGCCCTGGCGCAAGCCCAGTCCCATATCGACCGTGGTCACCTGAACCAGGCGGCTGATGTGCTCGAGCAAGCCATCAAGCACGAGCCCAAGCGCAGCGACCTGCGCTTGAAGCTGATGGAAGTCTACGGCCTGCAGAACGACAAGGACGGTTTCGTCACCCAGGAGCGCCAATTGGTGGCCAACGGTGAGAACCATGCCCAAGTCGAGCAGCTGAAGGCGCGCTTCCCGGCCATGGCCGTGTTGGCCGCGGGTGTCAGTGCCGCAGTGGCCGCCGCAGCCTTGGATGCGCAATACGTCAAGGACCTGCTCGACGATAAGCCGGCTCCGACGCCTCAGGCGGATGCGGCCGCGCTCGATACCGATTTCGACCTGAGCCTGGATGATCTGGAGGCCGCTTCACCGGCCGAGATCGCGCAAGACCAGCAAACCTTTGAGGCGCTGTTGCAGCAACAGACCGCAGCCAAGCCTGATGCGCAGGACCTGTCGGACTTCGACCTGGACCTGCAGTTGGAGCCGCCGGCGTCGCAGTCCGATGACGATTTCCTTTCGGGGCTCGAAGGGCAGGTGGCGGATGTGCCGCCGGTAGATCCACCCACACTGACACCCGCCGCACTGGACGAATTCGAACTGCCGGAAGACTTCGACCTGTCTCTGGCAGATGAACCGAACGCCCCCGCAGCCAAGCCCGACGCCTTTTCGTCGGAGCTGGATGATGTCAACGCCGAACTGGACCGCTTGTCCCAGAGCCTGGAACATCCGCCCATCGAGCCTTCCTTCACCGCAGAAGATGCGGCGCTGGGCGGTGATGAGCCGGAATTCGACTTCCTCTCGGGCACCAATGAGGTCGCCACCAAGCTGGACCTGGCCCAGGCGTACATCGACATGGGTGATGCGGACGGTGCAAAGGACATCCTGTCTGAAGTGTTGACCGAGGGTGATGAAGGTCAGCGTAGCGAAGCCAAGGAAATGCTCGGCCGCATCTAACGCCAGGCGCTGTAACAGTTTGGGAGGGGGCTTGCTCCCGATAGCGGTGGCTCAGTCAATGAACCTGTTGACTGATACTCCACTATCGGGAGCAAGCCCCCTCCCTCATTTGTTTGGCATCGATCCATAACAAAACGCCCGCCACGCATCCGGCGCCTTTATAATGCCCGCCTTTGCGCAACTCATCAGGCTCTCAGTTCTTGGCAAATATAGATAACGCGGCCGCCGAAATGGCGGCCGCAGGCTTTTACCGCATCGCCCTGGGCGTGGAATACAAAGGCTCGCGCTATCGCGGCTGGCAGCGCCAGGCTTCTGGCGTGCCAACGGTGCAGGAAACCCTGGAAAACGCCCTGTCCAAAGTCGCTGATTCGCCGGTGTCGCTGATGTGTGCCGGGCGTACCGATGCGGGTGTCCACGCCTGTGGCCAGGTGGTGCATTTCGACACCCAGGCCGAGCGTTCAATGAAGGCATGGGTGATGGGCGCCAATATCAATTTGCCCCATGACGTCAGTGTGAGCTGGGCCAAGGTCATGCCGGCGCACTTTCATGCACGCTTCAAGGCCATCGCCCGGCGTTACCGCTACGTGATCTACAACGATCAGATCCGCCCGGCGCACCTCAACGAAGAAATCACCTGGAACCATCGCCCGCTGGATGCCGAGCGCATGGCCGAGGCCGCGCAGCATCTGGTGGGTGTGCATGACTTCAGCGCCTTCCGCGCCGGCCAGTGCCAGGCCAAGTCGCCAATCAAGGAGGTCCACCACCTGCGGGTCACCCGGCACGGCAAGATGATCGTGCTGGATATCCGCGCCGGGGCCTTCCTGCATCATATGGTGCGCAACATTGCCGGCGTACTGATGACCATCGGTACCGGCGAGCGCCCGGTGGAGTGGGCCAAGGAAGTGCTGGAAAGCCGCATTCGTCGCACGGGCGGCGTTACGGCACATCCGTTTGGCCTGTATCTGGTGGATGTGGAGTACCGCGACGAGTTCCAATTGCCGGAACGCTTTATCGGTCCACACTTCCTCACAGGTTTCAGCGAACTTGGCGGCTGACGCCTGGAAAAGCTTTTGTTACCATCCGGGACTTTCACGGTCCAAACCCTGAGGTTCCTACGATATGCCAGCCGTTCGCAGCAAGATTTGCGGGATTACCCGCATAGAAGACGCGCTCGCGGCAGTCGAGGCGGGGGCGGATGCCATCGGTTTAGTGTTTTATGCCAGGAGCCCGCGGGCGGTGAATGTGTTGCAGGCGCGGGCAATCATCGCCGCGCTGCCGCCATTCGTGACCACGGTGGGCTTGTTCGTCAATGCCAGCCGTTGCGAGCTCAACGAAACCCTGGATGCCGTGCCGCTCGACATGCTGCAGTTTCACGGTGATGAAACGCCAGAGGAGTGTGACAGCTATCAGCGCCCTTACATCAAGGCGCTGCGGGTCAAGGCCGGCGACGATATCGCCGCTGCGTGCGCAGCCTATGCCGGTGCTCGCGGGATCCTGCTGGACACCTACGTCGAAGGCGTACCGGGCGGCACGGGCGAGGCGTTCGATTGGTCGCTGATTCCTGCGGGCCTGAGCAAGCCGATCATCCTTGCCGGCGGGCTCAATCCGGCCAATGTCGCGGCGGCAATCGTCCAGGTCCGACCCTATGCGGTGGATGTCAGCGGCGGGGTAGAGCAGGCCAAGGGCGTCAAGGACCATGGCAAGATTCGCGCATTTGTGCAGGCCGTGCGCAACAGCAGTGGTGGGATGTGACGGCTGGCAGTCTGCCGCCGTCCATAACTACCACTGTGTAAAACAGCCCGGCGCCGCCTGTGGTGGGCCGGAAATGAAGTGGCAACCCTGCGCTGGCAGGTTGTCTGGAAGGCTGAGGATACGGCAGGAAATGGCAGGTCGAACGTCTGACCCCGTCCCGCAGGTATCATCGCCACATATGAATTTAGCTCAAGGGCATACGCGGGGCTGTGTTCAAGCCACCGGTACTGGAGAAAGAAAGCATGAGCAACTGGTTAGTAGACAAACTGATCCCTTCGATCATGCGTTCCGAGGTGAAGAAAAGCTCGGTTCCTGAAGGTCTGTGGCACAAGTGCCCATCCTGCGACGCGGTGCTGTACCGCCCGGAACTGGAAAAGACCCTGGACGTTTGCCCCAAGTGCAACCACCACATGCGTATCGGCGCGCGCGCGCGCATCGACATCTTTTTGGATGCCGACGGCCGCAACGAACTGGGCGCTGACCTGGAACCGGTCGACCGCCTCAAGTTCCGCGATGGCAAGAAATACAAGGACCGCCTGACCGCTGCGCAGAAGCAGACCGGTGAGAAAGACGCGCTGATCTCGGTCAGCGGCAAGCTGCTGGGCATGCCCGTGGTGGTCTCGGCCTTCGAGTTCTCCTTCATGGGCGGTTCCATGGGCGCCATCGTCGGCGAGCGCTTCGTACGCGCTGCCAACTACGCCCTGGAAAACCGCTGCCCGATGATCTGCTTCGCCGCCTCCGGTGGTGCGCGTATGCAGGAAGCCTTGATCTCCCTGATGCAAATGGCCAAGACCTCGGCGGTATTGGCGCGTCTGCGTGAAGAGGGCATCCCGTTCATCTCCGTACTGACCGACCCGGTCTACGGCGGCGTTTCCGCCAGCCTGGCGATGTTGGGTGATGTGATCGTCGGCGAGCCCAAGGCGCTGATCGGTTTTGCCGGCCCGCGAGTGATTGAGCAAACCGTGCGGGAGAAACTGCCGGAAGGCTTCCAGCGCAGCGAATTCTTGCTGGAGCATGGCGCAATCGACTTGATCATTCCACGTGGCGAACTGCGCCCACGCCTGGGCAATCTGCTGGCGCAAATGATGGGCCTGCCGACCCCTGTGTACGTCGCGCCTAAAGTCGAGCCAATCGTCGTGCCGCCGGTGCCTGCAAACCTATGACCCAGCGTACCCTGGGCGAATGGCTCGCCTACCTTGAGCAGTTGCATCCGTCCGCCATCGACATGGGCCTGGAGCGCTCGCAACAGGTAGCGGCCCGCCTTGGGTTGGGTCAGCCGGCACCGCGTGTGATCACGGTGACCGGCACCAACGGCAAGGGCTCCACCTGTGCCTTTGTCGCCGCGCTGTTGCAGGCCCAGGGCCTGAAAGTCGGCGTGTACAGCTCGCCGCACCTGCTGCGCTACAACGAGCGCGTGCAGCTCAATGGTGTCGAAGCCACCGACGAACAGTTATGCGAAGCCTTCGCTGCCCTGGATGCCGGGCGTGGCGATATTTCCCTGACGTATTTCGAGATGGGCACCCTGGCGGCGTTCTGGCTGTTCGAGCGTGCGCAACTGGATGTGGTGGTGCTGGAAGTCGGCCTCGGCGGGCGCCTGGACACGGTCAATGTGGTGGATGCCGACCTGGCGTTGGTCACCAGCATTGGTGTCGACCACGCCGACTACCTGGGCGATACCCGTGAGTCGGTGTCGTATGAAAAGGCCGGGATCTTCCGCCAGGGCCGGCCTGCGCTGTGTGGCGACCTGGATCCGCCGCAACCCTTGCTGGACAAGGTGCGCGAACTGGAGTGCCCATTCTACCTGCGCGGTCGCGAATTCAATCTTGAAATCGGTGCTTCCCATTGGCAATGGCGCGGGCGTGATGCGCGTGGCAAGGCGGTAGAGCTGCTGGATCTGCCGCTGCTGAACCTGCCGATGGAAAACGCCGCGCTGGCGCTGCAAGCGTATTTGCTGCTGGACCTGCGTTGGGATGCCGCGCAGATTGCCCAGACGTTGCAAGCCACGAAAGTGGTCGGGCGCCTGGATCGTCGCGCCTTCGACTGGGCAGGCAAACGCCTGAACCTGTTGTTGGATGTGGGGCATAACCCCCATGCTGCCCACTACCTGGCGCAGCGTCTGTCGCGCACGCCACCGGCCGGTCGTCGCCTTGCCGTGTTCGGGTTGTTGGCCGACAAGGACCTCGACGGCGTGGTTGCGCCGTTGCTGGGCAGCGTTCAGTCTTGGGCCGTTGCGCCGCTGGATACGCCGCGTAGCCGCCCGGCGGTTGAGCTGGAAGTTGCGTTGCAGAACCTTGGCGCGCTTGTGGCGTCGTATGCAAGCGTCACCGCTGCCCTCGAGGCTCAGTGTGCGGTAGCGACCGCCGACGACGAAATCCTGTTGTTCGGATCATTTTATTGTGTCGCCGAGGCGCTCGAATGGTTGGCCCGGCGCTCCACGGAGGAAGCTGCACATGGCATTACTGGATAGCGCATACAAGCAGCGAATGGTCGGAGCCCTGGTGTTGGTGGCATTGGCAGTGATTTTCCTGCCGATGCTGTTCTCCCGCCAGGATGAGCAGCGCCAGGTCGTGGTTGAGGCGCCTGCTGCACCCCAGGCGCCCGTGGTGCCTCAGGTTCAGGTCGAGCCGGTGGTGGTGCCTGAACCGCAGGCTTTGCCAGAGGAAGAACCCGTGCCGACTGACGAGGAGGTCGCCGCGCAAGAGGCGCCTTCGATGCCGGTGCAGCCGAGTGTGCCGGTGGTCAAGCCGACACCGGCCCCGACAGTCGCCGCCAAACCAGCTGCGCCTGCACCGGCGCCCAAGCCGGTAGCGCCGCAACCTGCCGCACCGGGTAAGCCGGACGTGGGCCAGAGCCGCATCGACCCCAATGGCCTGCCGATCAGCTGGTCGATCCAGCTGGCCAGCCTGGCCAATCGCGAAAGTGCCGATGCTCTGCAGAAAAAGCTGCGTGCCCAAGGCTATAACGCTTATATCCGTAGTGCTGACGGCAAGAATCGCGTGTTTGTCGGGCCGCTGATCGAGCGTGCCGAGGCTGATCGCCTGCGGGACTTGTTGGGGCGCCAGCAGAACCTCAATGGGTTTGTGGTGCGCTTCCAGCCTGAGCGCGGCTGATTCAAGCAGGCAGTAATGCAATCTAAATGTGGGAGGGGGCTTGCTCCCGATAGCGGTGGGTCAGTGTCAGTTGTATTGACTGATCCATCGCTATCGGGAGCAAGCCCCCTCCCACAGTGGTTTATGCTGGGCTTGAAATGGCGTTCATACCGCCCAATCTATTGATTTGCAAAGCACCCGCAATCACAGCTTACCCATCGCCCGGCGCTCTGCTAAAATGCGCCGCCTTATCCGTACGTAGGCTGCACTGTGCCATTTACCTGGGTTGATTGGGCGATTGTTGCCATCGTCGCCATCTCCGCTTTGATCAGTCTGAGCCGCGGCTTCGTAAAAGAAGCACTGTCGTTGCTGACCTGGATCATCGCAGGAGTCGTAGCCTGGATGTTCGGTGGTTCACTGTCGGTCTACCTGGCTGGATACATAGAGACACCTTCGGCTCGCGTCATCGCGGGCTGCGCCATCATGTTCATCGCCACGCTGCTGGTGGGGGCAATGGTCAATTATCTTATTGGCGAGTTGATACGTGTCACCGGCCTCTCCGGGACCGATCGATTTCTCGGCATGGCCTTCGGCGCTGCGCGTGGCGCGTTGCTGGTGGTCGTGGCGGTCGGGCTGTTGAGCCTGGGGCCGGTACAGCAGGATTCGTGGTGGCAGGAGTCGGTACTCGTGCCAAAATTTCTATTGGTTGCAGATTGGTCCAAGAACCTCATCCTGGGGTGGAGCAGTCAGTGGCTGGCCAGCGGAATCAGCGTACCCGCTGATCTTCCGTTCAAGGAACACCTCTTGCCGGCGCAAACGCCTCAGTAAGCTGTGTTCAGTCAAGATTCATTAAGTAGGGGTTGCGTCGCATGTGTGGCATCGTCGGTATCGTCGGTAAGTCGAACGTCAATCAGGCGCTGTATGACGCGCTAACCGTCCTCCAGCACCGCGGCCAGGACGCTGCCGGTATTGTGACCAGCCACGACGGCCGGTTATTCCTGCGCAAGGACAATGGCCTGGTGCGTGACGTGTTCCATCAGCGTCACATGCAGCGCCTCGTCGGGCACATGGGCATTGGCCATGTGCGCTACCCGACTGCCGGAAGCTCGACCTCGGCCGAGGCTCAACCGTTCTACGTCAACTCGCCTTACGGCATTACCTTGGCGCACAACGGCAACCTGACCAACGTTGAACAATTGGCCAAGGAGATTTACGAATCTGACCTGCGCCACGTCAACACCAGTTCCGACTCGGAAGTGCTGCTCAACGTGTTCGCCCACGAGCTGGCCCAGCGCGGCAAGCTGCAGCCGACCGAAGAAGATGTATTCGCCGCCGTGACTGACGTGCACAACCGTTGCGTCGGTGGCTATGCGGTAGTGGCCATGGTCACCGGTTATGGCATCGTCGGTTTCCGCGACCCCCACGGCATCCGTCCGATCGTGTTTGGCCAGCGTCACACCGACGAAGGCGTCGAGTACATGATTGCGTCCGAAAGCGTGTCCCTGGATGTACTGGGCTTCACCCTGATCCGCGACCTGGCACCGGGCGAGGCTGTCTACATCACCGAAGACGGCAAGCTGCACACCCGCCAGTGCGCCGTGGCGCCGAAGCTCACCCCGTGCATCTTCGAGCACGTCTACCTGGCGCGTCCGGATTCGATCATCGACGGCGTTTCGGTCTACAAGGCGCGCCTGCGCATGGGCGAGAAGCTTGCCGAGAAGATCCTGCGCGAGCGTCCTGAGCATGATATCGACGTGGTCATTCCGATTCCGGACACAAGCCGTACCGCTGCCCTGGAACTGGCCAACCATTTGGGCGTCAAGTTCCGCGAAGGCTTCGTCAAGAACCGCTACATTGGCCGTACCTTCATCATGCCTGGCCAGGCTGCACGCAAGAAGTCGGTGCGCCAGAAGCTCAACGCCATTGAGCTTGAGTTCCGTGGCAAGAACGTGATGCTGGTGGACGACTCCATCGTGCGTGGCACCACCTGCAAGCAGATCATCCAGATGGCCCGCGAAGCAGGGGCGAAGAACGTGTACTTCTGCTCCGCAGCGCCTGCGGTGCGTTACCCGAACGTGTACGGTATCGACATGCCGAGCGCCCATGAGCTGATCGCACACAATCGTTCGACCCAGGACGTGGCCGACCTGATCGGCGCCGACTGGCTGATCTACCAGGACCTGCCAGACCTGATCGAAGCGGTCGGCGGTGGCAAGATCAAGATCGACCAGTTCGACTGTGCAGTGTTCGACGGCAAGTACGTGACCGGCGATGTCGACGAGGCTTACCTGAACAAGATCGAGCAGGCGCGCAACGACTCGTCGAAGATCAAGACCCAGGCGGTCAGCGCGATCATCGACCTGTATAACAACTGAGTAACAGCCGGCCCTGAGGGGCCGGTTTTGTATCTTAAATAAAGTATTGAGTAAGGAGTCGCAGCATGAGTCAGGAATGGGATGCCGGTCGGTTGGACAGCGAACTCGATGGCGTAGCTTTCGATACCCTGGCTGTGCGCGCCGGCCAGCACCGTACCCCGGAAGGTGAGCACGGCGACCCGATGTTCTTCACCTCCAGCTACGTGTTCCGTACCGCCGCTGACGCTGCTGCGCGGTTTGCCGGCGAAGTGCCGGGTAACGTGTATTCGCGCTACACCAACCCGACTGTGCGTGCGTTCGAAGAGCGCATCGCGGCCCTGGAAGGCGCTGAGCAGGCCGTGGCGACCGCCACCGGCATGGCCGCCATCCTGGCGGTGGTGATGAGCCTGTGCAGCGCTGGCGACCATGTACTGGTATCGCGCAGCGTGTTTGGCTCGACCATCAGCCTGTTCGAAAAGTATTTCAAGCGCTTCGGCATCGAAGTGGACTACGTGCCCCTGGCAGATCTGTCCGGTTGGGATGCGGCCATCAAGGCCAATACCAAGCTGTTGTTCGTCGAGTCGCCTTCCAACCCGCTTGCCGAGCTGGTAGATATCGCCGCGCTGGCCGAGATCGCCCACGCCAAGGGCGCTATGCTGATCGTCGACAACTGCTTCTGCACCCCGGCCTTGCAGCAGCCGTTGAAGCTGGGTGCGGACATCGTGGTGCATTCGGCGACCAAGTTCATCGACGGCCAGGGTCGTTGCATGGGCGGCGTGGTGGCTGGCCGCAGCGAGCAGATGAAAGAAGTGGTGGGCTTCCTGCGCACCGCCGGCCCGACCCTGAGCCCGTTCAACGCCTGGATCTTCCTCAAGGGCCTGGAAACCCTCAGCCTGCGCATGAAAGCCCATTGCGCCAATGCTCAGGCCCTGGCCGAGTGGCTGGAGCAGCAGGACGGTATCGAGAAAGTGCACTACGCCGGGCTCAAGAGCCATCCGCAACATGCATTGGCCCAACGCCAGCAGCGTGGTTTCGGCGCGGTAGTGAGCTTTGAAGTGAAGGGCGGCAAAGACGGCGCCTGGCGCTTTATCGATGCGACGCGCCTGATTTCCATCACTGCCAACCTGGGCGACAGCAAGACCACCATCACTCACCCGAGCACCACCTCCCACGGGCGCCTGGCGCCGCAGGAGCGTGAAGCCGCCGGTATCCGTGACAGCCTGATCCGCATCGCGGTGGGCCTGGAAGATGTCGCTGACTTGCAGGCAGACCTGGCCCGCGGGTTGGCGGCCTTGTGATCGAGTGGTCTATGGAGGCTGCAGCGGCCACTAACGGGCGCGTTGCGCTGGTAACGGGGGCGGCGCGCGGCATTGGCCTCGGTATTGCCGCGTGGCTGATCAGCGAAGGCTGGCAGGTGGTATTGACTGACCTGGACCGCGAGCGCGGTTCCAAGGTGTCCAAGGTGCTGGGCGAGAATGCCTGGTTCATCACCATGGATGTGGCCGACGAGAAGCAAGTCGCCCAGGGTGTCGCCGAGGTGCTGGGGCAGTTCGGGCGCCTGGATGCGCTGGTATGCAATGCGGCAGTGGCCGATCCGCGCAATATCACCCTGGAAAGCCTCGATCTGGCCCACTGGAATCGCGTACTGGCGGTGAACCTCAGCGGGCCGATGCTGCTGGCCAAGCATTGTGCACCTTACCTGCGCGCCCACGGCGGTGCCATCGTCAACCTGGCGTCGACCCGGGCCCGTCAATCGGAGCCGGACACCGAAGCCTATGCGGCGAGCAAGGGTGGCCTGCTGGCCCTGACCCACGCCTTGGCCATGAGCCTGGGCCCGGAAGTGCGGGTCAATGCGGTCAGCCCCGGCTGGATCGATGCGCGTGATCCTGCTGCGCGCCGTGCCGAGCCGCTCACCGACGCCGATCATGCCCAGCACCCTGCGGGCAGGGTGGGCACGGTAGAGGACGTGGCGGCGATGGTAGCCTGGTTGTTGTCGCGTCAGGCCGGGTTTGTCACCGGGCAAGAGTTTGTGGTGGACGGTGGCATGAGTAAGAAGATGATTTACAGCGAGTAGGGCGGTTAGCTGTCTTGAAGTGATTTTGTCTTTTTCAGAAAAACTTCAAGCAGGCTATTGACTTAGGTCCGCTACCTGCGTAAATTTCGCGGCCTCAACGAAGCAAAGGGTGATTAGCTCAGCTGGGAGAGCATCTGCCTTACAAGCAGAGGGTCGGCGGTTCGATCCCGTCATCACCCACCACTTCTTGAGAGTTTTGCTCCAGGGCAAGACGCAACGTTAAGGTTGCACCGACGCGCAGCGGTAGTTCAGTCGGTTAGAATACCGGCCTGTCACGCCGGGGGTCGCGGGTTCGAGTCCCGTCCGCTGCGCCATATTTTCCAGGTTCGATGTATCGGGCTTGAGATTGAACAACCCAGGTTGATCGATCAGATGTTTAAAGGTGGTTGAGGCTTTACGCTCAATCAGCCAAGCGATACGCAGCGGTAGTTCAGTCGGTTAGAATACCGGCCTGTCACGCCGGGGGTCGCGGGTTCGAGTCCCGTCCGCTGCGCCATATCTGCCTCAAGGCCCACTGAACGCCTTGAAGCACAAGAAAGCCACCGGCTGACTTGATCCGATAGCAAAGACCCTGGTCGAAAGACCGGGGTTTTTTGTGTCTGGCGTTTGTAAAACCTCACCATCGTGTTCGCAGCAGCGAACGCCCAATCTCTTGAGCTACGCCAATATCTCGCATTAACAGGCAAACGGCCGACAGATCGTATCGATCTTGTCGGCCGTTTTGCATTGTTGTGTCAAAAAATTTCCATGTGGTTATTTGCCGCAGGCGCAGAAACCTTTAAAGTTAACCCTTCGGTCAACTTTGCACTGTCATCATGGCCTTTTAGTTCGTCCAGAAAGGCTTCTGCAAGTCTCCAGATTAGCTGCACTTAACCATAAGGGCGGATGTATAACCGCTCAGAGGATGATCCATGTCCAACCGTGAAATAACCCGGCGCTCGTTCCTCCAGGGCGGGCTGGTGGCGGGCGTGAGCGTCACGCTCACGCCGCTCAGCACCCAGGCGCTGGCAGCCTTGATGGAAAACAGCGTCACCGTGCCCTCCGAAAAGTGGCTGGGCAATAACGGCAAGGCGCGCCAGCGTAACGATGCCTTGTCGAAAGTCTGCGGCAGCAAAGTCTTCGCTCGCGACATTCGTTCCAAGGACATGCCCGGCTGGCCTGCGCAGCAAGGTCACGCCATGCTGCTCAAGACTACCAAGGCCGACCATATCTATGCGGGCTACGACCTGGCGTGGCTCGGCGCCGACCTGCAGCCGGACCGTGTTGTTACCGCTGCCGACCTGGACAACGACGGTATCGTGTTCCCGGAAGAACATGCTCCGGATCCACTGTTGCCAGAAGGCAAGGTGCCGATGTTCATCGGTCATCCGGTGGCGATCCTGATCTGGAACGATTTCGAGCGGTTCCGTCAGGCAAAAAACAAACTCAAGTTCAATGACAAGGCGATTCGTTACGGTGCCAAAGTGCCGTATTACGAAGGCGACCCGTACGGGAGCTTCCGCTATGTGCGCGTTGGCGGCCCGACCTCGGCCGATAAGGATGAATTCGCCAGCCTCAAGGATTCGATCCTGTTCCCGATGCTGAAAAACCGGCGCCCGGTGTGGAATTCCCAGCCGAACCTGCACGGCAACCTGACCGAGCGTGGTCTGTTCTACGCCGACCGCATGAAGAGCCAGATCAACACGCCGCCCGACAACTGGCTGGTGTTCGACGAGCGCTACAAAACCCCGTCTATCGAACCGGCCGCCATGGAGCCGGATAACGGCAACGGTTGGTACGATCCAGCGACCAAGACCCTGCACTTCGTAGTGGCCACCCAGTGCCCATTGGAAGTTGCGACCGAGACCGCAAAAATGATCTCGCCGTCGCGCTTCGGTCTGGCCAACCTGAACATGCACCCCGGTTATACCGTGGGTTACGGCTCAAAAGACCACAATATTTTTGTCTACTACGCCGCCCTCGCCGCATTGTATGGCGGTGGTGTGCCGGTGCGTCTGGCCAATGACCGTTACGAGCAGTTCCAGAGCGGCATCAAGCGTCACTCGTTCGACATCCGCTACCAGTTGGCTGTCGACAAGAACGACCACAGCTTCAAGATCTTCCTGGCTGACATGAGCGTCGACGGCGGTGGGCGGATTAACTACAGCCCATCGGTCGCCGCAGTAGGCGCCACGGCTGCGCAATCGATCTACTACATGCCGCAGAACGATCTGCAAGTCACCGCCTATCACTCGCGGGGCGTTGAAGCCGGTTCGATGCGGGGGTACGGCACTCTGCAGAGCATGGCTGCGACGGAAATGATGGTCGACGAAATCGCCGGTCGCCTCGGTGTGGATGCCATCGAGCTGCGTCGCAAGAATGCCCTGCGTTCGGGCATGAAGAACACCCAGGGCGCCATTCCTGCCGGTGCCTTGCGCCTGCACGAAATTCTCGACAAGGCCGCTGTGCACGACGTGTGGAAGAACCGTGACGCGATCAAGAAACAACGCGAAGCCGCTGACCCGGACAACTGGTACGGCGTCGGTTTCGCCATCTGCCAGAAAGACTTCGGCACCGGTTCCGAAGCGCCGATGGCCAGTATCGAATTCAACGCAGACGGTCGCATCAGCCTGCGCCATATCGGTATCGAAATCGGCACCGGCATGTCTACCTCGCAGTCGCTGGTGGTCGCTGATTTCCTCGGCAGCCCGGCACACGAGGTGAAGACCGGCGAAACCGAATGGAAGGAGATGCAGCTGATCACCAGCGGCAACCCTTACATCATGAGCCAGGCCGAGCAGGACAACCTGCTGCGTAACCCGCGGTGGGTTGGCAAGCTCGCTTCGGCGTCTTCGGCCACCAACTCGGCGTACTACTTCAGCCACGCCACCCGTGAAGCGGCACGCGTGCTGTTCAACCACGGTTTGTGGCCGGCGGCGCTGGAGATCTGGCGGCAGGGGCCGTTCGGCGGCCAGGCCAACCCCTATGTGGTACGCCGTGAAGATGCGCATTGGGTCGACGGCAAGCTCACCGCCAACGGCATGCAGCCGTTGAGCTTTGAGGTGTTGGCCAAGCACGCCCACGAGCGTGGCCTGGTCACCGCTGCCACGGTTCACGGGTTCAACCGCTGGAGCTGGGCAGAGGCTGAATACAGCATCGACGGCGTGCGCGAGCGCCTGCCCCTCGACGGTTTGGCGGTGAAGTACGGCGACGGTGCACCGAAAGCCAAGCAAGCGCTGATGAGCAGCGCCGGTTTCCACCTGTTGGATCGCCAGAACATCAGCTACCCCGCGACGCAGTTGAACAACGCTGCCGTGACTTACTACAGCCCGGTGGCCACATTGGTCGAGTTGAAGGTCAACAAGGGCTCGGCGCAGGTCGAAGTGCTCAATCACCATTCGTGGATCGAGTGCGGTCGCGTGTTGGTTGAGGAGTTGGTCAAAGGTCAGCTTGAGGGCGGTGTCGCCATGGGCATCGGTCATGCGTTGATGGAAGAAATGCCGCTGTACGAAGGCGGGCCGGGGGAGGGCGACTGGAACTTCAACCGTTACCGTCTGCCGATGGCGCGTCACGTAGCCGTGTGGAAGCAAACGTCGGAGATTCTGCCGGCGCTGTCGCCAAGCGACCCGTCCAAGGGGATCGCTGAAGTGGTGATGATCCCGATCGTCGGGGCCATCGGTAATGCCGTGGCGCATGCCATCGGTAAACGTGTTCGCGACCTGCCAATTACGGCTGCGCGCATCAAGGAGGCCCTCAATGGCTGACCGTCCGCTTCAACTGATCCTCAATGGTCAATCCGTCGGCCCGGTGGACATCCCTGATGACCTGCCGATGATCGATTACCTGCACGAATACAAAAACCTCACCGGCTCGCGTCTAGGCTGCGGCCAGGGTATTTGCCACGCTTGCGTGGTGATCGTCGACAACCCGGACGGCACCAGCGAAGAAGTGCGTACTTGTATCACTGGCGCGCATTACTTCGAAGGCAAGAAAGTGCGCACCATCGAATCTCACGCCAAGCGCGACGAGTCGGGGCAGGTCACAGAGCTGAATCCGATCCAGCAGCGCTTCGTCGATGAGTTCGCGTTCCAGTGCAGCTACTGCGCACCGGGCTTCGTCAACGCGGCAACGGTGCTGGTGGAAAAGCTGCAACGCCAGCCGATTGTGCAAAGCCAGCTGGAGCAGGTTATCGAAGACAGCCTGGGACATCACATCTGCCGGTGCACCGGGTACGTGCGTTACTACAACGCCACCCGCAACGTGCTGAACGATCTCGGCCTGGTCAAGGAGGGTTAGACATGAAGCTATTTCTGACCCGCCTGACCCTGGCGGTCGGCCTGGCTGCGCCGGTGTTGTTTGCCCATGCCGATGATCAGGTCAAGCGCGGTGAATACCTCACCCGCGCAGCTGACTGCATGGCGTGCCACACGGCACCGGGCGGCGCGC
Source organism: Pseudomonas sp. Root569 (assembly GCF_001427465.1). Taxonomy (NCBI): domain Bacteria; kingdom Pseudomonadati; phylum Pseudomonadota; class Gammaproteobacteria; order Pseudomonadales; family Pseudomonadaceae; genus Pseudomonas; species Pseudomonas sp. Root569. Next base: position 437,549 of record NZ_LMGQ01000012.1, on the reverse strand, counting down.
CATTTGCGGGCGGCCTACCTATCGTCTCGCCGTTTGGCACGATCTATGGCACCAATATCACACCGAGCAAAGCGCACGGCATCGGTTTGTACAGCGATGAGGAGTTCTTTGCGGCGCTGACCGAAGGCAAGCGTCGCGACGGTGCGCATTTGTATCCGGCGATGCCATACACCTCGTACCACCTGATGCCCCGTGAGGATTCGGACGCGATTCATGCGTACCTGAAAACTATCGAGCCCATAGAACGCGCAGCGCCAGAGACCCGCCTGAGCTTTCCATTCAACGTGCGCCTGGGCCTGATCGGCTGGAACCTGCTGTACGGCAAAGCCCTGGAACTGGAGCCAGCCGAAGGCAAGAGCGACGCCTGGAAACGCGGCCAGTACATGGTCGAGGTACTCGGTCATTGCGGCGAATGCCACACACCTCGCGGCCTGCCGGGTGCGATGCAATTGGACAAGCGCCTGACCGGCGGCATTCTCAATGGTTATCTGGCGCCGAGCCTGCTCGCCACTGACCTGGCGGCTCGCGGCTGGAATGAGCAGGACCTGGCCACATTCCTCAAGCACGGCATGAGTGCCCAAGGCACGATGTTCAACGAGATGTTCCCGGTGTTCCATAACAGCACCCAGGGCTTGAGCGATCTGGATCTGGCAGCGATGGCGACGTTCCTGCTGGGCGATAAACCGCCGGCAGCCAAAGCGCTGGTCGAAGTACCGATGGATAAACTCAGCCCGAGCGCTCAGCGCGGTCGTCAGGAATACCTGAACGTCTGCGCGGGTTGCCATGCTGCGGGTGGTGACGGCAAACCCCACATCGCGGTGGCCATGCGCGGCAACACCACGCTGCGTCTGGAAGACCCGCGCAACCTGCTGCGAGTGATCGAGGACGGTATTGGCGAGCAGAAGTTTTCCGGCTTCGAGCACATGCAACCGATGCCGGGGTTCGCCGGAAAGCTCAGTGCGCAACAGCTCACCGATCTGCTCAACTACCTGCGTCAGGGCTGGGGCGGCCAATCGGCTGAGCTGGCCGTCAGCGATGTGCAGAAGCTGCAAGCCCAGGCGCCGTCCGTCGAACACAAGGCGCATTGACGCCAGCGTAGAAAGCGCTCAGCCAGTGTGGGAGCGGGCAAGTCGCTCTCACACTGGATGTGTGTCTACATTCCGAACTTATCACGCAGTCCGTAATACCAAGCCCCCAGCGCCGCAAATGGCGTGCGCAACAGCTGCCCACCTGGGAACGGGTAGTGCGGCAGGTCGGCAAACGCATCAAAACGCTCTGCCTGACCTCTTAGCGCTTCTGCCAGCACCTTGCCTGCCAGGTGCGTGTACGTCACGCCATGGCCGCTGCAGCCTTGTGAATAATAGATGTTGTCGCCAAGGCGGCCGACCTGCGGCAGTCGCGACAGCGTCAGCAGGAAGTTGCCGGTCCAGGCGTAATCGATCTTCACATCCTTCAACTGCGGGAACGCCTTGAGCATTTTCGGTCGGATGATTGCTTCGATATTCGCCGGGTCCCTAGCGCCATACACCACGCCGCCGCCGAAGATCAGGCGCTTGTCGCTGGTGAGGCGGTAGTAGTCGAGCAGGTAGTTGCAGTCCTCGACGCAGTAATCCTGCGGCAACAAGGTCTTGGCCAATTCGTCGCCCAGTGGTGCGGTGGTGATCACCTGCGTGCCACACGGCATCGATTTGGCCGCCAGCTCCGGCACCAGGTTCCCCAGGTAGGCGTTGCCTGCGACTATGATGAATTTGGCCCTGACCCTGCCTTCGGCGGTGTGCACCACGGGGTTGGCACCGCGCTCGATGCGCACCGCAGCCGATTGCTCATAGATCGTACCGCCCAGGGACTCAACGGCTGCCGCTTCGCCCAGCGCCAGGTTGAGCGGGTGGATGTGCCCGCCGCTCATATCCAGCAAGCCGCCGACATAGTTGTCACAGGCCACCGCCGCGCGGATGCGGCGTTCGTCCAGTAACTCCAGTTGCGTATGGCCGTAGCGCTCCCACAGGCGCTTCTGCGACTCCAGGTGGCCCATGTGCTTACTGTTGAGTGCGGCGAACACACCTCCGTCCTTCAAGTCGCACTGGATCTGGTACTTGGCTACGCGCTCGCGAATGATCCTGCCGCCTTCAAAAGCCATCTGCCCGAGCAGTTGCGCTTGCTTAGGGCCGACACTGCGCTCGATCACATCGATATCGCGGCTGTAGCTGTTGACGATCTGCCCACCATTACGGCCTGAGGCACCAAAGCCGACCTTGGCTGCTTCCAGGACTGTCACGCGAAAGCCGTTCTCCAGCAGGAACAGCGCGCTCGAAAGCCCGGTATAGCCGGCACCAATCACGCACACATCGGTTTCGACTTCACCTTGCAGTGTCGGGCGAGGTGGAACTGCATTGGCGGAAGCGGCGTAATACGACTGGGGGTAGGGGGTGTTCGCCATCCTGGAACCTCTGTTTTATATTTTTTACGAGTGCGGCGATCCTACCTGAGTTGAAAATTGCCTGCCAGCCACCGGAAAATCACAGGCGTGCCCGGCGCAAATAAAAAATTCGCATATTCATAGGCTTAGCTGCAAAAAAGATGTTGACACCCCTCCGGAATTCCGTAGAATGCCGCCTCACAGCAGGCACGTAGCTCAGTTGGTTAGAGCACCACCTTGACATGGTGGGGGTCGTTGGTTCGAGTCCAATCGCGCCTACCAAACAAAATCCGCTCTGCTGGGCGGTCTAGAAGGGCTCACCGAAAGGTGGGCCCTTTTTTGTTGCCTGAAATTTGGGCAATGGGCACCCTCAGACGCCTCACGGCGTTCTTTCAGGTTTGAAGGGTGGGTCAGCAGAACAGCGTAGCCACCGACAGCAGGCAAATTATCTGGGCGACCATCTGGCAGCGTATCTCGCCAATCGTTGTTGCCCTGTTACTCATTTGTCCGGCATACATAGCGCGAGCCCTCATTGTCGGCATAACACCGTGAACGAACTGCAGGTACACACAGCTGCATCATGGAGTATAGATCCTGTTTGGGAATTCATACGGCTGAACCGATGGTGAGTGCCTCGTCGGATCATCTACGCGACCTTTTCCCTATAAGCCTGGGTTGAACCTTCCCATGGCGCCCGATTGCGCGTTGCCATCCCCCACAAAAATTATTGGTTTGCAGCAACAATTTTTCTTGTTGGACACCCCCCGTCCCCAGGCAGCAAAGTTGCCGCCACAGACGCTCGACCTTCCGGGTCAACAATAAAAAACCGAGCCGACTGCACGCCACTTTCAAGCTGTGAGCCCTTTGCCCACATCCTGCTGTAATGGCGCCGCAGCGCGCACTAAAGGACCTCTCCGCCATGCAAACAGTTGTGAACTTATGGCCGTTGATCGGCGTACTTGTCATCGTGGTCGGCTTTGTATTGCGCTTCAATCCGCTGTTGGTGGTCACTGCGGCCGCCATCGCCACTGGGTTCGCCGCCCAGTTCCCGCTGGAAAAAATTCTCGCCACCATGGGCGATGGCTTCCTCCAGACCCGTGCCCTGCAATTGATTCTATTACTGCCGCTGGCGGTGATCGGCCTGTTGGAGCGCCATGGCCTGCGCCTGCATGCGCAGAACTGGATCGCCCGCTTCGAGCGCGCCACGGTTGGGCGTTTGCTGATCATTTATCTGTTTGTGCGTGAATCCACGGCCGCCATGGGGCTGACCAGCCTGGGTGGGCATCCGCAAATGGTGCGACCGCTGTTGGCGCCGATGGCCGAAGGCGCGGCGGAAAAACGCTACGGCAAGCTGCCGGACAAGCTGCGGCATAAGGTATTGGCCATGTGCGCGGCCACCGACAACGTTGGGCTGTTTTTTGGAGAAGACATTTTTGTCGCCTTCGGTGCCATTGCGTTGATGCATACCTTCCTGTTGGGCTCGGGCATTGATGTGGAGCCGTTGCACATTGCGGTATGGGGCATTCCCACGGCGATCTGTGCCTTCATCATTCACGCTATCCGCCTGCATCGTTTTGATCGACGCCTGACCCGAGAGATGAGCCCGGCCACCGCCCCGGTGGAGGCTGCGCAATGATCATTTCCATTCAATACCTGTACTGGCTGGCCGGTGTGCTGTTGCTGATCACCGCGGGCATGATCCTGCTCGATCGTTCCCATCCCAAGCGCTGGTCCAGCGCGCTGTTCTGGCTGTTGTTCGCCATACCGTTCCTGGTGGGGGAGCGCCTGCCTTCGGTGGTGATCGGGGTCGGTGTGGTGGTGATGGCATTGATCGCAGGCCTGGGCGGTGTGGGTCGTGGCCAGCACGCCGAATTGCACGACAAGGCGTCCCGCGCCAGTGCCGGGCGCCTGGGCCACAAGTTGTTTATCCCGGCATTGGCGATCCCGCTGACCACGGTGATTGGCTCGGTATTGCTCAAGCACACTGAAATCGGCGGTGTACCGCTGCTGGACCCGAAGAACACCACTTTTGTGTCCCTCGGCATCGGCTGCCTGATTGCCCTCGGCCTGGCCTGCTGGCTGACCCGCGATACGCCGGTACAAGCTTTGCGCGAATCGCGCCGCCTGACCGAGGCGTTGGGCTGGGCGATGGTGCTGCCGCAGATGCTGGCGATGCTCGGCTTGCTGTTCAATGAAGCCGGGGTGGGCACCGCTGTCGCCCACGTCACCACCACTTATATCAACCTGGATTACAAGTTGGTGGCGGTGATGGTGTATGTGCTGGGCATGGCCTTGTTTACCGTGATCATGGGTAATGGCTTCGCGGCGTTCCCGGTAATGACAGGGGGCGTCGGCGTGCCGGTACTGGTGGGGATTTATGGCGGCAACCCCGCGGTGATGGCGGCGATCGGCATGTTTTCCGGCTACTGCGGTACGCTGATGACGCCGATGGCGGCCAACTTCAACATCGTACCGGCAGCCTTATTGGAGCTGCCTGATAAAAACGCGGTGATCAAGGCCCAGATACCCACGGCGCTGATGATGCTGGTGGTCAATATCGTGCTGCTTTATCTGTTGATGTGAGGCTCAAATGCAAACGGTGCTGCTGACGGGCTTCGAGCCCTTTGATAACGACTTGGTGAACCCCTCCTGGGAGGCGGCGCGACAGCTCGATGGCGTGCAAGTGGCCGAGGGTGTGCAGATTGTCGCGCGTTGCTTGCCGTGCGCATTTGCCACCGCAGGCACGTACCTGGCCCAACTGATAAACGAGTTGAGCCCGGCGATGGTGATTGCTACCGGCCTGGCACCTGGGCGCAGTGAGATGTCCATCGAGCGGGTGGCGATCAATATCAACGACGCGCGCATCCCTGACAACCTCGGGCAACAACCGATTGATACTGCGGTGGTGGTCGATGGCCCGGCTGCGTACTTCTCGACGTTGCCGATCAAGGCCATGGTCAAGGCGCTACGCGAGGCGGGTGTTGCCGCAGCGGTTTCGCAAACGGCGGGGACCTTCGTGTGCAACCAAGTGTTTTATCTTTTGCAGCATCGGCTGGCCGGCACCGGGGTGCGCAGTGGGTTTGTCCATGTGCCGAGCTTGCCGCCAGCGGGCCAGCCTTCCCTGGTTGAAGGCTTGCGGCTGGCGGTCTCTACGGCTTGGCTCATCCAGGCCGATGTGGTGGAAACAGGTGGGCAGGTGAGTTGACGGCTAGGCTGCGCATATAGGTGGGGCAACTTCGGCTATAGTTCACAAGCGTATCCACCTTGGAAAACCATCATGATCAAGTGCCCGAAGTTCGTGTCTGTCGCGTTGTCCCTCGCGCTGTTTGCGGGTAGCGGTCTTGCCCTGGCTGATCCCGGTAATGGCAAGGGCCAAGGTAATAACCAGGGGGGACAGGGTCAGGGTAATAACAAGGCTAATAACCCGGGAGGGAAGGGGCAGGGCAATAACAAAGGCAATAACCCGGTAGGACAGGGCTATGACAAACCCGGAGGCAAGGGCGCGTCGGGTGGTCATGGCCCAAGCGTTGACCGAGGGAGCGTACTTAATGTGTTGGGCGGCTATCGCGATTACTGGAGCCCGGGGCCTGCATTGCCACCAGGTATCCAGAAGAATCTGGCGCGTGGCAAGCCGCTGCCACCCGGTATCGCCAAGAAGCTCGACGGCCGCCTGTTGGGACGCTTGCCCCATTACGATGGTTATGAATGGCAGCAAGCGGGAACCGACTTGATCTTGGTGGCCATTGCCACCGGTATCATCTACGAGGTGCTGAACGGGGCCTTGGATTGAGTGGGCGAGCTGTCACGCGTTGCGCTTTGGAAAAAACAATTCAAAGCACGTCACGCCGCCCTCACTGGTAACCCCATAGCGGCCGTTATGCAACTGCATGATGGTCGCCACAATCGACAGTCCCAACCCGTTGGACTGGGACGAACACCCGCGGGATTCATCCACCCGGTAAAAGCGTTCGAACAACCTGGGCAAATGCTCGGCGGCAATGGTTTGGCCGTAGTTGCTGACCCTAAGGCGGATCCCTTCGGTCGTCGGAATTGCCTGAATATTAAGCTCGGTGTTCGGCGCGCCATATTTGATGGCATTGGCACACAGATTTGCCAGGGCCCGGCGCAGTAGCATCGGTTCAGCCCAGATCACGCCTTCGCCCAAGCCAACGATGTGCATGCCCACATCACCGGCCAACCCCTCGAAATAATCTGCGATGCGTTCCACCTCATCCGCTGCGTCCAGCTCCTGGCGTTGGCGCAAGGCGCTGGCAGGGTCGGTACGGGCCAGGAACAACATGTTATCGAGCATCCGCGCCAAGCGTTCGAGCTCTTCGACGTTAGAGGCCAGCAGTTGTTGGTAACTCTCCATGCTGCGGCTCTGTTGCAGAGCGACCTGGGTTTCACCGAGCAAGTTGTTGATGGGGGTACGCAGCTCGTGGGCCATATCGGTGGAGACCTGGCCCAGCTGGATAAAACCTTTGGCCAGCCGTTCAAGCATGGTGTTGAAGGAATCAATCATCGGCAGCAGTTCTTTGGGAGCGCCGTGGCTGTCGAGGCGTTCGGCCAGGTTACTGACGCCGATGCCCTGTGCATGGCTGGCCAGACGCCGCAACGGCAGCAACCCACGGTGTACCAGCACATAACCGACCAAGGCGAGGATCACCGCTGCGATGCTGGCCAGGATGAACACGTTCAAGCGATAACGCGCGAGCATGCTCGTGCGTTCGGCCATCAGGCGCCCGACGGTGACTTGCAGGCTGCCCAGGTCACCGGTATCGATGGACGCCGCTACGGTGGCGAACGGCACGCCGTTCACATCGAGGAAATGCTGCACATCGGCAAGTCCGAGCGCATGGTCTTTCGTCACGGGCGATACCGGGGGAATCTTGATGTTGCCAGGGTTCACCAGCAATAACGCTTGCTGCCCGGGTGCGGCGATGCTCAATACCGACTCACTGTTGCCCAGCATGTTCTGGAACAGCTGCGGTTTGGACTTGATCAGCTCCAGGGTGTTGCCGTCATTAAGCAGGTTGCGCAGTTGGTTGGCGCGCGAGATCAGCGCGGCGTCGTCACGCTTGATCAGTTCACGCTCCAGCTCGCGGTACAATGTCACGCCCAGGGTTGCCAGCAAGGCGAAGGCGAGCAAGGCGAAGATCAGTGCCAGGCGCAGGGTCAGGGAATAGTGGCGATGATGGTTCATGGCTGGGTATCGAAGCGGTAGCCAATGCCCCGCACGCTGTGGATCAGCTTGAGTTGGAACGGGTCGTCGATTTTCAGGCGCAGGCGTCTGACGGCCACATCCACTACGTTGGTGTCGCTGTCGAAGTTCATGTCCCAGACCCGCGAGGCGATCAACGAGCGGGACAGCACCTGGTCCTGGTGCGTGGCGAACAGGTGCAGCAGGGCGAATTCCTTATTGGTCAGGGTAATGCGCGTGCCGGCACGGGTGACACGACGCTTGAGCACGTCAATGTGCAGGTCGGCGATGTGCAGCTGTTCTTCCTCGCGGCTGGGGCCGCGGCGGTTGAGGGTACGCAGGCGTGCGACCAGCTCGGCGAAGGAGAAGGGCTTGATCAAGTAGTCGTCGGCACCCAGTTCCAGGCCTTTGATGCGGTCGGCAATATCATCCCGGGCGGTGAGGAACAGCACCGGCGTATCGGCTTCTTTACGCAGGCGGCGCAGCACTTCCCAGCCGTCCATCTTCGGCATCATCACGTCCAGCACAATCACGTCGAAGGGCGTCTCCAGGGCCTGGTGCAAACCATCCACGCCATCGCGGGCCAGGCTTACAGAGTGGCCCAGCTCCTGCAGGCCGTTGAGCAGGTAATTGCCGGCCTTGGGTTCGTCTTCGACTACGAGGATGTTCATGGCAGATGCCCCTGCTTCAATAAGTGGCGCCAGTGTAGCCCGATCAATTGTCACTGGCGCAACCGATGCCCTGGACCTGGTAATCCAGCACGTGTTCGCGTCCCTGGTGATCCAGGTAACGCAATTGCGCCGGTACGACCCCGCACTGGCCGTAGGTGTCGGTACTCGACACTACCTTGGCGACATCCAGGTGCACGAAGAAGCCGGTCTTGTCATGAATGACGTTGGAGGCAGGGACCGTGGCGGCAGCAAACGCCGAGCCGGTGGTGAGCAGGGCGGCAAAAGCGAGGGTAAACAGTTTCATGGTGGTATCTCTCGTTACGGATTGGCTGCCGCAGTGGCAGTGAGCTCACGGTAACCAGGCGATCCCAACAGCCAACCAACAGGATCATGACAAGTTCGTCATTCTTGACGTGAGACCGATACGTGGGCGGTTTGAGGGGGCTCAGCGTTTACAAGCGTGAAGGTGATCCGTAGATTGCAGGGGTCCAGCTCTTGAGGAAGCCGCGTAGTGTCCATCCCGAATCCAACTGTGTTTACCCGGCGCTATCGCGCCTTCCTGTTCGACATGGACGGGACGCTGCTTAACTCCATCGCTGCGGCCGAGCGGGTATGGAGCATCTGGGCGGAACGTCATGGCCTGGACGTGGAGGCGTTCCTGGGCACTATTCATGGCGCCCGCGCGATTGATACGATCAAGCGTCAAGCGTTGCCGGGTGTCGATCCCGAGGTGGAAGCCCGGTGGATCACCGAAGCTGAGTTGAATGACGTGGAAGGGGTTGTTGCGATTCCTGGCGCTGTAGAGTTTTTGAAGGGCTTGCCCATCGATCAATGGGCGCTGGTCACCTCTGCTCCAAAGGCGTTGGCGATGCGCCGACTGCAAGCGGCAGGCATTCCGGTGCCGGAAGTATTCGTGACGGCCGAAGATGTGGCGAGCGGCAAGCCAGATCCGGCCTGTTATGTGCTGGGTGCCCAGCGCCTGGGCGTGCCGGTGCAAGACTGCCTGGTATTCGAGGACGCCACGGTGGGCATTCGGGCGGGGGAGGCGGCGGGGGCGGATATCATGGTCGTGACCTCTGCGCACCTGACGCCGATGGTGACTGAGCATGCTTGTATCGAGGGGTACAGCAAGTTGCGGGCGCTACGCGACGATGATGGCTTGCTTTGCGTTCATCCGTTGACACCTTAATGCACAGAAAGGCCGAGCCTTCACCGGGCTCGGCCTTCTGTGCAGGCAACTGCTAGCAACCGGCTGCTTTTCATTCCCTGACGCGACAGCACCATTTCCCTGAGTATCTCTGTGGCGAGCCGGTTGATGGCATCAGTGCCGCGATGATGCGCCCGCACGATTCCGGTAATCGCAAAATGATCGGTTTCGGGGCCGCTGAGAACGGCTGACAAGGTACCGTCGGCATGCAGGGTGCACTCAACCGTGTAGCTGGGCAGGCGATCTGCCAAGGCTTTTTCGATTTGGGATTTGCTGAGCGTGTCCATCTGATTCTGCACCTTTGACTGACCGTGCATGCCCAAGCATAGGTCTTGTTGCTCAACTGTAAATACCGGCGATCCGATAGCAGGCAGCGGTGTTCAGCGCAGGGTTTGCTGGTGTGCGCGTTGAGCTGCGCGTTGACACAACTTGCGCAAAATAACCTTTTGCATGGGTTTGAGGCAGAACACCAGCAAGTAGCCAAACAGCAAAAGTGTCAAGTCCAGCCAGCCGTGGTCATCGGGAAAGGCCCGTTCAGCTTCCACTCTCAGCCCATACCCGAGCGCGAGGAAAACCAAGCCGATCAGCAGGGCAATCATCCAGGAGCGGGTAACAAGTGGGGGCGTCGCGGCTGGCCTCATCGACGTGCTCCTGAATGCACTCGGATGGCAGGAAAAAGCGTCACAAATTGGGCTGCGAATAGTTCGACAAGTTCCAGGTACGCTGACAGTTTCATTTTGCGGCGAAGAGGTATGCAAAGGGCGCGCTGGTCACGCAGGAAAGCGCGAGCAGGCCGATCGGGTTTTCGCCAGCCGTTACAGTGAACGAAAAGGCTGGCTACTGAGGCGTTTCAAGGTGTCTGGTTTTTGTCGGGCGCAGTCAGGCCCGCCTGGATGCGCTGGTAAATTTCCTCGCGATGCACGGCAACGTCCTTGGGAGCGTTGATGCCGATTCGTACTTGCTGGCCGCTAACGCCCAGGATGGTGATCGTAATGTCATCACCGATGTTTATGCTTTCACCGACTTTGCGGGTGAGTATAAGCATGGACTTCTCCTTGATTACTTTTAAGGACACATGTTTCAGACAGGGCAGGTGTCGGATGTGTGTAGCTTACTGCGAAGCGCTTCCCTGTGACTGCCTCTTTTAGGACGCATAGAGGCGACATTAATTCCCATGGCGGCATCATACAGGTCGCGATACATCATTCGCATTGTTTAAGCCAACGTTTATGACGGCCAGAATAGACAGTGAATGGTAAAGTCGCCTCTTTGATCCTCAAAGGAGCAGGGCAGTGCGTAAAGTAGCGATGGCAATTGTGGTGTTGGCGTTGGCCGGATGCGGTGAAGGTAAATCGGTCGATGCCCCCAAGGCCAAGCCTGCCGTGACCGAAAGCCTGCCACAAACCGGTGCGATTGCCGCTCAAGAATGGGATCTATGGGTCGGCCCGCCGGACCACAAGCTGCAGGCGATCACTGACCTGACCGCCTGGTTGCTGGAGCATGGTTTCAGTTTTTACATCGTGAAGGTCGATGGCAAGGATGAAGTGCGGCTGGGCCCGTTCGCCACCAAAGCGGAGGCAGAAGCCAGGCAGGCGTTGCTTAACGAAAAGATGGCGAGGGCCAAGAAAACCGATACGGTGTCGGAGATCATCGAACACAAGGTCGCGCAGTAAGGGCCTGAGTGGGCGGCAGCCCCGCCCACATTCAGCCGCAGGCCTTAAGGTTCACCGGGCCGACAAACTCGTTGCCGCGTCCCATCACACAAGCCACTGTCTGGTTGCGCTGGCGCTCCCAGGTCTGCACCGGATAGGTCTTGTTCCAGGCTTCATACAGTTGCCGGTCCTGCTTCGACAGCCGCAGACCGTACTGCTTGCTCATATAAAAATACGTGCGTGCGATCATTCCACGAATGGACGGGCGCGGCATGACCTTCTTGGCCTTGAAATCCACCTGGGTCAGGCATGAGCCGTACTGCCCGCTTTGTATCGGCAGCCAGCCAAAGCTGAAGTTGTTACGGTCGCCATTCACTTCGCCGATGCTCGGCACCAGGTTGTGCAGGTCAGCCTCGGCGCGTTTGAACACCTCGTCGTGGCGCGTGCAGTTTTTTCGCCCGCCACTTTGCCAACATTGGCGCTGATGCCCGATTTGCCAGGCAGGCACGATGTGTTCCCACTCGATGCGCGCAGCGCGGTTGGCGTTTTTGCGTGGGATGTAGCCACAGGCTTTCAGGTCCACACGATTACCCGTGTACTTACACCCGCAGTAGAACTCGGTGGATTGCGGGGCGTAGAGCTTCCAGGCAATTTTCTTGGCTTCGCTGAAGGTTCGAGGGGCTTGGGCGTGGGCGGTGATGGTAAAAAACAGACAGCACAGGGCAATAAAGCGGGCACTCATTCAATCAATCTTCCTTCGGCACAACCCAGAAAATCTGCACGCCGCCGTCATCCCGATAGGCCAGGGTGACATTGTCGTTTTCAGCAATTTCTTCCAGAAGACGCTGCCACTCGTCCTCCGGCTCATCGGGTAAACGGAAGATCAAGGCTGCCTTGGCTTTCTGGGCGTTGGTCGAATTGATGATTTTTTGCACGCGAATGGCCAGGCGCTGGTAGGCGTCAGGCGATGCGGGTACTGCGGACGAGGGCTTTGCCACGGAGCATTCCTTAATAGGCTGTACGCACATACAGTATTTAAATGTAGGCGATTTCGCAACTGCTTAAATTTCAAGAAGTTGGTCTGACAGCGATTAAGGGAATTTGTTGAAGTGCGGAGGGAGGAGGGCTGTAGGAGCAAACTCGCTCCTACAGGTAGATCATCAGGAATCAGTATTCCCAGAACATCCGTTGCAGTTCCTTGCTGTCCTGGGTCTTGGTCAGGGCGACCATTGCCAGGATCCGGGCTTTCTGCGGGTTCAGGTCATGGGCAGCAACCCAGTCATATTTGTCGTCTGGTTGTTCCGCGTTACGCAGGACGAAACCGCCGGCATTCACGTGGGAAGAGCGAATGATCTGCACGCCTTGCTTGCGCAGTTCCTGCAGGGCAGGGACCACCTTGGCCGATACCGAGCCATTGCCGGTACCGGCATGGATGATGGCCTTGGCGCCAGCCTGGGCCAGTGCCTTGACGGCGGTGTCGCTCACGTTGCCATAACCGTAGGCAATTTCGACATCGGGCAGGCTCTTGATGGTCTTGATATCGAATTCGGAATCCATGGTGTGACGCTTGGCCGGCAGGCGGAACCAGTAGGATTTGCCTTCAACAACCATGCCCAGCGGACCCCATGGGCTCTTGAATGCCTCTGTCTTGATGTTGATCATCTTGCTCACGTCGCGACCCGATTGGATCTCGTCGTTCATGGTGACCAGTACGCCTTTGCCCCGTGCATCCTTGCTGCCGGCGACAGCAACCGCGTTGTACAGGTTGAGCATGCCGTCCGCCGACATGGCGGTGCCTGGGCGCATGGAACCGACCACCACGATAGGCTTGTCGGTTTTCTCCACCAGGTTCAGGAAGTAGGCGGTTTCTTCAAGGGTGTCGGTGCCGTGGGTGATCACGATACCATCCACGTCCTTGCTGTCGGCCAGTTCGGCGACGCGACGGCCCAGTTGCAGCAGGTTTTCGTTGTTGATGCTTTCCGAGGCAATTTGCATCACCTGCTCGCCGCGCACATTGGCGATCTGGCCAAGCTCAGGAACGCCGGCAATCAGTTGTTCGATGCCGACCTTGGCGGCCTGGTAGGTAGCGCTATTGGCGGCACTGGCGCCGGCGCCGGCGATGGTGCCGCCTGTGGCCAGGATGACCACGTTGGACAATTTAGTCTTGGTTTCAACTTCTTTTGCCTGGGCGGCAAGGGGGAACAGCAGCAGGAGCGCGAGGGCGCCCGGGACAAAGTTCTTCAGTGCAGATGTCATTATTTTTCTCTCTGGTTTTTGATGAGTGCTGTAGCAGGTTCATCTAGAACACCCGGGCGGTTCTGAGCGCCGCAGGGTGCTGGGAAAGAGCAGGATTCGTACCAGACTGATGGTGCCTGCTGTTTTAATTTAACGTATTGATTTAGAACAAATTTTGTCGGAATTTAAGATTGCTGGTGCGACGCTTCGTCCGGCTTTCCGAACGATGCAGGGCTGTGGTGTTCGGTTGTCCGAAAGCTGTATGGATTATCTTGGCGACTCGTACGGCTTCGGCAAGCATCATCTGTCGTTTCAGGGGTTATTCGGTAAAGGGCTTTGCTTAAACGTATCAGTGGCTTCGGTGAAGTAGCCAGTGCTGGAGAGCTGGATGAAAGGCTTGTTTTCTACCGTTGACAAATCCCGACAAGGTTCTCATAGTTTGTTCAACGCAAACGTTTGCGAGATGTTTCACAGCACTCTCCTCGAGTACCGTGACAACTCGTATCGGCCACCCAGGTGGGAGGCTACCGAAGGGTCTTCGGCGCAAGCGTTGCTCACAATAATCATAAGATCGGAGTGAACCCATGAAGCTGCCATTTGCTGGACGTCTTCTTGCTGTCGCTGTGCTTGCTGCCGCATCCGCCGCTTTACCTCTCTCCTCTGCATTTGCTGAAGACGCCGCCGCCAAACCCAAAGTCGGCCTGGTGATGAAATCCCTTGCCAATGAATTCTTCGTCACGATGCAAGAGGGTGCAAAGGCTTATCAGAAAGATCACGCCGCCGATTTCGACATGATTACCAACGGTATCAAGAACGAAACCGACACCAGCGCACAGATTGCCATCGTCAATGAAATGATCAATTCCAAGGTCAACGCCATTGTGATCGCGCCCGCCGATTCCAAAGCGCTGGCCAACGTACTGAAAAAAGCCTCTGACGCTGGCATCAAGGTCGTCAACATCGACAACCGCCTTGACCCTGACGTACTCAAAAGCAAAAACCTCGATATTCCTTTCGTAGGCCCGGACAACCGCAAAGGCTCCAAGCTGGTGGGCGACTACCTGGCCAAGCAACTTTCTGCGGGTGACAAGGTTGGCATCATCGAAGGCGTACCGACCACTACCAACGCCCAGCAGCGTACCGCAGGCTACAAGGATGCAATGGACGCCGCAGGCATGAAGATCGTTTCCACCCAATCCGGTAATTGGGAAATCGACCAGGGCCAGAAAGTTGCGTCGGCGATGCTGAGCGAACACCCCGACCTCAAGGCCCTGTTGGCCGGTAACGACAACATGGCCCTGGGCGCTGTTTCTGCCGTACGTGCCGCTGGCAAGGCTGGCAAGGTGCTGGTCGTAGGCTACGACAACATTGAAGCCATCAAGCCGATGCTGCAGGACGGGCGTGTGCTCGCGACTGCCGACCAGGCCGCAGCCCAGCAAGCGGTGTTCGGTATCCAGAACGCGCTGAAGCTGGTCAAGGGTGAAAAGGTCGATGCCAAAGATGGCGTGATCGAAACCCCGGTCGAACTCGTCCTCAAGAAGTAATCCTGGCGGTACCCAACAGCGCTCGCTCGTCCTGAGCGGGCGCCTGGAGATTTTCCTATGTCATCTTCCGCCCCGAACGCTGTCCTCTCGGTCAGCGGTATCGGTAAGACCTATGCCCAGCCGGTTCTGTCCGACATCACCCTGACGCTCAATCGCGGGGAAGTGCTGGCGCTGACCGGTGAGAACGGCGCAGGCAAAAGTACCTTGTCGAAGATCATCGGCGGCCTGGTCACACCAACTACCGGGCACATGCAGTTCAACGGTCAGGATTACTGCCCCGCCAGCCGCACCCAGGCCGAAGCCTTGGGCGTACGCATGGTCATGCAGGAACTCAACCTGCTGCCGACGCTGACGGTGGCTGAAAACCTGTTTCTGGACAACCTGCCGAGCAGCTGTGGCTGGATCAGCCGCAAACAACTGCGCAAGGCTGCGATCGAAGCCATGGCCCAGGTCGGCCTGGACGCGATCGACCCGGATACGCTGGTTGGCAGCCTGGGCATTGGTCATCAGCAAATGGTCGAGATTGCCCGTAACCTGATTGGCGACTGTCATGTGCTGATCCTCGACGAACCCACGGCCATGCTCACCGCCCGTGAAGTCGAAATGCTGTTTGAGCAAATCACCCGCCTGCAGGCCCGGGGCGTGGCGATCATTTATATTTCGCACCGGCTGGAAGAGCTGGCCCGTGTCGCCCAGCGCATTGCGGTATTGCGCGACGGCAAGCTGGTCTGCGTCGAGCCGATGGCCAATTACAACAGCGAGCAGCTGGTGACCTTGATGGTCGGTCGCGAGTTAGGCGAACACATCGACCTGGGTCCACGTACGATCGGTGCCCCGGCCTTGACCGTGACCGGCCTGAGCCGCTCGGACAAGGTTCGCGACGTCTCATTTGCAGTGCGAGCTGGCGAGATCTATGGCATCTCCGGCTTGATCGGCGCCGGTCGCACCGAATTGCTCCGCCTGATCTTCGGCGCCGACCTGGCCGACAGCGGCACCGTGGCCCTGGGCTCGCCGGCCAAGGTGGTGAGTATCCGCTCGCCGGTGGACGCGGTCGGTCACGGCATTGCCCTGATCACCGAAGACCGCAAAGGCGAGGGCCTGCTGCTGACCCAGTCCATCAGCGCCAATATCGCCCTGGGTAACATGCCGGAAATCTCCGGTGGCGGCCTGGTCAATAGCCGCGATGAAACTGCCTTGGCCAAGCGCCAGATCGACGCCATGCGGATCCGCAGTTCCAGCCCGGCGCAATTGGTCTCCGAGCTGTCGGGGGGCAACCAACAGAAGGTGGTGATCGGCCGTTGGCTGGAGCGCGACTGTTCGGTGATGCTGTTCGATGAGCCGACCCGAGGTATCGACGTCGGCGCCAAGTTCGACATTTATGCCTTGCTCGGCGAACTGACGCGCCAGGGCAAGGCGCTGGTGGTGGTGTCCAGTGACCTGCGCGAACTGATGCTGATCTGTGACCGCATCGGTGTGTTGTCCGCCGGGCGCCTGATCCAGACTTTCGAGCGTGACAGCTGGACCCAGGACGAATTGCTCGCCGCCGCCTTTGCCGGCTATCAGAAACGTGATGCGCTGCTCAATGAAGCAGCGCCTAGGAATACCCCATGAAAACAAGCATTTCCCCCGGTAAGACTGGCGGCAACTTCTATGGCCTGGGTACTTACCTGGGCCTGGCGGGTGCTTTGCTGGCGATGATTGCGCTGTTCTCTGTGCTCAGCGACCACTTCCTGTCCTATGACACCTTCAGCACCCTGGCCAACCAGATTCCGGACCTGATGGTGCTGGCGGTAGGCATGACCTTCATCCTGATCATCGGCGGCATCGACCTGTCGGTAGGTTCCGTGCTGGCATTGGCGGCGTCGGCGGTCAGCGTGGCGATTCTTGGCTGGGGCTGGAGCGTGCTGCCCGCCGCGTTGCTGGGCATGGGCTGCGCCGCATTGGCCGGTACTATCACCGGCTCTATCACCGTGGCCTGGCGCATTCCGTCATTTATCGTGTCCCTGGGTGTGCTGGAGATGGCTCGCGGCGTGGCCTACCAGATGACCGGTTCGCGCACCGCCTATATCGGTGACTCGTTTGCCTGGCTGTCCAACCCGATTGCCTTCGGTATTTCCCCTTCGTTCATCATCGCGCTGCTGGTGATCATTGCGGCCCAGTTGGTGCTGACCCGTACTGTATTCGGGCGTTACCTGATCGGTATCGGCACCAACGAAGAGGCGGTGCGCCTGGCTGGTATCAATCCCAAGCCCTACAAGATCCTGGTGTTCAGCCTGATGGGCCTGCTGGCCGGCGTGGCGGCGCTGTTCCAGATTTCGCGTCTGGAAGCGGCGGACCCGAATGCCGGTTCGGGCCTGGAACTGCAAGTGATCGCCGCCGTGGTGATTGGCGGCACCAGCCTGATGGGCGGGCGCGGTTCGGTCATCAGTACGTTCTTCGGGGTGTTGATCATTTCGGTCCTGGCTGCCGGCCTGGCGCAGATCGGCGCAACGGAACCCACGAAACGCATCATTACCGGTGCAGTGATCGTGATCGCCGTCGTCCTCGATACTTACCGCAGCCAGCGCGCCAGTCGGCGGGGCTGAACCATGGCAACGATCAAGGATGTGGCAGCGCTTGCAGGCATTTCCTACACCACGGTGTCCCATGTGGTGAACAAGACGCGCCCGGTCAGCGAGCCGGTACGCATTAAGGTGGAGGCGGCGATCAAGCAATTGGACTACGTGCCCAGCGCCGTAGCACGTTCGCTCAAGGCCAAGACCACGGCCACCATCGGCTTGCTGGTGCCCAACAGCCTCAACCCGTATTTTGCGGAGCTGGCCCGCGGCATCGAGGATTACTGCGAGCGTAATGGTTACTGCGTGATCCTCTGCAACTCCGATGACGACGCTGAAAAGCAGCGCAGTTACTTGCGCGTACTGCTGGAAAAGCGCGTCGACGGCTTGATCGTGACGTCGGTAGGTGGTGATGACAGTGGCCTTGCCGCCGGCTTGAGTGCGGTGCGCACGCCCATGGTAATTGTCGACCGGGCGCTGGATGGCATCGATGTCGATCTGGTGCGCATTGATCACGAAGAGGGCGCTTACCTCGCGACACGGCACTTGCTGGAGTTGGGGCATCGGGACATTGCCTGTATCGGCGGCCCGGGGCATACCCGCGTGGCGCAGATGCGGCTTGCGGGCTACCAGCGTGCATTGCGTGAGGCCGGCGTCGAGGTGCTGGCCAATCGCATCCTGGAAAGCGATTTTACCAGCACCGGAGGTTACGCCGCGGCGGTGCAGTTGCTGTCGGAGAACCCGCCCAGTGCGATCTTCGCCAGCAACGACATGATCGGTTTTGGCGTGCTGCGTGCCGCCGCTGAACGTAATATCCGCGTGCCAGGCGAGTTGTCGGTGATCGGCTTCGACGACATCCAGATGGGTCGCTACGTCTACCCGGCGCTGACCACGGTCGGGCAGTCGATCCTGCAACTGGGCGAGACGGCGGCCGAGTTGTTACTGCAACGAATAGCAACACCCCAACTGCCGATCGATCAACGTATCGTGACGCCGAGTATTGTTTTGCGTGAGTCAACGGCGCCACTGGCCGGTGTGTTCGCCCAATACCGCTGAACCGAATTGATGAGTACTGATGTATGCCAGCAAAAGTAGTGGTAGTAGGCAGCTTGAACATGGACCTGGTCACCCGCGCCAGTCGCTTGCCGCGTGCCGGTGAAACCCTGGTCGGCCAGAGTTTTTCCACCGTTCCCGGAGGCAAGGGCGCCAACCAGGCCGTCGCGTCGGCGCGCCTGGGGGCCGATGTTGCGATGATTGGTTGCATCGGTACGGACGCCTACGGCAGTCAGTTGCGCGAGGCGTTGGTGGCGGAAGGCATCGATTGCCAAGCGGTGAGCACCGTAGAAGGTTCCAGTGGTGTGGCGTTGATCGTGGTGGATGACAGCAGCCAGAACGCAATTGTCATTGTGGCGGGTAGCAATGGTGAGCTGACGCCCGAGTCTCTGAAAGCCTGCGACGCTGTGCTGCAGGCAGCAGAGGTGATCATCTGCCAGCTTGAAGTGCCGATGGACACCGTTGGCTATACGCTCAAGCGCGGTCGTGAGTTGGGCAAGACGGTCATCCTCAATCCGGCCCCGGCAAGCGGACCCCTGCCCGCGCAGTGGTATGCCTCGATCGACTACCTGATCCCCAATGAAAGTGAGGCCAGCGCCCTGAGCGGTGTGGCGGTGGACTCGCTCGACAGCGCCAAGGTCGCCGCGACGGCGCTGATCAAGGCGGGGGCGGGTAAAGTCATCATCACCCTGGGCGCCCAGGGTGCGCTGTTCGCGGATGGTAAAAGCTTCGAGCATCTGGTCGCGCCGAGGGTCAAGGCGGTGGACACCACGGCCGCCGGCGACACCTTCGTCGGTGGCTTCGCCGCTGCGCTGGCTGCCGGCAAGAGCGAGTCCGAGGCCATTCGTTTTGGCCAGGTCGCGGCAGCGCTGTCGGTCACCCGTAACGGCGCTCAGCCTTCCATTCCTACGCTGCACGACGTCCAAGGTTTTGTGCCCTCATGAAAAAGACACCTTTGCTCAATATCGCCCTGTCACGCGTGATCGCGTCCCTGGGCCATGGTGACATCCTGGTCATCGGCGATGCAGGCCTGCCGGTACCTCCCGGTGTGGAGCTGATCGACCTGGCGCTGACCCAGGGCATTCCGGATTTCATCAGCACATTACGCATTGTGCTGAGCGAAATGCAGGTAGAAAGCCACGTGCTGGCCGAAGAAATCCTGCTTAAGCAACCGCCGGCGCTGACCGAACTCAATACACTCACAGAGCAGGCTGCGTTGGGTGAGCGACGCCTGCTCAGCCATGATCAGTTCAAGCAACTGAGTCGCAACGCCCGCGCGGTTGTGCGCACCGGCGAATGCCAGCCTTACTGCAATATCGCGCTGGTGTCCGGCGTAACGTTCTAGCGTCCCCCCTATGACAAGGAGTGCTTTATGCAACGTGGTCTACCTACCCTGAAAAACCTGTTCCGGAGTGTCCTGCTTTTGTCCGCGCTCACAGCAGCAAGCGCCCAGGCGGCGGAAAAAATCGACCTGATCATCGACACTGATCCGGGCGCCGATGATGTGGTGGCGCTGTTGTTTGCCATGGCTTCGCCAGAGGAGTTGAGCATTCGTGCACTGACCACCGTCGCCGGTAACGTGCGCCTGGACAAGACCTCCCGCAATGCACGCCTGGCGCGCGAGTGGGCAGGGCGCGAGGACATCCCGGTGTATGCCGGTGCACCCGCGCCGCTGTTGCGCAAGCCGATCTATGCCGAGAACATCCATGGCAAGGAAGGCATTTCCGGCGTCACCGTGCACGAGCCGAAAAAAGGCCTGGCCGAAGGCAATGCCGTTGACTACCTGATCAAGACCCTGGGCAGCGCCAAGCCGCACAGCATTACCATCGCCATGCTCGGTCCGCAGACCAACCTGGCGCTGGCGCTGACCCAGGCGCCGGAAATCACACAAGGCATCAAAGAAGTGGTGGTGATGGGTGGTGCGCACTTCAACGGCGGCAATATCACGCCGGTGGCCGAGTTCAACCTGTTCGCCGATCCAGTCGCGGCTGAGATCGTGCTGAAAAGTGGTGTGAAGTTGACTTACCTGCCGTTGGATGTGACCCATAAAGTCCTCACCAGCGATGCGCGCCTGAAAAAAATTGCGGACCTTAACAACAACGCGAGCAAGGTCGTCAGCAGCATTCTGAATGAGTACGTCAAAGGTGATATGGAGCACTATGGCATTCCGGGCGGCCCGGTCCACGATGCGACCGTGGTTGCCTACCTGCTCAAGCCTTCGCTGTTCAGCGGTCGTCAGGCCAATATGGTCGTAGACAGCCGCGAAGGTCCGACTTTCGGCCAGACCATCGTCGATTGGTATGACGGACTCAAGCAGGAGAAAAATGTGTTCTGGGTGGAGAACGGCGACGCCCAGGGCTTCTTCGATCTGCTGACCGAGCGTCTGGCGCGTCTGAAGTAAGGCGCTTCCCGGTCAGCGTTCGCTGGCCGGTTCTTATTTGTGCGTTTGTGCACCCATATGGTCGGCCGGGTATTTCTCGAATACCTGGCCGATGAAGGCTTGTGCGGCTTGGGTGCCCAGCTCCTTGACCAGCAGGTCGATACCGATGATCGCCATTTCTTCCGGGCTTGCGGGGCTGTAGGAGCTTTGCCCTTGGGGCCATTTGGCTTTGATGTCGGCTTGGATCGTTACGGTGGTCATGGACGTCTCACGGGCTGAAAGTACTGGGCAATGCGCTGGAATGCGGTTCCAGCCGGCGCAGTTAAGCATTTTACGCGGCATTTGGCACTGCTACTTAGGCATGAAGGAGGGGGTGTGCGACACTGCCAGCCTGTCCAATAGCCGGGAAACAACGCGTGCAGATCAATTTGAACAACCCTGAGGACCTGACCCAGGCGGCCGTGCGCGAACTGCTTGCCAGCGCCAGTGACGATGAACATACCCAGCTGCGTGTTACCAAGGAGGGTATTGCCTACATTTCTTCGGGGACCGTGGGAGGCGTTAACATCGACGGCCTGCTCTTTCGCCTGGAGACCTGGGCAAAGGGCTCCGGGTATGTCGGCATCGTCGCGGCAAGCGACGAAGTCTGGGTCATGCAGATTTTTAACGCGTTGAAGCAGAATTGGCCTACACCTTCTTCTGACTACATTGATATCTACTAGGTGCGTTCATATCTAGTCACGATTGACAGGGCGCTTGCCTGCTGTGAGTGAGGCAGACTTGCGCGCAGGCGGTTAACGTTCTGAAACCAATCGCTTTGACTGCTGTCGCACGATCTCTGTCCATTTTTTATCATAGGAGGCTTCATGCCTTGGAAGCTCGCATCATTCGGTACTTTGTTGGCAGCACTCGCGTTGGCGGGTTGCAGCACCCCGGGTGCCTCTGAGCCAGGCAAAGACGCCGCCGCGACCGATGCCGGTCATAGCCGCTGTGAGTCGAAGGCCGCCGAGTTTGCAATCGGCCAGAAAGCCTCGCCCCAGTTGCTGGAGCAGGCCCGTACGCGTGCCGGTGCGCAGAATGCACGCATTCTCAAGCCCAACGATATGATCACGCTGGAGTATCGCTCCGACCGCTTGAACCTGAACACCGATAACAACCTGGTGATCACTCGGGTCAATTGCGGCTGATTGCCCTGCGGCTTTTGCATCGCCCATAAAAAACCCCGTCACATGGACGGGGTTTTTTTAGCTCAGCGGGGAATTACTCGCCGCGAACCTGTGCAGCTTGCATACCCTTTTGGCCTTTCTCAGCCACGAAGGAAACGGTCTGGCCTTCTTTCAGGCTTTTGAAACCGTCGCTTTCGATAGCTTTGAAGTGTACGAACAGGTCGTCACCGCCACCTTGAGGAGTGATGAAGCCGAAGCCTTTTTCATCGTTGAACCATTTAACGGTGCCGGTTTGGCGATTAGACATGGTGTATCTCCAAGAAACATATATTTTCAGTAGTGCTGTGCTGCTCAGGCCAACTGGGCACACTGGGCTATCATAGTCGAAATGTTCGACTTGGGAGCCCCCCCAAGGCATTGTTTGCTAATCAATCGCGTTGCGTTTGATCCCTGGGCCGGCTGAAAGCCCCGATCTACGGGGCTTTGCGGTGAAATATCAGCTGTTAAAAAAAGCCGTAAAACCTGCATATTTTGTGCGAAATAGCAGTTTTGAGGCCGTTTTTTCAGTGAAATGGCCGTCTGATCAGTGGTCAATCTTACTTTTTCTTCACGACTTTGCAGGACGAAATAGCCGCGACTGCTTTGTTTTTAAGCTCCGGGCTGGCGTTCTGGTTGGTCATGAGTTCCTTGATCTCGGCAGAGCTCAATTCGGCATTGATCTTGTCGGCGCCACATTCGCAGTGGGCTTTGGCAGTCTTGACGTCTACGTTCTGACTGGCGGCGGCACTGCAGTCGCTCACGAAGCTGTCACGGGCACCAGCTGGCCAGTTGGACGGGGCTGCGGCCTGTGCACCGAGGGAAAGGAGGCTCAGGGTAGCGGCGACAGCGAGGGTAGAGGTGAAACGCATCATGGGATGCTCCTTTGGGTCGAGGACGAACGGCGATTCTCAGTGGGTTTGAGGCCCGGCGTACAGCTCAAGTTCACTTTTGCAGCTATAAAGCCTTGAAATGCTGTTTACACAAAGCTTCGCCGGCGCGACGACCGTTCATCTGTGCTAGCATCCTCGCCTGGCTATTTCCCGGCGCGCCATTTGCCGCCTTGCCAGGTCCATTTTGTTCACTCCAGTCACTCTGGTTCGATTATCGGTTGGCCGAAAGGCTCCTGCCGCTGTAAGGCAGGCGTTCTTCATTAGAACGGCCTGGTGTTGGATCTTGTACTGGCTCATCCCAACCCACGTGACCTTTGGTAGGGGTCACCACTAGGAGAGGAGGCGCCATGCCAACTATTACTCTTCCCGATGGCAGTCAACGTTCATTCGATCATGCGGTTTCCGTCGCCGAGGTCGCCGCATCCATTGGTGCCGGCCTGGCCAAGGCCACCGTGGCCGGTAAGGTCGACGGCAAGCTGGTTGACGCCAGCGACCTGATCACCAGCGACGCCAGCCTGCAAATCATCACGCCCAAGGACCAAGAGGGGCTGGAGATCATTCGCCACTCTTGTGCACACCTGATTGGTCATGCGGTGAAGCAGCTGTATCCGACCGCCAAGATGGTGATTGGCCCGGTTATCGAAGAAGGCTTCTATTACGATATCGCCTACGAGCGTCCCTTCACCCCGGACGACCTGGCGGCCATTGAGCAGCGCATGCACGCGCTGATCGAAAAAGACTATGACGTCATCAAGAAGGTCACCCCGCGTGCCGAAGTGATCGACGTGTTCACCGCGCGTGGCGAGGACTACAAGCTGCGCCTGGTCGAAGACATGCCGGACGAGCAGGCCATGGGCCTGTACTACCACGAAGAATACGTCGACATGTGCCGCGGCCCGCACGTACCGAATACGCGCTTCCTGAAATCGTTCAAGCTGACCAAGTTGTCCGGTGCCTACTGGCGCGGCGATGCGAAGAACGAACAGCTGCAACGGATCTACGGCACGGCATGGGCTGACAAGAAGCAGCTGGCCGCCTATATCCAGCGCATCGAAGAAGCTGAAAAGCGCGACCATCGCAAGATCGGCAAGCGCCTGAACCTGTTCCACCTCCAGGAAGAAGCGCCAGGCATGGTGTTCTGGCACCCGAACGGCTGGACCCTGTACCAGGTGCTCGAGCAGTACATGCGCAAGGTTCAGCGCGAAAACGGTTACCTGGAGATCAAGACCCCGCAGGTCGTTGATCGCAGCCTGTGGGAGAAATCCGGGCACTGGGCCAACTACGCCGACAACATGTTCACCACCCAGTCGGAAAACCGCGACTACGCCATCAAGCCAATGAACTGCCCATGCCACGTGCAGGTGTTCAACCAGGGCCTGAAGAGCTACCGCGAGTTGCCGATGCGCCTGGCCGAGTTCGGTGCCTGCCACCGTAACGAGCCATCGGGTGCACTGCACGGCATCATGCGCGTGCGTGGCTTCACCCAGGACGATGCCCACATCTTCTGCACCGAAGAGCAGATGCAGGCCGAATCCGCCGCGTTCATCAAGCTGACCATGGACGTCTACCGCGATTTCGGCTTTACCGAAGTCGAGATGAAACTGTCCACTCGTCCGGAAAAACGCGTCGGTTCCGACGAGCTGTGGGACCGCGCCGAAGCGGCACTGGCCGCAGCGCTGGACAGTGCGGGGCTTGCGTACGACCTGCAACCGGGGGAGGGCGCATTCTACGGTCCGAAGATCGAGTTCTCGCTGAAAGATTGCCTTGGCCGCGTCTGGCAGTGTGGTACCCTGCAGCTCGATTTTAACCTGCCGATCCGTCTGGGAGCCGAATACGTCTCCGAAGACAACAGCCGTAAGCACCCGGTTATGCTGCACCGGGCGATCCTCGGCTCGTTCGAGCGGTTCGTCGGCATCCTGATCGAGCACTACGAGGGCGCGTTCCCTGCGTGGTTGGCTCCGACCCAGGCAGTGATCATGAATATCACTGATAAACAGGCAGATTTTGCCGCTGAAGTTGAAAAAACTCTCAATGAAAGCGGATTTCGTGCCAAGTCCGACTTGAGAAATGAAAAGATCGGCTTTAAAATCCGCGAGCATACTTTGCTCAAGGTTCCCTATCTTTTGGTTATCGGAGATCGGGAAGTCGAGATGCAGACTGTCGCTGTGCGTACTCGTGAAGGTGCTGACCTGGGCTCGATGCCCGTCGCCCAGTTCGCTGAGTTCCTCGCGCAAGCGGTTTCCCGGCGTGGTCGCCCAGATTCGGAGTAATTACTATTAAGCGTGAAATGAGACAAGATAAACGAGCTGCACCGAAAGCCCCGATCAACGAGAATATCTCGGCACGCGAGGTTCGGTTAATTGGGGCTGAGGGTGAGCAGCTTGGGATTGTGTCAATTGAAGACGCGCTTCTTAAGGCTGAAGAAGCCAAGCTCGATTTGGTGGAAATTTCCGCCGATGCTGTACCGCCTGTCTGCAAGCTGATGGACTACGGCAAATCGATCTTCGAGAAGAAGAAGCAGATTGCCGCAGCCAAGAAAAACCAGAAGCAGATCCAGGTTAAAGAAATCAAGTTTCGTCCAGGGACGGAGGAAGGGGATTACCAGGTAAAACTGCGCAACCTGGTACGTTTCCTGAGTGATGGGGACAGGGCCAAGGTATCCTTGCGATTCCGCGGCCGTGAGATGGCCCACCAGGAGCTGGGGATGGAACTCCTCAAGCGGGTTGAAGCTGACCTGCTCGAGTACGGTTCGGTCGAACAGCATCCTAAGATGGAAGGACGCCAGCTGATCATGGTCATCGCCCCGAAAAAGAAGAAGTAATCAACAGGGCACGGCAGGCCTTCTGATTATGTTTATCAACTGAATGCGGAGTATCCGAACATGCCAAAGATGAAGACTAAAAGTGGTGCTGCTAAGCGGTTTCTGAAAACTGCTAACGGTATCAAGCACAAGCACGCTTTCAAGAGCCACATTCTGACCAAAATGTCGACCAAGCGTAAGCGTCAACTGCGCGGTAGCAGCTTGCTGCATCCGTCTGACGTGGCAAAAGTCGAGCGCATGCTGCGCCTTCGTTAATTTTTGGATCAAGAATAGAGGAAGTAACTCATGGCTCGTGTAAAGCGTGGCGTCATTGCCCGTAAACGTCACAAAAAAATTCTGAAACTTGCTAAAGGCTACTATGGCGCACGCTCACGCGTATTCCGTGTTGCCAAGCAAGCGGTAATCAAGGCAGGCCAATACGCCTACCGTGACCGTCGTCAGAAAAAACGTCAGTTCCGCGCTCTGTGGATCGCTCGTATCAACGCTGGTGCACGTGTTAACGGTCTGTCCTACAGCCGTTTCATCGCTGGCCTGAAAAAAGCGTCCATCGAGATCGACCGTAAGGTTCTGGCTGATCTGGCAGTGAACGAAAAAGCGGCGTTTGCTGCGATTGTCGAGAAAGCTAAAGCCACCTTGGCTTAAGTACCCCCGACAGTCACCCTGGGCTGCTCCTGTAGCCCAAGGTGTTAAACGTCATAAATAGGGGAAGAGCCTTCAAGCTCTTCCCCTATTTTGTATCTGGAGTCTGTACATGGAAAACCTGGACGCGCTCGTCGCCCAAGCCCTCGAGGCTGTGCAAAGCGCTGAAGATGTAAACGCCCTGGAGCAAATCCGGGTTCACTACCTTGGCAAGAAGGGTGAATTGACTCAGGTGATGAAGACCCTGGGGAATTTGCCAGCTGAAGAGCGCCCGCAAGTCGGTGCGCTGATCAACGTCGCCAAGGAGCGTGTCACAGAGGTTCTCAATGCGCGCAAGGCGTCGCTCGAGGAGGCCGATCTTGCGGCCAAGCTCGCCGCCGAGTCCATTGATGTTACCTTGCCTGGCCGTGGCCAGGCCTCGGGCGGTCTGCATCCGATCACCCGGACTCTGGAACGTATCGAACAGTTCTTCACTCACATCGGCTACGGCATTGCCGAAGGCCCTGAGGTCGAAGACGACTATCACAACTTCGAGGCGCTCAACATCCCAGGCCATCACCCGGCCCGGTCGATGCACGACACCTTCTATTTCAACGCAAACATGTTGTTGCGCACCCATACCTCGCCGGTACAGGTCCGCACCATGGAAGCGAACAAGCCGCCGATCCGCATCGTCTGCCCAGGCCGTGTGTACCGCAGCGACTCGGATATCACCCACTCGCCGATGTTCCACCAGGTCGAAGGCCTGCTGGTGGATCGCGACATCAACTTCGCCGACCTCAAGGGCACCATCGAAGAATTCCTGCGGGTGTTCTTCGAGAAGGAGCTGGCGGTGCGTTTCCGTCCCTCGTTCTTCCCTTTCACCGAACCATCGGCTGAAGTCGACATGGAATGCGTGATGTGCAGCGGCAAAGGCTGCCGCGTCTGCAAGCAGACCGGTTGGCTGGAAGTTATGGGTTGCGGCATGGTCCACCCCAACGTGCTGCGCATGTCCGGGATTGATCCGGAAGAGTTTTCGGGCTTTGCCTTCGGCATGGGCGTTGAGCGTCTGGCCATGCTGCGTTACGGCGTGAACGACTTGCGTCTGTTCTTCGACAACGACTTGCGGTTCCTTGCGCAATTTCGCTAGTCGTAACGAATCTTTAGGAGAGCAGGATGAAATTCAGTGAACAATGGCTGCGTGGCTGGGTAAGCCCGCAGGTAAGTCGCGACGAGCTGGTTGCGCGTCTGTCGATGGCCGGTCTTGAGGTCGATAGCGTTACGCCGGCCGCCGGTGTTTTCAGCGGTGTAGTGGTGGGCGAGGTGTTGAGCACCGAGCAGCATCCCGATGCCGACAAGTTGCGTGTGTGCCAGGTCAGTAATGGCGCGGAAACCTTCCAGGTCGTGTGCGGAGCGCCT
Source organism: Pseudomonas sp. Root569 (assembly GCF_001427465.1). NCBI lineage: Bacteria > Pseudomonadati > Pseudomonadota > Gammaproteobacteria > Pseudomonadales > Pseudomonadaceae > Pseudomonas > Pseudomonas sp. Root569. Next base: position 409,683 of record NZ_LMGQ01000012.1, on the reverse strand, counting down.
AACGTGCGTCCGGGCCTGAAGATCCCGTTCGCCATGATCGGTGCCCAACTGCCGGGCGACTTCAAGATCAAGAAGGCCAAGCTGCGTGGTGTTGAGTCCAACGGCATGCTGTGTTCCCAGGCCGAGTTGCAGGTGGGAGAGGGCAACGATGGCCTGATGGAACTGCCGGCCGACGCGCCAGTGGGTCAGGACATTCGTGTCTATCTGGAACTGGAAGACGCCAGCATCGAGGTCGACCTGACCCCGAACCGCGGCGATTGCCTGTCCCTGGCGGGCCTGGCCCGTGAAGTGGGCGCGCTGTACAACACGCCTGTCGCCCGTCCAGTCGTCGCTGCCGTGCCGGCAGTGCACGACGAAGTACGCTCGATTGACGTGCTGGCGCCAAATGCCTGCCCGCGTTACCTGGGGCGTGTGATCCGTAACGTCGACCTGTCCAAGCCAACCCCGCTGTGGATGGTGGAACGTTTGCGTCGCGCAGACGTGCGCAGTATCGACGCCGCCGTCGACATCACCAACTACGTAATGTTGGAGCTGGGCCAGCCGCTGCACGCTTTTGATCTCGCCGAAATCAACGGCGGCATCCGCGTGCGCATGGCCGAAGAAGGCGAGAAGCTGGTGCTCCTGGATGGTCAGGAAGTCAGCCTGCGTGCCGATACCCTGGTCATCGCTGACCACTCCCGCGCCTTGGCGATTGCCGGCGTAATGGGTGGCGAGCATAGCGGCGTGTCCGCGACCACCCGTGACGTGTTCCTTGAAAGCGCATTCTTCGACCAGATCGCTATTGCTGGCAAGGCGCGTTCCTACGGCCTGCACACCGATGCGTCGCACCGCTACGAGCGTGGCGTGGACTGGAAGCTTGCCCGTGAAGCCATGGAGCGCGCCACTGGCCTGCTGCTGGACATCACTGGTGGCGAAGCCGGCCCGATCACCGAAACCGTCAATGAACAGTACCTGCCGTCGATTGCGCCTATCACCCTGCGCGCCAAAAGCGTCGAGCAAATGCTTGGCCTGGTGATCGAGCCGACTGAAATCGAGCAACTGCTGTCGGCCCTCGGTCTGGGCATTTCCTCGAGTGGGGAAGGGCAGTGGCGGGTTGAAGTACCAAGTCATCGCTTCGATATCAGCCTGGAAGTCGACCTGATCGAAGAGCTGGCGCGCCTGTACGGCTACAACCGCCTGCCGGTTCGTTACCCGCAAGCGCGCCTGGCGCCACAGCCGAAGGCCGAGGCGCGTGCGGCCCTGCCAGAGTTGCGTCGTCTGTTGGTAGCCCGCGGCTATCAGGAAGCTGTGACTTACAGCTTCATCGACCCAAAGCAGTTCGAGCTGTTCAACCCAGGTGTTGAGCCACTGTTGCTGGCCAACCCGATCTCCAACGATATGGCCGCCATGCGTTCGTCGCTGTGGCCGGGTCTGGTGAAAGCGCTTTCCCACAACTTGAACCGCCAGCAAGACCGCGTGCGTCTGTTCGAAAGCGGCCTGCGTTTTGTGGGTCAGCTCGATGGTCTTAAACAGGAACCGATGCTGGCCGGCGTCGTCTGCGGTAGCCGCCTGCCGGAAGGCTGGGCGCAGGGCCGCGAGGTCGTAGACTTCTTCGACGTCAAGGCTGACGTGGAAGCGGTACTGGGCTTTGCCGGTGCGCTGGATGCCTTCACCTTTGTGCCGGGCAGCCACCCAGCATTGCATCCGGGCCAGACTGCGCGTATCGAGCGCGAAGGTCGTTTGGTGGGCTTTGTTGGTGCTATTCATCCGGAACTGTCGAAAACCCTGGGGCTGGATCGCCCAGTCTTCGTTTTTGAGCTGGTCCTGGCTGAAGTTGCCACGGGCAAGATGCCTAAATTCAGCGAGTTGTCGCGCTTCCCTGAAGTGCGCCGTGACCTGGCCCTGATCGCCGACCGTGACGTCGCCGCCACTGCCGTCCTGGACGTAATCCGTGAAAATGCAGGGGAATGGCTGACAGACCTCAGGCTATTTGACGTCTATCAGGGTAAAGGCATTGATCCGCATAGAAAAAGCCTTGCAGTTGGCTTGACCTGGCAGCATCCATCGCGCACTCTTAATGACGATGAGGTGAATACCACGACACAAAATATCCTCACCTCGCTCGAACAAAGGTTAAACGCCACGTTAAGGAAGTGACGTATGGGGGCTTTGACGAAAGCTGAGATGGCGGAACGTCTGTACGAAGAGCTGGGTCTGAACAAACGCGAGGCCAAGGAATTGGTCGAGCTGTTTTTTGAAGAGATCCGCCACGCTCTGGAAGACAACGAACAGGTCAAGTTGTCCGGTTTCGGCAATTTTGACCTGCGGGACAAACGCCAGCGGCCTGGCCGCAATCCAAAAACGGGAGAAGAAATCCCGATCACGGCTCGCCGTGTGGTCACCTTTCGTCCAGGGCAGAAGTTAAAGGCCCGAGTTGAGGCTTATGCTGGAACCAAGTCATAACGACGAGCTACCCGTCATCCCAGGCAAACGCTACTTCACCATTGGTGAAGTCAGCGAGCTATGTGCGGTAAAACCACACGTGCTGCGCTATTGGGAGCAGGAGTTTCCTCAACTCAACCCCGTTAAACGCACCGGGAACCGTCGGTATTATCAGCGCCAGGATGTGCTGATGATCCGACAGATCCGCGCGTTGCTGTACGACCAGGGGTTCACCATCAGCGGCGCACGCCAGCGTATGTCCGGTGATGAAGCCAAAGACGACACCACCCAGTACAAGCAACTGATCCGCCAGATGATCTCCGAACTGGAAGATGTGCTGGTGGTACTGAAGAAATGATTCAAGCTTTAAAAATACTTCCACATTTCAAAAGCTTGCGGTATATTCCGATTCGCTTCGTTAAGAAGCGAACCCAGTAACACGCCTAGTCGGGGCGTAGCGCAGTCCGGTAGCGCACTAGCATGGGGTGCTAGGGGTCGAGTGTTCGAATCACTCCGTCCCGACCATTATTCCTGAGTAAAATCAGACACTTAAGCCGATCAGACAGATCGGCTTTTTTGTGCCTGAGCAAAAACCGCGCAATACTTGCGTAAAACTACCCGGTCTTGAACGAGCAATACCATAATTAAGCTGAGCAGGGATTGCCCAGGCTTCATTGAGAAACTGAATAGCATTCATCCCCGGTTCGGAGGATACGTTGATGCTTGATTTAGACGAAAACGATCAATGAAATAGAGACGCCCAGCCCAGCGCTGGGCTTCTTGTATCTGGCGAATCAGTGCTCTCCTACAACGACACTCACGCGCGATCTATCCGACAGGAGTAGCAACCTCGTTTTGCGTTATGAGCGTGGATATAGCTGACTTCCTGGTTAGCGAACAACCTAACTATTCCCTCCTCAACAGTTGCCCCTTCGACCACATCAGCATCAATCATCATTCCGCTCTCACTGTAAGCGCGCAGTGACAGGAGCCGAATTCGAACGGATTCGGGCACATGATCGATGGCGCTGTATTGCTGACTGGCACCCTCACGTATGAATATAGCGTGTGAGGCACGGTAAGGCGTGTGGGCGGGCTGACAGAGATGGTTCAGCAGAAGTACGTTCTGGCCTATCTCGGCCTCCTTCATTTCGATGCGATCAGGGAATCCTGGCCTGGTGTCCACGCGGTAGCGCTTGATGTTAAGTGAGTCCAGCTCGGGGTCAGATAGCCCAAATAGCGCCTTGAATGGCTCTGGAGAAAGGCCGGAAATACGAAAAGTCATGTGTGGCTCCTGTCGTTTGTGTCTGCGCATAAGACAGGCACCCTCGCAGGCTCGCTATCCGTTTCTTGCCTTCAAATTCCCTAGGAGATAACCGCTGGATTGATTGTAGGAGTGCTTAAGCAAAGCAGCTACCAACCCTACGCCCCAACACAGCCTTCCGATCCTCCGTTCGTCCAATGCCCGGCACTCGCTGCTACAGGCCTACTCCAATGGTTTAAGTGCGTATTTGTCGTGCTTTTACAGCGGAGAGACAGCATGGAAATCAACGAGAACGCCCCAGGCAATATTTCACAGCAGGCAGTAACGCGTGGCACGGACAATGAGACCGGTCATGATCCAAAGCGCGATGAGGATCATATCCCGCTGCCACCGGATGACGAGGCACCCCTCGAGGAAGATATGTCGGACGTGGACGCTGCCGATTCAGTAGCCAGTGAGCATCCTGACAACTGAGCATTCAGATCAACGGACCCGGCCAAGCGCCGGGTTTGCATTTATATGCCAGCGCAAAATAATTACGCTATTGTCGGCATGAGGCTCTTTTCCGAAAGGCCGAGAAGTTAAAGCAACCCAACTGCGGAGACTGATATGCGTGCCGAAGATATTCTCGCCGACGACACAAACGAAGCAACATTTGAGGGAGTGACCGTACGTAAGGGGACGGTGGGTGCCTTTTTGGCAAACGTACGGGTTTGGAGTGATTCGAACGCGAGCATGGATGATCAACTGCTGGCTGAGCGAGAGATTATTCAATCTTTACCCGCTCTTAAGGCGATCGGGCTCCTCGATGTGTTTGAGCCTAAGGATTCCCGGTTGCGTGAGTTGATCGCCAAGGCGGGTGCGCCTGAGTAGCAACGTCGCGCAACTTGCCTGGGTACAGATGAAAGGTTTGGCACCACTGGCTTTTGGAAGGGCAGGTTTGCGATGATCGACACATCTGAGTCGGGTGGCAGGAAAGTAGCTAATGGAGCTTCCACCAAAGCGTCGGACGGTCACTCGCACTACGGTGCGTAATGCATGGCTGCAGAATTTGCAGTGGGTAGACGACTATGGTTTTTGTGAATATGTCCGAGAGGCCATCGAGGACGATCATGAAGATTTGCGAATTTGCTGGTGCTGTGGCGTCACGGGTTACCAAGAAGTAGCGCACATAATTGCGCATTCCCTGGGCGGTACACATTTGCCGTTCAATTGCTTTCTCTTGTGCGCTGAGTGCCATCTCAACTCCCCCGATTGTAGTATCGCCAAATACTTTGTGGCATTTACCAATGAGAATGCGGGCAGATTCAGTCGTGTCTTGGCCGAAACATTCAAGAAAATTAACCTGAGGGTCATCGAGTTCTGCCAACAGGAACCTGAGCAGGCAAAGGGGTTAGTTGAATCTATGCAGGCAGCGAATCTCGACTTTAGTCGCCGCGCAACCACCCACGGCGCTAACTATTCGATCAGCACCAAGATGGCGCGTCTCGAGATGGTTCTGGACGAGGCCATTGATCGAGCACGTCTCGGTCCTGCTGAAACATAACTGACTTGAACCGCATGACCCGCTTAGGCGGCCTTTTAATGTTGCGCCAGGCATGCCGCATTGCGCGAAGCGCAATCAGCTTGGCTGTGGCTGCCATGCTAAAGCCCTCTAAACACCAGAAGTTGCTGGAAAAAAATTGCCGCATCACCTGGTATGACGCTGTGAGCGAACCGTTGCGCCTCTGATCACATCCGTGCGAATGGCCGACGGTTGCCCACCGTTGTTGCGTGCATAGCTGCATAACATGATCGGCAGCTCTGCTATGTCAATGAAAATGCCATCCATGGCCAGGGTGTAGCGATCGTCGTCAATATCGCCACAGATGGTGCTGATCGCTGCATTCACGCTGTAGTAGTAATGCTGGCTGAAACCGTTGTACTGGGTTTCCCAGGCGACGTGATAGCGGTGCTTGAGCTGCGGTGCCGGTGCCGGGTTGGTCAGGAATACCGAATGGGTGAACGCATTGCGCAGCAGCGCTTCGGTCAGCGGCTGCTCGGCCTTTTGCACCCCGAGTATGCACAGCACATGCGGCCCCAGCTCTGGGCCGATGGGCTGATTGATGTAGGCTTCATCAGAGGCGGCAGCCACTTGGTAGCCGTGCGTGCGTGCGCAATCGCTGATGTCATTCACGGCTTTGAATCGGTAGAACGGTTCCTGGATTGAAAACCTCAGGTTCCAGGTCGGACGAATAATTTTGTCGGCGGCGTCACGTTGTAAATGCACATAGGGTTTCAGGTTCCACGGTTCGTCCAGCGTGATTTCAACGGCCTTGAGCTGGCAGGTCGGGGTGTCGTTACGGAAAACGCCGTCTACAAAGCAGTAGTACAAGTCGTTGGCGGGGTAGCTGTAGTTGAATTTGGCAGCTTCGCACGCCGAGTTGTTCTGGCAGCTATTGAGAATGTCCTTCTGAATGGCAGACGCGACTTTGCTGATGATGCTGGTGATTTCATTGGAGTTACGGTCCAGCATCGGACTGCCGGAGCTGCCTGGACGCAGGCCGTTGCAGCGGTTGCGCAAGGCGCTGGGGAACACGCCGGGGTGCTCGGCAAAACTGTTGAGGGTCGACTCTACGCAGGCACTCATGCGCAGGCCTTTTTTCAGGAATCCGGTCGGCGCTCCCACGTTGATCACGTCTCGATCCGACGTCTGCCGTTGGGAGGCCAGCTTGAGTGGCATGATCGCGCCGGCCACCAGCACGCCCAGTGATGTATCCAGTTCGAGCACGGCCAGGTCAGTGCCCGCCATGCTGCTCCAATGCGCTGTCTTGACGGCATAGGTGACACGCTGTTCTGGCGTGTCATGAAAGTAATTGAAGGTGACATCAGCGGTAAACGCCTGGCGCACGCGCGCTGTACCGTAGCTGTAGAACACACAATGCCCGGCGGTCAGCACATAAGCCGGGCCGACGGCCTTACCCTGGCGGTTGCGCGTGTCGAGCAGAACGGCATTGCAGGTCTGGCCTAAGGCGTTTTTCAGTGAGCCGATGCCGGTCCATTGCGGGTACCGTTGGTTTTTATTTTCAAGTGCCACGGAAGGCGACTGTTCAGTAAGTCCCTCGGCCAGGTCTCTGGCGTGGCTGGGCCAGACAGTGCCGAGCAACAGGAGGTACAGGAGGACACAGGCGGTGTGGGTAAGTGACATAAGGGCCTCGACAAGTAAGTCATTGATTGGCTGAAACTAACCAATCAGGCCTAGGCAGGAGGCATACAAGACTATTGCGTAACCTTTGGTGCGAGTGCGGATTGAAGTTGAAAGCCGATCACGTCGGGTCCATCAGCGACCGGGCGTTCGTCCTGGCGCCTTGGCAGCCATCATCACGGTGTCGATCAGTGCTGACGTAATGGCGTGGTATGTCGAAAATCCAGTAGAGCGGGCGCTGACCGTCACGACGCTGGTTCCGACCATGATCCTCGGTGGAACAACGGCATTTACAATGTATGGTCCCTCGTTGATGAAAAAAGCCAAGAACGATGCGCTCGCATTCATAGGCTCTGATGGTGAGATCCGCGGCGCGCAGTTTGAGCAGGCTTCTCGCTACTATCGCTCGACCTACAACTCGCCGCTAATGTCTGACATGCAGTTGGCGCGAGCGATCGCCGTGGCGTACTGAGTACAACCTTTCACGTCCTCTTCACATTCATGTGTTTATGGTTACTCCAGCTCCTGGTGAAAACCTCTTAGCCCGTGCCCCATCGCGGGCTTTTCTTTGTCTGCGATTTCAGGGGCTGTGTACTACAGGCAAAAGGGGATGATTACGTTGCCACAGCCGACATCAGCAGCTTGCGAATTTCCCCGGTAATTGCACTTTTGGTGCCTTGCTCCAAGATCCCCACTCGGCGCACCGCCAAGTCTCCCGGCAATGGCAGTACACGCAGGCTTGGGTCTTTGTGCCAGTCGAAATTTTTCAGCAGCGGCACAATAGCAACTCCGACTTGCTGGCGTACGAGGTCTGCGATGCCGATGATCGAGTTCAGCTCAAGGATTTCCAGCGGTTCGACCGATTCACTCTTGATGATCGACTGCACCTTGCGGCCCACGGCGGTGGAACGGTCATAGCGAATGAACGGCTGGGTCCTGAGCAGTTCCACAGCGTCATTGATGCCTGCGGTTTGCGCAGTATTGGCGAGCATGACGATGGGCTCGTTGTAGAGTAGGGTCCAGCTCAATCCATCGAAGTTCTGCCGCGCGGTCTCGATCAGCAATGCCGCGTCGAGCTTGGCAGCGTGTACCAGGTTGACCACTTCGTCGGAGCGGGCGGTCATCAGGTTGACCGATATGCGCGGGTGCAGCTTTTTCAGTTGCACCAGGCAATTGGCGAGCAGGCCCATGCCGGAGGTAATGCCGCCGATGGACACTTCACCTTCCATGGCCATGCCATCGGGCGCCTCTGCAATCATTTGCTCGTAGTCGGCCAACAGGCGCTTGGCCTTGGGCAGCAACAACACGCCATCGCGGCTCAGCTTGATCTGCCGCTGGCTACGGTCGAACAGCGGCCGGCGCATCTCTTCTTCGAGGGCGCGCATTTGCTGGCCGACGGCGGCGTTGGTGAGGGCCACACGGTCGGCGGCGGCGGCAAAACTGCCGTACTCGGCGACGGCGATAAACGTCTTGAAGAAACGAATGTTGCTCATGGGTAGGCCCGCGCTTATGGGTACGCCGGCATAGTAAAGCTTTTGTTTACTCTGGTTAAAGTTAAATTAGTTTTTCTTTTTATAGTGCTCGACCAATACTCAAGTCCGAACTGACTCGGCGAACTTTCCAAATGAGCAATCCAGATATCAGCCCTGAAAGCGCAGCATTACGTGCGGCAAAAAACGTGTATCACCTCGGCGCCACCACCGTGTACTCCCACTATGAGGACAGCCGGTTTGCCTACACCCTTTACGTGCCTGAAAGCATCGAGGACCGCACCCGGCCGGTAGACCTGGTGGTTTCGCTGCACGGCTCGACCCGCGCAATGGAGATTTATCGCAATGGTTTCGCGGAATTTGGCCGCTGGAACGATTGTGTGATCCTGTCGCCGCTGTTCCCGGTCGGCGTGTTGGGCGACGGCAATGGTGATGGCTACAAGCAGATGGTCGAAGGCGATATCCGTTACGACCAAGTGTTGCTCGACATGATCGCCAGCGTTGGCAAGCGCTACGGTCGCAGCTTCGATACCTTTGCACTGTTCGGCTATTCCGGTGGTGGGCAATTCACCCATCGCTTCTGCTACCTGCATCCCGAAAAACTCTGGGCGGCGTCCATCGGCGCACCGGGTTCGGTGACCCTGCTCGATGCCGATCAGGACTGGTGGGTCGGCGTGCGGGACTTTGCCACACGCTTTGGCAAACCGTTGAACCTGCCAGCTTTGCGGCGATTGCCCGTGCATATGGTGGTGGGGGATTCAGACCTCGAAACCTGGGAAATTACCCACCGTGAAGGCGGCAAGCACTACATGGCCGGTGCCAACGCTGCCGGGCGTACGCGACCGGAACGTCTGGCTACCTTGAAGGCCAGCTTCGAGGCCGCCGGTGTGCAGGTGCACTTTGACCTGCTGCCCAACGTCGCGCACCAGGGCATCAAGGCCATGCCGGCGGCCCAGGATTTTTTCGCCAAGGTGTTGCGCCACAAGCGCAGCCTGGGCTGATTCACCGCTGCACGCTGCACTCAGAACAGACCGTATAACAATAACCAAGGATTCACTCATTCTGATGCCGGTCCTGCCTTGGCCCACGCCAACGGCCGGAACATTCCTTCAAGGAGTCTTTCTCCCGTGAACAATTACGTAAAGACGGCACTGGCCGTTGCGCTATCGGCGTGCACGTTTTCCATGGCCGTCGCCCAAGACAAGGTCATCAGCGTTGGCCTCAACGGTGATATCCGCAGCACCGACCCGGGCGTCAACCGTGATGACAATACCGATGCGGTAATGATGCATATCGTCGAAGGCCTTGTGGCGTACCGCGAAGACACCAGCGTCGCGCCGATGCTCGCCAGTGCGGTCGCCGTGTCGCCGGATGGCCTGCGCTACACCTTTACCCTGCGCGACGGCGTGCACTTCCAGAATGGCCAGTTGCTGACCGCCAAGGACGTGCAATGGACTTGGCAGCGTTACCTCGACCCCAAGACCCAGTGGCGTTGCCTGGCGGAGTTCGATGGGCGCGGTGCGGCCAAGATCGTCGATGTCGCCGCCCCCAACGCAAACACCGTGGTGTTCACCCTGGACCAGGCCAACGGCTTGTTCCTCGCCGCCATGGCTCGACCGGATTGTGCCGGCAGCGGCATCCTGCACCCGGACTCCCTGGCTGCCGATGGCAGTTGGCGCGCACCGATTGGCACCGGGCCGTTCACCCTGGGCAAATGGCAGAAGGGCCAGTACGTCGAGCTGGAGCGTTTCAAGGACTACAGCTCACGGGCCGAGGCCACGGCGGACGGCTACACCGGCAACAAGCAGGCGTTTGTCGACAAGCTGCGGTTTGAAGTGATCCCCGATTCCGCCTCGGCCAAGGCCGCGTTGCTGTCGGGTGGCGTGGACCTGCTGCCGGATGTCACGGCGATGGACGCTGCGCAACTCAAGCAGGTGAAGAATCTGCAGGTCCAGGTCAGCCCGATCATGACCATCAGCGGCCTGCTTTTCCAGACCCGCGACCCGTTGCTCAAGGATGTGCGCATCCGCCGTGCGGTGGCGTTATCCCTGGATTACTCGCAGATGGTCGCGGCGTTGTCCGACGGCTTGTCGATGGTCAACAACTCCATCATTCCCACTGCGAGTCCGTACTACGACAGCACCGCGCACCAGGGTTATACCTACAACCTCGACGAGGCCCGGCGCCTGTTGAAGGAGGCCGGCTACCGCGGTGAAAAAATCCGCATGCTGGTCAACAAACGCTACCCGCAGATGTTCGACATGGGTTTGCTCAGCCAGGCCATGACCCAGGCGGCAGGGCTGAACATCGAGATGGAAACCCTGGAGTGGGGCACACAGTTGGAGCGTTACCAGACCGGTAGCTACCAGATGATGTCGTTCTCCTATTCGGGACGTTTCGATGCGGCTCAAAGCTACGAATCGGTGATCGGCGACAAGGACAAGGAACCGCGCAAAGTCTGGGACAACCCCGAGGCCCTGGCGATCCTGCGTGAGGCCCAGCGCGAAGTGGATCCCGCCAAGCGCCGGCCCCTGTTCGACCAACTGCACAGGCTGATGCTCAAGGATGTACCGATGGTGGTCATCTATAACGGCACTGCCATCGGCGCCATGGGTAAGCGTGTCGAGGGTTATCGTTCCTGGCCTGTTGCCAAGCCGCGCCTGTGGGGCGTGAAGCTGGCCGACACTTCCAAGTAAGGCGTAGCGCTATGTTTCGATTCATCTCACACAGGCTCGGCATGGCGGTGCCGACCCTGTTGCTGATCTCGGTGATTGTGTTTGCCTTGATCCGCCTGATCCCCGGCGACCCGGCCTTGCTGATGCTCGGCGACATGGCCGACCCGCAAAGCCTGGCCGATATGCGCAGCAGCCTGGGGCTGGACCACTCGGTGGTGACCCAGTACCTGATCTGGATAAAGTCGGTGCTCAGTGGCGACCTCGGGGTGTCCATCAGCAGCCGCCAGCCGGTTTTGGATTTGCTGGTGGAACGCTTCAGCGTCAGCGCCACGGTGGTGCTGGTGGCGGTGCTGTTGGCAACCCTGCTGGCGGTGCCGGTGGGTCTGCTCGCGGCCTGGAAGCAAAACAGCGCGATGGACCTGGGCCTGGTGGTGACGGCGACGCTGTTGCTGTCGGTGCCGAGCTTCTGGTTGGGCTTGTTGCTGCTCTACGTGTTCGGTATCCAGCTGGGCTGGCTGCCGGTGATCGGCTACGTCGGCTTTGGCAGCGACCCGATGAAAGCGCTGACTTATGTGGTACTGCCAATCGTGACCCTGACTCTGGTTGAGTTCGGCGCCATCGCCCGAATGGCACGGGCCAGCACCATTGAAGTGTTGCGCCTGGAATACATCGCCCATGCCCGGGCCAAGGGCTTGTCGGAGGGCGCGGTGCTGTGGAAACACGCCCTGCGCAATGCCTTCGCACCGACCTGGACGCTGATCGGCCTGATCCTCGGCAACCTGCTCGGCGGCATTGCGGTGCTGGAAACCGTGTTCACCTTGCCCGGTATCGGCCGGCTGATGGTCGACGCGATCTTCTCCCGCGACTACCCGGTGTTGCAGGGCTGTCTGTTGCTGATCACCTGCATCTATGTGTTGGTCAACCTGTTGGTGGATCTGCTGTATCCGCTGTTCGATCCAAGGGTGAAGCTATGAACTTGAAGACGCCTGCCTTGCCCGGCGTAGCGGCGATCCCGCCGCGTCGACGCCGACGCTACCCGCCGCTGAATGCGCTGATTGGCGGCGGCTTGCTCGCAGCCCTGGTGTTATTGGCCTTGCTCGGCGTGGTGTGGACGCCATACGACCCGCTCAAGCTCGACCTGCTCTCGCGCCTGCACGCACCGAATGCCGTGCACTGGCTGGGCACCGATGAATTTGGCCGGGATGTGTTCAGCCGCTTGATCATCGGCGCGCGCACCAGCCTGTGGATCAGCCTGCTGTCGGTGAGTGTGGCGGTGGTTTGCGGCACGCTGATCGGCATGCTCGCCGGTTACCTGCGCGGCTGGACCGACCGCATCCTGATGATGCTCAACGATGCGCTGCTCGCGTTCCCCGGCATCCTCATGGCCCTGGGCATCATGGCGATTGTCGGGGCCAGCCAGTACGGCATCGTGCTCGCCCTGGGCATTGCCTACACGCCTTCGGTGGTGCGGGTGGTGCGCGGCAGTGTGCTGTCATTGCGTGAGCTGGAGTTTATCGAGGCGTCGCGGGTGATCGGCAACTCCGAGCTGTACACCATGTTCCGCCACATCACGCCCAACTGCCTCGCGCCGTTGTGTGTGCTGGCCACCAGCATGTTCGGCTGGGCGTTACTCTCGGAGAGCGCGCTGAGCTTCCTCGGCCTTGGCGTGCCACCACCGGCCGCGACCTGGGGCAGCATGCTCTCGGCGAGCCGCACCTATATCTCGAACGCGCCGTGGCTGGGGATCTTCCCGGGCATCTTTATCAGCCTGACGTTGCTTGCTATCAATCTGTTCGGCGATGCCTTGCGTGATCGTCTCGACCCGCGCATGAGGAAATGAGCATGAGCGTACCCGCGCCTTTGTTGGCCGTTGAAAATCTACAGATTCGCGTCGGCGTGGACGGTCCGCTGGCCGTCGATGACTTCAGCTTCACCATGGCCCCCGGCGAGATCGTCGCACTGGTGGGCGAGTCGGGCAGCGGCAAGACCATGGCCGCGCGCGCTGCCATTGGCTTGCTGCCAGCACCGATGCAGGTGTGCGGTGGGCGCATCATCTTTCAGGGCCAGGCCCTGGACAGCAGCAATGCCAAGGCCATGCGTGAAGTGCGTGGCGCACGGATCGGCATGGTGTTCCAGGAGCCGATGGTCTCGCTCAACCCCGCGCTGACCATCGGCCGGCAGATGAGCGAGGCACTCAAACTGCATACCACGCTGGATGCGGCGACGATCCATGAGCGCTGCATCGCCATGCTGCAACGCATCGGCATCAAGGACGCCGAAAAGTGCCTGGCATCCTACCCGCACCAATTCTCCGGTGGCATGCGCCAACGCATCATGCTGGCCTCGGTGATGCTGCTGCGCCCGGCGCTGCTGATTGCCGACGAACCCACCACGGCCCTGGATTGCCTGGCGCAACTGGATGTGATCGAGTTGATGCTGGAACTGACTCGCGAGCAGGGCACCGCGATTCTGTTTATCAGCCACGACCTGTCCCTGGTGGCGCGTTATGCCCACAAAGTGGTGGTGATGCGCTCGGGCAAGGCGGTAGAGCAGGGCCGTATCGAAGACATCCTCTTTGCGCCCAAGGCCGAATACACCCGGCAATTGCTCGAAGCGCTGCCGCGGCGCGGGGAACTGGTGCCAGTGCCGGCGGCCGACAGCGCGTTGTTGCAGGTCCGGGATGTGTGTATCGAACACCCGGGGCCGCGCAGCTTCTGGGGGCGCAGCGTGCCCAAGCGCGTGGTGCACTCGGTGAGCCTGAGTATCGCGCCGGGCGAGACCCTGGCCCTGGTTGGAGGCAGCGGTTCGGGCAAGACCACCCTCGGGCGTGCGGTCGTCGGCTTGGTCAACCCCTGTGCCGGGGCGATCCTGTTCCAAGGCGTGGATATCCTCAAAGCCGCCAACCGGGTACATCGCCTGCAATGCCAGATGATCTTCCAGGACCCGTATTCGTCCCTCGACCCGCGCATGACTGTCGGCCAGATCCTCGCCGAACCGCTGCGCCATGAACCCGCCCTGACGGCCGCGCAAAAGCGCCAGCGGGTCACCGACACCCTGGTCGACGTGGGCCTGCCCGAACAGTTTCGCGAGCGTTTTGCCCATCAACTCTCCGGTGGTCAGCGCCAGCGCGTGGCGATTGGCCGGGCGTTGGTGCGCCGGCCCAAGCTGGTGATTGCCGACGAGCCGATTTCGGCACTGGACATGACCATCCAGAAGCAGATCCTCGAACTGTTCGAGCGCTTGCAACGCCAATACGGCTTTGCCTGCCTGTTCATTTCCCACGATCTCTCAGCGGTGGAACGCATCGCCCACCGTGTGGCGGTGATGAACCAGGGCGAGGTGGTCGAAATGGGCCCGCGTGACGCGATTTTCGACGCCCCACAACACCCTTACACCCGTCGGCTACTCGCCGCGGCCAGCCCCTTGGAGAAACGTGCGGACGGCAGCTATCGCCTCCGTGCCAGTGTGATTTAGGTACTGCTGCACCCCAGGCCACGGCATTAAACCCAGCCCTTCGCAAATCGACGATTTGCGAAGCGGGCGAAGCCATGGCCGAAGAAAACAAAAACAACCCCACTCAACCTGTCTGCCAGGAACCTACACATGAATAACCGCATCAACAAAGTTGTCGCTAGTGCCAGCGTCATGGGCGCCGGTTTCATGCCCTTGTTTGCCCAGGCCGACTTCGTCGCCGACAGCAAAGCGGCGCTGGAGTTGAAGAACTACTACTTCAACCGCGACTACCGCGAGTCCAGCGGGCAGAACAAACGTGCCGAATGGGCGCAGGGTTTTATCCTCAAACTCGAGTCGGGCTTTACCGACGGTACCGTGGGTTTTGGCCTGGACGCGGTGGGTATGTTGGGCATCAAGCTCGATTCGAGCCCGGACAACTCCGGCACCGGGCTGCTGGCACGCTCCAGCATGGCCGAGCCAGGCTCCCCCAGCTACGCCCGCCGCGCCCATGACAACTACTCAAAACTGGGCCTCACCGGCAAAGCGCGCCTGGCCAAAAGCGAGTTGCGCGTGGGTTACATGGTGCCTGACCTGCCGACGCTGCAGCCGAACCTGAGCCGCCTGTTCCCGCAGAGTTTCAGCGGTACCGCAGTGACCTCCAAGGACATCGACAAGCTGACACTGACCGCCGGCCAACTGGACCAGGTCAAGCAGCGCGACTCAACCCACTACGAGGATATGGGGCTTACCAGCCAGTACGGCGCCTACAAAAGCAGCGCTAAGAGCGATGAGTTCCGCTACGCCGGCGGCGAGTACGCACTCACGCCGACGACCTTTGTGACCTACCAGTTCGCGCAACTGGAAAGCCTGTACCAACAGCATTACCTGGGCTTGAAAAACAGCTTTAAGTTGGGCCCGGGCACGTTCAAGACCGATATCCGCTATTTCAGCGCCAGTGAAGACGCTGCAGGCCTGGCCGGCAAGGTGGATAACCGGGCGTTGAGTACGCGCATCGGCTATGGCCTCTACGGCCACAACCTCAGCGGCGGTTACCAGGAACAGTACGGCTCGACGCCGTTCACCTATGTGGACGGCACCAACACCTACCTGTTCACCGAGTATCAACTGGCCAACTTCTCCCAAACCGGCGAGCGCGTGTGGCATGCCCGCTATGACTATGACTTCGCCTCGCTGGGCATTCCGGGCCTGCTGTTCTCGACGCGTTATGCCAAGGGCGACAACGCCAAGGTCATCGGCTTCAACGGCGAAGGACGCGAGTGGGAGAGGGACTTGAGCCTCGGCTATGTGGTGCAGAGCGGCACGTTCAAGGATGTCTCGCTGCGTTGGCAGAACGCCAGCGCGACGAGCAACTTCGCCCGTGACACCAACGAAAACAGAGTGATCCTGGGCTACACCGTGGCGCTCTGGTAGCGGTAATGGCGTGCAGCAGGAACAGCCTGTTGCACGCCCAAGCAGTGGAAAGAGGGGATAGATCAGATGACGAGTTTGCTGTTGCGGCGGGCACTGCCCAGTCAACAACGCGTATCGGCGCGTGGCGTAAGTGATTTCATCGAAGCGGTGAACGCTGCGGACCTGGAGTTGCACAGCTTCATGCTGTACCGCGATGGCGCGGTGGTAGCCGAAGCGTTTTGGGCGCCTTATTGCGCCGAACGCCTGCATGTCCAGCATTCGGCGACAAAAAGCTGGGTGTCCATGGCCGTCGGGCTGTTGGTGGATGACGGCGTGCTGTCGCTGGACGCCAAGGTGGTGGATTTTTTTGCCGCCGATTGCCCGGCATCCATCAGCGCCAACCTGGCGGCCATGACCGTGCGGGATTTGCTGACCATGCGCACCGGCCATCGCCAGGGCATTTCTGGTGGCGCCTGGCGCGGGCGCAGTGACAGTTGGGTGCGGTTATTCCTCAATGAGCCGGTCGAAGACCCGCCAGGGCACCGGTTTATCTATAGCAGTGCGTCGAGCTTCATGCTCTCGGCGATTGTCAGCGTAGTCAGTGGCCAGACGGCGTTCGAGCTGTGCAACGCACGTATCTTCCAACCCATGGGCATGGGCCCCATCGAGTGGGACCTGGCTCCTGGCGGTTTCAACACCGGTGGCAATGGCCTCAGTTGCCGCACCGAAGACTTGCTCAAATTCGGCGTGTTGCACTTGCAACACGGCAATTGGCAGGGGCAGCAATTGCTGTCCCGAGAATGGGTGGCCGAAGCGACCCGTGGGCACGTCGATGATGTATGGATGGGCGCCTTCGATGGCAAGCGCTACCTGAGTCGCGACGAGTCGAGCGGCGCGGCTGTCACGCGCCGCGAAGGCTACGGCTACCAGTGGTGGATGACCCTGCACGGTGGGTATTACGCCTCCGGCGTGTTTGGCCAGCAGTGCATTGTGCTACCGCGCCATAACGCGGTGATTGCGTTTACCGCGGGACTCGCCCTGGGCGAGCGGCGCTTGCACAGCCTGCTCTGGGAGCATCTTTTGCCGGCGCTGGACGTACCCAGTGAAGGCTCGGCGGATGCCGCGCTGGCGGCGCTGCTGGTCCATCAACAACGGCCAGTCATGTCTGGCGCCGCGAGCTCGCCGCGCCAGGCTGAATTCAGCACTACGTTTGCCATGCAGGCCAACGAAGACCAGGTCAGCGAAGTGCGCCTGGAGTTCGGGCCTGAGTATTGTGACTTTTACCTCACCGACCCCCGTGGCACCCATTGCATCCGTGCCGGGTTGAGCGCCGGCATCGAAACCCAGACCAGCATGACCGGCCACTATCTGCATCACCAATACCAGCCGGAACTCACCCCCGTGGTGGCGCAGGCGCGCTGGACCGAAGACCGGGTGTTGAGCATGACCTGGCAGTTTGTCGAGACGGCGTTTTGTGATCGGGTCACCTGCCGTATCGAACACGGCACCTTGTACGTGGACCGCAGCGTCAACGTAAACGCAGGCCCGTTGCAGCGCCCGACGCTGGCCGGCCATCCAACCATCGCTTTGCAGGAGTCGCCATGAACGATTTTTCCAACCCTTCTGTTTCCGCGCGCGGCGCGTTCTGGGCGCCATTTACCCCGATGCGCCAGTTCCAGCAACAACCGATGATGTTCGCCAGCGCCGACGGTATGCACTACACCACCACCGATGGGCGCCGCGTACTCGACGCAATGGCGGGGCTGTGGTGCGTGAACGCCGGGCATGGCCAGCCGAAAATAGTCGAAGCCATTCGCGAAGCGGCGGGGCGCCTGGACTTTGTCTCGTCGTTCAAGATGAGCCATCCCCAGGCCCTGGAAATGGCCGAGCGCCTGATCGACATCAGCCCCGCCGGTATGGAGCAGGTGTTCTTCACCAACTCCGGATCTGAAGCGGTGGATACTGCGTTGAAGATCGCGCGGGCGTATCACCAGGCGCGTGGTGATTGCCGTCGGACCAAATTTATCGGGCGTGCCAAAGGCTACCATGGCATGGGCTTCGGTGGGCTGTCGGTATCCGGTATCGGTCGCCAGAAACGTGACTTTGGCCCGCTGCTGGGGGAGGTCTCGCACCTGCCATTGCCCTATGACGCGGGCATGCGTTTCAGCGTTGGGCAGCCGCAGCAGGGCGCCAGTTACGCTGATGCGCTGACACAACTGCTGGATATCCAGGACCCGAGCACCGTGGCCGCGGTGATTGTCGAGCCGGTGACCGGCTCCGGCGGGGTTTATGCGCCGCCCCAAGGCTATTTGCAACGCTTGCGCGAGATTTGCACACGGCACGGCGTGCTGTTGATTTTCGACGAGGTAATCACCGGTTTTGGCCGCGTCGGCGCGCCCTTTGCCGCGCAAGCCTTCGGCGTGCTGCCGGACCTGATCACCACCGCCAAGGGCCTGACCAACGGCGCCGTGCCCATGGGCGGCGTGCTGGTCAGTGGCGCGGTGTATGAAGCGTTCATGGCCGGGCCGCAGAATGTCATCGAACTGATGCACGGCTACACCTATTCCGCGCACCCATTGGCGTGTGCGGCCGGGTTGGCGACCCTGGAGGTGCATCGTGAATTGGGCATCAACCAGCACGTCAACGCGGTGAGTGGGCTGTGGCAGTCGACCGCACTCGCGCTGCAAGGCATCGGCGCGGTGCTGGACGTTCGCGCGATCGGTTTGCTCTGTGCGGTGGAGCTCGAGCCGCGCCCAGGTTTCCCCGGCGCGCGTGGCAGCGAGGTTGCGCAGTGGTGCTTCGACAACGGCGTGCTGGTGCGCGGCTCGGGTGACACCATTGTGATTTCGCCGCCGCTGGTCATCAGCCCGCAGGAGATCGCCCAGGTGTTCGAAACCCTGGCGACTGCCCTGAAACACGTCGCCTGAAGGGAGTCCAAGGTATGTCGGATCTGTTTGAGTTCTACATTGACGGTGCCTGGGTCAAGCCTCACGGCACGGCCATTGAGCCCGTGGTAAATCCGTCCACCGAGCAGGTGGTTGCGCGCATCACCCTTGGCGACAGCCACGATGTGGACCGCGCAGTCGGCGCGGCCAGGCAAGCGTTTGCCGGGTTCGCAGCAAGTTCGCTTGAGGCGCGTGTCGACCTGCTGCAACGCATTATCCAGGCCTACAAACTCTACAGCGAAGCGCTGGTCGAAGCGGTTCACCTGGAAATGGGCGCGCCGCTGTCCCTGGCCCGCAGTGCACATGTGCCGGCAGGCCTGGGCCATCTGGTGCAGGCGCTGGAAGTGCTACGCGATTACCGCTTCGAACGCCGCATGGGCCAGACGCTAGTGGCGCGTGAGCCTATCGGCGTGTGCGCCCTGATTACCCCTTGGAACTGGCCACTCAATCAACTCACCTGCAAGCTCGCACCCGCCCTGGCGGTGGGCTGCACCGTCGTACTCAAGCCAAGTGAGTGTGCGCCGTTGTCGGCGCATATCGTCGCGCAAATCCTGCATGAGGCCGGGGTGCCGAAGGGGGTGTTCAACCTGGTCAACGGTAATGGGCCGGTGGTTGGCGCTGCGCTGGCCAGCCATGCCGAGGTGGATATGGTGTCGTTTACCGGCTCGACCCGCGCCGGCATCGCAGTGGCCAAGGCGGCGGCCGATACAGTCAAGCGTGTGTCCCAGGAGCTGGGCGGCAAATCCGCGAATATTCTGCTCGACGACGCCTATCTGCCTAGCGCGGTGCGTCACGGGTTACAGGCGTGCATCCGTAACAGCGGCCAGTCGTGCAATGCGCCGACGCGCTTGCTAGTACCGCGCGCGCAGCAACAGGCTGTGATTGATATCGTCCGGGAAGTGCTGGCGCAGGTATGTTTCGACGACAGTCAGCCGACCTGCGCCATCGGCCCTGTGGCGAACGCCCTGCAATTTGAACGGGTTCAGGCCATGATCGTTCAGGCCATCGCCGAGGGTTCGCGATTGATCGCCGGAGGACTGGGACGACCACGGGGGATTGAGCGCGGGTACTACGTGCAACCTACGGTATTTGCCGACGTCACCCCGGACATGCTCGTGGCGCGGGAAGAAATCTTCGGCCCGGTCCTGGCGATCATACCGTACGACAGCGAAGCCGAGGCGATAGCCATCGCGAACGACAGCCCTTATGGCTTGTCAGGCTACGTCACCTCGGCCAGTCTTGAACGCAGCCGTAGGGTTGCGCGGCAATTGCGCACCGGCATGGTCCATCTCAACGGCGCCCGGGCCGACCAGGCAGCGCCGTTTGGAGGCTACAAGCAGTCGGGTAATGGGCGGGAGTGGGGCGAGTTGGGGTTTGAAGAATACCTGGAGAACAAGTCATTGTTTGGGTATTAACGGTTTCAGAGGTACGCGACGGTGCGGCAAATAGATTAACCGCCCCTTTGCTCGCTAGTTGGCGCTAACACGCGAACAAAGCCGACTGCTTCGGTTGGTCGTTAAAGATCCTCGGACCGGCGTATTTCGCTACCATCACTGGGCGGTCGGTTTGATCTTCAGCGCCTTCTTCGCCGACAACCTGGTGTTGTCCGTACTCTTCCTGAGCGTCGCCGCCTCCGGGATTCTCAGCCTGATGCCGATTTTCTGGACCCTGCCGGGGACCTTGTTGTCGGGCGTAGCGGCTGCAGCCGGTATCGGCATGATCAACGCCATCGGCAACCTGTCGGGGCAACATCAACAATGGCACCTATGTGTTGGCCCTGTGTCTGTTCGTCAGTGGCGGGCTGATCCTGGCCATTCCCGTGTCCATGCTCGGCAGGGCGCCGAAAGCGGCAACCACCTCAGTGGCGCTGGAAACCGCATAGACATGCGCCAAGGAAATTTCCCACATCCAACCCCGATACCCGGTTGTTAGGCTCCAACTCTTTGACCTACTTCAAGGAGTTTCCTGATGACAAAACGTCTCGCCGCTGAGTTCTTCGGCACATTCTGGTTGGTGCTGGGTGGTTGCGGCAGTGCCGTGTTGGCTGCCGCATTTCCTGAGTTGGGCATTGGTTTTGTAGGCGTGGCATTGGCATTTGGCTTGACGGTATTAACCATGGCCTACGCCGTCGGCCATATTTGCGGCGGGCATTTCAATCCGGCGGTCACCTTGGGTTTGCTCGCCGCTGGGCGTATTGATGGCAAGGATGTGGTGCCCTATATCCTCACTCAGGTTCTGGGCGCGATTGCTGCGGCCGGGGTGTTGTACCTGATCGCCAGCGGCAAGGCCGGGTTTGATGTAACGGCGGGGTTTGCCACCAATGGTTATGGCGAGCATTCACCCGGGGGCTTCTCGTTGCTGTCGGTAGCGGTCACCGAGTGTGTGCTCACGGCGTTTTTCCTGCTGATCATCTTGGGCGTCACCGATAAACAGGCGCCGGCGGGTTTTGCGCCGCTGGCCATCGGGTTTGCCCTGGTCTTGATTCACCTGATCAGTATTCCTGTAAGCAACACGTCGGTTAACCCGGCGCGCAGTACGGGTGTGGCGCTGTTCCAGGGCGATTGGGCGATGGCCCAGTTGTGGGTGTTCTGGGTGATGCCTTTGCTTGGCGCAGTGGCTGGTGGCCTCGTGCACCGTTTTGCCTTGGCGACAAAACAATAGTCGCTAACTCCAACATCCTGGTGGGCTGCCAGGCCGCCACCGGGAGCAAGTCGAATCGTCGCACCGCCCCTCCCACAGGGGCCTGCGGTGCACCTGAAGTTGTGTAGATACCCATCCGCTGATGGGCCAAGCCAGCAGGCCCGACACGATCTTCTTGCATTGCCGGTTAATTGAACGGGAAGTGCCTGAATTAATAAGAAGTATGGCTAATTGCAACTAGTGGCTATTGGCTGCTAACGCTCTATATCAGTGCATTTGGCAATGTTTTGTATTTAATTCCCCCGTAATCCGGAACTAGCGCTATAACTTCCAGTCGATACCCCCGGCTAACTCCCGTATGGGCTGTGGCGAACTATTGGCATTGTTCGGTAGTTCCAAATAGCCATACTTTTCGCAATCTTAGATATTCCCAGATGATGTCGTCAGCCCTCATTGATGCTTGCAAGCTGCCTATCCCGCACACCGACCAGGTGTGCGCGTGGCTGATGCAGCATGCCGGGCTCAAATCCCTCGACCTGGAGCGCGCCCAGCGCTTATCCACTGACCCCCGCGACCTGCTGGGGTTATTGACGCGCCTGGGCTTGGTCTCCGAGGTCGAGCTGGCGCGTGCCTGGGCCGATCTGCTGAATGCGCCCTTGCTGCTGGCCGACGCCGCGCCGCCGCTGCTTGACCCGCTGCCGGTCTTGACCGAGCGCTTTATGCGGCACTACCAAGTGGTGCCCATGGGCTGGAGCGAAGGTGGCCTGCGCGTACTGGCCGCCAACCCGGCGCAGCTGTATCCGTTCCAGGCCCTGGCCTATGCCTGTCAGGTGCCGGTGTGGCTGGCCGTCGGCCCGCGCAATGAAGTCGACACACTGATCGAGCGCTATTACGGCCAGGGCCGTTCCGCCATGGGCACCCTGATCGAGAACCTCGACGAGCAGGACGGCGCCCTTGAAGATATCGAGCACCTCAAGGACATGGCGTCCGAAGCGCCGGTGATTCGCCTGGTCAACCTGATCTTGCAACGTGCGGTGGAACAGCGCGCTTCGGACATCCATATCGAGCCCTTCGAAAACCAGTTCAAGGTGCGCTATCGCATCGACGGCGTGCTGCACGAGGCCGAAGCGCCGCCCGCCAGTTCATCGGCGGCGGTGATCTCGCGGGTGAAAATCATGGCTCGCCTGGACATTGCCGAACGGCGCCTGCCCCAGGACGGGCGCATCATGCTGCGCATCCAGGGCAAGGAACTGGACCTGCGCGTGTCCACGGTGCCTACCAGTTTTGGCGAGTCGGTGGTGATGCGCCTGTTGGATCGGCAAACCGTGCAGTTCGACTTCCCCAGCCTGGGCTTTGACGGCCAGCGCCTGGCGGCCTTCCTCGACCTGCTCGAACGGCCCCACGGCATCCTGCTGGTGACCGGGCCCACCGGTTCGGGCAAAACCACCACGCTCTACACCGCCTTGTCGCGGCTCAACACCAGCGAACGCAAGATCATCACCGTGGAAGACCCGGTGGAATACCAGCTCGAAGGGATCAACCAGATCCAGGTCAAGCCGGCCATCGGCCTGGACTTTGCCGGAGTGCTGCGCGCCATCGTGCGCCAAGACCCGGATGTGATCATGATCGGCGAAATCCGCGACCTGGAAACCTGCCGCATCGCCGTGCAGTCCTCCCTCACTGGGCATCTGGTCCTTTCAACCCTGCACACCAACAGCGCTGCTGCGAGCATCACGCGTTTGCTCGACATGGGCGTAGAGAGTTACCTGATTGCCTCCACCGTCAGCGGCATCCTCGCCCAGCGCCTGGTGCGGCGCCTGGACCCGGCCACGCGGGTAGCCTTCGAAGCGCCGCCGGCATTGATCCAGGAACATGGCCTGGATCGATTGACCGAGCAGCGCCCGATCCTGCTCTACCGCGGCGATTACCACGGCCGTAGCGCGCTCACCGAATTGCTGGTGATGAACGACGAATTGCGCAGCCTGCTGATGCGCCACGCCGACGCCGCCACCCTTGAGCAGGCGGCGCGCCGCGGCGGTTTGCGCACCTTGTATGAAGACGGTTTGCGCCAGGCACTCGCTGGCGTCACGTCCCTGGAAGAAGTACTGCGCGTGACCCGTGGAGAGCACGCGTGAGTCTGTTCAAGTTCCGCGCCCTGGACAGCCAGGGAGTTGCCCAGAGCGGTACGCTGCACGCCGCTGACCAGGCCGCCGCCGTCGCCGCCATACACAAACGTGGCTGGTTGCTGCTGCATATCGAAACGGCTGGCAGCCCCTTGTTGCATAAAACACGTGGAACATTGAAGGGCACTGCGCTGGTGAGTTTCACCCAGCAGCTGGCCACGTTGCTCGGCGCCGGCCAGCCCCTTGAGCGCTCGCTGGGCCTGCTGCTCAAGCAACCCGGCCAACCCCAGGTGCGTGCGCTGATCGAGCGCATTCGCGAGCAGGTCAAGGCCGGCAAGCCGCTGTCGGTCGCGTTGGAGGAAGAGGGCGGTACGTTTTCCCCGTTGTACCTGAGCATGGTGCGCGCCGGTGAAGCCGGTGGGGCGCTGGAAGCGACCCTGCGCCAGCTCAGCGATTATCTGGAACGCAGCCAGTTAATGCGTGGCGAGGTGATCAACGCACTGATCTACCCGGCGTTCCTGGTGGTCGGCGTACTGGGTTCGCTGGCGCTGTTGCTGGCGTATGTGGTGCCGCAATTCGTGCCGATCTTCCAGGATCTGGGCGTGCCGATTCCGCTGATTACCCAGGTGATCCTGGGGCTTGGCGAGTTTCTGGGCGCCCATGGCCTGGTGTTGCTGGCCGGCTTGTTGATTAGTGCATGGACCCTGGCAGCACGCCTGCGCGACCCCGGCCGGCGCGAACGTTTTGACCGTCGTCTGTTGGGCGTGCGCGTGATCGGCCCACTGCAGCAACGGGTACAAGCTGCCCGCCTGACACGCACCCTCGGCACCTTGCTCAGCAATGGTGTGGCGTTGCTGCCGGCGTTGGTCATCGCCCGGCAGGTCTGCAGCAACCGTGCACTGCAGGCGCAAGTGGCGCTGGCGGCGCAACGGGTCAAAGGCGGCGGCACCCTGGCCGATGCATTTGGCAGCCAGCCTCTGCTGCCGGAGTTGGCCCTGCAAATGATTGAGGTCGGCGAACAAGCCGGTGAACTGCCCAGCATGCTGCTCAAGGTCGCCGACATCTTTGACATCGAAGCCAATCGCGCAATCGAGCGTCTGCTCGCGGCGCTGGTACCGACCCTGACCGTGGTCATGGCCGTGCTGGTGGCGGTGATCATGCTCGCGATCATGCTGCCGCTGATGAGCCTTACCAGCCATATATGAACCTTCATGGAGTTGAATCAATGAAAACCAGGCATCGCCAACGCGG
Organism: Pseudomonas sp. Root569; assembly: GCF_001427465.1. Lineage (NCBI taxonomy): Bacteria > Pseudomonadati > Pseudomonadota > Gammaproteobacteria > Pseudomonadales > Pseudomonadaceae > Pseudomonas > Pseudomonas sp. Root569. Next base: position 384,827 of record NZ_LMGQ01000012.1, on the reverse strand, counting down.
CTTCACCCTATTGGAAATGCTCGCGGTGATCGTGCTGCTGGGTATCGTTGCGACCATTGTGGTGCGCCAGGTCGGCGGCAATGTGGACAAAGGCAAATACGGCGCGGGCAAGGCGCAACTGGCCAGCTTGAGCATGAAGATCGACAGTTACGCCCTGGACGTGGGTGCGCCACCCAACAGCCTGCAACAGCTGCTGGACAAACCGGCCAATGCGTCCAGCTGGGCTGGCCCCTATGCCAAGCCTTCGGAATTGAAAGACCCTTTCGGCCATGGCTTCGGCTATCGCTTCCCCGGTGAGCACGGCGCCTTCGACCTGGTCTTCTACGGCCAGGACGGCCAGCCCGGCGGTGAGGGCTACAGTGCCGACCTGGGCAACTGGGAATAACCCGCCCATGACCCAGCGCGGCTTTACCCTGCTGGAGATGCTGGTGGTGCTTGTATTGATCGGCGTTGCAGCCGGGTTGCTGGCGTTCGGAGTGCGCCAGGGGCTGCAGGTGGCCCAGGAGCGCCGGGTGGTCGGGCAGATGGTCGAGGCACTGCGCACCACGCGGGCGGGGGCGATTATCAGCGGCCAGGCGGCACGCACCGAGTTCGACCTCCAGGGCCTGACTTTCCAGGCCCCAGGGCGTGCGCCGCTACACTGGCCGGCCCAGTTGCAGGTGACGTTGCACAGTGCCGAGGCGGCGGGCGCCGCCGTGGTGTTCTACCCCGATGGCAGCTCCACCGGCGGCAACCTGTTGCTGGCCAACGGCACGCGGCGTTGGCGTATCGACATTGGCTGGCTCACGGGCAGCGTGCAGTCCAAGGCGCTGCCATGAAGCAGCAGGCCGGCTTTACCTTGCTGGAAATGCTCGCCGCCCTGACGTTAATGGCGGTGTGCAGCAGTGTGTTGCTGGTTGCCTTCGGCCAGAGTGCGCGCTCGTTGTCGCAAGTGGCCCACAGCGACCGCCTCACCCATGCCGCGCTCACGGTGCTCGACCAGGAAGCGGCCGGCCCGCTGACCGAGGGCACCCGCCAGGGCGAACTCGATGGCATCCATTGGCAGTTGACCAGCACGCGACAACAACCCCGTCTGTTTCGCCTCGACCTGAGCCTGCGCGAAGGCTCGCACCAGGCCCGTTTCAGCACCTTGAAGGCACGCCAGTGAAGCGCCGCGAGCAGGGCTTCACCTTGCTGGAGATCCTCGTGGTGCTCAGCCTGCTCTCGGTATTGGTGCTGCTGGTGGGCGGTGCGTTGCTAGGGGCCAACCGGGCGGTGGCCAAGGCCCAGGGCTACACCGCCAGCCTGGATGAAATGCGCGCCGCCCAACAGTTCTTGCGCACTGCCATCAGCGAGGCGCTGCCGTTGGATGTGACTGAGGACGACAGCCAGGCCGATGGGTTTTTTATCGCGACGCCAGAGCGCTTGCAGTTTGTGTCGACCTTGCCCGGTGTGCTCGGCGGTGGCATCCAGCGCTTTACCCTGCAGCGGGTCGAGCAGGATCTGCAGGTGGCGTTCTCGCAGCCGGAATCGCACAAACTTCCCCTGCGCGACGATCCCCAGGTGCTGCTGCATAACGTCGAGGCGCTGCGATTCAGTTTTCGTGGTGTCTCGCCATTGGGCCAGCCCACCGGCTGGTTGAGCACATGGCCCTGGCCCAAGCGATTGCCCGCTGCGGTGCGCATCGACGCCAGCGTCAACGGGCCGGTGCCGTGGGTGACCCAGGTGATTGCCCTGCGCCTGAACCTGTCCAGCGCGAGTATTGAGGAATGAGGCGCCAACGCGGTGCGGCGCTGTTGCTGGTGCTGTGGGTGCTGGCCTTGCTCAGCGTGTTGCTTGGCGGTCTGGTGGGTTGGGTACAGCTGGAAAGTCGCCAGGCGCTGTGGCATCGCCAGCACACTCAGACGCTGCTGGCTGCCGAAGCCGGGATCGCTCAGGTCATGGCCGATGGGCATTGGGTGGCGGATGGTCGTGCTATCGCGCTGACCTTCGATGATGCCCGCCTACAGGTACGCCTGCGCAGTGAGCGCGGCAAGCTGTACCTGGTCAACGCCCATACCGATGACCTGCTGCGCTTGGCCCTGGCCTGCGGTGCCACACCGGCCCAGGCCCAACAATTGGTCAAGGCCCTCGAGGCTCGTCGTAAACAGGGCCAGGCACCGTTTCGGGTGCTGGAAGAAGTACGTCAACTGCCCGGTATGACCCAGGCGCTCTACAGCCAACTGTTGCCGGAACTCACCTTGTGGAGCGACCTGGACCGACCCGATCCGGCATTCGCCAGCGCCTTGATGCGCAAGGCACTGAACCTGCCGCGCCAAAACGCCGAGGGCGTCGACCCTGGCCAGGTGCTGGAAATCGACAGCCGCGCCGAACGCCCCGGCGGCTATCAGGCGCGCCTGCAACTCACCGTCTTATTGAGCCCCGTGGAGGACAGCGCACAGCCCTATCGGGTCGTGCGGTGGCAAGAATGAATCGACTCGAACCTATCGCCAGGCAGTGGCGCGGCAGCCTGTTGCAACAAGGCTGGCGGCTGTGGCTCACAGAGTTGCGCGGCTGTGTGCCGAAGTGGCTGGCCCTGCAAGAGCCACCTGAGCAGGTCCATCATTGGCCGCTGACGACGCCGGTCGCGCCGGGCAATGCACGCCAGGTGCTGATGCTCGCCCACGACACGGTGTTGCAGCAACGCGTGCAACTGCCCCTGGCTGCCGCGCGCAACCTCACGGAGGTGGTCGGCTATGAACTGGACCGCTACACCCCGTTCGACGCCGAGCAGCTGTACTTCGTGGCTCGCCAGGAGCGGCGCACGTCCAGTCACCTTGAGGTAACACTGGTGGCGATCCTGCGCGAGCGCCTGGACCAGATCCTTAGTGACTGCGCCGCCCTTGGCTTGCATCCGCACCGCGTGGACGTAGCGGGCCTGGGTATCGACCTGCTGCCCGCGCCGCTGCGCCCGCGCCAACGGCCAGCCGGAAAGCAGTTGCAGCGCAGCTTGCCGTGGTTATGCGGCGCCTTGCTGATCGCTGCGATGCTGCTGTGGCTCAACGACCGCCAGCGCGTACTCGACACCATGCACGCCACGGTACAGCAGCAAAAAGCCCAAGTCGCCCAGGTGCACGCGGTACGCCAGCAACTGCTCAATACCCGCGGCGCAGCACAGTACCTCTCCCAGCGCAAACTGGCACAACCGCCCCTGGCCGCGCTGCTGAATGACTTGACCACCTGCCTGCCCGCCGACACTTGGCTTGACCAGTTGGCCGTCAAGGAGGGTGAGGTGACGTTCTCCGGCCAGAGTGCCAAGGCCAGTGGCCTGATCACCCGCATCAAAGGCTGCCGGCGCCTGGAAAATGCCCAGTTCGAAGGGGTCATTCAACCCGATGCGCGCACCGGCAAGGACCAGTTTGCCTTGCGCGCCCACTTACGCCAGGAGGCCGCCGATGCGCCGACCCCTCACACCCCGTGAACGTCGCGGCGGGGCCTTGTTGATTCTCGGCGTGGTGCTCGGTGCGGCCTATTGGCTGTTGATCGACAGCTGGTTTGCCGGGCCGCTGCGGGCCATGGGCGAACAAGCCGAACAATTGCGTGAACAGCAGCAACGCTACGCCAGCGTATTGCGCCAGGGCGATGCGTTGCGCGAGCAGCTTGAGCGGGCGCGGCAAGACCCGGCCAGCAGCGCCAGTCTGTTGCCCGGCGATGATCCCGATGTGGTCGCTGCCGACCTGATGCAGCGCCTCGCCGACCTGATCAACAGCCACGCCAACCTTGGCGGCGGCTGCACCCTGACCCAACGCAAACCCATCACTGCCGAACAGGATGACAGCGAGCCTTACCGCCAGGTCAAGGTCAGCCTCACGCTCAACTGCGCCATCGAACCGCTGACCGCGATCCTGCATGCGCTGGAATATCAGCCGCCGTTTCTGTTTGTCGATGAGCTGCGCATTCGCCGCAGCAAACAGGCGCCGTCCACTGGCGGGGCGGGCAAGCTGGCGGTGCAGCTGCTGGTGCGTGGTTACCTGCAACCTGCGCGGGTGGTGCAATGATCGGCTCACTGCGCCCATTGGAATGGAGCTTGCTCGGCCTGGCCGGCTTATTAGGTCTGTTGATGGCGGTGATCCTCAGCAGCATCGGCGATGAACCGCAGTGGCTGCCTGCAGCGCCGGTGTCTGCGCAGCCCTCCGTCAGTGTGCAAGCCGCTCCTGCGCTGGCGTTGCAGGATCTGGCTGCCACCTGGCAAGCACCGCTGTTCAGCCCGGACCGCCGCCCGGACCGGGTGGTGGGCAAGGTGCGAGTGGCAAGCCTGGCCAACCTGACCCTCAGCGGCATCATGATCACCGGCAACCTGCAAATGGCCATGATCAAGCAAGCCGATGGCCCGGCGCTGACGGTACGCCTCGGCCAGACCCTGCCCAACGGCTGGCGCCTGGAACACCTGACCCCGCAATACGCCCGTTTCGCCCTGGACGGGCGCACCCAGACCCTGAGCCTCTACGGCAAACGGTTACCCCTGATTTCCCATCCCCGCGAGCCCCTCCCTTGATCGATATGCGCACTTCGCTGTTTTGCCTGGCCACTGCCGTCTCCCTGGGCGGCTGTGGATCGTTGCCCGATACCCTCGACCCGGACGCCGACCTGCTGCACGAAGCACTGCAGGGCACCGGCTCGCAACGCCCGCCGCCCGAGTCGCCCGTGGCTGAAAACCCGCAGCCGGCCACCCCGGCACCGCCGCAACGCCAGTTGATTCGCGGCAATCAAGGCTTCGTGCGCCAGCCCACCGCGCCCGCGAAAGTACCGGAGCAGGGCGGCGACATCGTGTTCAACTTCGCCGACCAGCCCATCGAGGCGGTAATCAATAGCGTGATGGGCGACCTGCTGCACGAGAACTACAGCATCGCCGAGGGGGTGAAGGGCAATGTCAGCTTCTCCACCTCCAAACCGGTGGACAAGCAACAGGCGCTGTCGATTCTCGAGACGCTGCTGTCGTGGACCGACAACGCGATGATCAAGCAGGGCAACCGCTACGTGATCCTGCCGGCCAACCAGGCGGTGGCGGGCAAGCTGGTGCCGCAGATGCGCGTGGCGCAACCGTCCAGCGGCCTCTCGGCGCGGCTGTTCCCGCTGCGCTATATCTCCGCCACCGAGATGCAGAAACTGCTCAAGCCGTTTGCCCGAGAGAACGCCTTTCTGTTGATCGACCCGGCACGCAATGTACTGAGCCTGGCCGGCACCCCGGAAGAGTTGGCCAACTACCAGGACACCATCGACACCTTCGACGTCGACTGGCTCAAGGGCATGTCGGTGGCGGTCTTCGGCCTGCAACGTGCCTCGGTGGCCGAACTGATGCCCGAGTTGCAAGCCATGTTCGGTGCCGACAGCGGCACGCCCCTGGCGGGCATGCTGCGCTTCCTGCCGGTCGAGCGCACCAATTCGGTGGTGGCGATCTCTTCCCAGCCCGAGTACCTCAGCGAGGTGGGCGACTGGATTCGCACCATCGACGAGGGCGGCGGCAACGAGCCGCAGATGTATGTGTACGACGTGCGCAATATGAAGGCCGCCGACCTGGCCAAGTACCTGCGGCAGATCTACGGCAACGGCGCGATCAAGGACGACACGCCCGCCAAGGTCGCCCCGGGCTTGCGTACGACTACATTGTCATCGTCCACCAGCGCCGGTTTGCAAGCCAACACTCCTGTGCCAGCCCCCGAAGAGCCCGAGCCGCAGAGCGGCGAGAACACCCCGGCGGCCCCCACCAGCGACCTCGAGGCCGGCACCCGCATCACCGCGCAAAAGAGCAGCAACCAGCTGCTGGTGCGCACCCGCCCGGCGCAGTGGAAAGAGATCGAAGCGGCGATCAAGCGCCTGGACAATCCGCCGCTGCAAGTGCAGATCGAGACCCGCATCCTCGAGGTCAAGCTCACCGGTGAACTGGACCTGGGCGTGCAGTGGTACCTCGGCCGCCTGGCCGGCAATTCCACCAGCACCACGGTGGCCAATGCCTCCGGCAGCCAGGGCGCACTGGGCGGTGGTGGGGCAGGGCTGGGGGCGGCGGACTCGTTGTTCTACTCTTTTGTCAGCTCCAATCTGCAAGTGGCCCTGCACGCCCTGGAAACCAACGGCCGTACCCAGGTGCTGTCGGCGCCGTCGCTGGTGGTGATGAACAACCAGCCGGCGCAGATCCAGGTGGGCGACAACATTCCCATCAGCCAGACCACCGTCAATACCGGTGACGCTGACACCACCCTGAGCAGTGTCGAATATGTGCAGACCGGGGTGATTCTGGACGTGGTGCCGCGCATTAACCCGGGCGGCCTGGTGTACATGGATATCCAGCAGCAGGTCAGCGATGCCGAGAATCAGGTGGGTAATAGCGACACACCGGTGAATCCGCGGATTTCCACACGCTCGGTGTCCACCCAGGTGGCGGTGCAGAGTGGGCAGACGGTGTTGCTCGGCGGGTTGATCAAGCAAGACAACGCTGAGAGTGTCAGTGCCGTGCCTTACCTGGGCAAGATCCCCGGGTTGCGTTGGTTGTTTGGCAATACCAGCAAGTCCAAGGACCGTACGGAGCTGATCGTGTTGATCACGCCTCGGGTAATTACCAGCAGTAGCCAGGCGCGGCAGGTGACGGATGACTATCGCCAGCAGATGCAGCTGTTGCGGCCCGCTCAATAATTCCGGCTGCACCGAGTACGAATGTGGAAGGGGGCTTGCCCCCGATGAGGGAGTGTTAGTGAGCACATCTGTGACTGACCCAACGCCATCGGAGGCAAGCCCCCTTCCACAAGGGTATGCGCACGTTCAAATTAAAAAATAATCATTTTTATGAATAAAGATATTTATAAATAATGAAATTAGAGAATATTAGCTTATACCAAAACAGCATTATATTTTTAAAATTCATTCCGTTATGTTTGAGTTCAACAGCCTACCCCTGACCTCGGATGGTACCCAGCGTGATTCAGATTCTGCGCGCCTGACCGGGTAATCCCGTCGCAGCAGAATCGTTGGACGGGAGCTCAACGTATGTTGCCACCTCACACCCCGCGCTTGCCCCACACCTAGCCCAAACCGCGCCAACCCCTGGAACGCCGGCCACGCCGCACCAAGCAGCGTGCCTGCCCGACTTCGCGATTTGGACAAGCTGGGAATGGATATGAAGCACGTTCTACAACCCACCACCGCCCTGGCGTTGACCCTGCTGGCCGCAGCGACACAGGCCCAGGACGACAGCACACTCTCCACCGTCGTGGTCACCGGTAACCGTGGCGCCGAGCAGCGCACGGTCACCAGCAGCCCGGTGCCCATTGATGTGGTCAGCGCCAAGCAATTGCAAAGCACCGGCAAGCCCGGGTTGATGGAAGCATTGAGCGCGGTGATCCCATCGCTGACCCTGCCGGAAAAAACCGGCTGGGACGCCAGTGGCATCGCCCGGGCGCCGAACCTGCGTGGTTTGAGCGCCGCCGAAGTGCTGGTGCTGGTCAACGGCAAGCGCCGCCATACCAGCGCCACCCTGAATATCAACGGTATCAACACCGGTGCGGCACCGGCCGACCTGGACCTGATTCCCATCAGCGCCATCGACCATGTGGAAGTGTTGCGCGATGGCGCCGCCGCCCAGTACGGTTCCGATGCCATCGCCGGGGTGATCAACGTGATCCTCAAGGCCGACGCCAGCGGCACCTCGGTAACGAACGCGGGGCTTGGCTATGACGGCAAGAAGCAGACCGTGCAACAAAGCCTCAACAAGGGCTTCGAGATCGGCAATGGCGGCATCGTGCAGCTGGCCCTGGATGCGCGCAGCCAGAACGACGACAACAAGGCCAGCGCCAACGGCTATAGCTATGAACAAGCCTATGACCTGGCAGGCAAGTCCACCTACGGTGGCTACGGCACGCCCAAGACCAACCTGCTGACCCTGGGCTACAACGCCGAGCTGCCGATTGACGACAGTTTCAGCCTGTACTCCTTCACCACCTACTCGCGACGCAAGGCCGAGCAGGGCCAGAACTTCCGCCTGCCGACCATCACCAACACCATCACCACTGGCCCCAACGGCTACCCGGCCGGGTACACCCCGACCTGGTACATCGACGAGGACGATTTCCAGGCGGCGTTCGGTGGCAAGGGCAGCGTGGGCGAGTGGGACTGGGACCTGTCCACCACCTACGGGCGTAACGAGGCGGAGCAGGGCACCACCCACAACCAGAACCCGTCCCTGGGCGAGGCCACGCCGAACAGCTTCACGTCCGGCACCTGGATTTCCACCGAGTTGACCACCAACCTGGACTTCAAGCGCGGCTTTGATATCGGCCTGCAGAAGCCCTTGGATCTGTCCTATGGCTTCGAGCATCGGCGCGACACCTATGAGGTGCAGGCCGGTGACTACGGGTCTTATGCCAACGGCGGCTACTGCGTGGCGCCGGGTAACTGTGCCTCGTCAGGGGCCCAGGTCACCAACGGCATTTCCCCGCAGGAAGAAAGCAGCGCTTCTCGCAACAGCCTGGCCAGTTATGTGGACGTGGGCTTCAACCCCTTGCCGGATTGGTACGTCGGCACCGCCCTGCGCTATGAGCATTACAACCAAGGCGTGGGCGCTACCCGCAGCGGCAAGTTGACCACCCGTTACGACTTCACGCCGCAGTTCGCGGTGCGTGCCACGGTGAGTAATGGCTTTCGTGCGCCGTCCCTGGCCAACAGTTTGTTCAGTGCGCGCTCCACCACCTATGGCGTGGTGGACGGTGTGTACCAGTCGATCAACTACGGCGTGCTGCCAGTGGGTTCGGCGGCGGCCAAGGCGTTGGGCGCCGAAGAACTCAAGCCCGAGCGCTCGACCAATTTCAGCCTCGGCTTGACCCTGACTCCCACCGACCGCCTGAGCTTCACCGCCGATGCCTACGTGATCAACCTGCGCGACCGCATCACCCTCACCGGCACCTTGCTCGGCCCGCAAGTCACCCAGGTGCTGCAGAACAATGGCGTCAACTCCACCTCCGGCGGCCAGTACTTTATCAACGGCGCCGATACCCGCACCAAGGGCCTGGACCTGGTCAGCAGCTACAACCAGGACCTGGGCCCGTTCGGCGCCCTGAAATGGACCGCCGCGTTCAACTGGAACCAGACCAGGATTCTCAATTACAAGCAATCCACCAACATCCTCGGCACCTCCTTTGATCTGATGGACCGCGAGGCCCGCAACCTGATCACCGGCGTGCAGCCCACTACCAAGCTGATCCTCGGCGGCGACTGGAGCATCGGGCGCTTGAACCTCAACCTGGCCCTGACCCGCTACGGTTCCTACAAGGAAGTCAATTCATCGGCCAACCGCGACCTGGACCGGGTCTACAGCGCCAAATGGATCACCGACCTCGACCTTGGCTACAACCTCACCAAAGACCTCAACGTAGCCATTGGTGCCAAGAACCTGTTCGACCAATACCCCAAGAAACAAGGGGTGCCGAGCAGCACCATGGTCGCCAGCTACGGCACCTATTCGCCCTACGGTTTTACCGGCGGGTACTACTACACCCGGCTGACTTACGCCTTCTAAGGCCTGCGAGGAATAGCACATGCCCATTGTCGCCAAACCCTACGACCTGCTCGATGAGATCAGCGCCCAACCGCTGCGCCAGCGCCGTATCTCGACGCCGATCAAGGCTCTGCAAGTAGTACCCGCCCGACATCCCTGGCGCTGGGCCGGGTCGATCTTCGCCTCGCTGGTGCTGCTCGCCATCGTGCATTCCCTGGCCACCAACCCGCGCTGGGAGTGGGGCGTATTCAGCCAGTGGTTCTTCTCGCCGTCAGTGCTGCGCGGGCTGGGGCAGACGCTGTTGCTGACCCTGCTGAGCACTGTGTTCAGCGTCATTCTTGGCACGGCGCTGGCCCTGGCGCGGCTGTCGGGTTCGCCGTTGCTGGCCGCATTGGCCTGGGGCTATATCTGGTTTTTCCGCTCGATGCCGGCGCTGCTGGTGCTGATCATTCTCTACAACTTTGCCTACCTGTATGACCACATCGTGCTCGGGGTGCCGTTCACCGACCTGGTGTTCGCCGAATGGTCGACGGTGGATGTGCTCAGCCAATTCACCGTGGCGGTGCTGGGCTTGAGCCTGATGCAGGCGGCCTACGCGGCGGAGATCATCCGCGGTGGCCTGATCGGTGTGGAAGCCGGCCAGCACGAAGCGGCGGCCGCCCTTGGGTTGCCGGCCTCGCGGCGTATCTTCCGCATCATCCTGCCCCAGGCGCTGCGCTCGATCCTGCCGTCGGGGTTCAACGAAATCATCGGCCTGGTCAAGGGCACCTCCATCGTCTACGTGCTGGCCTTGCCCGAGCTGTTCTACACCGTGCAGGTCATCTACAACCGCACCCAGGCGGTAATTCCGCTGCTGATCGTCGCCACCGTCTGGTACCTGATCATTACTACCGTGCTCACCAGCGCCCAGTACTACGTCGAACGCCACTTTGCCCGCGGCACCGCCCGGGTGCTGCCGCCGACGCCGTTGCAGCGCCTGCGCCGCTGGTTCAAGGAGAAGGCCCATGGCTGAAGCACGCGCCGGGCGCATTCAGATCCAGGGCGTGGGCAAGCGCTTTGGCAATCAGCAGGTGCTCGATAACATCGACCTGACCATCGACCCCGGCAAGGTCACGGTGATCCTCGGGCCGTCCGGCTCGGGCAAGTCCACCCTGCTGCGCACCATCAACCACCTGGAGAAGATCGATAGTGGGCATATCACCATCGATGGTGAATACGTCGGCTATCGGCGCAAGGGTGACCTGCTGTTCGAACTCAAGGAACGCGAGATCCTCAAGCGCCGCATCGACGTGGGTTTTGTGTTCCAGAACTTCAACCTGTTCCCGCACCTGACCGCCTGGGAAAACATCGCCGAAGCGCCGTTGGCCCACAAGCGCTGGAGCAAGGCCCAAGCCCACTTCAAGGCTGCCGAGTTGCTGGCCAAGGTCGGCCTGGCGGACAAGGCCGACGCCTACCCGCGCCAGCTCTCCGGTGGGCAACAACAGCGCGTCGCCATTGCCCGCGCCCTGGCGCTGGACCCCAAGGTGCTGCTGTTCGACGAGCCCACCTCGGCCCTCGATCCTGAGCTGGTGGGCGAGGTGCTGGACGTGATCAAGGGCCTGACCCGGCTGGGCGTGACCCTGGTGATCGTCACCCACGAGATCGGCTTTGCCCGCGAAGTTGCCGACCACGTGGTGTTTCTCTGCGACGGCCAGTTGATCGAAGAAGGCCCGCCCGAACAGATCTTCCGCCGACCCCGCCATCCCCGTACCCAGGCCTTTCTCGGCAAGGTGCTTTAGTTCAAGGAGTGACTGTCATGTTCATCCGTACCACCCGCGTGGCCTTGTTGGCGCTTGCCGCCAGCACCACGCAATACGCCTTCGCCGTGCAACAGGTTGATCTGAGCCCCGACCGCCCGCGCATCCATGTGCCGCGCAATGAAGCGGCCATCGCGCAGATCCCGCCGGGGTTCAAGTTCGCCCAGCCGGGCAAGTTCACCGTGGCCGTGTCCGGCGTGGCCGGGCCGCCGCTGGCGCTGCTCGCCAGTGACGACAAGACCACCATCGGCAGCGAAGCTGACACCGCGCAATTGATCGCCGACAGCCTCGGCCTGCAACTCAACGTGGTGCAGACCAGTTGGGAGGATTGGCCCCTGGGCGTCAGCTCGGGCAAATACGACGTGGTGATCAGCAACGTCACCGTCACCGAGGCACGCAAAAAGCGCTTTGATTTCGCCACCTACCGCCAGGATGTGCTCGGCTTTTACGTCAAGAGCACCAGCAAGATCACTGAGATCAAGCAGGCAGCGGACATTGCCGGGCTGAAGATCATCGTCGGCTCCGGCACCAACCAGGAAAAGGTCCTGCTGGCCTGGAACGAGGCCAATGAAAAAGCCGGCCTCAAGCCTGCACTGTTGCAGTACTTCGATGACCAGGCCGCCGCGCAACTGGCGGTGCAGTCAGGGCGCAGTGATGCGCTGTTCGGGCCGAACTCGGTGTACGCCTATTCGGCGGCAATCACCGGCGGTATCAAGCGCGTCGGCACCGTCAACGGTGGCTGGCCGCTGCAGGCCGATATCGCCGTGACCACGCGCAAGGACAATGGCCTGGTCCAGCCGATCCACACCGCCTTGCAAGGCGCGATTGCCGGTGGCCAATACGAACAGGTCTTGCAGCGCTGGGGCCTGGATGTGGAACGGGTCGACCAGTCGCTGATCAACCCGTCCGGGCTGCCGGATTAAGGAGGTTTGCACATGGGACTGACACGACGTGAAGCGTTGTCGAGCATTGCTGCGGTGGGCGGTGAAAAGGCCGTCAAGGACGCATTGGCGGTCTTGGGCCTGGGCCCATCCTCACACCGCCGGCCGCAACCGCTGAAACTCAACGACGGCCTGGGGCAGGGCACCCGTGTGCTGGTGCTGGGCGCCGGGATTGCCGGGCTGGTCACGGCACTGGAGCTGAGCCGCGCCGGCTTCAACGTACAAGTGCTCGAAGCCCGAGAGCGCGTTGGGGGCCGCACCTGGACCCTGCGCAACGGTGACCGCGTGGACTACAAGGATGGCCGCTCGCAGACCGTGGGGTTTGATCCGGGCCAGTATTTCAACGCCGGTCCTGCGCGCATTCCCAGCCAACACCGCACGATCCTCGACTATTGCAGCGAGCTGGGCGTGCCCCTGGAAGTGCTGGTCAACAGCAGCCATGGCGCCCAGGTGCGGCCGGACCTCAGCCAACCGGCGTTCAGCCTCGGCCAGGCGCTCAACGATACCCGTGGGCACCTGTCCGGGTTGTTGGCCAAGGCGGTGCAGCGTGACGCCCTCGATGATGTACTGAGGAGCGAAGAGCGCACGCGCTTGCTGGGTTTCCTGCAGGTGTATGGCGACCTGTCCCAGGAGCTGGCCTTCGAGGGCACCCTGCGTTCGGGGCACCTGGAATCCGCCGCCCACCCTGGCGCCTTGCCCGCCCGCTGTAGCCCGCTAGGGTTGGAGCGCTTGCTGCACCCGGAACTCTGGGGCGCCTTGCTGCACACCGAGTTTCCGGAATTCTCCGCCACCATGTTCCAGCCGGTGGGCGGTATGGACCGTATCACCGATGCCTTCTACCGGCGCGTGCATGAGCAGGTGCAACTGGGCGCCCGGGTGCGGCAGATCCGCCAATTGGAGGACGGCGTGGCGGTGACCTATCACGACCAGCACAGCGGCCGTGAACAGGTGGTGCGCGCCGATTACTTGATCTCGACCTTGCCGCTGCCATTGCTGGCCAAACTCGATACGGATTTCAGCGACCCGATCAAGGCCGCGTTGCGTAGCACCCGCAGCGATCAGGCGACCAAGGTGGCGTGGCAATCCCCGCGCTTCTGGGAAACCGATTACCGCACCTACGGCGGCCTGTCGTGGATCGAACACCCAGCGCGCCTGCTCTGGTATCCCAGCAACGACCTCAACACCCGCGATGGTGTGCTGGTGGCTGGATACGTGACGGGGGAGGGCGCCGACGCGTTTGGCGCACAGCCTCTCGATAAGCAGTACGCCACTTCGAGGGAGGCCGTGGAGCTCCTGCATCCGGGTTATTCCAAGCACCTGCGTAATCCGCTGGCGGTGTCCTGGGAACAGATCCCCTACAGCGAAGGCCCATGGCTGAAACGCGAGCACTTCCCGGCCGAGGCCAGCGCCTTGCTCGAACGCCCCCACGGCCGCGTGTACTTCGCAGGAGACGGCCTGGTGCAAAGCGGCGTGGGGATCTGGCAGGAGTCAGCCGCCAACTCAGCGCGCCATGTGGTCGCGCAACTGGCCGAGCGCGTCATCCAACAACGGCAGACCGCGGCCGTGGCCGCTTCCTAAGGAGTAACACCATGAGCAACAGCATCCAACGCACCAGCGTCGGCGACTTCCCCATCTCGCAAACCGTCACCGTGCCGGCCTCCGCCAGCCTGGTGTTCGTCAGTGGCACCCTGCCGGACCTTGCCGACCCGAGCGTGCCTGGGGTTTTTGGCGATACCGAAGTGCAGACTGTTTCGGTGTTCAACAAATTGCGCCAGATCCTGAGCCAACACGACCTGGATCTGGGCGATATCGTGCAGTTGCGGGTGTTTCTGGTCGGTACCGAAGAAACCGACGGCAAGCTGGATTTTGCCGGGCTGCAGCGTGGGTATACGCAGTTCTTCGGCACGCCGGAGCAGCCGAACAAACCGGCGCGGACAGCGTTGCAAGTGGTGGCGTTGCCGTTGCCGGGGGCGTTGGTGGAGGTGGAGGCGATTGCTGCTCGGGCGTTGTGATTAAACCCGTTACTCGGCGGCGTGAAGCCTTTGCTCTGTCGCTCGATCGATCAATGCCCGCAATGCTTCGAACAAGGGGTCGGCATCCGTGTGTTTTTTGCCGTAGGCCAGGTTGAAGGCGTAGTCGAAATCGGGAGGGTTCAGCCCCTGGGTGTGCTGCAGCAGGGTCTCCAGTTTGTCCATGGCCTTGACCGCTTTTGCTTCCGGCGAAAGCGCGTTCTCGTAATCATCCCACAACGTCAGGATTTCGGTTTTCAGCGGGCTGTCCAGGGACTGGGCCAACAGCAGCAGGTCGAGTCGCTCCTGTTCGCCCTTGTTGGGAAAGGCCGCCTGGCTGACCGCCGGGATATCGCCGTGGATGGCTTCGCCCAAATCATGGATAACGCACATCTTGAGGATTTTCAGCAGGTCCAGGCCGGGCAGTTGATCGGCGAACACCATCGCCATCAGACACAGGCGCCAACTGTGTTCGGCCGTGCTTTCAGTGCGACCCGAAGCCGTGTGGGCACTTCTGAGCACATCCTTGAGTTTTTCCGCTTCGCGCAGGAAATCGAGACGGCCTTTGATTTTTTCCAGGTCCATGATGCTGCCCCCACAAGGTCGGTTATGCAGGTAAGCCTAGGTGCGCGAGTGTAGATCGTCCACGCATAAAATATGCGCGGTGTTCAGTCAGAGCGTCTCGACCAGGCGCGCGGCGCTGCCATCGCTCAGGGTCATGCGCGTCCAGCGACACAGGCTTGGGCGTATCGGCACGAGGCTGGAATCGTTGCTTCCAGTGGTGAACTCAAGGGCTGGGGGTGCCTGGGTTTCGCGCCAGCCGGTGTGCTCCAGGCTGGCTTCGATCAGCTGGATTTCCTGGGTTGCGAAGCGCCACAGCGACTGGCCCATAAGGTCGGTGAGCGGGCTGGTGAATTGGAGTGCGCGGGAGGGCGAGCATGCGAGCAGGCGGTGCGTCAGGTCGCATACCAGGTGCATCGCTTGCGAACTCTCACTGACCAGCCGGGCCAATGCCTGGTCGGCGGCTGCATCAAGCCGGGCTGCCAACAGTTGCTCAAGCTGTTGGTGCGCAGCCGGATCCATTGCTTGTATGCCACTTTCCCAGCGCGAAATAGTCGATTGCGTGACGTTGAATAGCTGCGCCGCATGGCTTTGCTTGACGCGGTGCAGCAAACGCCATCGCCGCAGCGCAATGCCGGGCAGCGCAGGCTTGAGCAAGGAGTGAGGCATTTGCGGTTCCTGAGCCGGCGGGTGGATGACGAGTGTGATGATATGAGGGCCGCAGTGCAAATGAGTGGGATGAACGGCCCTCGGTTTTCTAATGTGGGAGGGGGCTACTCTCTATTCCTGCAACAACAACGCCTGCTGCTTAAGCCTGCGCTTCTGCACAAACGGCAACTTTTCATCATCCCCATACGGCGCGCTGTACCAATTGCCGTAGCTCGGGTTGGGCAGCAGGAACCAGCGTTGCCCCAGCCAGTCCACATAGGGTTCAACGGCCTTGCGCTGCGCAGCCAGGGTGTTGTGTTCGGCCTGCACGAAATCTCCCAGGGAGTCACCGGCCATCAACAGCACGCGTGCCTGGCTGGCGACCCATTGACGGCGGCAGTTCTTGCCGTAGCCGGCGCTTTCACAGTGGCCGGTAGGCGTGCTGGCCGCCAGGATCTGTTCATTACTCTCAATCGGAAAGCCGCGTAAACGCAGGTTGTTGGCCGTGGCCGCGACCTGGCTGTGTTCCCGGTTGGTGAGGTAATACACCTTGATCCCTTTTTGCCTGGCAGCCTGCAGGAATGCCACGGAACCTGGTAGTGCCTGGGCCTTGGCCTGCTCCACCCAGGTGTTCCAACGGTCATAGGAATACACCTGGTTATTGATGATGTCGCGGGCGTTGAGCGGCACGTTGTCCAGCAGGGTCTCGTCGATATCCACCACCACCGCCGGTGGCAGGCCGGCCAGCTTGCGCGCCGGCAAGGGCAGGGCGTCCCAGGTTGGGTCGGCCAGCGCTACATCGAGTTGGCGGGTGGCGTTGGCGAAGAGCTGGCGGTAGATCAGCTCGTGCTCGATGGACGTCTGGGTCCAGAGCACGGCGTCGAGTTGGTCGTTGGCCGGCGGGGTCTGTTGGCAGCCTGCCAGGGCGGTGGTCAACAGGCAGGCACTGGCGAAGAACAAGTTACGCATGGGCAGGTCTCGCAGAGGGTAGGCGCGTGGTCAGCACAGTAGCGCAATCACCCGCACAATCAAGGCGTGCACACCAGTGACTGGCGCTCATAATTCAGCGCCTTGTTCGGCGGTGGCAACGCATAGGTGGCACGACAATGCTGCTCACCCCACTTGATGATCAGCGTGCCCTGATCCTCTTCCACCAGTGCCAGGGCATTGCCATTCGGATCGGCAATCGCCAACTGCTTGCCATTGGCGTCTTCCAGTGAGGCACCAAACGACAGCGGCTGATGCTGTGCGTCGAACAACTCAAACAATACGCGCCGTCCGGTAGTACCACTGTAATGCGCCACCACGATGGCGCCACGGCGCGGCACCAGTTGCTGGGTGGCGTTGGTGATTTCCACGTCGCCACCCAGGTCGCGGGTGTCCAGGCTGATCCAGTTGACCCGGTAGGGTTGCGCAGTGGGCACCACCGCATAGCCGTTGTAACCGGTTTCCACCCCGCTGTAGCTGCTGATCTTGGCCCCAGAGACGCCTGGTACTTCGGCCAGGGCGAAGGTCTCGCTGACCGTCTGCCCCAGGTTGACGCCACCCGCATGAGCCACCACGGAGCCTGCGAGGTTGAAGTTCTGTGAGTTGTAGCCCTGGCCCTGGCTGTAACCGAGGCTGACGTCTGCCACGGCGGTGCGGCTGTTGATGTTCACCGAGCCTGAGTCGCCGCTGGTGTCACTGTGGCCCGCCTGCACCGAATAGAAGGTGTCGCTGGTGTCGGCCACGTAGCCGTTGATGCCTGCCTGGGTGGTGGTGTCGCCACGTTGGTGGCTGGTGGTGACAAACGCCCGTGGCGCACGGGCCTGGCTGCCCAGCGGGAAGGACACCGACAGGTTCAACTGTGTGTCGCTGCTCGGCTCGCCCCAGGTGACGATCTGCTTGGTGCGCGTCACGCCAAGGTTGTAGCTCAGGTCGCCCCAGTTGCCGGTGTAGCCCGCGGAAAAGCTCTGGGAACCGCCGCGATTCCAATAGCGCTGGTCGCTGGCGTTTACATACAGGCTGCCGAATTCGCTGTTGCGTCCGATGCTCTGGTTGATGGTCAGGTCGGTGCGGGTTTTCGAGTGGCCGGTGCGCACGCGCAGGTCTTCGCTGCTGTCTTCCACATGGTCGGTGAGGGTGCGATAGCCCTCGGTGGAGTAGCGATAGGCGGCCAGGGTGAAGTTGGTATCGGTGCCGGCAAAGGTCTTGGCGTACAAGGCGCGTACGCTGCTGCCCTGGGAGGTTCGGCCCTGGGCCTTGCTGGACGAATGGGTGGTATCCAGGGAGAACGCACCGAATGCGGTGTTCCGGCCGGCGCCGATCGACAGCGCGCTGTAGTCCTCACTGGCTTGCACACCGACAATCCCGCTGAGGTTGCTGGTCAAGCCGTAAGCCAGCGTACCGCTAAAAAAACGCGGGCTTGCCAGGCCATCGGCATTGCTTTTGAACGTGCCCGCCGAGAAGCTGTATTTGACCTGGCCTTCGCGCACCATGATCGGCAGGCTGGAGAACGCCTGCATCGTCACCCGGCGCGTGCCGTCGGCTTCGATCACGGTGATTTGCAGGTCACCGTTGGAGCCGCTGGGGTAGATATCGTTGATCTCGAACGGCCCCGGCGCGACGTTGGCGGTGTAGAGGATGTAGTCGTTCTGGCGGATCTCAACCGTCGCGTTGGTCTGCGCCACGCCGCGGATCACCGGCGCGTAGCCGCGCTCGCTGTCGGCGCGCATGCCGTCGTCGGAAGCCAGCTTGACTCCGCGATAGCGCACGCTGTCGAACAAGTCGGTGTCGGAGAAAATTTCACCGGCGCTGAATTGGCCCTTGATCGCGGTGACGTCATGCTGCAAGTACGTGCGGTTGCTGGTGAAGGTATTCGAGCGATCGGTGCCGCCGCTCAGGTTCGACTCGTTGCGCAGGCGCCAGGCCCCCAGATTGATGCCGTTGCGCAGGCCCAGGTTATTGGCGATGCGGGTCTTGTAGTCGCCGGCGGTGCGGCTGCTGTTGAGCTGGTAATTGATGAAGGCGGCGGGCACACCGTCGTCCCACAACTGTGGGTCGACATACCCGCGCAGGCCGCGCTGCATCGCTACCTGCGGAATACTCGCGAGCAGGCGCAGACGGCTGCTGTCGTAGCGCACGCTGGCGTCTTCGATCATTTCGGCAAGGGCGTAGCATTCCTGCGGCTGCTGCGGGTCGAGCTTGCCCTCGGCCTGCAAACGGTGCAGGTCGATACCCAGTTGCTTGAGCAGGTCGAGGGTCAGGCAGGCTTCGACGCGGTCGTTCTTGGGGTTGCGCTTGAAGTCGATGTCGCGTCGGCCCACCAGCACTTCGTTGCTGTACAGGTCGACGCGGTAGTTGCCCGGCAGCACGCTGTTGGCCGAGAGCAATTGCTGCAGGTCCACTGGTGACTGCGAGCCTTGCAGGAAGGTGGTGTTGAAGGTTTCCGCAGCGTCATCGGCCATGGCCAGGCTGGGCAAGCTGGCAGCGATCGCCAGCGACAGCGTCTTCAACTTCAGTACGCCACGTGCGGGCCTGTTGCTGGAAAGAAAAGACATGCGAAGACCTATGACATCCCTGATTGACGGACAGCCGGGCACGCAAACACGCACGCGAAGTGAGCCTGTGGGTTAACGAAAGTGCTTAGGGGTTGAGGCGCGATTCAGTCGCGTGCGCCGGCAGCGTCGCGCCGCTGAACAAAGGCGCGCTGTAGTGATTCTGCGCGCCGTAGTCATTGATGCTGGAAAACGACAACTGCACCGGTCCGCTGGCAACTGGAGCATTGAGCGCAAACTGTTTTTGCTCGCCAGGCGCGATCATGGTGGAGTCGCTGGCCAGTACCGCCTGCACTTTGATGTCGGCCATGGACACGTGGTACAGCGTCGGGTTTTTCACCTGCAACAGGGTTTGGCTGCCATGTCTGGCCAGCGTCCATTCAAGCTGCGCAGGGGCTTGCAGCGCACTGCCGGTGAGGCCTGCAGGGCGGTAAAAAATCTTGATGCGTTGGCGTATAGCCAACTGCAAGGTGTTCTCGGCTTCGCTGGCCTTGGGGATTTCCTGCACGTTGAGCCACACCACCGACTCGCGGTCCGTGGGCATGCCGGTGCCTTCGTACAGGATTCGCAGCAGTTGTTGTTCCTTGGCAAATACCCGCGCCAGGGGCGGGGTGACGGCAAACGGCGCGCGGCTGGCGCTGGCATCGTTCATGTCGACCCAGGATTGAATCAATACATCCTGGTTACCGTTACGCACGGTAATGTTGGCTTCCTTGTGGTCACCGTCAAACACGATACGGGTGGCATTCAATGAAATGCTGGCGGCGGCCTGGGTAGCCATGAGCAAGCCCAGCAGCCCCAGACATGCGGCAATAGAACGAGGCGGCATGAGGGTTATCCGGTGTAATCAGAAGACAATGGCGAGGCCGCAAGGCCTCGCGCGTTTGGTGCCCGGGGCGCCGAATTATTCGTATTGCAGGATGAACGGCAGGGTGGCGTCACCGCGACCGGCGGTGGACGAACCCGCGGCTGCGGTAGTGACGTAGGCGGCCGCGAAGCTCAGGCTGGCGTCGCCGCCTTCAGTACCGGCACCGTGCATGGTGCTTTCAATGCGTGCGGTGCTTGGCGAGCTGAGGTCGATCAGACCGCCTTTGCTGTCGAGCAGGGCAATACCGACGTTTTGTGCAGTGGCCGAACCCGGGTTCAGGGCCAGTACTTTTTTGCCGGTGACCAGGCCCGAACCGCCGTTGTTGGCGTCAAAGATCATGGCGACCTTGGTGCCCTGGTTGCAGTTGACGTTCAGGTTGAAGTCTTTGGCGGTCACGCGGCCTGCGGTCGGGTTTTCCGCGGTGCCCATGTCCTTGATCGATACGTTGCCCATGTCCACCGAAATGGTGCGGTCGGAGTTGGCGCCGTCCACCGAGCAGGCATCGTTATTAATGACGCCGGTGAAGGTGATTTTACCGCTGCCGCCCAGGGTTGGCGTCGGAGCAGGGTCCGCGGCAAATGCACTGCCGGAAGCGGCGATAATGGCCGAGGCGATCACAGCCAGGGAAAACTTCTTCATGATGATGTCCGTAAGTGTTAGTTGAAAAAAGTGCTGTTGTTGAACTGCGAGCAAAGAGTAGGCGACGAGGCAGAGGGAGCGAATAAGACGATTCTTATAAGCTCTGGGGCGGGCAGCTTATTTGTGCTGTTGCAACGGTGGAAGGCTCGAAAACAAAGGGCAAAGCCATTGTCCAGGAATGGCTTGCAAGTTATGCGTTAGTTGAAGATGTTTCGTTCCAGGCAATAAGCAAGTAGATCCTGGTCGCTGCTCACTTCAAGTTTGCGCATGGCCGATATCTTTTGCGCGCTGATGGTCTTTGAACTTCGGTTCTGACGGCGGGCAATATCACTCACGCTCATGCCGGAAATGAACAAGCGCAGGATCTCGAACTCTTTGGGCGATAAACTGGTGAAGCGTTCGTCTATGGCGGTGAGGGTCTCGATCACTGAGGTTTTGGGCGGCTCCAGGCTTCGATAGGCGCTGCGCTGGGCGATCGCCTTGAGTGCCAATTGAATTTCGGTGTGCAACTGGCTTTTCTGAATGATGCCGACCACGCCCAGTTCCTGCAGGCGGGTGAGGATCAGGTAGTTGGAGATCATGGTCAGGATCAGGATCTGTACCTGCGGGAAATGCCGTTTCAGGTACTCCACCAGCTTCAGGCCATCGCCGTAGGGCGAGTCGCCTGGCATGTTGTAGTCGGTGATCACGATATCGACGCCTTGATGCTGCAACAACTCGATCAGGCCGGCCGAACACACGGCCTCGCCGACGACTTGAAAGCGTATGTCCCGCTCTACCAGTTCGCGAACGCCCAGCAACACGATCGGGTGATCGTCGGCGATTACCACGTTGAATTTTTTCATAAAGGGCCGTCCGTAGTGCCAGTTCAAGTGAGTGAAGAATGCCCGGGCTGGAGAGTCTCCAGAACGGCCGACAGACGCCGCATCACAGTCTTCACCTTGAGCTCAAGCGTTGTGTCGAGGCTGCCGCGGTCAAGGGCGCTTTCCAGTTCGATGCACGCCTGGGCCAGGCTGAGGGCCTGAACAGCACCCAGGGCGCCGGCGATCGAATGCAGCAATTGGCCGAGGTTGCGGGTATCACGCTGTGCCAGAGCCACACCGATGCGCTGTATGTCCTGCTGCACGCTGCTGATGAACAGCGGGCGCATCTTGTCCGACAGTTGCACGCTGTCGTCGAATACCGACGCGGCAGGCTCAACCGGGGGCTGGACCTTGCACAGCTTGATCAACTGGCCACGCAGGGTTTGCAGGCTCAAGGGCTTGACGATCCAGGCGTTCATGCCCACCGCCAGGCAGCGCACGCCTTCCTCGCGCATCGCATTGGCGGTCACGCCGATAATCGGCAACTGAGGGTCATGTTCGCGCAGGATTCTGGCCAGCTCGTACCCATTCATCAACGGCATATTCACGTCGGTCAGTACCAGGTCGAAAGCCTGGGGTTGCCACAATTGCAACGCCTGCTCGCCGTTGGCGGCCAGGCTCACTGAGCAACCGAGTGCCTCCAGCTGCTCCTTGATGATCGCCTGGTTGACCGGGTTGTCCTCGGCCACCAGGATGCGCAGCCCCAACCGCCCCGCGCTTTGTGGTCGGGTCGGCGTCGGCTGCTCATGCTTGCCATGCTGCGCGAGTGACACGGTGGCGGCGAGGGCGCGTACGTCGTGCAGATCCACCACCCAGCCTTGCGCCGTGTGCAGCGGCGGGCTGTGCGCACCCGGCAGGCACAGCACGCGCTGGCCGACCCATGGCCTGGCGGGCTCCCTGGGCAACAGGTCCACCAGCACTGCATGGTGGTTGTCTTTGTCTTGGGCGGTCGCCGCCAGGGCGGCGGTAATGCCCAGGCGGTTGAGCCAGTCACTCATCGCCTGCGCCAGTTCGCGTACCGGTGCCTGTACGTATACCGGGGTCGGGCTGGGTTCGATCAGCGGCAGGTTGGTGAGTGTGCCGCCACACAGCGGCAGGCGCATTTTCAACGTAAAGCTGCTGCCCAGCCCAGGCTCGCTGACCACACGGATCTCGCCGTCCATCATCTGCGCCAGCCACCGGCAGATCGGTAGGCCAAGCCCGGCGCCACCTTCGCTGGCGGTGTCCGGCGCCTGGTAGAACACATCGAAGAGCTTGGCCTGCTGCGCCTCGGGGATGCCTACGCCCGAGTCGGTGACTTGCCATTGCAGGTCGACATGATTGGCGTCGCGCCCCGTCACCCTGGCACGAATCACCACGCGCCCGAAATCGGTGAATTTGATCGCGTTGCTGACCAGGTTATTGAGAATCTGGCGGATGCGCATCGGGTCGCCCATCACGCAGTCCGGCAACTGCGGGTCAATGCAGCTGTAGAGCTGCAGCCCCTTGCGCTGGGCGAAAGCGGCGTAGGTGTGCAGGGTGTCTTCGAGCATGTCCAGCGGGCAGAACTCCACAGCTTCTATCGCCATTTGCCCGGACTCGATCTTCGAGACATCCAGCACATCGCTGATCAGTTGGAACAGCGTGGCGGACGAGCGCTGGATGGTGTGAAGGTAGGCCTTCTGGTGTGGGTCAAGATTCGTCAGACCGAGTAATTCGAGGGTGCCAAGCACGCCATAGAGCGGCGTACGGATTTCATGGCTCATCGTTGCCAGGAACAACGTCTTGGCCTCGCTGGCCGCATCGGCGGCGTGACGCGCTTCTTCCAGGGACTGGGCATCTTCGATATGCCGGGTAATATCGTTGAAAGCGTACAGGCGCACGTTTTCAGCCTGATAGCGGGTTGACACAAAGCCGATCTGCAGGTGCCGGCCCTCGATCTCCAGATGCGTTTCTCCGCTCTCAGCCATGTCGTGCTTACCGGCCATGGCCGCCACCAAACGTGCGGTACCCGGCCATTGCTGGGCCCGCTGGTTTTCGATCAACACCTTGCCATCGCTGCGTCGCACCACGCATAACCCGGTGGGGGCGGTGTCGATGATCACGCGGCTGAATGCCACGCTTTCGGCAATGCGTTCGTGGGCCAGTTGCGCCGGCGTAATCACCTGGCGTCGATACCAGCGACTGCCGGCCCAACCCAGGGTGATCAGGCTGAACAGCAGCAACGCCAAGGTGCTCAACGGCCACAATGCGGAGTGAAAGAAGTGCGAGTAGTTCAGGCCATAGACCGCGCTCCAGGGCTGGTCGCCGGCCTGGGTGATCTTGAATTCAATGCCGTTGGCCGTGAAATGCACACCGTCGCTGAGCTGCGCCTGGATGGTAGGCCCGATCAACCGGCTGCCGTCAGGGCCAATCAGGGTGAAGCGATCAAACGCCGAGTGATTCAATGCGCGCTGTACATCGTCGACCTGCGACACATCGAGCAGGGTGCCGATCACTGCCTGGCCCTGTGAGTCGAGTGGCAGGCCGATGTAGGCCAGCAAATATTCGGGTTCGGGTCCGGCCTGCCAATACACCCGATTCTGCTCAAGCGGCTGCGGTGTCTGTGCGAGGATTTGCTGCACAGCGTTGACTCGCGCCACGGGGTTGTCGGTATCCTCGGGGCTTTCCCGGTGCTGATAGCCCACGGACGGAACAGTGATGGTGTAGTTCGCCTGACGATTGAGCAGAAAGGTTTGCGGCGCCTCGTACGGCGACGAGGACCAGAAGGCGCTGTAGTAACTGGTCAGGTGCGCGCCCAGGGCAAAAATCGGCGGTCTGGCGGCGGCGCCGATCTGCTGTTCATCGAACTTGATGCTGAACGGTACCGAAAACGAATACTTCTGGCCTTCGTACAACGTGCGGCGGTTGTCGACCATGCGGCTCTTGAGGCTGATCTGCACGTGGGTGGCGTGCAGCAGTTCGGCCTGGATGCCGGGATGCGTCAGGCTCTTGAGGTAGGTTTGCTGATCTGAGAGATTTTCCATCAGTCGCGCAAAGTGAAAGCGCATGGCGCCGTACCGGATTTCGACGCCCCTTTGCAGAGACCAGTAATTGGTCAGTACCAGTAGCAAAGCAATTCCCATCAGGACCATCAAGCCCTTGTTCAGGCGCAATGAGCTGCGGGTAAAGGCTTCGAGGATCGCGTTGTTGTGCTTCATCAGGGGGTCCGCAGGCGCAGGAAAAATCGGCACTGGATGCTGCTTACTCCTTTAAAGGGCAAGTAATCCGGGCCGCCAGCTAGTGAGATGTCGCGGGGCCATCATTGTTCAGTAGTTGCTGAAATTGGTCTGAAGACACCGCATGGGAGATCAGGAAGCCCTGCACCTGATTGCAGTCGATTTTGCGCAGCAGCGCCAATTGCTGAGGGGTTTCCACGCCCTCGGCGACCACCGTCAGGCCCAACTTGCGGCCCAGCGCGATAATGCTCGCCAACGCCTGGGCGATGCCTTCGTTGTCGTGGCTGCCCTGCACCAGTGCCTGGTCGATCTTCAATTCGGTAAACGGCGTGGACACCAGGTTGAGGTAGGAGCTGTAGCCCTTGCCGAAATCATCCTGGGACAAACCGAATCCCTTGATCCGCAATCGACAGGCGCCGGCGTAGAAGTTGCTGATGTCTTGCGGCACCGAGCATTCCATCAGCTCAAAGCAGATCATTGCGGGGATGCCGTTGTGGTGCAGCACGAACTCCAACAAGCGGTCGGCCAGGTCATGGCTGTTGAGCAGGTGTGTGGGCAGGTTGATCGACACCGGGATTTCATAGCCACGCTGGCGCCAGTGTTCCTGGGCGTGGATCGCCTGCTTGAGCACCAGCCACAACAGGCGTTCCTCCAGTTCGAATGCCTTGATCGCCGGCAGGAACGCGGCGGGCAGCATCACGCCTTGCTCGGGGTGCATCCAGCGCACCAAGGCTTCGGCGGCTACGATACGGCCGTTGGCAAGGGATTTCTTCGGCTGGAACCAGGCCTGGAACTGGCCACCGCTCATGGCCTGTACCAGCGTTTGACGGTCGATGTCCATGTGCTCGAGCAATTCCGGAGAGGGCTTGTGCACCTTGTTCCTGAGTTGATCGACCAGTGTGCGCAAGGCCTCGGCGGTCACTGGTTTGGAGATCAGCCCGATCACTTCGACATCGAGGTTTTTTGCAACCAGGCTGGCCGCCATCAGCATGCGCCGTGACGCCGCGCTCATGATCGCCAGCGCCGGCTTGCAGCGTAGGCTGGCCAGGCACTGGATAAATTGCACGCCGTCCATGCCGGGCATCAGCAGGTCGGTCAGCACCAGGTCGAAGTCCCGCTGGCGCAGACGCTCCAGCGCCTGGTTGCCATCCTCGGCGGTTTCGAGCAGGAAATCTCCCAACTCGCTGAGCAGGTTCTGCAGGTAGATATGCTGCAGGGGATGGTCCTCGACAATCAGAATACTAAGGGGCTTCATGGGGGATCCGTGCATAAGGCGCCAGGGAGTTGAATAGAGCCCGCAACGCAAAAGGTTTGACCAGGCAATGGTTCATGCCGGCGGCCAGGCACAGGTCGGCCTCGCCGCGCATGGCGTTGGCGGTGGCCCCGATAATCGGCAACGGGCAGCCCTGTCGACGCAGTTCACGCGCCAGTTCATAGCCGTTGATATGGGGCATGTTCACATCCGTCAACACCACATCGAAGTTGCCGGCGCTGTACAGCTGCAACGCTTCTTGACCGTCGGCCGCCAGTTCCACGGTGCAGCCGAGTTCTTCGAGTTGGTCACGCAAAATCAGCTGGTTGATGATGTTGTCCTCGGCCACCAGCAGATGCAGGTTGAGTTTGTTCAGGTCCCGCTGGTGCGTTTGCTCATCGGCGCGGGCCACCCATAGCCCTTGCGCCTGGCTCACGGCCTGATGAATGGCTCCCAGGTGGTTGAGGTTGACGTGCCAGGCGCCAGCGTCGGCTTCTACGCATGGGCAGGCATTGCTGCTCACGTGAATCACCGGCCCTGGCCACTCGGGCACCAGTAACGGGTCAACGCTGCCGGGGTGCACTTGCAGCAGCAGGTGCTTGTCCGCCAACGTCGGCAAGCCCGCCTGGGCCCTGGCGCCCCAACGGCGCAACCAGCCGGCGATCGCGTTTGCCAGTTCCGGGATCGGCGAGGCCACGTAAATGGTCTCGGCCAGCAACGGTGTCATCGGTGCAACAGATGCTTCCTCCAACGGCAGGATCAGGCTGAAACTGCTACCCAGGCCGAGTTCGCTGACCATGCGGATATTGCCGTTCATCAACTCCGTCAGACGCTGGCAAATCGGCAGGCCCAGGCCGGTGCCGGCAACCACATTGGTATTGCCCTCACTCTGGTAAAACGGCTCGAAGATCATCGCCTGGTCTTCCTGGGCGATACCTTTGCCGGTGTCTGAAACTTGCCACAACAGGCTGGAGCGTTCGCCGTCGCGGCCCAGCACTTTGACCCGCAGCACCACGCGCCCATAGTCGGTGAATTTCACCGCGTTGTTGAGCAGGTTATTGAGAATCTGGCGGATGCGCGTCACGTCACCGATCAGCCGTTCCGGCAACTTGGGATCGAAGCAGGCGTACAGCTGCAGGCCCTTGGCGTGGGCGGCCGCGGCGTAGCCCTGGATGATTTCATGCACCAGGTCCAGCGGCGAGAACTCGCTCATCTCCAGTGCCAGCTGCCCGGCTTCGATCTTCGATACATCCAGCACATCGCAGATCAGTTGCAGCAAGGTCGACGATGAGCCTTCGATCGCCTGCAGATAGTCCTTTTGTTGCGCATCCAGTTGCGTGCGCGCCAACAGTTCCAGAGTGCCGAGCACGCCATACAGCGGTGTACGGATTTCATGACTCATGGTCGCCAGAAACAGGGTTTTCGCGGCATTAGCTGCGTCCGCCGATTGCCGCGCCTCTTCCAGCGCCGCCTCGACCTGCTTGCGCGCACTGATATCACTGAATGCGCAAAACAGGACGTCTTCGCCTTTGTAGCGGGTCGGTGCACTGCTCAGGTATAGGTGACGGCCGTCGATGGTTTCAAAGTAGTCACTGCGCTCGGAAGGGGCGTTGGCAAAGGCTTGCTCGATCCAGCCGGCGCGCAGCGCCTCGCGCTCCGGCCCATTACCCAGCCATTGCTGGGCCAGGGTGTTTTCCAGTACCACCTGGCCGTCGGTACGGCGCAGCACGCAGAGGGCCACGGGGGCGGTCTGGATCACATCGCGGCCGAAGGCTTCGCTTTCGATCAACGCCTGGATGCGATGGATAGACGGAAGGATGAAACGCTGATCGACGCGGCGCATCACCAACCAGATCAGCGTCAGGCTGAACAGGCAGAACAGCAGCGAACCGAGCAGCTGTTTCCACAAACCGGTGACCACCGCACGCAGGTCGATGGAGTACATCAACTGCCATTCAGAGGACTTCAGGTGTTTGCGAATCACCAGGTGGTCGGGCAGCCAGCCGTTGCCGACAAAACCGAAAAAACTGTCTTCGCCGGGCCTCAGGTGTTGCTGGCTCAACTGTGTATCGGTGCTGTTGGTGAACACCAGCATGCCCTGGGAATTGAGCATCATGAACTCGCCGGCGCTCTGGTCGCTGAGTGTCGAGGAGACTTCACGGCTATCCATCTCCAGGCCGAGCCAGCCGGAGTCGCGATCACGCTCGTCCAGGCGGATGAAGATATACAGGTGCGAGTGCTGTTCAGTCCTGTCGCTCAGCCAGAGTTCGTTGAGCGTGGCCGGGTCGGTGTGTTGCAGGGCCTTGAGGCGGTTGAGCATGCACTTGGAAATCGGCAATACCTGCGAGGTCGCATCGAACAGCCGCGTCACGTGCGGGTTGGAGCCGGTGTTGACGTAGAGCAGGTTGAGCTGTTTGGCCTTGAGGTAGTCGCGCATGCGCGCGGTCAGCCAGATGCTCCATTGACTGCCTGGCGTGTCCCCCAGCTCCAGGTGTTGTTCTTCCGCCGAAGAGGGATAGACCCTGGTCTGCTTGCGCACTGCCGACAGGCTCAGGCTTTCGAGCAAGGCTTGGCGATTGGTGAAAAACGTATGGGCTTCGGCTATAGCGCTGCTCATATAGCCGCGGCGCTGGGAAATGTCGTTGTTGAAGGTTGACAGCAGAAAGGTATAGACCCCGCCCAGGATGCCCACCAGCAGCACGCTCGCAAAAATACGAAGCAGCCTTCTGGCTGCTTCGGGTCGGGAAAGGACGGGGTTGATCTGGAGCAGATAACTTTTCAATCGCATCGGCAAACTTTATGTCTGGGCCTTTGCCGGTGGCATAAGACGATCCTTAAAAATCACCTACTTGTAGTACATATCCACCACCACGGCAGCGTCGAACGCACCTGGAATCGGCAAGGTGCGCCATTTGAGGTCGGCGCGGAATTCATCGTGGCTCTGGCCCAGGCCCATCAGTTCCTGCAGCGTGAACCAGTTGTTGAAGGGCAGTTGCTGCTGGCTCTCGGCGCGAGACAGCGAGATGCCGACTGAGCTGTTGTTGTCCGGCACCAGCAGGCCATTGTTCACACTGCCGCCGCCCGGCGTGGTGGCGAAGCGTGCGCTGACGGTATAGGGCGTGTCGCAGCCCTTGCGCAGGTTCAGGCTGAAGTTCGCGCTGCTGGCGACTTCACCGATCGAGGCCTTGCGCGAGGGTGTGGGGAAGTTGACCACGCTGGGGCTGATGGTCAGTTCCGGAGTGCAAGGTACGAAGCGGATATCGTTCATGCCGGTGACCACATAATTGAAGTTGCTGTTGGGTCGTGAGTTGAGCCCGCGCACGCCATCCAGTTGGAACACGCGGTAAGAGGTCAAGGTGCTGGCCTGGCCACTCGGTGGGGTGGGGTCGTACTTCTCGATGAATACGCTGAAATTGAGCGTAAAGCGCGCCTTGTCCCAACCCACGCAATTGGACAAATTGCAGCCTCGGTCGGAGAAGAAACCGGTGCCCACCTTGCCGGTGCTTTGGGTAATCGGCTGGTTGTTGTAGCGAATGCCCACGCGGATCCCGGTGCCGATGCTCACGTTGGCCGGGTTGACGTAGAAATACACTTCCTCACGGCCGTGGAGGTAGTCGTCCTTGCAGATCACGTTGGTCGAGCGAGGGCCGGACTCCCAAATGATAGTGCCGTTGGGTGCGTCGGCGGCGACTGCCAGCGCCGTGCCCAGCGCTTCCTGGGTGATGATCGAGTTGGTGCCGTCCTCGCGGCAGGCCAGTGCGTGGCTGGTGGCGGGCAAGACCGCGCAGACCCATATCAGTAGGGGTAAACAGCGTTTGGTCAGTGACATTGGTATAAATACCCCGTGATTTATCAGTTGAGCGCCGTGCGATGACGGGCTTGCAAACCGATATCGGTGATTTCGGTGAAGTGGAGGGTGGCGCCCTTGGGCACAGCGTCGAGCGCGGTCAGGGTTTTGCGTTCATGGGGCTTGAGCAGCAGGTAATCGCTGAGCGTCTGGCTGTCGGTTCGCAGGTTGACCAGTGACAAGTGAAAGGCGCTGGGGTTGTTGACGGTTACCGTGCGCCCGTCGCTGCTCCATACCAATTGCTGCACCGCCTCGGCCGAGCCGCCCTGGAGTGCGGGGGGCCGATAGAACAGCTTGAGCCGCTGGCGGATCGCGAATTGCACGCTGTTGGGGTCTTCGGGCTTGAGCGGGATCTCCATGATATTGAGCCAGAACAGCGATTCGCGATCGCTGGGCAAGCCTTCACCGGCATACAGGATGCGCAGCTTGTGATGCTCCCCGGCGCCCAGCTGTACCAATGGCTCGGTGGCGGCAAAGGGCACGGTACGGTCGGTGGATTCGTCCTCGCCTGTGATCCAGGTTTGCACCACGACTTCCTGCGAGGCCTGGTTGACCACGCTGATACCGGCGGCTTTGTCCTGGCCGAAGTAGATCAGGCGCGTGCCTTCGATCTTCAGCGCCGCATTGGCAGGTGGGGACGCAAGCACCAGCAGCCCGCAGGCCACCAGTACCATTCTGAGTAGAAACATGAACACGGCAATTCCATGGTCGGGTAAGGGAACGCAGCTCATGGTAGGTGGCGAGTGGCGCGAAGGCTTTGAGGCGATTCTTAAAAGTACGGTGTGCCCCGGATTGCCGTTTCAGAATCGCCTTAAAGTCAGCGTTCACCCCTGACGGTTACTTTGCTCAGCGTTGAATGATCGACGCGGATGCCCAACTGTCAGGTTTACCCTATGTCCAATAAAGCGTTACGCCTTCTGATTGCCGATGCAGAGCTTTTGCAACGGATCAAGATCGAGAAAATGCTCAACCAGCTGGGCTATCACCGCATCGCGCCGTTGAGTTCGTTCGACGAGTTGCAGGCACTGACACGCTCGGGCGTTGTGGCGTTTGACCTGCTGATCATCAACACTGCGCTAGTGCACTCACGGCAGGTCAACCTGCTCAAGTACTGCCATGACAACCCGTTGATCCGCCATACGCTGATCTATGACGGGCAATGTGCGCAGCGCTCTGTGGTGTCGGTCTCGGTTAGCCAGACCCTGCACCTGTCGTTGTCACAATCGCCCGACTTCAACTCCCTGCGTCGCTGCATGGAAATTGTCGATCCGGCGCACAGTTCCCCGACCGTTGAGCGCCCGATACTGCGCACCGTGGACGGCCGGTCGCCCCAGCCTTCGATGAGCCCGCGGGCGGTCTACCAGGGCGACCCGACTGTGGTGGCATGTGCCGTGGGGTTGTTTCCCAAGCGCTGATCGTATCGCGCAGCATCAGTCACGCCAGACGGGCTGATCAGCAAGGCCCAGTGCCCAATAAGGTTGCCGTGGCCGCAGGCACACACCGCCGACCCAACGCTCATGGCTGGCGTGGTCCAGCCAGCAGGCATTGCCATCCAGCACCTGCTGCGCCAGTGGCGTCAGCGCCAATACGCGGCGCGGCCACTCCACGTCCGTTTCGGACTCGATCAGCAGCGGCGCCGCCCCATCAATCAATGGGCGCAGCAGCGCATGGAACATCATGTCGCCCAGGAAAGGCAGTGGCTCGCGCTTGGCCATCAACTCGGCAAACACCCGGCCGAAAGGCACAGGCCCGGCCTCGGCGATATACCTCAGGGACAAACGTTCAGTCAGCGACAAACCGTCCTCGATACCCGGCAACTCCTGTAACTGGCGTCGTAACGCCGGTGCCAGAAAAGGCAGGGCAGGGTAATTGCCATGGGCCAGTTCCGCGAGCTTGAGCGGTGAGCTGTCGCAATAAGCCGACCAGGCCCGTTTGGCCAATTGCACTGCGTTGTCGTCGATCAAGCGCCGCTGCGGCCAGAGCCAGGCCAGCACATCGGGGGCCAATTGGCCTATGCCGATAAATCGCTCGACCCCGGGAATGCGGTCTGCCTCAATCAGCTCCAGCTTGCGCGGCGCCCGCTCCAGGCCGGCCAGGGCGCGCACCAGAAACAGTTGGTCGTAGGCGTCCGCCTCGCACCACAGCACACTGTGATCGGCGTTGGCCAAGGTTTGTAGTTGGTCGTATTCATCGTTGACGCGATGCGCGACTTCAGTGGAGTCAAGGGCAAAGGCCTGACTGATAAAGGTACTGCGCATCGCGCGGAACGCTTGGCTGGGCAGTTCACGCACTGGCCCCATGCACAACGGGTCCGTGAGCATCCGGAACTGGCCCTTGAACCCGGCCAGTTGCAGGCTGTGGGCAATATCGTTGCCACACCGCCAATGGGTGGTGCGCGATTCATCGCTGGCCTCGAAACCAGGGTGGCGGGCGGCAAAGTCGAGGGCGTCGACATGGGCCTTGAGCTTGGGCCAACTGGCGAAGCCCAGCTGTTTGGCAAGCTGCCACTGAGCCTGGGACAAGGTTGCGCTGGGGTCTTGGCTTTTCAGGCGCGACAACAGTTCCTTGGCGCGCTTGCGCTGCTGCTCAAGGTTAAGGCGGCCGTCGGTGTTTGAGGCGAAAGGGCGTTGCGACATACGAGCTCCTTGTTCGAACCTTTTCCGCTTTAAGGTTGGGAGTCGTAGAAATGAGGTAGAGCTGTGATGTCCTGGGCGCAGCCCTTTCCGCGGAAGGTGGCGTGGAGAGCGCCAGGCCGCAAATATAGGCAGCGCGACGCACGATTGCAAATCAACCTTGCCCATCACCCTTGCGATCGATCCAATGGGTCTTGATGCCCTTGGCCCAGGCCACTGTATAAAAACAGCTGAGCAAGACGATGCCCCACTGCTCGGCATTGATCGACGACCAGAACCAGAACGGCTGGCCGGCCATGCCAAACAGGCAGGCGTAGCGGCGTACCTTCAAGCGTTTGCTCTGGCTGAACCAGATAGCGACGACGCCGAGGGCGGCGATCATGATTTGCGCGATCAAAGCCAGACTCCTTTGCTGGGGGCACTTGATCCAAAGGTGGGAAGGGTGTGTTCCCACCTTTAAACCGCACTGTTATTTGTCTTTGCGCGCATCCATGGTCTTTTGATGCTCGGCCAGGAACGGCTGTTCTGCAGGATCAAAACGATCGATCCCGGCCGTAAAGCGATGCCAGTAGGGGTACAGCGGCTGGCGACGGGTGACCGCCTCGATGCGTGACGATTGTGCTTCGGTCAGCTTCAGCTCAGTGGCGGCGAGGTTGTCGCGCAGGTGCTCTTCGGTACGCGCTCCGACGATCAGCGAGGTGATCCCTGGACGATCCTTGAGCCAGGCCAGGCAGGTACGGGCGACCGATACGCCATGCTCATCCCCGACGGCGGCGAGGGTCTCGATAATGTCCAGGGCACGCTCCTGGTCATGCACATAGGGTTCCGGCCAGCCGCTGCCCTGGCGGGTATTGAGTGGCGGCTTGTGCCCGCGGCGGGTCGTGCCGGTCAGCAGGCCTTCTCCCATCGGGCCCCATACCAAAGTACCGACGTGCTGGTCCAGGGCCAACGGCAGCAATTCGTACTCGGCTTCACGGGATTCCGGGGTGTAGTAGATCTGCTGGGTGATGGGCTTGAGCATGCCGTGCAGCTCGGCCTTGCCCAGGGTTTTCATCATCTGCCAGGCCGTGAAGTTGCTGGTGCCGAAGTAGCGGATCTTGCCCGAACCGACCAACAGGCGCAGGGCTTCGAGAGTCTCTTCGATCGGCGTCATGCCGTCCCAGTTATGCAGTTGGTAAAGGTCGATATGGTCGGTGCCCAAGCGCTTCAAGCTGGCTTCGCAGGCGCGGATCAGGTGATAGCGCGATGAGCCGGAATTGTTAGGGTTGCTGTCCACCGGGCTGCGGCCCTTGGTAGCCAGCAGGATATCGTTGCGCTTGTCACCCAGGGCCTTGCCGACCACCTCTTCGGCCAGGCCGTGGGAGTAGAGGTCAGCGGTATCGACCATATTTACCCCGGCATCGAACGCGATATCGAACATACGCTTGGCCAGGGGCACGTCCACCGCGCCGCATTTTTCGAACTCCGCACGACCGCCAAAGGGCACGGTGCCCAGGATGATTTCCGATACCAGCAGGCCGGAATGACCCAGTTGTCGGTATTGCATGTCGCCTCCTACTTAACGTTGCACGTGAAGGTGTGAACGATAGGGAGGACGATAGTTTGAATTTTTTTCATGAAATTGCGACGCCGGCGCCGAGAATTTCGGACAGGTGATTGTTTCGCCCAATGAAATGCTGGATTGTAAATCCTGGTCATTCCGCCGACTGAGGCGGCAGTGGAATATGCCTGGCGTCGATACCCATTCTTTTGGAGCCTTTCATGACCCAGCCTGCGATCAAACTTTATGGTTTTCCATTGTCCGGCCACTCCCATCGGGTCGAGCTGATGTTGTCCCTGCTGGGCTTGCCCAATGAATTTATCCTGGTGGACCTCAAGCAAGGTGCGCATAAAACGCCCGAATTCATTGCTAATCTCAACTGCTTCGGCCAGGTACCGGTGATCGATGATGGCGGTACTGTCTTGGCCGACTCCAATGCGATTTTGGTCTACCTTGCCAGTACCTATGGCAAAGGGCATTGGTTGCCAAGCGAGCCCATCGGGCAAGCGCGGGTCCAACGCTGGCTGTCGGCCGCCGCCGGTCAACTCCATGCGGGGCCCGCCACGGCGCGCTTGGCCACAGTGTTTGGCGCCGAGGTGGACACTGTCAGCGCAATCAACCGAGCCTATGCCCTGCTGAACGTGATGGAGCAGCAGCTGGGCGAGAGCCGTTTTCTGGCTGGTGATCAGCCAAGCATTGCCGATATTGCGTTCTATACCTACGTGGCCCATGCGCCGGAAGGCAACGTGTCGCTGGCCGACTACCCTGAGGTGCGTGCCTGGCTTGCCAGCATCGAAGCCTTGCCAGGGTTTGTCGCTATGCCGCGCACGGCGGTGGGGCTGCAATCACAGTAACGATCAAGGGATGGCGATGGACCGATTTCATGAGATGCAGGTATTCCTGGCGGTGGCCGAGGAGGAGGGTTTTGCGGCTGCTGCACGCCGCCTGAAGACCTCGCCACCCAGCGTGACCCGCGCCATTGCCGCTATGGAACAGCGCATCGGTACGCAACTGCTGGCACGCACCACGCGCAGCCTGCACCTGACCGATGCCGGCCAGCGTTACCTGGAAGATTGCCGGCGCATCCTCGCCGAACTGGAAGAGGCCGAGGAAGCGGCAGCGGGCAGTTACTCCATCCCCGGCGGTCACCTGACAGTGACCGCACCGGTGCTGTTTGGCGAGCTGTATGTGGCGCCTGTGCTGGGGGAGTACCTGGACCAGTTCCCCCTGGTGAACATCAGTGCCTTGCTGGTCGACCGTGTGGTCAATATGGCCGATGAAGGCGTCGATGTAGCGGTGCGTATCGGCCATCTGCACGAACCCGGGCAGCAGGCGATCAAGGTCGGCGAAGTGCGCCGGGTGGTGTGCGCATCGCCGGCTTATCTGGACCAACGTGGGCGCCCGCAGCGGCCTGAGCAATTGCGAGAAGCCAAGATCGTCACCTCATCGTCCAGCCAACTGGTCAGTGAATGGACGTTCGTCGACGCCGGCCAGCCGCTGAAGATAGCCATTGAGCCGCGTCTGAGCGTTACGGCGAACAATGCCGCAATCAACCTGTCGCGCCTGGGCTGGGGCATGACCCGTGTGCTGTCGTATCAAGTCGCGGCAGCGGTGGCGGCGGGTGAGCTGGAGCTGGTGCTGGAGGCTTTCGAACCGGCGCCGCTGCCGATCCACGTGGTGTTCCAGCAAAACGGTCGCATACCGGCCAAGGTCAATACCTTTGTGGATTTCTTAAGCCATCGCCTCGGGCAGGACCCGGCCCTGAACCCGGCGACGAAGCGGCGCGCCTGATGGAGCGCTTTCGCGATATGCAGCTGTTTGCGGCGCTGGCCGGGCAACCCAGCCTGGCCTCGGCGGCACGCCGTGCCCAGGTCTCCGGCCCGACCCTGGTACGTGCGGTTGCGCGCCTGGAGGCACGCCTGCGGGTGGTGTTGCTGCAGCGCAGCACACGTGGGGTCAACCTCACCGATGCAGGCCAGGCTTATCTTGCCGACTGTGTACGCCTGCTGGCAGCGGTGGACGCGGCCGAAGCCTCGGCCAACGGCGCCCATGTGCACGCCCAGGGCAACCTGCGGATATGCCTGCCGTTGCTGTTCAGCCGCTATGTGATGGCGCCACTGCTGGCTGGCTATATGGATCACTATCCGGCGGTGCGTGTCATCGCTAACTACCACGACTATTACCCCAACCTGCACGAAGAGGGCTTTGACGTGGCGGTGTGGGTGGGTGAGCTGCCCAACTCGTCGCTGATTGCACGGCAGGTCGGCCAGGTGCGCACCCTGCTGTGCGCCAGCCCCACGTATTTGGCGGCCAAAGGCGAGCCCCGGCATCCGGCCGACCTCAAGCAACATCATCTGATTGCCAGCGCCGAAGCGCTGCGATGGGATTTCCTGCATTACACCCTCAACGCCCGCGCCCGCCTCAGTTGCGCCACGGTGCAAGGCGCGATCAATGCGGCGGTGCAGGGCGCGGGGGTGATTCGTTGCCTCAGTTATCCGGTTCATGATCACCTCATAAATGGCCAACTGCGTCGTGTCTTGCCGGCCTTTGAAATGCCGCCGCTGCCGGTGCATGTGATCTACCGCGAAGGCCGCCATGCGCCCATGCGCGTGCGCAGTTTTGTCGACTACTGCGTCACCGCGTTGCGCGAACATCCGGCATTTCAGTTGGCGTAATAGTGGATTGCCCAGGGTGGGCATTCTCTGCAGGGTTGGGTAGGCGCAGCATTCGGTTATCCAACCAGAGGTGATCGCCATGAACTCGATCGAACAATCCCCTTGGCATGTCGGCGAACGGCAATTGCAGGAAAGTGCAGGCGTCGCCGAACGCATGGCCATGATCGGGCCGAAGGTCATTCGTGATTATTTGCCCGAGCAGCATCGTGATTTTTATCCGTTGTTGCCTTACCTCATTCTGGGTGTGGTGGACGAACAAGGTATCCCCTGGGCGACCATGCTGGAGGGCGCGCCAGGGTTTGCCCATTCACCGGATCCACAGGCGCTGCAAATCGACAGCCTGCCCGCCAGAAGCGACCCGGCCTGGGCTGGCATCACTCGTGGCGCGTCCGTTGGCCTGCTGGGCATCGACCTCGGCACCCGGCGTCGCAACCGCATGAACGGTCGGATCGGAGCGCTGGATCATGACGGCTTTGCGGTGAACGTGGTGCACACCTTCGGCAACTGCCCCAAGTACATCCAACTGCGGCCTGTCGCTGGGATTGCGCGCAAACCTGGCGATACAGCGGAGCGCAGCACCAGCCTGGACGCCGCCGCCCAAACGCTGATCCGCAACGCTGACACCTTCTTCGTCGCCAGCTACGTGGACCAGCACGGCGAACGCTCGGTGGACGTTTCCCATCGCGGCGGCAACACGGGGTTTGTGCGGGTAGAAGGCAACGTGCTGACCATCCCTGATTTTGCCGGCAACCTGTTCTTCAACACCCTCGGTAACCTGCACGCCAACCCGGTAGCGGGGTTGCTGTTTGTCGATTTTGAAACCGGCGACGTGCTGCACGTGGCGGGGCGTACATCATTGATTCTCAGCGGGCCGCCAGTGGCCGAGTTCGAGGGCGCGCAGCGCTTGTGGACGGTGACGGTGGAGCACGTGGTCCGCCGTCCGGCAGCATTGGCACTGCGCTGGCAGTTCGCAGAGTTTTCACCGCACAGCCTGGCAATGGGCACCTGGTAGCCTGGCACGCTCTCCCTGGCACAACTACCTCACTGATGCAGTGAGATCAAATGTGGGAGGGGCGGTGCGACGATTCGACTTGCTCCCGATGAGGTGGTGCCAGTCAGCACATCTGTGACTGACCCAAAGCCATCGGGAGCAAGCCCCCTCCCACAGAGAACGTCATTGCCTGTTGGGTTTGCGTTTGTTCATCAGGCCGCCGGGCATTCCCGGTTCAGCGCTTCATCGACCAGCAACTGCGCAATCTCAATCATCTGCACCACCGCCAGCACATGCTTGCGGCTCTGGCCGTCAAGCTGTTCGGCACAGTCGTAGGCACAGACAGTCGCTGACTCCAGCATTTCGCTGGCATTGCTCAAGGCGGCTTCAGTGCTGAGTCCGGGGCGGACGGTGAAAATGACATCGGGAGGTAGTTGTGGGTTGTCATCCGAGGGGGATGGCGGGGGATTGGGTGTGACTTTCTTCATGGCGAAGCTCCTATGAATGAGCACCTCCATTTCGCTACCACACGAAGTAAGGAGGCGACTGTACACGGGGTGGTAGACCGGTCATAGAAACCCGGCAGGCCGAAGCCTCCCATGCACAGCCGCCACAAAGCAGCCCGCACAAAAAAACGCCCTTGAGCGTTTTGGGGTCTATGAAAGAACTGGGCTACCACACCCATTCGCTGAATTTGCAGCGACCCGCGAAGGTTAGCGGTGAGGCTCATCGGACGCAACCCGAAGTTTGTGTAAGAGCGATCTGATGAACTCACTCCTTGGATCAACGTCGGCGGGTGGTAGTTGCCGGAAGGTTGATCAAGATGGAGGCGCAGGCGCTGGGGCTGAAAACGACAGCTATCTCACTGATGCAATGCGATCCAAATGTGGGAGGGGGCTTGCTCCCGATGAGGCCGTGTCAGTCAATACATCTGTGACTGACCCACCGCCATCGGGAGCAAGTCGAATCGTCGCATCGCCCCTCCCACATGGGGTCGGTGTACACCAAACCAGATGTGCGCTACCCCATTCAATACCGAATCATCACCGACTTAAGCTCGGTGTAATCCTCAATAAACGCACTGCCAAACTCCCGCCCAACCCCCGAAGACCGGCACCCACCAAACGGCACTGCCGGGTCGAGCAAGGTGTGCATGTTCACCCACAAGGTGCCCGCCTTGATCGCCGGGATCATGCGCAGGGCCTTGCCCAAATCGTTGGTCCACAGGCTGGCGCTCAGCCCATAGGGCCCGTGGTTCATCAGCGCCAGCAGCTCGTCTTCGTCGTCGTAGGGCAGGAAGGTGGCGATGGGGCCGAAGGTTTCTTCGTTGAGCAGGGTGTCGTGCAGGTGGTTGGCGAGGATCACCGTGGGTTCGACGTAGCAACCGGGGCGGTCGATAAGGTGGCCGCCGTGGATGATCGTGTTGTTTTCGGCGCGGGCCTGGTTGAAGTAGCCGAGCAGTTTGTGCTGGTGCTGCTGGTGTGTGACCGGGCCGAATTCGGTGTGTTCGTCCAAGGGGGAGCCAATGTTCAGGCGGCCGAGGCGCGTCTTGAGTTTTTCCAGCACGGCGTCGATTTGCGAGCGGTGCACGAAAAAGCGTTCGGCCGCCGCGCAGATTTGCCCCGAGTGCAAGAAGCCCGCTTCGATGATGCCGTCCACTGCCTTGTCCACGTCCATATCGGGCAGGAAGCCGGCGGCATTCTTGCCGCCCAGTTCCAGGGTCGCACGGGTGATGCCGGCGCCCATGGCGCTGCGGCCGACGGCGATGCCGGTGGGCACTGAGCCGGTGAATGAAACCTTGTGCGTGCCGGGGTGTTCCACCAGCCCCTTGCCGACATGGCCGCCGCCGGTGAGCACATTGAGCACACCCGCCGGCAGCCCGGCGTCGATGGCCAGTTCAGCGATGCGCAGCAGGGTCAAAGGCGTGAATTCGCTGGGCTTGATGATGATGCTGCAGCCGGTCACCAGCGCCGAGGCGAGTTTCCAGATGGCGATCATGGTCGAGAAATTCCACGGCACGATGCCAACCACCACGCCCACCGGCTCGCGCAGGGTAAAGGCGGTGTAGCGCTCGCCATTGAATGAAGGCAGGGATGGGGTCAGGGTATGGCCGCTGAGCTTGGTGGCCCAGCCAGCGTAGTAGCGCAGGAAGTGCGCGGCCTGGTCGACCTCGAAAGCGCGGGAAATCTGGATGATCTTGCCCGACTGGCAGGTTTCGATCTGCGCCAGTTCTTCACGGTGCTGTTCCAGCAGATCGGCCAGTTTCAGCAGCACGTTGCCACGGGTGGCGGGGGCGGCCTGGGACCACAGTTGGAAACCGCGGTTGGCGGACGCGACCGCTGCGTCGATATCGGCCAGGTCAGCATCGGCGACTTCGGCGATCACCTGGCCGTTGGCGGGGTTGGTCACGCTCAGGCTTTCAGTGGCGTGGCTGCGCACGTTGACACCGTCGATAAACACCCCATGGCGGCGACGCAGAAAGGCTTCGACTTGGGGCAGCAGCGGGATATCGCTCATGGCAGGTTCCTGGCAGTTCATAAAGAAAACCCGAGAGTAACCAACGCACCGATAATCGGCTTGACTGTGCCTGCCAGGTTTTATGCCTGTGCCTGCCGCACCTGTGAAAAGTACAAGTTTGCCTGCCGAATGTGCATTCTCCGCCTGCGTGAGCCGTTCGATACTGGCCCTGCATCCCGCGCCGTTCCGCGATCTGGAGCGCCTGCCGGACTTCCAATAATAAGCAGGGCTGTCCATGAAAAAGCCAAACCCGCTCCTCGAAGACCTCAAGCCCCTCCTGCCGGCCATCGCCGCCAATGCCAGCCGCGCCGAACAGCTGCGCCAAGTGCCGGATGAGAATATCGCCTTGCTCAAAAGCATCGGCCTGCACCGCGCCTTTCAGCCCAAGGCGTACGGCGGACTCGAGCTGTCATTGCCCGAATTCGCCGACTGCATCGCCTTGCTTGCCGGCAGTTGTGCCAGCACCGCCTGGGCCATGAGTTTGTTGTGCACCCATAGCCATCAGTTGGCGCTGTTCTCGGCTCGGTTGCAGGAGGAAATCTGGGGTGCCAACCCGGATGCCACGGCCAGCAGCAGTATTGCGCCGTTTGGTCGGGTCACCGAGGGCGAAGGCGGCGTGTACTTCAGCGGCGAGATGGGCTGGAGCAGCGGCTGCGACCATGGTGAGTGGGCAATTGTCGGCTGCCGCCGCCAGAATGCCGAAGGCACCCAGGATTACTGCTTTGCCGTGCTGCCGCGCAGTGACTATCAGATTCGCGACGACTGGTTCGCTGCCGGCATGAAAGGCAGCGGCACCAAAACCTTGATTATCGACAACGCCTGGGTGCCCGAGCACCGTATCCAGAAGGCCAAGGACATGATGGAGGGCAAGTCCGCAGGCTTTGGCCTCTACCCCGACAGCCAGATTTTCTACGCGCCTTATCGACCGTATTTCGCCAGTGGCTTTTCCACCGTCAGCCTTGGTGTGGCCGAGCGCATGCTCGACGTGTTCCGCGAAAAAACCAAGACCCGGGTGCGCGCCTACACCGGTGCCGCTGTGGGCGCCGCCACCCCGGCGTTGATGCGCCTGGCCGAGTCCACCCATCAGGTGGCCGCCGCCCGGGCGTTCCTGGAGAAGACCTGGCAGGAACACGCCGAGCACAGCGCCGCCCAACGTTACCCGACGCGCCAGACCCTGGCGTTCTGGCGCACCAATCAGGCCTATGCCACCAAAATGTGCATCGAAGCGGTGGATCGCCTGTTCGCCGCCGCGGGTGGCAATGCCTGGTTCGAACATAACGAGATGCAGCGCCTGTTCCGCGATTCCCATATGACCGGCGCCCATGCCTACACCGACTACGACGTCTGCGCGCAGATCCTCGGCCGTGAGCTGATGGGCCTGGAGCCCGACCCGAGCATGGTGTAGTCGCGTATTCCTCCATAACCATCAGGGCGGCCAATAGACGCCACCCGGGAGTCTTGCATGTCTGACATTTTCGACCCACGTGCCTTTCGCCGCGCCCTGGGCAACTTCGCCACCGGCGTGACCGTGGTCACCGCCGCCACCGCTTCCGGGCGCAAGGTGGGCGTGACCGCCAACAGTTTCAACTCGGTGTCCCTCGACCCGCCGCTGGTGCTGTGGAGCATCGACAAACGCTCCAATAGCCATGAGGTGTTCGAGGAGGCCAGCCACTTTGCCGTGAATGTGTTGGCGGCCGACCAGGTGCACCTGTCCGACAACTTTGCGCGCCCCCGTGAAGATCGCTTCGCCCTGATCGAATACGAGCCGGGGGAGGGCGGCTCGCCAGTGTTCGCCGATTGCTCGGCGCGCTTTCACTGCGAGAAATACCAGCAGATCGATGGCGGCGACCACTGGATCATGATCGGTAAGGTGGTGGCCTTCGACGACTTTGGCCGTGCGCCGCTGCTCTATCATCAAGGCGCCTATGCCGAGGTGCGGGCGCTGCCTCCGTGCGCGCCCGAGGGGGGTCAGAACGGTACGGCCACCACCAGCTGACTGTAGACATTGGTACCGCTGCCGCCGACCTGGTTACCGCCGGTGTCGGCATCTTTGTCGGGTTTGTACAGGCCCAGCAACGGCGTGATGATCAGGTGCTCGTTCACCGCCCATTCGGCGTACAGGTCCAGTTCGCGGCCATCGAGGTTCAACTGGCCGCGAGTGCTGACGGTGTTGTAGTCGAAGAACAATGCGCCGAGGGTGAGGTTCTCCAGCGGCTTGACCTTGAGCGCCACGTGTTGCACCGCTGTGTTGCTGTTGTAGGGGCCGGAATAGTTGCCCGCCACTTCGCCCTGTACCCAGGTGCCATAGCCGCGGTTGAAGCCTGCGAACATGCCGTCCCAGTTTTTTGAATAACGGGCGTAGCGGTAGGTAAGGTCCGGCGACCAGGGCAGGTCGGCGAAGGTGTAGCCGGCTTCGGCGTACCCAGCGTTCTGCTGGCTGTCGCGTCGGTCCTGGCGGGCCAGTTCGAAGGCGAAGTGGGCGTTGTCGATGCCGGCACTGCCGGCACCGCGCAGGCTGTAGAGGTTCATGCCTTTGCGCTGGCGTTGCAGGTCGGTAGCGAAACGCTCATCCACGTCGATCCCGTGTATATAGGTGAGCCCCAGGGTGCCCGGGGCGGCGCTGTATTCCAGGGTGCCCGCAGCCATTTCGGTTCTGGCTTGGGCGCGGTTGTCGGACTTGATCCACATCAGGCTGCCATGCACGCCATCCTTGCCGCCCAGGCGAATGACCGCGGTCTTGTCGAATGCATGGCGTGCAGCGATGTAGTAGGCGCCGCCGCGGTTGAACTCCCCATCGCCCACGCCATTACCGAGGTTGGGGCCGTCG
Source organism: Pseudomonas sp. Root569 (assembly GCF_001427465.1). Lineage (NCBI taxonomy): Bacteria > Pseudomonadati > Pseudomonadota > Gammaproteobacteria > Pseudomonadales > Pseudomonadaceae > Pseudomonas > Pseudomonas sp. Root569. The sequence goes on along the minus strand of NZ_LMGQ01000012.1, from coordinate 341,988 downwards.
TCGTTGATGATAAAACCGTCGCCCAGCATGATGACCTGGCGGCCGAACGACAGGTCTACACCGTCTGTGCCCAGTGCCGGGAACAGCTCGCCGGAGCGCCAGCCAGCGAAGGCTTCGTCAAACTTGGTGGTGCGCTCGGTGCCGTTGGTGACCCCGGATGCATCGCCATCGCCCCAGGTGCCGGAACTCACCAGGTTGGCCGTGCCATAGACGCCGCCCAGGCTACCCAGGTTTTGCTCGACGCTCAGGCCGTACTTGATAAACGCCTCGCGCCAGGTGGAGCCGCCGCGGCGGCCGTCGTAATTTTTCGGACTGTTGAACATCCCATACACAGCGAGGAAGTTTCCCGTAACCTGGGTGTCGGCATCGGCGTACAACTCGACGGCATGAGCTTGCCCGGCCAACAGCGCGACGCCTATGACGACCGCTTGGCGTAGACGGCGGTTTTTCAGTGTGTGCTCCATTGTTATTGTCCCCATCTTGGTTAAGAGTGAGGGCGCATTAGGGCGAGGGGCGTCAAGCCAAGTCTTTGCCATGCGTGCCAGGGAATTGACCCTGGCCGCCAGGTGCTACGCCGTGGCAGGCAGCTACAAAACCAGCGGCAGACAGGGGCAAGACGATCAACGCGGGTGGGGCGCAGAGTGCCGACACACTAAAAAAACCGCTTTCGAGGACCCCACCATGTCGATCAACGACCGACTCACCGCGCACCTCAACCGAGGCACGGTAGGTTTCCCCACCGCGTTGGCCAGCACCATTGGCCTGATCATGGCCAGCCCGGTGATTCTTACCGCCACCATGGGCTTCGGCATCGGCGGAAGTGCGTTTGCCCTGGCAATGCTGATCGCCGTGGTGATGATGCTGGCCCAGGCGACCACCTTCGCCGAGGCCGCGTCGATGCTGCCCACCACCGGTTCGGTGTACGACTACATCAATTGCGGCATGGGCCGGTTCTTCGCGATCACCGGCACCCTGTCGGCGTATCTGATCGTGCATGTGTTCGCCGGCACTGCCGAAACCATCCTCGCCGGGGTGATGGCGCTGGTGAACTTCGAACACCTCAATACCCTGGCAGAATCGGCCGGCGGCTCGTGGTTGCTGGGCGTGGGGTTCGTGCTGGTGTTCGGGGTGCTGAATGCTTTCGGGGTCAGCGCCTTTGGCCGCGCAGAGATCATCCTTACGTTCGGCATGTGGACCACCCTGATGGTGTTCGGCGTGCTGGGCTTGATCGCCGCGCCAGCGGTGCAACTGGACGGCTGGTTCGGGGAATCGCTGGTGGGCACTGACCTGGTCACCGTGTTGTCGCTGGTGGGCATGGCGATGTTCATGTTCGTCGGCTGCGAGTTCGTCACCCCGCTGGCGCCGGACCTGCGCCAATCGGCCAAGGTGATGCCACGGGCGATGATGCTCGGGCTGATGGGCGTGGCGACGTGCATGTTTATCTATGGCGCCGCGATGAAGCGCCAGGTGGCAAACGTGGTGCTCGACGCCGCCTCCGGCGTGCACCTGTTGGACACACCCATGGCCATCCCCCGGTTCGCCGAGCAGGTGATGGGGCAGATCGGGCCGCTGTGGCTGGGCATTGGCTTCCTGTTCGCCGGCGCTGCAACCATCAATACCCTGATGGCTGGCGTACCGCGCATCCTCTATGGCATGGCGGTGGATGGCGCGTTACCGAAGGTGTTCACCTACCTGCACCCGCGCTTCAAGACACCGCTGTTGTGCATCCTGGTGGCCATGCTGATCCCGTGCCTGCATGCGCTGTACCTGGGCGGCAACACCGACAACATCATGCATCTGGTGCTGGCGGCGGTGTGCGCGTGGAGTTTTGCCTACCTGCTGGTGACGCTGTCTGTGGTGATCCTGCGCATTCGCCGTCCGGATTTGCCCCGGGCGTACCGATCGCCGTGGTTCCCGCTGCCGCAGGTCGTGTCGAGCATCGGCATCCTGCTGGGCATGTGGTTTATCACCCCGCCCGGCATGAACCCTGCCGACATCTACGTGCCATTTGGAGTGATGCTTGGCGTAACGGCGACCTACGCGTTGTTCTGGACCTTGGTGGTACAGAAGGTCAACCCCTTCAAGCCCGCTTGCGTCGCGGAGGTGTTGGCCAAGGAATTCAGTCATGAACCGGGACATGCCCATGAGCCTTATAGCGACTTTGCGGCAAAAACTGTTTGAACTGTTCAGCGCTGATCGCGCACCGAGCGGCTATCGACCCGGGGTGACCCTGGCGCGCTTGCGGCGTGATCTTGGCCTGGCGAAACTCGACGTGGGCGGGGCGGTATTTGAGCTGGTCGAGCGCACCGAATCGCAGTTGTTGATGCATCTGGTCATGACGGAGTTCGTGTTGCACGTACCCACGCCTACCTCAGGGGCGGGCAGCTTCGAGGTGCACCATGGCGGGGCTATTCGGCGCAACGGCATCCGCGTGCGGCAACGTTCTGGCAACCAGGCCCTGGGGCCTGAGTTGCAGGCGCGTTTGCTGGCGGACAAAGGGTTATTCGAAGCGCTGATGCCCCTGGATTTCAAGCGTCTGCGTATCGACCTCAAGGACCGGCAATGGTGCGTGCGCCTGGAGCATATGGGCGGGAGCGAAGTGGTCAACCGCATGCCGGCGTTTCGGCGTTATATCGCTGTAAGCCCGGAGCAACGCAACTATTTACTGGCGGCGTTGGCTGGCATGAAGCGGGTACTGTCGAATCTCTGATTGGCATCATTAGTGCTTCTGCAAAGGCCAAACGAGTTGTTGTTGCGCGCATATAGATAACATGTTAACTATTGCACCAGAACAACAAAAAGAACGCCACTGCGGAGACACCCCATGAGCATCCCACAGCATGCACCCGACGGGCTCGACAGCTGGAACCGCGAACTGCGCGCCGCGTGCGGCCACTTCGACACCGAACTGGCCTTCAACCGTTCGCTGTTTATCGGCGAGATTCACAACCTGCCCCGTGGCCTGGCCATCCTGCGCACCAATGCCGGGCTGATCAAGCGCCTCACGCACCATGCCGACCACGACAACGACCAGGAATGTTTCCTGGTCAGCCAGCGCAGCGGCTATGCGCAGATCACCCAGAACGACCAGACCGTGCAACTGGCCCCTGGCGAGATGCTGCTGATGGACTCGGTAGGCTCTATCGAAATCACTCCCTTCGGCTTGATCGAACACGCCTCGTTGTCCCTCTCGCGCACTGAGGTGTGCAAGCACCTGCGCGGCAAGGGGCGGGCCTTTGGCAAGATTTCATCGACCAAGGCCTGTGGGCGCATGTTGCATGTGCTGATGGATCAATTGTGCAAGGACGACACCGAAGACAACGCCACGGAAGTGGAAGCACTGCAAACGGCCTTCGTATCACTGTTGGGGTCGGCGCTGGAGCAGGGCGATGAGTGCCACGAAGGTGTGGCCTCGTTGCAGGGCAATAACCTGCGCAGCTATGTGCAAAAAGTCATCGACGAGTCACTGGGCCAACCTGGCCTGAGCCCGATTGGCCTGGCCAACCGCCTGAATATCTCGGTGCGGCACCTCTACCGTTTGTTCGAGGAGCAGGACGACAGCGTCTGCCGCTATATCCAGCGGGCGCGGCTCAAGCGCAGTGCGGACGACTTGACCAACCCGTTCCTGCGCAGTGAATCGATCACCTCGATTGCCTACAAATGGGGCTTTACCGACTCGGCGCATTTCAGCCGATCATTCAAGAAACAGTTCGAAGTGTCGCCCAAGGATTTTCGCTCCAGCCGGTTGCAGGCGGTGGGGGCATAAACAGCTTCTTCAATGTGCATGAGATCCAATGTGGGAGGGGGCTTGCTCCCGATAGCAGTGTGTCAGCCAGCACATGTGTAGCTGAAACAGCGCTATCGGGAGCAAGCCCCCTCCCACATTGGACCGAGTTAAGATTCAGATTTCGGGCAGGGTGGAGCCACCGTCTACCACCAAGGTCTGCCCGGTGATATAGCCAGCCAGGTCAGAAGCCAGAAACAACATCGCGCCGGCAATATCCGCAGCCGCGCCCAAACGCCCCAGTGGCACGCGGTTGGCGATGCTGTCGTTCAACGCGGTATCGCCCAGGTTGCTCATCGCCGGCGTGGCGATCATGCCCGGTTCCACGCCATTGACCCGCACACTCAACGGCGCCAACTCCAGTGCAGCATTACGGATAAACCCATTCACCCCCGCCTTTGACGCCGCATAGTGGCTCAGTCCCGGATAACCCACCCGATTGCCGGTGACCGAAGACGTCACCAGCACGCAACCCCGGCCTTGCTCACGAAACATCGGTAACGCCGCCTGGGTCAGCCAGAACAGCGCCGAAAGGTTTACCGCCAAGGTGCGTTGCAGGATCTGCGGGGTGATGTCAGCGAACGCGGTCAGCGGGAAATAGCCAGCGTTGTGCACCAGAATATCCAGTTGCGCCAACCCTTGAACGCAGGCGAACACCGCCTCGGCTTGCGCCAGGTCAACGCCCACGGCCTCGACCTGATAGCCCTGCGCGCACAACCCAGCGGCCACCCTTTCAGCTTGTTCAAGCAGGCGATCAGCAATCACCACCCGCGCACCGCGTTGGGCAAAGGCTTCGACGATGCCCAGGCCAATCCCCTGGGCGCCGCCGGTGACCAGCGCAACTTGGCCGCTGAAATCCAGATCATTGGGCATGGGCAGGCTCCAGGCGCGTAAACGCCAGCGTCGGCACGTCGACGATGCTGGACCCACCGTCCGCCACCAAGGTCGCCCCGGTAATGATCGATGCGTCGTCGCCGGCCAGGAAGCGGCATACCTTGGCGATCTCTTCGGCCCGGGCGGCACGGCGCAGGGGTACATCGGCACACACGCGCTCGTACGCCTGCTGCAAGGTGTCGCCGTGCGCCTCCATCAACGGCTGCATCTCGGCATCGGCCATCGGCGTGTGCACCCAGCCCGGGCACACCGCGTTCACGCGCACGCCGTGGGGGCCGTAGTCCCGTGCCAGCGAGCGATTAAGCCCGAGCAACGCATGTTTGGCCGTGGTGTAGCCGCACACCTCGGGCCCTGCTGCGAGGGAGGCAATGGAGCCGATCAGCACGATACTGCCGGCGCTTTCCCGCAACAGCGGCAGGCAGGCGCGGGCACTGTAGAACGCGCTGTCCAGGTTACTGCGCAGCGCCGCTTCCCACGTAGACGGGCTGGTCTGGGTCGCGCTGCCCAGGCCATGACCGCCGGCACACGCCAGCAGCACGTCGATACGCCCGTAGTGGGCGTGAATCTCGCGGATAAAACCATCCCAGGTGTCGGGGCAGGCGGCATCGCCCACCAGGATCAGGCCGCCGCTGGCCTGCGCCACCTGTTCCAGTGGCTCSCGGCGCCGGCCGATCAGTACCAGCCGTGCGCCTTCCTGCGCGTACAGCCGGGCACAGGCGGCGCCGATGCCGGTGCCGGCCCCGGTGATCACTACCGTGCGCGCCTCAGTCACGGGGGTACTCCGTGCGGTTGAGCACCTGGCAATAGGAACTGATCGGGAAGTTCGACAGCGCGTCGAAGGATGCCCCCGCATAGCCGAAGATCTTGCCGTCGCTGCGGTGTTGTTGCAGGTCGATCAGCACCAGGCCGAGGGTGGGCACGATCTTCTCCTGCCAGACGAACAGGTACAGCTGCTCGGCGATCTTGTAGTAATGGCAGCGGTCGGTGTCGCACAAGCCTTTCTCCACACCCTCAAGGCATTGCCAGGCGTAGAACTGCGGGTTGAGGTAGATGTGCTCGTAGACTTCGCTGGGGCTATAGCGATACTGGTTGCGCAGGCCCACCAGCTCGTCGGTCGGCGCGTGCAGGCAGTGGCCGTCCTGCCAGGGCCGGTCGAGGCTGCCGTGGAGGAAGTCGGCGTGCACCGAGGTCAGCGGCTTGCCGGCCAGGGCGCGGTGATAGAGCCCTTCATGGGTGTCTGCCTGATCCGGCAGACGGCCAATCACGGCGGTAAACGACGCATTCGGCGTGTCCAGCACCAGGCTGATCGACCAGCTTTGCCCGGCCTCGTGCTTGATGAAATCCACCAGGTACAGACCCGGGCGAATCGAACTGGCGCGGTAGGCTGCGCTGCCGCTGGAGTGACCATCGGCAGCGTGCCAGGCCAGGCGCTCCTGCTCGAAACGGTGTTCGATCTGCCAGCCATTGGCGAAGTGCAAGGTGAAGGTCTGGCCGGCCAGGTCGGCAAGGTTTGGCAGAATGAACGCCTCGGGTGCAAAACCGTCGGCCAGGGCACCCACGGTGATCCAGTCAGAAGTACTCGTCATGGCAACGCCCTTCTTACACGACGGCGAAGTAGTGTTTGACGAAACTCTCGCTGACCACCTCCCACAGCACCGGCGTGCCCTTGGTCACGAACCAGCTGTCGCCGGCCTTGTAGCGCGTGGACTGGCCGGTGGATTCATCGGTGAGTACCACTTCGCCGGTGACCACCGTGGCTTGTTCGGCGAACGGGTAGACCATGCGGAACTTGCCCTGGGTGGTGCCGAAGTAAGCGCTGCTGACCGCATCGGTGGGGGCGCCGAAGGTCATCTTGCCGAAGGCACGCACTTCGCCTGCGAGGATCTCGGAGCCGAGGTCGGCCACGGTGCCCCAGGCATCGAGTTCCGACAGCTGGACGTTGTGTTTGATCGTAGTGAGGGTCATGGCAGTGGTTCCTGATGAGTGAAAAAGTGGATCAGCGGCGCCCGTTCCAGTAGCCGGACAATTGGTGCCAGGATTTACCCGCCGTCAGCAGCAAGGGGCGGATCGCGTCCTTGCCGATAATGGTCGGGCGGTGGATCGAGCTGACCAGGTCATAGCGCGCCGAGCCTTCGCTCATGCCTTCGGCCAGGACCTTGCAGATGATGTGGCTGGGCGTGACGCCAAAGCCTGAATAGCCCTGCACGAAAAACGCATTGCTGCGCCCCGGCAAGGTGCCGATCTGCGGGAACAGATTCGGGCTGCACGCCATCGGGCCGCCCCAGGCCAGGTCGATCTTGACGTCCTTGAGGTAGGGGAAGATCTTCAGCATGAGCGTGCGGTTCCAGGCTTTCAGGTCGCCGGGAATGTGTTCCACCAGGGGCGTCGCGGCGCCGAACAGCAGGCGGTTTTCATTGGTTACGCGGTAGTAGTCGATCACCGGGCGGATATCGCTGTAGGCGCCACGGATCGGGCTGATGCGCTGGATCAATTCTTCGGACAACGGCTCGGTCATCATCTGGAAGGCGTAGGTGTTGATGGTCGAGCGGTGCAGTTCCGGTTCGAGCTTGTTGAGAAAGCTGTCACAGGCCCACAGCAACTTGCCGGCGCGTACCGAACCGCGCCCGGTGCGCACGGTGATGCGTTCGCCGTAGCTGACCTCCAGGGCCGGGCTGTTCTCAAAGATCTTTACCCCATGGCCGGCCAGCGCGGTGGCCTCGCCCAGCAGCAGGTTCAGCGAATGCACATGCCCGCCGCCCATGTGCAGCAGCGCACTGGTGTAGGCGTTGGAACCGATGATCTGCTGCACATCCGAGCCGCCGAGAAAGCGGATTTCATGCTGACTGTTGACCGACTTGAAGTCCTTCTCCCAGGCGCGCAGAGTTTTTTCCTGGCGGGCGTTGAAGCCCATATAGCCGTAGCCGTGGCAGAAATCGGCATCGATGTTGTATTTGGCGATGCGGTTCTTGATGATATCGGCGCCCAGGTCGCTGATCTCGAACACCTGGCGCAGGCCGTCTTCGCCCACGTCCTTCTTGATCTTCTCAAGGTCATGGCCGATGCCCGCCATGATCTGCCCGCCGTTGCGGCCGGTGCCACCAAAGCCCAGGTAGCGCGCTTCAAGCACCACGATATTGGTGATGCCTTTTTCCGCCAGTTCAAGGGCGGTATTGATTCCGGAAAAGCCGCCACCGATCACCACGACGTCCGCGTCGATGTCTTGCTCCAGGGTGGGGAAACTGAGGTTGTATTTCTTGGTGGCGGTGTAATAGGTGGGGGTTTCGATATTGATCATGGCGCAGCCTGAAAAAGTGAAGGAAGGCGCTGAAGCGGATGCCTCCATTAGGGCCCCTGACGGGCTGGAAGTCTTGATCCTGCGTGCCCGGGTTTTTGATTCAGCGCGCCACGGGCGAGGGCACACACAAGTTATAGCGCGCTCGCTGGCGGGGAATGTTAGAGTTTCGTTAAATTATTAACTAAATACCTCGTGACCCTGATCCTATGTCCAAACCTCGACAATCCCTGACCCTGGCCTTGCTGCAAGCGCGTGAGGCCGCGATGAGTTTTTTCCGCCCGTCCCTGAATGAACACGGCCTGACCGAACAGCAATGGCGCATCATCCGCATCCTCGAACAGCACGGTGAGCTGGAGATTTACCAACTGGCGGAACTGGCGTGCATCCTAAAGCCGAGCATGACCGGCGTGCTGGTGCGCATGGAAGCCGCCGGCATGGTGCACCGACGCAAGGCCGAACAGGACCAGCGCCGGGTGCTCATTACTTTGGCGGACAAGGGCAAGGCGAGTTTCGAGTCCATGAGCCAGTGCATGGAGGCCAACTACCAGCGCTTGCAGGATCAGCTTGGCGAAGAGAAATTCCAGACCTTGCTGGGGTTGCTGGATGACTTGAAGAACATCAAGCGCTGAATCAATCTCCTGATCAAAACAGGTCAACATGTGGGAGGGGGTTCAGTAGACTCCGCCTGTGTGCACGGCCGCTGGAATGTCTTTGAACTTCCCGGCCAGGCTTTGCAACCCGCGCATCAACACCGTGGTATCCACTCCTACCGCCACGAACGTCGCCCCCAGCTCGATATAGCGCCGCGCCAGACGTTCATCCGCACTGAGAATCCCTGCCGCCTTGCCCGCTCGAACAATGCGCACGATGGCGTCCTCTATCGCCGCCTGCACTTCAGGATGCCCTGGGTTACCGCGATGCCCCATGGCCGCACTCAAGTCCGCCGGGCCGATGAACACACCGTCCACGCCTTCGACGGCGGTGATAGCGTCCAGATTGGCCAGGCCCTCGCGATTTTCAATCTGCACCAGCAGGCACATCTGCGCGTCGGCCTGGTCGAGGTAGTCGGTGATGCCGTTCCAGCGCGAAGCACGGGCCAGTGCACTGCCGACGCCGCGAGTACCCTGGGGTGGGTAGCGCAGGGCTCGCACCAGTTCTTGGGCCTGGGCAGCGCTTTCGACCATGGGCACCAGCAGCGTTCGCGCGCCGATATCCAGCAGTTGCTTGATCAATGCCGTGTCGCCGACCACCGGGCGAATCAGCGCCTGGCTGGGGTAGGGCGCGATGGCCTGCAATTGCGCAAGCATCCCCGGCAGGTGGTTGGGCGCGTGTTCGCCATCGATCAGCAGCCAGTCGAAACCGGCGTTGGCGGCCAGCTCCGCGCTATAGGCATTGGCGAGGCCGAGCCACAGGCCGATCTGCACCTCGCCCTGGTGAAGGCGTTGTTTGAAGCGGTTGACAGGCATGTCCATGACAATCCTCCAGTGTTCAGACGAAGCGACAGGCGATCGAACCGAGCAGGTCGTAGTCGACGTGGAAGGTATCCCCAGGGCGGGCCGCCACCGGGCGGGTAAACGAACCGCCTAGAATCACTTGGCCGGGCAGCAGGGTGACGTCATGCGCTGCCAGCTTGTTGGCCAGCCAGGCCACGCCCTTGGCCGGGTGGTTGAGCACTGCCGCCGAGACGCCGGACTCTTCGATCACGCCATTGCGATACAGCACCGCCGGCACTTTGCGCAGGTCGATCTCGGTCGGCCGCACAGCCCTTCCACCGAGTACCACGCCGGCATTGGCGGCGTTGTCGGAGATGGTGTCGAACACCTTGCGGGTGGCGTTGGTCTGTGGGTCGACCTGCTGGATGCGTGCGTCGATGATTTCCAGCGCCGGGATCACCCATTCGGTCGCGTCGAGCACGTCGAACACCGTGCAGTTCGGGCCCTTAAGCGGCTTGCCGAGGATGAACGCCAGTTCCACTTCCACACGCGGCACGATGAAGCGCTCAAAGGGAATATCACTGCCTTCGTCGAAAAACATGTCATCGAGCAGCGCGCCATAGTCGGGCTCGGTGATGTTTGAAGAGACCTGCATGGCTCGTGAAGTGAGGCCGATCTTGTGGCCCTTGAGCGTGCGTCCATCGTTGATTTTTTGTGCTACCCAGGCGCGCTGGATGGCGTAGGCATCCTCGATGGTGATGCCGGGGTAGTCGAGGGAAAACTGGCGCACCTGTTCGCGGCTGCGTTCGGCGCGGTCCAGGTGCGCGGCGGCCGCGAGGATTTGCTGGGAGTCGAGCATGGCAACGGTCTCTAGTGGGGGTTGACGATGGCGGCCTGAGTGCGCAGCACCAGCAGGCCACCGAGGGCGATAAACAGGGCGAGTACGTACAGGGCCAGGCTGGCGCTCTGGGTGGCGTCGCGCATCCAGCCGATCAGGTAGGGCGCCAGGAACGCGGCAATGCTGCCGAACGAGCTGATCATGGCGATGCCCGCCGCCTGGGTGGTGTTGGAAAGAAACGCCGGCGGCAGTTGCCAGAACATCGGCAGCGCCGCGCTGGCGCCCATGCCGGCAACCACCAACCCGCTCATCACCAGCAGCGCGTTGCCAGGCGCCAGGCCCGCCACGGCGATGCCGGCTGCGGCCATCAGCAGCGGCACGCACAGGTGCCAGCGGCGTTCGCGGTGACGGTCGGAGGAGCGCCCGCAGCCGAGCATGAAGAAGCAGCCGGCCAGGTAGGGCACGGCGCTGAGCAAGCCGACCTGACTGTCGCGGCCGATGCCGGCGCCGTGGATCAGGGTCGGCATCCAGAACGCCAGGGTGTTGACCGCCAGCATCACCGCAAAGTAGACGGCCACCAGCAGCCACACTTGCGGGTCCCGCAGGATGCCGCTGAACGAGGTGATGGTCTTGCGTTGTTCCTCGTTGCTCAACTGGGTGCGCAGTTGCTGTTTTTGCTCGGTGCTCAACCAGCCTACCGACTCGAAACTGTCCGGCAGATACTTGAGCACCACCAGCCCCAGCAGCACCACGGGCGCACCTTCGATCAGGAACATCCACTGCCAGCCGCGCAGGCTGCCGACGTCGTGGAAGTTCTCCAGGATCGCCCCGGAAATCGGCCCGCCCAGCACCCCGGCCATGGGCACGGCAATGGCAAACAAGGCGGTGACCTGGGCACGCCGACGCGCCGGGTACCAGCGGTTGAGAAACACCAGGATGCCTGGGAAAAAACCGGCTTCGGCCACCCCCAGTAAAAAGCGCAGCAGGTAGAAACCGCGGGCGCTCTCCACCCACAGCATGCCGGTGGAGAGCAGGCCCCACACCACCATCAGGCAGGCGATCCAGCGCCGTGGTCCGACGCGGTCCAGGGCCATGTTGCTGGGCACGCCGAACAGCGCGTAGGCGATAAAAAACAGCCCGGCGCCGAAGCCGTACACCGTGTCGCTGAACTGCAGGTCGTGGCTCATCTGCATCTTGGCGAAGCCGATGTTGATGCGGTCCAGATGGGCGAACAAGTAACACACCAGCAACAAGGGCATCAGGCGCCAGGTCACCAAACGATGGGTGCGGTCGTGCTCGGCAAGCCGCAGGCTTGCAGTGGAGTGGGCTGTGCTCATGATGTTGTACTTTTTGTTGTAGGAGCGAGCTTGCTCGCGAAAAACGTCAACGAAAACGCAGCGCTGCTGGATCCGCGGTGCCTGGAGGTTTCTCGCGAGCAAGCTCGCTCCTACAGGGGGGCGGGCCCTTTTCAGTTCGCCGCGTTGTTCAGGAACGCATGCACATTGTTCTGCTTGAAGTTGAGCTGTGGGTGCAGTTCGACCATCTCGAACGACAGCGCCAATAACCGTTGCGCCTGCAGCTCGGCGAAGTGCGCGGTGATCACCCCGAATAAGGCTTCGGCCACCGCCTGGCGCGTGGCCAGGTCGCGGCCGTGGCCGACCTTGAGGGTCATGTGCACGAAGGCATAGTCGTGCTTGCCGTCGGCCATGCGCCAGGTATCCAGGCGCACGCCGCGGCTGCGGATACCGCCGAGGGGGAACACGCCGCTGTCTCCCAGCACGCGGTGGACTTTTTCAAACAGGCCGGGCAGGTCGGCCTGTTGCTCGAGGTTGTCGGTGTATTCGGCAATAAAGTGCGGCATGGTGTTCTCCCTGGTCTACAGCGGGAAAATCGCATTGATCTGGCCGGTGCCCGAACTGCCAAACGCCGGCGTGATGATCTCGGCCGGCTGGGCATAGTCCGGCCCACCCAGCAGGCCCAGGAGCATGGCGGTGTCGTGCATCTTGCCTTCGCCAAAGCAGTGTTCGGCGTAGTCCGGCAGCATGGCGCAGAACTCCTTGAAGCGGCCTTGCTGCCACATCTCGACCACGTGCAGGTCCACCTGCTTGTCGAATTCGCGGGTCCAGTTATGGATATTCGCTTCGGCCTGGCGGTCGTCGGAAAAACGGTGGGACAGCGAGCCGGACGCCAGCACCAGCACCTTGCGCTCGCTCTTTTCGATGGCGCGGCGTACGGCGGCGCCGAAGGCGAAGCTGTCTTCCAGGCGATGCCAGGCACACCAGGCAGCGATGGAAATGACCTTGAGTTTTTCATCCTCGGGCACGCCCATGTGCATGTAACGCATGGGCACCAGCGTGCCGTATTCCAGCTCCAGGCTCGGGATGTTATGGGCCATGCTGCGCACGCCGGCCAGGTTGGCTTCGGCGGCGATCAGTTCGCCCAACTCGGGGCAGCCGGGGTAGGCGTAATCCATGTTCTTGATGAAGTGCGGCAGCTCGTTGCTGGTGTAGGTGCCCTGGAACTGCTCGCCACAGTTGACGTGATAACCGCTGTTGACCAGCCAGTGCACGTCGAACACCACGGCGGTGTCGGCCCCCAGTTCGCGGGCGCGCCGGCCGATTTCCTTGTGCCCGGCAATCGCCGCTTCGCGACAGCCGTGATGTTTGCCGGGCAGTTCCGACAGGTACATCGACGGTACGTGGCAGATCTTCGCTGCCAGAACCACTTCGCCCATGATGATTCTCCTGAATAATTATTCTTGTAGGAGCGAGCTTGCTCGCGAAAAAGGTCAACGATAACGCAGTGCTTCAGGTAGCCAGCGGTGCCTGTGGGTGCTTCGCGAGCAAGCTCGCTCCTACAGGTAATGCGTGCTTCAGATGCCCCAGCGCGGAATGTGATGACTGCCCATGGAAATGCACACGTTCTTGATCTCGGCAAATACTTCAAAGCTGTACTGGCCACCCTCACGGCCGGTGCCGGAGCCCTTCACTCCGCCGAACGGCTGGCGCAAGTCGCGCACGTTCTGGCTGTTGATAAATACCATGCCTGCTTCAATGCCGCGGGCCAGTCGATGGGCCTTGCCGATGTCCTGGGTCCAGATATAGGAGGCCAGGCCGTATTCGGTGTCGTTGGCCAATTGCAGCGCCTCGGCTTCGTCCTTGAACGGGATCAGGCACACCACCGGGCCGAAGATTTCTTCCTGAGCGATGCGCATCTTGTTATTCACATCGGCGAACACCGTCGGCTGGATAAACTGCCCGCGGCTCAAGTGCGCAGGCAAGTTGGCCGGCCGCTCCAGCCCGCCGGCCAGCAGCGTAGCGCCTTCCTCCAGGCCGATCTTGATATAGCCGGTGACCTTGTCGTAATGGGCCTGGGTGATCATCGAACCGACCTGGGTCTTGGGGTCCTGGGGGTCGCCCACGATCAAGCGCTTGGCCCGCGCGGCGAACTCGGCGACAAACTGCGGGTAGACACTTTCCTGGATAAAGATCCGGCTGCCGGCGGTGCAACGCTCGCCGTTCAGGGAAAAGATCGTGAACAGCGCGGCGTCGAGGGCACGCTCAAGGTCGGCGTCTTCAAAAATCAGCACCGGTGATTTGCCGCCCAGTTCCATGGAGTACTTTTTAAGGCCGGCGGTCTGCATGATTTTCCTGCCGGTGGCGGTGCCGCCGGTAAAGGAAATCGCCCGCACATCCGGGTGGCGTACCAGTGCATCACCAGCGGTGGCGCCGTAGCCCTGGATCACATTGAGCACGCCGTTGGGGATCCCGGCTTCCACTGCCAGGCGTCCCAGTTCATTGGCAGTCAGGGGCGACAGCTCCGACATCTTCAACACCGCCGTGTTACCCAGGGCCAGGCACGGTGCGGTCTTCCAGGTGGCGGTCATGAACGGCACGTTCCATGGCGACACCAACGCGCACACGCCCACCGGCTGGTACAGGGTGTAGTTGAGCATCTGGTCGTCCACCGGGTAGCTGTGGCCGTCCATGCGCGTGCAGACTTCAGCGAAGAAATCGAAGTTGTGCGACGCGCGTGGGATCAACACGTTTTTGGTCTGGTGGATCGGCAGGCCGGTGTCGAGCGTCTCCAGCTCGGCCAGGCGTGGTACGTTCTGTTCGATCAGTTCACCCAGCTTGCGCATCAGGCGTGCGCGCTCCTTGGCCGGGGTGTTGGCCCACTTGGGGAACGCCGCCTTGGCCGCCGCCACGGCTTGGGCGACTTCTTCGACGCCGCCGCTGGCCACTTCACCAATGGCCTCGCCGGTGGCCGGGTTGTAGTTGACGAACACGTCTTTGCTCTCGACCTCACGGCCATCGATCCAATGTTTGATCATGTTGCTCAAGCCTCTTTGCGCACGGAGAAAAACTCCGTCTCACTGACAATACGGTTGACCAGGCGGCCCACGCCTTCGACTTCCACCACCACTTCATCCCCCGGCACCACATCGGCCAGGCCCTCGGGCGTGCCGGTGGCGATCATGTCGCCAGGTTGCAGGGTCATGAAGCTGGACAGGTATTCGATGAGGTAGGGGATATCGAAAATCATGTCTTTAGTGCTGCCTTCCTGGCGTAACTCACCGTTGATCCAGGTGCGCAATTTCAGGTTGCCCGGGTCGGGCACATCGGCCACGTCGACGATCCACGGGCCGACTGGGGTGGTGGCGTCGCGGTTTTTAACCCGCAGGTTGGGACGGTAGTAGTTTTCCAGGTAGTCGCGGATCGTGTAGTCGTTGCACACCGTGTAGCCGGCCAGGTAGTCCAGGGCGTCGGCGCGCTTGACGTTGCGCGCGGTCTTGCCAATCACCGCCACCAGTTCGCACTCGTAGTGCATGTAGGCGACGTTGTCCGGGCGCCAGGTGACTTGGCGGTGGCCGGTGTAGGTGCCGACCGACTTGATAAAGGCCAGCGGTTCGGTCGGCGGTGTGAAGGCCAGTTCGGCGGCGTGATCGGCGTAGTTCAAGCCCAGGGCGAACATGTTGCCGGTGGCGGGTGGCAGCCATTGCACCTGTTCTTGCGCGAGCCGGCGGCCATCGCCGAGGCGCACGCTGCAGTCGTCGTCGACCTGCACGGAATGGATTTGACCTTCAAAGCCGATGCGTGCGCGCTTCATGCCAATACCTCTGCCTCAATGGTGTTGAGCAAACGGCCCACACCGGTGATTTCAACTTCAACCCGGTCGCCGGGCTGCACATCGACGCGGCCTTCCGGTGTGCCGGTGATCAGCACGTCACCAGGGTGCAGGGTCATGAACTCGCTGATCTCGGCGATCAATTGCGCGATGTCTCGCACCCAATGAACGGTGGAATTTTCCTGGCGCAGTTGGCCGTTGACGAAGAGCTTGAGGTCCAATTGATTGGGGTTGGTCACTTGGTCGCGGGCAATCACCTCAGGCCCCAGGGCACAGAACCCATCGCGGCATTTGGCTTTGACGGCGGGGCGGTAGTAGCTGTCTTCCGGCAGGCTGAACTCGTTGACCACCACATATCCGGCGACATGGGCCATGGCATTGTCCAGGCTGACGCGGCTGGCGCGCTGGCCGATCACCACGCCCAACGCCGGGCCCGGTTGCAGGCGCTCGCCCGCAGGCTGCAGCACCACACCGCCATGGGCATTGCGGGTGTTGGGGGTCTTGATAAACAACACCGGCTTGGTCGGCGGCTTCTGGTAGGGCGCCTGCTCGAAGGCGGCGAGATGTTGCTCCAGCAGGCCCTGGTAGTTCAGCGCAACGCCGAACAGGGTGCCGCTGGCAACATCATGCAGGGTACGGCTCATGCGTTTCTCCTGGCGGTGACGAAGGCTGCGTTGGCAGTTCGTTAAGTTGTTAACGTTATAATTAATATGTTAACTACCGTCAAGCATGGCAAACTCCAACGGCATCAGAACAACAAGAGGAGGGCCGCGTGAAGCCGATTCCCAATATCAACATCGGGCAGGTCTACGACCAGCGTTACAGCGATGCCGAGGTGCATTACGACAAGCTCGGCAACCTGGCGGGGTTTTTCGGGCGCAACATGGCCGTGCATCGGCATGACCGGTTTTTCCAGGTGCATTACGTCAAGAGTGGCGCCGTGCGGGTTTATCTGGATGACCGTCAATACGTCGAGTCGGGGCCGATGTTTTTTCTCACGCCGCCCACGGTGGCGCATGCCTTCGTTACCGAAGCCGATGCCGACGGGCATGTGTTGACGGTGCGCCAGCAACTGGTGTGGGGATTGATCGACGCCGACCCAAGCCTCGCCTCAGGTGCGGCCTGTGTCGCGCTGGGCGATGCCGCCGAAGGGCTGGATCAGCTCTTCGAAGCGCTGTGCAGCGAGATCAACGCCGAACGGGCAGGGCGCGCTGCCGCCCTCGACAGTTTGACGCGCCTGATCATGATCCGCCTGCTGCGCCTGTGCGCCCACGCGTTGCCGGCACGCCCGATGGCCCATGAAGACTTGCGCATTTTTCATCGTTTCAACGAACTGGTCGAAGCCCATTACCTGGAACATTGGCCATTGGCGCGCTATGCCGAGGGTATCGGCGTGACACCGGCGCGGCTCAATGAGGTATGCCGACGCATCGCCGACTTACCTTCCAAGCGTTTGATTCTTGAACGGCTGATGCAGGAAGCCAAGCGCCTGCTGCTGTTTACCGGTAGTTCGGCAAATGAAATCTGCTACCAGCTGGAGTTCAAGGACCCGGCGTATTTCAGTCGGTTTTTCCTGCGTTATGCGCAGATGACGCCGGGGGAGTATCGGCTGCGGCAGTCGGGGTGATCGCCGGGAACAGGTCTGCGCGCTGGATGCGTTACTGTGCCTGGAACGCCTGTACATTCAGGGCCGCCACTCGCAGGTTGCGGTGTCAGTTTGTTCATCAGGCGCCCACCATCCATTTGGCCAGGCCGTGCCGGCCACTCACGCCGAGCTTGGCGGCGGCACGCTTGAGGTAGGTCTCGATGGAACTGTTTTTGACACTGAGTTTTTCCGCGATCTGCGGCACGGTGCCGCCGGTCAACAGGCCAAGGCACACCTCCTGCTCCCGTGCCGACAAGGTGATATCGCTGAGGGTCAGGCGTTTGTAGAATTCGCGCTGCCATTGCGATTGCTCCAGCAGGGTATGTGCCGGGTCGGTCTCGGCCTGCGGTGCCTGGCGCAGAAGCTGCGCGTGCCGCTCCATCAGCGGCAACAGGGTGTCCGACAAGCATTTGAGGAACGATAACTGCGCCAGGGAAAACCCACGCTGGGTCGCAGGCCGATAGAACGAAATCACGCAGCGTCGATTGCCTTGGCGCGATACCAGGTTGCACTGGTGCGAACTGCCCCGTGGGTGTGCGCTGTCGGCCTTGGCTTTCATCTGGATCAACAACGGGTCTTGCATGCGCAGCATCTGGCGCAGCAACGGGTGGTCGCTCACCGGGCGCAGGGTCTGGGCTACAGACAAATCCTTGTTCAGCCCGGCGCTGCCCAGCAACTTGATGTCCAGCACGCAGTCGCGCAGTTCGTCCAGGGTCCATTCGCTGAGGCCTACCAAATGGATTGGCACCCACTTGTCCACCAGATGCAGCATGTTGGCAGCGAAGTGTTCATTGCCACTGCTTGAAATCAACTCGCCCATTTCGGCAAAAAAATGCGGGCCCTGTGTGTCGCCAATATTACGGGTCAGACTCATAGCCATCTCGTCCTTGATGTCGAAAACCGTCAACCGACGCGCTAGGCCTGGGCGGGACGGTCCGTACTGCTTGAACGTAACTCGGCGTTCGAGATTTTATTAAGCCATAGGGATTTATCCTACGTATGTAGCGGAAACGCGGGACAAAGGCTGCCATAAAAGTCGCGTCAGTAATTCGACGTTTCTGGCGAGTAAAAACGGCAACGAAGGCAGGTGGGTTGTTTTTACAGACAGTTAACTAAATGATATTAAAGATAAAAATATTAATTTAGATGAATGATCGACTGCCAGCATCGGCTACTTATAGCCAATCTCCTACAGGGCTTTAATCGTTTCAGCAATGAACCGCTCGCCAACCCCCGTTCTATCCAGTTGAATGCCCCGGGTTCGGCTGACAGACAGGTCCTCTCCAACATTTTAAGGTGTTGCTTTCAAGGGCTTCATACACTCGATGGAACGTTCCACTCTTCGCCTGCTGAAGCCTAATCCAAGCATTGGAATACGCACAGTGTGGGAGGGGGCTTGCCCCCGATGAGGGAGTGTCAGCAGTGGATATATCAGCTGAGCCACCGCCATCGGGAGCAAGCCCCCTCCCACATTTTAAGGTGTTGTCTTCAAGGGTTTCATACACTCGATAGAGCGATCTACTGTGGTCCTGGCAATCTCCAGCAAATGCCACACCGCGAGGATCTTCGCCCGCCCCGGGCTATCCAGCAATTCACCACAATCGAGCGCCGTCGCCGAAGCACTGTCGAGCAGGCTGGCGGTGTACAGCAACGCATCTTCAAAACTCAGGTCGTCGTTGACGCTGTGGAAACCCTGGCTGGGCAGGTAGTGGTCGATGGCGCGGTTGAACGCGGCGCGGGTTTTGGCGGGATCGAAGGGTGGATCGGGTAGGACTTTATTCATGGTGTAACTCCGCGTTGGATTTAGGAGCCAACACCCGTCGCGACTAAACGAGGGTGGCGGCTGTACGCAGGTTAGTCGACCGGCCCAACACGAAACATCCGGCGCACCCGAAGGTGCCCTACGCACAGCCACCATAAAACTCATGGAGGTCCATGCCGTGTTGGAAGAGGCGGGCGACTAAACCCGATCACTGATGAGCAGTGACGGATCGCAGACTAGCCACCGATTCCAACCGGCACAAGGCGGCGGGGATTGTCTCGGAAACGTCCTGCAATTTAAAGGGATACGACTTGCTGGCCCTTTACAAACCATGACGAAAGGCCAGTAGCGACACAGGCTCACCGCGGCGCAGGCACAAACGCCACGCTCCCATCCTCGCGCGGCTGAAACAACCGCTCGCCATTATCCGGCTGCGTCCTGACCACCTGATGATCCATCCCCAGGAACGCCAGCGGCGTCGGCTCTTGCTTGGAATACTGCACGACGATAATCGTGCGCTGCGGGTCGAAGCGTTGGCCGCTGGTTTTGTCCAGCCAGGCCATGAATGCGGCGCTGTCACCCTGGCGGGGGAAGTTCTGGGTTTCGCTGACGTAGTAGAAAGGCTTGCCATGGTTTTGCAGGTACATCGGCAGCTTGTTGTCGACCTCCACCAGCACCATTTGCCACTGGCTCCAAGGGGCGCTTTTCACCGCTTGGGCCTGTAGGTCTGCGGCGAAACGGGTCACGCCGCCGTTGCCGGTGGTCCAGGGGTAGATCACGCCCAGCACCAGCACCATCAAGCCTGCGCTGAGTCCAAAACCTTTCTGCCAACGCGGCCAACTCGCCGGTTTTGTTTGCAGGCGTTCACTCAGCCACCAGGCGGCGAGCAATTGGGCAAAGGGCACCAGCGGCAGTACGTAGTAGCTGCGACGGCTGCCGCTGGCGGTGAAGAACACAAACAACAGGCCCAGGCCCCACACCAGCCAGCGCACGTTGGGCGGGGTGTGGCGCCACTGCCGCACGGCCAGCCACAGGCCGAGCAGCCAGCAGGGCGCCCAGGGCAGGGTGTAGACCGGCAGGTAGATCAGATAGGTGTAGATCGGCCCCATATGGTCGAAGGGGTCGAAGAAGCGCACCACGTTTTCCCGCAATACCAGTTCCAGGCCGCTCTGGCCGTAAGTGGGCGCGCCGTAGTGATGGGACAGTACGAAAGGGATCGCGTAGAACGCTGCGGCGATGAGCACGGCCAGCAGCATGCGCAGATTGAGGTGACGCTTGTAGCGTTGCTCGTTGAGCAGGTGCGGCAATAGCAGCAGCCCCGGCAGCACGAAACCGATCAAGCCTTTGAACAGTGAGGTGGCTGCCAGCAGCAGGAAAAATACCGTGTAGCGCCCCAGTCGTGTGTCGTCCGGCCCACGCCAATACCACCACACCGCCGCCAGCACGCCGCAAACAGTCAGCACATCAGCGGTGGCTACTCGCCCCCAGAACAGGAAGTAGAAGGTGGTAGCGAGCATCCAGCCGGCAATCAACCCGGTGCCCTTGCGGAACAGGCGTTCGCCAATCAGGTAAATCAGCCAGATACTCAGCCATGCGGCAATTACCGATGACAGGCGCAGCGACCACGGCCCCAGGCCGCCCATCAGGTGGGCGAAGCCTGCAATCAGCCAGTAGGAGGGCAGGGGTTTGTCGTAGTAGGGCGTGCCTTTGAGATAGGGATCGAAGTAGTCACCGCTTTGCAGCATCTGCAAGGCGATGTTCGCCCAGCGGGTTTCCGGCCCCCACAGGTCGCGGCTGCCTAGGCCCAGCAGCAATAGCAAGGCCGAGGTGCCCAGCAATAAAGCCAAGGCGCCGCGTTCGGTTCTCCAGAAGCCCATGGGTTTTCCCTGTGGCAGGCGCTGCATTAAGGTTGTCGTGGGTAAATCGTCAGCACCAGGTTGCCTTTGCGATAACGCTTGCCGCCGAGAGGCAGTTGCCCTTCTTCGCGATGTTCGCTGGTGCTCCTGACCCGCATCAGCACGCCGACCGAACCCTGCTGGCGAGCCTCGGCCAACCAGGCCTGGACGTTATCCAGCGTGATCTTGCGGTGTGCCGAGTCTTGGTAATGCAGGCCGTAGCGCAGCTCGCCCACGGTGTTGTAGAAGGCCACTTGCGGCCGCCGCAAGCGCCATGACAAGGCCGACGCAGCCCCCAGTTCGTTGCTCAGCAAAGCCTGGGTTTGCTGCAGTTCGTCCAGGTGCTCAAGCACGAACTGGTCGGGCATTTCGTTATCCGCGATCAGCGCCGGCATGCCCGCCGGCAACAATGCCACCAGCAGGCCGATGCCCAGGGCCGGCATCGCCCATAACGTCATTGGCCGTACTGCTTGCAACAGGTTGGCGAGGATCCAGCCCAGCAGCACGATAAACACCAGGGACAGGCTGAACATCTCGGCATGGCTGTTGCCGTACAGCGGGTCGGTGATTTGCAGGTAAATCAGCAGCACCATGGCGGTCATGCCGAGGGTGAAATTGACCGCACCGTTGATCACGATCGTGCGCGCCTTGCCTTGCTTGATCAGGTCGATCAACCCGTGGCCCATCAGCAATGCCAGGGGCAACAGGCACGGCATGATGTAGGTGGGCAGCTTGCCTTTGCTCAGGCTGAAAAAGCCCAGGGGCAGCAGCAGCCACAGGGCGAGAAAGGCAATCGCCGGCTGGCGCTTTTCCTGCCAGGTCTTGAGCAATGTGGTGGGTAACAAGGCGGCCCACGGCAGGCACGCCACCACCATGATCGGCAGGAAGAACCACATCGGTCGCGCATGTTGTGCGTTGTCGGCAGCAAAGCGGCGGATGTGTTCATGCCAGAAGAAAAAATGCCAGTAATCCGGTTCCCGCACGTGGATCGCCAGGGCCCACGGCAGGCACACCAGCATGGCGACCAGCACTGCCAGTGGCCCGTAACGCATCAGCTCGCCCACGCGGCGCTGCCAGAGCAGGTAAGGCACAGCGATCAGTACCGGCAGCAGCCAGGCCAGGAAACCCTTGGTCATAAACCCCATGGCGCAGGCCAACCCCAACACTGCCCAGGCCCCCAGGCGCTCGCGGGGCGTGCGGCTATCCAGGGCAAACCATAGCGCTACCAGGCTCAGGTTCACCCACAAGGTGAATTGCGGGTCGAGGTTGGAATACCCCGCTTGCCCGGCCACCAGGCCAAAGCTCATGTACAGCAGGGCGCAGGCGAAGCTCTTGCGCGGATCGTTCCACAAGCGCCGGGCGAGCAGGTAGGCCAGCAGCACACTCAGGCCGGTGCTCAGGGCCGAGGCGATGCGCACCCCAAACAGGTTTTCACCGAACACGGCCTGGCCGAGGGCGATCAGCCAATAGCCGGCGGCAGGTTTCTCGAAATAACGCACCCCCATGAAGTGCGGCGCCACCCAATTGCCGCTCATCAGCATTTCCTGGCTGACCTGGGCATAGCGGGTTTCATCCGGGGTCCACAAACCATGCAAACCCAAGGGCAGCAGGAAGAAGACGGCGAAGCCGAGTAATAACCAGGGCAGGGGATTCAAACGGGTCATGAGTGCGTCGCTCCATGACGTTCAATAAGACACAATGAGGCAATTAAATGAGTAGGGCGAAGAGTCACGATGTTCACTGAACCATTGAGGAGGTGCTAACTAACAGGTGTAAGCGAACATGCCATAACAGGGCTGTCGTTTTGCTGAACGTAATAGCCGTGGTATATGTAAAAAAGTGTGTTTAAAGTTGTTTTAGTGCGACCGTCCATTGCCGCATGTTCATAGTGCCCAATGCCTCGAATTCGCCGTTGGGTAATACCTTGACGAACAGCGCGCTGCCATATTCGGCGGCGGCAGCGTGGGGGAAGCCAAGCGACTTTTGGAAGTCGCTCATGCAGGCACTGTGGGTGATCAGCATCAGGTTGCGACCGCTGCGTTTGTGGCCGAGGATTTCCTCGCCCATGGCGTCACCGCAGATGGCGAGGGGCCCCGGCGACAGCTCGGCCTTGCCGAACATGAACAGTGAGGTCTGGGCGGTGCGCGTGGTGGGGCTGCTGAGCACGTCGGTAAGCTCCATGCCCAATGAATCAAAGGCTTTGCCCAGTTGCGCGGCGCGTTGGCTGCCTTGGACCGTGAGGCCGCCGGCGGGGCCGAAGCAGGGGTTGGTGGAGCGGTCGCACCGCTCTTCATGGCGCACCAGCACTACCACGTCACCATTGCGCCAACTGGCGAGCACCCCCGAGGTTACCAGTCGGTTGCCCACGCCCAGGTCCAGCGGCGAGACCGGCCATAACAGGAAGCCCGTCAGAAGAGCTGCGGTAACAGTTATACCCAGCAAATGCAGGCGGTATTTTTTCAGGCGCTTTAACCGTGCCCATTTGAGTTTAGGGTCGGCCAGGGTCATATCTGCCACGCTGTTCACCTTTGGCACTATTGTTGTGTTTATAAACACGCACAGTGAATGGGCAGTTGCCCGTTGTGGAACAGGAGCCTGTCATAGCGCTGCTGTCTTTTTGCTGAACACCTGCCTATTAAAAGTACTCTGTGCGCTAACTAATAAGTTGCGGCTTATCGCCACTTGACGCGCAATCTAAAGTGTCGAGGATGGGCAGGCAGTGAAATCCATGTGAAAAATTTGCATGGGCTGCACAATCAGCCGTTATTCTCGTTGGCAGTCCTTCCTACGAGCGTTTTTATGTTGCAGGTGCAAGGTGTTGTAAAAAACTACGCCACCCCCCAAGGCCCGCTGGCCGTCCTGGCGGGTGTCGACCTCTACCTGGGGGAACGCAGCAGCCTGGCGCTGATGGGCGAATCGGGCAGCGGCAAAAGTACGCTTTTGCACCTGGTGGCTGGGCTGGACCGTGTGGATGGCGGCAGCATTCAAATCGGCGCGCAGCGCCTCGACCAATTGACGGAGGCGCAACTGGCCCATTGGCGCCGCACTGAAATCGGCCTGGTGTTCCAGCAGTTCAACCTGATCGGCAGCTTGCGCGTGGAGGACAACCTGGCATTCCAGGCGCGGTTGGCCGGGCGTTTCGATGCGCAGTGGCAGGCGCAGTTGGTGGAGCGCCTGGGACTGGGCGATTTGCTCAAGCGATATCCTGAGCAACTGTCTGGCGGCCAGCAGCAACGGGTGGCGGTAGGGCGAGCACTGGCCTCGCGCCCGGGCTTGCTGTTGGCTGATGAGCCTACCGGTAACCTCGACGAAACCACCAGCGATGAAGTGCTGCAACTGCTGTTGGACCTGCTGCGCGACAGCCCTACGAGCCTGTTGATGGTCACCCACAGCCCACGCCTGGCCGCACGCCTGGACCGCCAGGTGGTGCTGCATCATGGCCGTGTCGTGCCGATGGATGCGCGCTGAGATGGCACTGTTCTACTGGACGTTGCGTGCGTTGGTAAGCCATTGGCGACGTCACCCAGTTCAATTTTTCAGCGTGCTCACCGGTCTGTGGCTGGCCACGGCGTTATTGACCGGCGTGCAGGCCCTCAACAGTCAGGCACGGGACAGCTATGCGCGCGCCAGCCAGTTGATCGGTGGTGAGCCCCAAGCCAGCCTGAGTGCGCCGGACGCCGGCAGTTTCCCGCAAGCGCTGTTTGCCCAACTGCGCCGCGCCGGGTGGCCGGTGTCCCCGGTGGTGCAGGGACGGTTGGTGCTCAAGGGGCATGAGCAACAGCGCCTGCAACTGATGGGCATCGACCCGGTGTCGTTGCCCGGCAGTGGCAGTGTGGCGGGGCAGCGGCTGAGCCAGGCGCAGATGCTGGCGTTTTTCACCCCGCCAGGGCGTACCTGGGTGGCTGCGCAAACCTTGCAGGCGCTCGGGTTGCACGAGGGCGATCAGCCGCAGACAGTCAACGCGCACACCCTGCCGCCATTGCAGGTACAGGCGGACATGGCGCCGGGTTTGCTGTTGACCGATATCGCGTTTGCCCAACCCTTGCTCGACATGCAGGGGCAACTGTCACGCTTGTTGCTGGACAACACCTTCGCCGCCCGCCACCCCACGCCACCCGCCGCGCTGCAACTCAAGCAGGGCGAGGACAACAACCTCGCGCGCCTCACCGAGAGCTTTCACCTGAACCTTGATGCGTTGGGCTTTCTGTCCTTTGTGGTGGGGCTGTTTATCGTGCATGCGGCCATCGGCCTGGCCCTGGAACAACGCCGTGGCCTGCTGCGCACCTTGCGTGCCTGTGGAGTCAGCGCGCGGATGCTGATCCTCAGCCTGGGGGTTGAGCTGGGATTTCTGTCCTTGTTGGGCGGCTTGCTCGGCATCGCCAGCGGATATGTATTGGCCAGCCTGTTGCTGCCGGATGTGGCCGCCAGTTTGCGCGGCCTGTACGGCGCAGAGGTTCCGGGTCAATTGAGCTTGAGTCCCTGGTGGTGGCTCGCCGGCCTGGGCTTGAGCCTGCTTGGCGCACTGCTCGCAGGGGCCAGCAGCCTGTGGCGTGCCGCGCGCCTGCCCTTATTGGCATTGGCCAACGCCCAAGCCTGGCATGAGGCCCATGGGCGCTGGTTGCGGCGCCAGGGTTGGGTGGCGTCTGCGGCGTTGCTGATCGCGCTGTTGGCGCTGTGGCTGGGCGACAGCCTGGCCGCCGGGTTTGTACTGATGGCGGCCTTGCTGCTGGGCGCCGCACTGGGGTTACCGGTGCTGCTCAACGGGTTGTTGAAAGGCATGCTGGGTCGCAGTCGCTCGGTGCTCGGCCAGTGGTTCCTCGCCGATTGTCGCCAGCAACTGCCGGCCTTGAGCCTGGCGTTGATGGCGCTGCTGTTGGCCCTGGCGGCAAATATTGGGGCCGGTTCCATGACCTCGGGTTTCCGCCAGACCTTCAACCATTGGTTGGAGCAGCGCCTCACCGCCGAGCTGTACCTCAACCCGCAGAACCCGGCTCAGGCCGAGCAGCTCAATACCTGGCTGACCCGCCAGCCGCTGGTGCAGGCAGTGTTGCCTACCTGGCAGGTGGCGGTGCAGCTGCAAGGCTGGCCGGCAGAAGTGTTCGGCGTGGTCGACGACCCCACCTATCGCCAGCACTGGCCGTTGCTTGAGGCTGCAAACGCACCCTGGGACCGCTTGCTGCAGGACGACAGTGTGATGCTCAGCGAGCAACTGGCGCGACGCTTGAACGTTCAGTTGGGCGATACGCTCTCGATCCCTACGCCACAAGGAAGCTGGGCGCCGAAAATCGTCGGGATCTATGCTGACTACGGCAATCCCAAGGGTCATCTGCTGGCTAATTCCAAGCATGTATTGGCGCACTGGCCGACACTGTCACCGGCGCGATTCAACCTGCGGGTGGCGCCCCAGAACGTGCCGGCGCTGGTGGGTGAAGTGCAGCGTCAATTTGCCCTCGAAGACAGCCGCATCGTCGATCAACAGCAACTCAAGGGCTGGTCCAGCCAGGTCTTCGAACGCACCTTCGCCGCTACTGCCGCGTTGAACAGCCTTACGCTGGGCGTGGCTGGCGTGGCGTTGTTTATCAGCCTGCTGACCCAGAGCCAGAGCCGCCTCGGCCAACTCGCGCCGCTGTGGGCATTGGGTGTGACACGGCGCCAACTGATGCTGCTCAACCTGGGCCAGACCTGGCTGCTGGCGCTGCTCACGCTGATGCTGGCGTTGCCGCTGGGGCTGCTGCTGGCGTGGTGCCTGGATGCGGTGATCAACGTCCAGGCCTTCGGTTGGCGCCTGCCGTTGCAGGTGTTCCCCTGGCAGCTTGCGCAATTACTGGGGCTGGCGATGGTTGCCACGTTGCTGGCGTCTGCCTGGCCCTTGTGGCAGTTGTACCGCAGCCGCCCGGCGGATTTGTTGAGGACCTTTGCCCATGAAGATTAAGGCGTTGTGCTGCGCCGCCTTGTTACTGCTGAGCGCATGCGACAAGACGCCTGCGCCTGAGACCAGCTTCGCCGGCCTGGGCAGTGAGGCGGCGGACTTTACTCAGGTGGTGCCCGGCAAAGTCTTCAGCTTTCCCGAGGACCATGGCCCGCACCCAGGCTTTCGTATCGAATGGTGGTACGTCACCGCCAACCTCAAGGATGCCCAGGGCAATCTCTTCGGCGTGCAATGGACGCTGTTTCGCAATGCGCTGAAGGCCGGCCCCACGCAACCGGGCTGGCACGATTCAACGGTGTGGCTCGGCCATGCTGCCGTCACTTCGGCCACCCGCCACTACGCCGCCGAACGCCTGGCCCGCGGCGGCGTCGGCCAGGCCGGGGCCCAGGCGGTGCCGTTCAACGCCTGGATTGACGACTGGAACTTTGCCACCCAACCTGGCGCCGCCACCCCCCTGGCTGACATGCAGCTCAAGGCCAGCGGTGCCCAATTCGCCTACGACCTACGCCTGACCTCCAACCGCCCACTGGTGCTGCAAGGTGACAAGGGCTACAGCCGCAAATCCGACCAGGGCCAGGCGTCGTACTACTACAGCCAGCCTTTCTTCACCGCCAATGGCAGCGTCAGTCTCGACGGCCAGGTCTACCAGGTCAGCGGCCCGGCCTGGCTCGACCGCGAATGGAGCAGCCAACCCCTGGCCGCCAGCCAGACCGGTTGGGACTGGTTCTCCCTGCACCTGGACCGGGGCGAGCAACTGATGCTGTTTCGCGTGCGGCAAAAAGATGGTGGCGGTTACCTCACCGGCACTTGGATCGACGCCCAAGGCCATACCGAGACGTTGCACAACGCCGATATCCAACTCACACCGCTCGCCACCACGGGCATCGACGGGCGCAGCATTCCTACGCGCTGGTCGCTGAAAATTCCTGGCAAACAGCTGGATATCACTACCCAGGCGGTCAATCCAAAGGCGTGGATGAACCTGGGGATTCCCTACTGGGAAGGTCCAGTGAAGTTCGAGGGTGGGGTGGGGTATTTGGAGATGACGGGGTATTAGGGGCGCTTTCCGTAGGTTCTTATCTTTTGCTGTGTAGGCAACTTCCCAAACTTATTTTTTGACCCCTCCTGCTTGTGTCCAGGCTGTAGGCGCTTGCTTATCTTTCGATGCCATCCCTCTCGGTATCGGAATCCAGGACATGGCGTACGGCTACATCAATCAACAGGCTTTACCGTACGCATTTTTGAAATCACAGCTGTGGCATGCAGGTTTGTTGCAGGGCCGAGATCATTTCGATGTGCTGAACCAACACCTGAGCCACGGATTGGTGAGGCCGGGTGAGTTGGTGATCGTTCCAGAAGCGTCCGGTGCCCATTGCACAATCGAAGAAGCCTGGTTGATGCGCCATGCGGAAAAGATTAGTCGCCAGTTGGACCAGAATATGTCTCTCGATGGAGCTGGAAATAAAAATTATGACCTGGCGCAGAGCATTCTGGGGTATGGCTCGATTGGGATAGGCAGTGCGACATCGGCTTGGAGCCGACACCTGAGGGAGGTCGCAAACACCTTGGAGGAAGTCGAGCAATTGCATCGACAATTGAAGGACGGTGGACTGGACAGAGAGACGTTTATACGCCAACGCCAACGGATGTTTGACGTTTTGCATTCGCAACTGCAAGGGACTGCACGATTTGGCTCGGGGTTGCGTGGCAATCAATCGCTGAAGGGAACGCTTGGGATCTCGACCAAAAGCTATCTGCATCAAGGCGAGATTGCGGGGTATGCGCAGCGGGTTCACACAATTACGCAGATGTCGAAATGGTTGAAGCAAGGTACGTATCTTGGGATGGCGTTGGATGTGGGCGTGGCGGGTCTGGAAATCAAGGAGGCGTGTGTGGCGGGAAGGGAGGTGCAATGCAAAAGAGCGAAGTATGTGGAGACGGGAAGGTTGGTGGGTGGGGTGGTAGGGGCTGCTGGCGCAGGGGGGCTGGGTGCTGAATTAACACGCCGTGCATGCAACATTTTTCTAGGTGTCGCGACGAGAGGATCCGGTGCTCTGGCCTGCGCAATCATTGGGGGCGCGACGGCAGGGTATCTAGGAGGTAAGAAGGGCGGGGATGGTGGGGCGTTCCTGGGTGGAAAAATCATAGAGAACGACGGTGATTTGATATTCCAGCCAGGGGGGGCTTAAGCATGGATTTTTTTCTCGCCTATACCGCTGTGATGGTTATCGGGACGTTTGTGGTTTTGGGACTGATACTTTTTGTCGAACGAACAAAACTCGACGAGATGGAAGGTTACTTCAGTGAAAACGTGCAGGTCCGTGAATATCAGCAACGCTGGGGACGAAACCAGCGGTTTATCAGGTTTCATCGTATGTGTCTGATGATTGATATCCTCCGCGAGCCAGAACGCTCCGTAAAAGAAGGCTTTATGACTGAGGCAGAGTTAGCCGCCATTCCGTCAGCGCTCAAGCGTTGGGCTGTCTGGCCCTATCGTCTTGCGATGATTTGGGCTATCAGTTGGGGCTATTGGTGCACCTGGCTTTAGAGGACCTGAATTCCTGGAGCTCACATTATAAAAAAATACTGTACATCCATACAGCATTGTCCTACAGTCCATCCCAGGTGACCGGATGTCACCGGTTACCTGAGCTTCAATTTTTTAACTATGGATGGATAAAAAATGAAATCGAAAAAAGCCTTTATGCTGGGCGCGGCCATGGCGGCCTCCTGCTTCGTTTCGGCCTTCGCCCTGGCCGAGCAAGCCCCGCTGAAACTCAGTGCGCAGACGGTCAAACAGGCCGTGGATAAAGCGTTGAAACCCGGCGGTACGTTGGAAAAAAACAGCCTGTCGGATGCACTCAAGCAAAAGCTCAATGCGGCCAAGGCGGGGCAGACCAAGGTCGTCAAGAGCAAACCAGTGGCCAGCAATGTGGCGGTTGACACCAAGATCAGCGAGCTGCAAAAACCTGACCCGGCGCAAATGAAACAGGCTGCGATCGCTGAATTCACGCCGCTGTTTCCGACCCTGGATATCAATACCCTCTACACCCTCACCGGGGTAGAGACCGGCGCGCAAATCGCTTACCACTTCAACCTGCCGAAAAACTCGCGAATCCAGGTGCAACTGCTGAACCAGAGCGCCGGTACGGACATGTCGTTGACCCTGTTCCACGACGACGGCCAGGGTAACCTGACGCCACTGGGCACTTCTGATAACCCTGGCAGTGCCGATGAATACCTCAACGGCGTGTTGCCGGCCGGTGACTACTACTGGTTCATGGTGGCCAATACCGCGAGTAACGCGCAGTTCAGTTTCGGCGTGGCGGTGGACAGCAACATTGATGCCTACGAGCCCAACGACACCGAGCAAACCGCGTTCGCGCTGCCGGATGCCTTGAACCAGGTGACTGGTAACCTCGACAGCGTCAATGACGTGGATTACTTCTCCTTCGTCTCGTTGCGTGGCCAAGGTGTGGGCATGTTCCTGGGCGATGACGGTGCGGGCACGCGTAACCAGTGGATCTTCGAACGGTTCGATGGCACCAAGTGGGTGGAAGTCCCGCAGGGCTCCACCTCCACCTATCCCAACCTGACGCCGGGCTACACGGTCAAGGTGCGTGTACGGGCCAATCCAGCGGTGGCACTGAACCCTCAGGCTCAATACAAGCTGACCCTCGGTTCGGCGCCACGCCTGAACCAGCACAATGTGAACGGCGATAACGTGGTACGCATCCCCAGCTCGATCTTCCAACTGGCCACCCAGGCGGCCCGCAATCTGAGCTGGAGCACCCAGTGGTCAGACAGCACTGGCGAGCCCCTGCGCGGCGTCACCCCTGTACTGCGTGTCGACAAGCATTTTGGCGCCACTTACAACTGGGTCGACTATGAGGCCAAGACCGGCATCACCGGTGCAGCCTCGGGGAATGTCGCGCTGGGCACCTGCTCTGGCGACTACAAAGTGCGGTACCCGGACAGCGCCTCGGGCCAGACCTACAACTGGGAAACCTGGTTCAACGAGGGCGGCTGGCGCATCGAGCTCAGGGAGTTCCCTGGTGTGGGCGTGGGTGGCAATAACGTCCAATACGTCAGCCTCGGCCACATCTGCAGCCAGACCATCGTGCACTGATTGATCTATGTGTGTGAAGCGGGGGGCAGTCCAGTTGGACTGCCCCTTTTTTTTACCGTGGGTTCCCAATGCAAAGTGCCAAACAGATAGTCCATCAACGGCAGCACGATATTGAAATTACGCCCCTGCATCAGCTCGCGACGGTGGTGCAGGGCGTGCAGGCGGTGCATCTGGCGAATCCATGGCAGACGCGCCACCGCGTGTTCAGCGGGCAAGTGTTCGCAGGCGTGGAACACTTCGTAGAGCAGGTAGCCGAGGATCATGCACCCGGCAAACAGCCCGGCGACGTTGGGGCTCAATTGCTTGAGCAGCCACCAGGCGGGGAGGGTGATGACCAGGCTGTGCAGCACAATCAGCCAGGCGGGGAACAGAATGACGCGCCAGTCCCGGGGGCTGTCGTAGGTCATGTGCCCAGGGGTGAAGAAGCTGTGGTGGTCGCCGGTGTGGCGTGCGTAGAACAGCCGAGCGAACCCATGTTTGTGATGGCCGAGGTGGCGGTGAACGAGGTAGATGCACAGGTTGAAGAACACCAGGGTCAAGGGCACGGTCAGCCACTCTAGCGCGGTGATGTCGGCGGTGGCGGACCAGGCCAGGGTCATGCAGGCGATGCCGTAGCCGAGGACGAACATGGCGTGCAGCCAGGGGTTGTAGTGGCGGTGCACGTTGGTGCGGTAGTGGGCGCGGAAGGTTTCGGTGGGGTGGGGCATGGTGGGCTGCTCGGTCTTTTTGTCAGGGACTGAGCTTAGTGGATGGGGCGCAATGTGCGAGTTTTTGCTGGGGATTTGCGCCAGTGACGGCGAGCCAATGTGGGAGGGGGCTTGCCCCCGATGGCGGAATCTGAGTGATACATCAGTGACTGACCCACAGCTATCGGGGGCAAGCCCCCTCCCACATTTTGATCAAGACCGACCAGTGGAGGCTTGCGCAGGTCCGATTTACTTGTTAGTTTCTGGCGAAATGTTAACGATAACATTTGCTCTAAAAATAAAAACAAAACAGAGACCCACGCCATGAAAATGCTCCCGAAGACCCTGTGTTTACTGGCTGCCGGCATCACCCTCGGCACTCAGGCATTTGCCGCCACGTCACCTGCGCCCATCCGCATCGGTGCGTCGTTCCAGGAAATCAATAACCCCTATTTCGTCACCATGAAAAACGCCCTGGAAGAAGCCGGCGCGACCATCGGTGCAAAGCTCATCATTACCGACGCTCGCCACGACGTGTCCAAGCAGGTCAGTGATGTCGAAGACATGCTGCAAAAAGGCATCGATATTCTGCTGATCAACCCTACCGATTCGGTCGGTGTGCAATCGGCCGTGAAGTCGGCCCATGCCGCGGGCGTCGTGGTGGTGGCGGTGGACGCCCAGGCGGACGGCCCGCTGGATTCGTTCGTCGGCTCGAAGAACTTCGACGCCGGCTTCCAGGCGTGTGAATACCTGGCGAAAAACATCGGTGACAAAGGCAATATCGCCATCCTCGACGGCATTGCCGTGGTGCCGATCCTCGAACGTGTGCGCGGTTGCAAAGAGGCGGTGGCCAAGCACCCGGACATCAAGATCGTGAGCATCCAGAATGGCAAGCAGGAACGTGACCAGGCGCTGACCGTCACCGAAAACATGTTGCAGGCCCAGCCCACCCTCAAGGGCATTTTCAGCGTCAATGACAACGGCTCCCTCGGTGCACTCTCGGCCATCGAAGCCAGCGGCATGGATGTGAAACTGGTCAGCGTCGATGGCGCGCCGGAAGCGATCAAGGCGATCCAGAAGCCCGGCAGTCATTTCATCGCCACCTCGGCCCAATACCCCCGTGACCAGATCCGCCTGGCTTTGGGCATTGCCCTGGCCAAGAAGTGGGGCTCGCAAGTACCCGCCACCATTCCAGTGGACATCACCCTGATCGACCAGGCCAAGGCCAAGGATTTCAGCTGGTAAACCCCTCAAGCCCCGCGCTCGCCGTGGGGCCAGGCAAACCTTCTGAACGCGAGGTCGGCGGTATGAGCAGTCTTCTGAAGCTGGAAAACATCTGTAAGCGGTACCCGGGCGTGCAGGCCCTCAAGTCGATCAACCTGCAAGTGGAGCGCGGCGAAATCCACGCCTTGCTTGGGGAAAACGGCGCGGGTAAATCCACCCTGATGAAGATCCTCGGCGGTGTCGAGCATCAGGACGAAGGGCAGATCCTCATCGATGGCCAGGCCCGGCAATTTGCGACTTACCGTGACGCGATTGCCGCCGGTATCGGCATCGTGTTCCAGGAATTCAGCCTGATTCCCTACCTCACAGCCGTAGAAAACATCTTCCTCGGCCATGAGTTGAGCAACCGTTTCGGCCTGTTGCGCAAGCGCGAGATGGCCGTGGCGGCGCAGGCGTTGTTCCAGCGCCTTGGGGTGAGCATCGACCTGCATTGCGCGGTCAAGCACCTGAGCGTAGCTGAGCAGCAGTTCGTCGAAATCGCCAAGGCCCTGGCTCTGGATGCGCGCTTGCTGGTACTCGATGAACCGACCGCAACCCTGACCCCCAGCGAAGCCGAGCTGCTGTTCGAGATCATGCGCGAACTCAAGCGCCAGGGCGTGGCGGTGATTTTTATCTCGCACCACCTGGAGGAGATTTTCCAGGTGTGCGACCGCATCAGCGTGTTGCGCGACGGCGGCAATGTGGGCGTTACCGATGTGGCCGACAGCGATATCGACCGCCTGGTGGAGATGATGGTGGGGCGGCGCCTGGCATGCAGTTTCCCACCCAAGCCCACCGGCGAGCGCGGCCCGCTGTTACTGGAGGTCAAGGACATCCAGTTGGTACGCAACGGCCCGCATAACAGCTTTCAACTGCACAAGGGCGAGATCCTCGGCTTCGCCGGGCTGGTGGGCTCGGGCCGCACCGAACTGGCCCTGGGCATGATGGGCGCGCTGGCGTCGGTGAGCAAAGAGGTGTGGCTGCGCGGCGAAAAAATCAGCCTCAATGACCCGGCCGAGGCACTCGCCCATGGCATCGGCCTGCTGCCGGAAAGCCGCAAGAGCGAAGGGCTGATCACCGATTTCAGCATTCGCGAAAACATCTCCCTGAACAACCTGCCCAAGTACCAGAACGCCAGCGGGCTGATCGACACGGCCAAGGAATGCGCCAGCGTCGAAGCGCTGATGCGCCAGCTGTCGATCAAGGCGCCCAGCGGCGAAAGCCGGGTGCTTAACCTCAGCGGCGGCAACCAGCAAAAAGTCGTGATCGCCCGCTGGATCAACCACCACTGCGATGTGCTGGTGTTCGACGAACCCACACGCGGTATCGACGTCGGCGCCAAGGCGCAGATCTACGCCTTGATGCGCAGCCTCACCGAACAGGGCTACGCCATCATCATGATTTCCTCCGAACTGCCCGAAGTCATCGGCATGTGCGACCGCGTCGCGGTGTTCCACAAGGGCGCGATCGTCAAGGTGCTGGAAGGGTCCGCCGTCAATCCTCAAGAGGTCATGCGCCATGCAACAGGGGGCTCAAGTGAATACGTCCATTAACACCGCAGGCACCAGCCGCTTGCGCCTGAACCTGGCGCGGCTGCTGCGCTCGCCGGCGTTTTATCCGTTTGTCGGGCTGGTGGTGGTGACCCTGGTGATGATCCTTGCCAGCGACACGTTTCTTACCACCAGCAACCTGTCCAACATCGCCCGCCAGGTGTCGATCAACGCGATTATCGCGGTGGGCATGACCTGCGTGATTCTCACCGGTGGCATCGATTTGTCGGTGGGGCCGGTGATGGCGCTGTCCGGCACCTTGACTGCCGGGCTGATGGTCGCGGGTGTGCCTCCCGGCCTGGCGATTGGCGCCGGGTTGCTGGTGGGCGTGGCGTTCGGCATCGGCAACGGCTTGTTCGTGGCTTACCTGCACATGCCGCCGATCATTGTCACCCTGGCGACCATGGGCATCGCCCGTGGGTTCGGGCTGATGTACACCGACGGTTACCCGATTTCCGGGTTGCCGGAGTGGTTTGCCTTTTTCGGTCGCGCCAGTGTGTTCGGCATGCAGGTGCCGATCCTGATCATGCTGCTCACTTACCTGGCGGCCTATGTGCTGCTGCAACACACGCGCATCGGCCGCTACATCTACGCCATCGGTGGCAATGAAGAAGCAGTGCGTTTGTCCGGGGTGCGCGCAGCGCGCTTCAAGCTGCTGGTGTATGGCATCAGCGGCTTCACCGCGGCGATTGCCGGGTTGGTGCTCACCTCGCGCCTGATGAGCGGCCAGCCGAATGCCGGCGTGTCGTTTGAGCTGGATGCGATTGCCGCCGTGGTGCTTGGCGGCGCGTCGATTGCCGGCGGACGCGGGGTGATCGTCGGTACCTTGCTCGGCGCCATGCTGCTGGGCGTGTTGAACAACGGCTTGAACATGCTTGGCGTATCGCCTTACGTGCAGAGCGTGATCAAGGGCGGGATCATTTTGCTGGCGATCTTTATCAGCCGTCAGCGCCATCGATAAATACCTCATCACACAGGACTGAACACCATGGACAAGCACACCCACATGCAAGCCGTCGTCTGCCACGGCCCGAAAGACTACCGCCTGGAACGCATCGGCAAGCCCCAGGCCCGCGCCAATGAGCTGGTGATCCGCATCGCCGCCTGTGGCATCTGCGCCAGCGACTGCAAGTGCCACTCGGGCGCGGCGATGTTCTGGGGTGGCGACAACCCCTGGGTCAAGGCGCCGGTGGTGCCCGGCCACGAATTTTTCGGCTACGTGGTGGAAGCGGGCGAGGGCGCCGAGGAGCACTTTGAGGTCAAGGTCGGTGACAAGGTCATCGCCGAACAGATCGTGCCCTGTGCCAAGTGCCGCTTCTGCAAATCGGGCAAATACTGGATGTGCGAAGTGCACAACATCTTCGGCTTCCAGCGCGAAGTGGCCGAAGGCGGCATGGCCCAGTACATGCGCATCCCCAAGACTGCCATCGTGCACAGGATTCCCGAGGCAGTGTCCCTGGAGGATTCGGCGCTGGTGGAGCCGATGGCCTGCTCGATCCATACCGTCAACCGTGGCGATATCCAGCTCGACGACGTGGTGGTGATTGCCGGCGCGGGCACCCTCGGCCTGTGCATGGTCCAGGTGGCGGCGCTGAAGACCCCGAAAAAACTGGTGGTGATCGACATGGTCGACGAGCGCCTGGAACTGGCGAAAAAATTCGGCGCCGATGTGGTGATCAACCCGGCCCGTGACAATGCTCGCGAGATCATCAACGGCCTCACTGACAACTACGGCTGTGACGTCTACATCGAAACCACCGGCGTACCGGCCGGCGTCACTCAAGGCCTGGACCTGATCCGCAAGCTCGGGCGCTTCGTCGAGTTCAGTGTATTTGGCGCCGAGACCAGCGTCGACTGGTCGATCATCGGCGACCGCAAGGAACTCGACGTGCGTGGTGCGCACCTTGGGCCGTATTGCTACCCGATCGCCATCGATCTGTTCGAACGCGGCCTGGTCACCTCCAAAGGCATTGTCACCCATGATTTCCCGCTGGACGACTTCGCCGAAGCCTTCGAGCTGGCCAACTCCACCAAGTCGATCAAGGTGCTGTTGAAGCCGGTGCTGCCCGCCCATGAGTAACGGCATGCACTACGTCATGGGTGTCGACATCGGCACCCAGAGCACCAAGGCGCTGTTGGTGGATGCCCAGGGCACGATCATCGCCCAGCACAGCCAGGGCTATCGCGTGGATACCCCGAAAGTGCGCTGGGCCGAGCAATGGCCGCAGGTGTGGCTGGATGCAGTCGAGGCGTGCGTGGCCCAGTGCATGACCAAGGCCGACGTGCCGGCGCAGCAGGTCAAGGCGCTGTGCATCAGCAGCCTGTACGGCGGCTCGGGGATTGCCGTGGATGCACAGATGACGCCGCTGCACCCGTGCCTGATCTGGATGGATCGCCGCGCCGGCGAGCAGGTCGAGTGGGTGCGTGAGCACGTGGACCTGGACCGGCTGTTTGCGGTGACCGGCAACTCGGTGGACAGCTACTACGGCTTCACCAAGATGCTCTGGCTCAAGCAGCATCAGCCGCAGGCGTGGGCGAACACCCGCTACCTGTTGCCGCCCAACAGCTATATCAACTGGTGCCTGACCGGTGAGCTGGCGGTGGACCACAGCAGCGCCGGCAATATCGGCGGGGTATATGACGTGGCCCAACGCGGCTGGTCCGAAGAGATGCTCGCGGCGCTGGAAATCCCCCTGGCCATGATGCCCGAGCGCCTGTTGTATTCCGGCGAGGTGGTGGGTGGGCTGTTGCCGGACTGGGCGGCGCGCCTGGGTTTGCAGGCGGGCATGCCGATCCTTGCCGGCGGTGTGGACGCGGCCATGGCCACCCTGGCCGCAGGCGTCACCCAGCCGGGCAATCATGTGGCAATGATCGGCACCAGCATGTGCTGGGGTTACCTCAACCAGCAGGTGGATGCCCGCCATGGCTTGGTCAGCATGCCCCATGTCTACAACGGTCACCGCGACCTGTACATCTTCGGCGGCGCGATCACCGCCGGGGCCTCGGTCAGCTGGTTTCGCGAGCAGTTCTGCCAGGCCGAAGAGCAACAGGCCCAGGCGACGGGGCGAGACAGCCTGGTGCTGCTGGAGCAGAGCGCGACGAAGATTCCGGCGGGCAGTGAAGGCCTGTTGTTCCTGCCGTACCTGATGGGTGAGCGCAGCCCGGTATGGGACGACCGCGCCAGCGGCAGTTTTGTCGGGCTCAACCTGTATCACAGCCGCATCCACCTGTATCGCGCAGTGCTGGAAGGGGTGAGTTTTGCCCTGCGCCACAATATCGAAGCGGGCACCCAGGGCGCACACTCCCTGGATCCGCGCTTGATTGTAGTGGGCGGGGCGAGCCATTCGGACCTGTGGATGCAGATTATTGCGGATGTCACTCGCTACCCCGTCTACACCATTGTTCAAGAGGTTGAAGCGGCCCTGGGCGCGGCGTTATTGGCGGCGCATACGGTGGGGTTGGTGAGTGATGAAGCCATGGACACGGGCTGGGTGAAACTGGAGCAACGGGCGCAGCCCAAGCGCGAGAATGTCCTGGCCTATGATCAAGCGTTTGCCGAGTACCTGAAGCTATACCCGGCGCTGAAACCGATCATGCACAACCTGCAAGTTACCTGATTCAACACAGAAAAAATGTGGGAGGGGACAAGCTCTCTCCCACAGTGGATCTTCATTGTTCTTGAGATTTTTATCTATGAACGCAGTCTTCAACTTCACCCACCACCGCATCCTCGTCACCGGCGCCAGCAGCGGTATCGGCCGGGAAATCGCCCGGCAGTTGATTGCCAGCGGCGCCGAAGTCTTTGCCCTCGGCCGCGACGCCCAAGCCTTGGCCGAACTGGGCTGCCACTCCCTCTGTGTGGACATTGCGGACAGCGCGGCCCTCGATAAAGTGCTGCAAGACCTGCCGCCCCTGCACGGCCTGGTCAATTGCGCCGGCATCTCGCGCCTGGAGCCCGCCGCTGCCATCAGCGCAGACGCCTTCGACCAGGTGATGCACGTCAACGCTCGTGCTGCCGCCCAGGTGGCCAGCCGTGTCGCGGCCAAGATGATCGCGGCGGACATCGCCGGCCGTATCGTCAATGTGTCCAGCCAGGCGTCGTTGGTGGCGTTGGATGACCATCTCGGCTACTGCGCCTCCAAGGCGGCCCTGGATGCAATCACCCGTGTGCAATGCGCCGAATGGGGGCGGTTTGGCCTGCGCGTCAACAGCGTCAACCCCACCGTGACGCTGACGCCGATGGCAAGCATGGCCTGGTCCGACCCGGCCAAGCGCGACCCGGCGTTGGCGGCGATCCCCCTGGGGCGTTTTGCGCAACCGGCGGAAGTGGCGTTGCCGGTGCTGTTCCTGCTGAGCGATGCGGCGAGCATGATCAGCGGCGTGAGTTTGCCTATCGACGGTGGCTACACCAGCCGCTAGCCGTTTTCCAATTGCCCGGCGATCACAACCTTGTCCCGTGGCTTGTAGGGATCTTCCAGCCGGTCGAGCAGCAGGCGTACCGCGCTGCTGCCGGCCAGGGAGGCATCGTGGGCCACGCAGGCGATGGGCACGCCAAAGATATCGGCGAAGGGCAGGCGGTCGATACCGCAGATGGTCAGGCTGTCGTGGGGGATGTCGTGCATGCGCAATGCGCGCAAGGCTCCCAGGGTAATCAACTGGTTGAAACCCATGATCGCTTCCGGCGCCGAGTGGGTGGCCAGGTAGTCGAGGGTGTGCAAATACGCCGGCATCAAGGTGTAGTCGCCGGCCTGCACCTCGACCTGAATGTGCGGGTGTTCGGCCAGCACTTCGCGCAGGCCCTTGAGGCGCTCCACCGTGATACGCGAATGCTCGGGGCCGGTCAGCACCAGCAGGCGCCTGAAGTTCGGGGTCTGGCGCAGCAGGTAGTGTGCTGCTTGCAGG
Source organism: Pseudomonas sp. Root569 (assembly GCF_001427465.1). Taxonomy (NCBI): domain Bacteria; kingdom Pseudomonadati; phylum Pseudomonadota; class Gammaproteobacteria; order Pseudomonadales; family Pseudomonadaceae; genus Pseudomonas; species Pseudomonas sp. Root569. The sequence continues at coordinate 302,856 of NZ_LMGQ01000012.1, read as the reverse complement.
CCGCTGTGGTAGTTGTCCAGCACCACGCGGCTGAACGGGCTGTCGTGGATCGTGCGATCAAGCAGCACCACCGGGGTCTTGCCATTGCCCAGGCGTTCCAGGTAATCGGGCTGGTAGCTCGGTTCATCGGAGACCGGCGACAGGATGATCCCCGCCACGCGGTAGCCCAGCAGGGTATCCACCGCTTTGCTCTCGAGTTCCTCCAGCTCATCGGTGTCCACCAGCATGATGGTGTAGCCGTGCTTTTTCGCCTCGCGGGAAATCGCCTTGATCATCTCGCTGTAGAACGGGTTGTCCACCGACGCGGTAATCACCCCGATGATCAGGCTCTCACTGCGCTTGAGCCCACGGGCGAAGGCGTTGGGCACATAGTCCAGCTCCCGCGCTACCTCTAGGATGCGCGCCAGGGTGGCGGGTTTGACCAGGTCGGGTTTGCTCAGCGCCCGGGACACCGTGATGGTGGTCATGCCGACGCGTTTGGCGATGTCGCTGATGGTGACGGACTTTTTCTTGTTCATCGGTAAGGCTGCAAAAGGACACACCCGCAGGCTAGCATGCGCGGCGGCATCCGGTGCTTCAAATCAGCGGATCCCAGCGTTGCGACCAGTCACTTTCAGCCTTGACCACTTCGCGCAGCAGCGCCAATGCCTGTTGCAGCACCGCCGAGTCCCGCGCCCGTGAATACACAAGATAGGTAGGGAAACTGAATTCCGGGGCCTTGGCCACCCGCTGCATCACGCCGCTGTCCAGGTAGCTTTGCACCACCCGCGTACGGAAGTAGCCGGCACCGCCATTTTCCAGGATGTACTGCAACGCCAACGGCCCGAGGTTGAAGCTCAGCGCGGCGCGGGCCTTGTCGGGCAGGGCGGCGTCATGTTGCTGGCGAAAACCCTGGCCCCAGTCGATATATACGTAGGGCTCGGGTTTGCTCGCCAGTTGCACCAGGATCAGTTTTTCTTCCAGCACTTGCTCCACTTGCAAGCCCGGCCAGTATTGCGGCTGGAACACCAGCGCTGCGTCGAGCACACCCAGTTCCAATTGGCGCAGAAGGTGTTCACCCTCGCGGATTTCGGTGCGCAGGGCATGCCCGGGGATATGTTCGCGCAGCGCCTGAGCCCAGCCGAGCATCAACGGGTTGCACAGGCTCACCTCACCGCCGATATGCAGCACATTGCGATAGCCATCGGGCAACGGCAGATCACGGCGTGCAGCCTCCCAGGTTTGCAGCAGCTGGTTGGCGTACACCACAAAGGCTTCGCCATCGGCGGTCAGGCGCGCACCGGCACGGTTGCGGATAAACAGCGTGCTGCCCAGCTGGCTCTCCAGGTTCTTCACCCGGGCGGTGATGGCGGTCTGGGTGACGTGCAGTTTCTCGGCCGCTGCGGCCAGGCTGCCGCAGCGCGTGATTTCCAGGAAGGTGCGTGCCAGTTCGATGTCCATGAAGCCCCCCGGAAGATGAATGGAGGGCATTGTAGTGGAATGCGGTAAAACTGTGGGAGGGGGCTTGCTCCCGATGAGGGAGTTTCAGCAAATGCAGCGGTGACTGACTCGCCGCCATCGGGAGCAAGCCCCCTCCCACCGGTTCAACTGAATTTCAGCTCAGGGTTTCAGGTGCTGCCAAATGCTCGGTAGGGAATGCCTTTGCATACGCGTGGCAAACCCTCAACACCTGCTCATCGGCAAACCGTGCGCCCACCACATGCAGCCCCACCGGCAGCCCATTCGCCGCCAATCCACAGGGCACCGACGCCGCTGGTTGCTGGGTCAGGTTGAAGGGGTAGGTAAACGGCGTCCATTCCATCCATTCGTTCATCCCCGAACCCGGCGGTACGTTGTGCCCGGCTTCGAACGCGGTAATCGGCATCATCGGCGACACCAGCACGTCGTAGTGCTCATGGAACGCCGCCATGCGCGCAACCAGTGCGGCGCGCGCTTCCAAGGCGACGTTGAAGTCATCCAGGCTCAGATGCTCGCCCCGTTGCGCAATACGCAGCAGCCCCGGGTCCAACAGTTGCTTTTGCGCGTCGCTCATGGAACTGGTCAGGCGTGCGGCGCCGGCGGCCCAAAGGGTGCTGAACACCTCAAGCGGGTCGCTGAAACCCGGGTCGATCTGCTCGACATGGGCGCCCAATTGCACCAGGCCCTCCACCGCCTGGGCGACGACCTTGGCGACTTGCGGGTCGACATCCACATAGCCGAACGAGGGGCTATAAGCCACGCGCAAGCCCTTCAGATCCGCCCCTGGGGTGAGCCAGGGCGTGGTCCTTGGCGCCCCGATCAGGCCATCGCGCACATCCATTTGTGCCACGGTTTGCAACATCAGCACGCTGTCTTCCACCGTGCGGGTCATGGGCCCCAGGTGCGACAGGATGGTCATGGAGCTGGCCGGCCACTGCGGCACATAACCGAAGGTCGGCTTGATCCCGAAAGTGCCGGTGAAGGCACAGGGGATGCGGATCGAGCCGCCGGCATCGCTGCCCTGGTGCAGCACACCCAGGTTCAGCGCCGCTGCCGCACCGGCGCCACCGGAGGAACCGCCCGCCGTGGTGCGGGTGTCCCACGGGTTGCGGGTGATGCCGTACATCGGGTTGTCGGTGACGCCTTTCCAACCGAACTCGGGGGTGGTGGTCTTGCCCAGCAGCACCGCGCCGGCCTTGCGCATGAAGTGCGAGAAGGGCGCGTCCACATCCCACGGTCCCTCGGCGGATGAGGTGCGCGAGCCCTTGCGCGTAGGCATGCCGAGGGTCAGGGTCAGGTCTTTGATCGACGCCGGCACGCCGTCCAGGGCGCCGCAAGGGGCACCTTTTAACCAGCGTTGTTCCGAGGCACGCGCCGCGTTCAATGCGCCTTGCGGGTCCACATGGCAGTAAGCGTTCACCACCGGGTTGTAGCGCTCGATGCGCAGCAACGCATCTTCGGTGACCTCCACCGGTGACAAGCTTTTGTCGCGAAAATGCTGCAGCAGTTGCACCGCTGTCAGTTGGCCAATCTCACTCATGCCAGATCCCCCTGTGCCGCATTGACCATGGCCCGCAGCAACACTGCGCAACCTGCCGCCAGGTCATCCGGTGTGGCGTTTTCGATTTCGTTATGGCTGATGCCACCTTCGCACGGCACAAAGATCATCCCGGCCGGGCCCAGTTCGGCGACGAAAATCGCGTCATGCCCAGCGCCGCTGACGATGTCCATATGGCTCAAGCCCAAGGCGCTCGCAGCCTCGCGCACGGCATTGACGCAGGTCGGGTGGAAGTCCAGCGGCGGGAAGTCGGCGGTGGGCGTCAGCTCAAAGGTCAAGCCGTGGCGGGCGGCCGTGGTTTCGATCACGCCGCGCACTTCATCGACCATGGCTTGCAATTTGTCGGCATGCAGGTGGCGCAAGTCGATGGTCATCTGCACCTGGCCGGGAATCACATTGCGCGAACCGGGGTGCAGGCTCAGGCAACCAACGGTGCCGCAGGCATGGGGTTGTTGCTGATGGGCGATACGGTTGACTGCGCTGACCACCTCGGCGGCGCCGACCAGGGCGTCCTTGCGCAGGTGCATCGGGGTGGGGCCGGCGTGGGCTTCGACGCCGGTGAGGGTCAGGTCGAACCACTTCTGGCCCAGGCAGCCCATAACCACGCCGATAGTGGTGGCCTGGTCTTCCAGTACCGGGCCCTGCTCGATATGCGCTTCGAAGTACGCACCCACCGGGTGGCCCAGCACTGCGCGCGAACCGGCATAGCCGATGCGCTGTAATTCGGCGCCCACCGAAAGGCCCTGGTCGTCGAGTTTGTCGAGGGTGTCCTGCAAGTCGAACTTCCCGGCAAATACCCCGGAACCCATCATGCACGGCGGGAAGCGCGAGCCTTCTTCGTTGGTCCACACCACCACTTCAATTGGTGCTTGGGTCTCGATCTGCAAGTCATTCAAGGTACGGATCACTTCCAGTCCGGCCATCACCCCGTAGCAACCGTCGAACTTGCCGCCGGTGGGTTGAGTGTCGATGTGGCTGCCGGTCATCACCGGGGGCAGGGCGGGGTTGCGTCCGGCACGACGCGCAAAGATATTGCCGATGGCGTCGACAGTGACGCTGCACCCGGCCGCTTCGCACCACTGCACAAACAGGTTACGGGCCTGGCGGTCCAGATCGGTGAGGGCCAGGCGGCACACGCCACCCTTGGCGGTGGCGCCGAGTCGGGCCAGGTCCATCAGCGATTGCCACAGGCGGTCGCGGTTGATCAGCGGGGCGTTGCTCTGGAGCGGTTGCGCAAAACTATTCATGGGCATTCTCCGGTCAGGCACTCAGGGCCAGATAGCGGTTCTTGATCGACGGGTCGGCACGGAAGTCAGCGGCGCTGCCCTCGTACACCACGCGGCCCTGTTCGAGTACGTAATGGCGGTCGGCGAGCTTGTCGCAGACCATCAGGTTCTGTTCCACCAGCAGCACCGGCAGGCCGTCGTCCTTGACCTTGCGCAGGATCTTCACCAGCTCGTCGACAATCACCGGGGCCAGGCCCTCGGTGGGTTCGTCGAGGATCAGCAGCTTGGGATCGTTCAGCAGGGCACGGGCGATGGCGAGCATCTGTTGTTCGCCACCGGACAACGCATGGCCGGCGTTTTTGCGCCGCTCCTTGAGGCGCGGGAACATGGCGTAGACGTCTTCCAACTGCCAGCGGCTGTTCTTGCGGGCGGCGATGCGCAGGTTTTCCTCAACGGTCAGCAGACGGAAAATCCCACGGTTCTCCGGCACCAGCGCCAAGCCCTTGCGTGCGATTTCAAAGATCTTCTGCCCCACCAGCGCCTGGCCGTTGAAGTGAATCTGGCCCTGGCGCGGGCAGATGATGCCCAGGATGCTGCGCAAAGTGGTGGTCTTGCCGGCACCATTGCGACCCAGCAGGGTCACCAGTTCGCCAGGGTTGACGGTCAATGACACGCCCTCCAGCACATGGCTCTTGTCGTAGTAGGAATGGATATTCTCGACGATCAGCATCAGGCGGCCTCCCCAAGGTACGCAGTACGCACACGCTCATCGGCTCGCACGAAATCCGGCGTGCCTTCCACCAGGATCTGGCCGTGGCTCATCACCGTGATGCGTTGGCTGATGGACATGACGATGCTCATGTTGTGTTCGATCAGCAGCACCGTGTGGTCGCGGCCCAGGTCGCTGATCAGTTGGGTCATGATCGGGATGTCGTCGATGCCCATTCCCGATGTGGGCTCGTCGAGCATCAGCAGTTTCGGTTTGGAACAGATCGACATGCCCACTTCCAGTACCCGCTGCTGGCCGTGGGACAACTCGCCGGCCAGGGTGTCGGCACGGGCGGTGAGTTGCAGGCGCTCCAGCACCTGGTCGGCCATCTCCAGGTGTTCGCGCTTGCTGTCCACACGGCGCCAGAAATTCAGGGCGCGCGCACCGTCACGGCCCTGGGCGGCCAGGCGCAGGTTTTCGCGCACGCTGAGGTTCTGGAACAGGCTGGTGAGTTGGAACGAGCGCGCCATGCCCAGGCCGACACGGGCGTGGGCCGGTTTGCGCATCAGGTTCTTGCCGTCGAAATGCATTGCTCCGGCGGTGGCCTGGCGTTCGCCGGTCAGGCAGTGGAACAGGCTGGTCTTGCCGGCGCCGTTGGGGCCGATGATGGTGTGGATGGTGCCGGCCTCGACCTTGAGGTTGACGCCATTGACTGCATGGAACGCGCCGTAGGCCAGTTCCAGGTTCCGGGTTTCCAGCAGGATGCTCATAGCTCTTGCTCCTTGGTGACGACGGCGGGTTTGCGGCTGCCGCGCACCTTCTCGAACAGCGACGCCAGGCCGCCCCACAAACCACCGCGCATGAAGATCACCACCAGGATCAGGATCACCCCCAGCAGCATCAGCCAGCGCGGCCACAGGTCGGAGAGAAAATCCCCCAGCAGCACGATGGAGCCGGCGCCGAGCAGGGAGCCGAACAGCGAGCCCGTGCCGCCGACAATGGTCATGATCAGGATGTTTTCGGACATCGCCAGGTCGATGTTCGACAGCGGCACAAAATGCAGCAACATGGCGTACAGCGCTCCGGCAATCCCGGTGACCGCGCCGGACAGCACGAACACCAGGATCTTGAAGTGCCGCGTGTCGTAGCCGATGGCCGAGGCGCGGGTTTCGTTTTCGCGGATCGCCATCAGCGTGCTGCCGAACGGCGAAGCGATCACCCGGCGTGCGCCGATAAAGATCAGCAGGAACAGCACCGCGACAAAACCATAGAAGGCCCGAGCGTCGGCCAGCGATAACAGCACGGTGTCACCGATACGGATTTCCGGGCGCGGCACGCTGAGCAGGCCGTTGTCGCCGCCGGTCCAATCGCTCAAGGTGTAGGCGACGAAGTAGGCCATCTGGCTGAACGCCAAGGTCAGCATCACGAAGTAGATGCCGGTGCGACGAATCGCCAGGGCGCCCACCAGCAACGCCAGGAAACCGCCGGCGATGGCGGCACCCAGCAGTGCGGTGAACAACCCCAGTTGCAGGTGAATCATCAGCAGTGCTGCGCAATAGGCACCGGCGCCAAAGAAGATGCCTTGGCCGAACGACAACAGCCCGGTGTAGCCCAGCAGCAGGTTGCACGCCAGGGCAGCCATGGCAAAGATCAGGATCTCGGTGGCCAGGGTCGCCGAGGGCAATAGCAACGGCAGGCCGACCAGCACCGCCAATACCCAAAGCAGCATGGCTTTGGATTGCGTCTTGGCAAACGGCAGGGGATTTTTCTCGCTCATTTCAGGCTCTCCCGAACAGGCCGTAAGGGCGCACTAGAATCACCACGGCCATCGCGCCGTAGATCATCAAGCTCGCACCCTGGGGCCAGAGTGTGGTCATCAGGCTTTGCACCACGCCCACCAGCAAACCGCCGACCAGCGCACCGCTGAAGGAACCCATGCCGCCGATCACCACCACCACGAACGCCACCCCGAGAATCTCCGGGCCGACAAAGGGCTGGGCGCCGCGCAACGGTGCGAACAGCACGCCGGCGACGCCGGCCAGGGCCACGCCGAGGGCAAAGGTCATGGAGAACAGGCGGAAGATGTTGGTGCCCAACAGCGACACGGTTTCGGTGCTCTCACTGCCGGCGCGCACCAGGGCGCCGAAGCGCGTGCGTTCCAGCAGCAGCCACAGGCCCAGGCCAACCAGCCCGGAAAACACGATGAGGAACAGGCGGTAGTAGGGGTAGACGAAATCCCCCACCACCAGCACGCCGCGCAGCAGTTCCGGTACGGCGACGCTCTTGCCCACCGGGCCCCAGATCATCACGCTGGCTTCCTGGATGATCAGTGCGATGCCCAGGGTCACCAGGATCTGAAACATGTGCGGCAAGTGGTAGATCCGTTGGATCAGCAAGCGCTCGATCACCCAGGCCAGCGCGGCGACCACCAGCGGCGCGATCAGCAGCGCCAGCCAGAAGCTGCCGGTGAGGCTCACGGCGGTGTAACAGATGTAGGCCCCCAGCAGGAAGAACGCGCCGTGGGCAAAGTTGACGAAGTTGAGCAGGCCGAAAATGATCGTCAGCCCGACCGCAATCAGGAAATAGATCATCCCCAGCCCAAGGCCGTTGAGGATCTGGAACAGGTAAAGATTAAGCATGCAGGAACCCTCGGCAGGACGCCGCTTACGCGGCCCTGCGCTACATATTCAGGGGATCAGCCGAGCGAGCAGCCCGTCGCCTCGACCGCAGGGAACGACTGGCCGGCGCTGAGCACTTTGGCCAGGTCGTCCTTGTCGGCCATGTCGCCGCTGGCCTTGCCGACCAGCAGGTAGTAATCCTTGATCACCTGATGGTCGCCGGCACGGATCGACTCTTTGCCGGTCGGGCCTTCGTAGCTCAAGCCCTGCATGGCCTTGGCCACGGTTGCACCGTCGAAGCTGCCGGTGGCAATGATGGTATCGAGCATGACCTTGGTACTGATGTAGTCGGCGGCCAGCGGGTAGGTGGGGTTGATCCCGTATTTGGCCTGGGTCAGCTTGACCAGTTCACGGTTGAGCGGGGTGTCGACCTGGTGCCAGTACTGCGCGCCGAGGTACACGCCTTCGAGCACATCGCTGCCCAGTTCCTGGAACTGATCGAGGCCGGCCGACCACACCAGCAGTACCTTCATGCGCTCCTTGATGCCGAAGTTCACCGCCTGGCGCAGGGTGTTGGACGACTGGCTGCCGAAGTTGAGCAGCACCAGCACATCGGGCCGGGTGGAAATGGCGTTGGTCAGGTAGCCGGAGAACTCCTGCTCCTGCAGCGAGTGATAGCTGTTGCCGACGTGTTCCAGGCCGTGCTCCTTGAGCACGTTTCTGGCGCCTTCGAGCAAGGCTTCGCCGAATACATATTGCGGGGTGATGGTGTACCAGCGCTTGGCGTCCGGCAGCAGCTTGATCAGCGGCACCATGGTTTCGCGGATCGCGCCGTAGGTGGGCACCGACCAGCGGAAGGTCGCCTTGTTGCAGTCTTTACCGGTGACTTCATCGGCGCCCACCGGGGTCATGAACACGCCGCCGACCTTGTCGACTTCCTTGGCCACCGCCAGGGCGGAGGATGACAAGGTGCAACCCTGGAAGAATCGCGCGCCGTCTTGCTGGATCGCCTCCTGCACCTTGCGCACCGCCTTGCCGGCGTTGCCTTCGGTGTCGATGACCTTGTAGTTCAGCGGGCGCCCGAGCAGCTCGGGGTGCTGGTCCACTGCCAGGCGCGAACCCATGTCGGCAAATTTGCCATAGCTGGCAAAGGCACCAGACATGGACTTGAGGCCGTAAAAGGTAAAGGGCTGGGCGGCGAATGCCGAACGCACGCTCAGCGGCAAGCTGAGGGCGGCGGCCGCGGTGAGGCTGGCTTTCAATAACGTACGACGCTGCATGGGGTGACTCCCTGGTTTAGTTATTGGCAGGAGCGGCAAGGGCGATACGGTGGTGCAAGGGCCTGTGGGCAGGCTTTTTATGGGATAACTCGATTCAGCGGGTGAACTCGGTAAAGTGTGGGAGGGGGCAAGCCCCCTCCCACATTGGATTGTCGGTGTACTTAAGAGTGATCGAACTCCAGAAGGAAGTGTGGGCTGACCTGGCCTTCAAGGGCGGTCATGTGGTGTTCGGCGTCGCACATATGTTCATGCATCAAGCTGCGCACCGCGCCCTCATCCCCTGCACGAAAGGCAATCAACAATTGCTTGTGATAGTCCAGGTTGGCCGCGTCGAACTGCTTGCGCTTGGGCTTGTAGGCTTTTTTCAGCACCACCAGGTCGCGCAGCAGGTCGTTGAGAAACTGCGCCATAAAGCTCAGCAGCGGGTTGGGGCAGGCCCTGGCCAGCAGGTTGTGGAATTCCAGTTCCGCCAGGCGCTGTTCGCGCTGGCCGGCTTCGCTGTCTTCGGGGGCGCTGCAGAAATCCACGTTGGCTTGCAGGGCTTGATAGTCGTTTTCGCTCAAGCGCCCGAGTACTGACACCGCCAGTTCCACTTCGATGACCTTGCGCAATTGATAGACCTGCTCGCCATCCAGATGCTGGAAGTGCAGGTAGTTGCGCAAGGCACGGCTGGCCGGCTCGGTGCCGGCCTGGTTCAGATAGGCGCCACCACTGGGGCCGGTGCGCGTACTCACCAGGCCCTCGACCTCCAGCGCCTTGAGCGCTTCACGGGCCGAGCCCTTGGAGCACTGGAAACTCTCCATCAGCTCGCGCTCGGTGGGCAGGCGGTCGCCGGGCTTCAAGGCATCGGTGACGATGGAGCGCTTGACCGATTCGACAATCACATCGGAAAGCTTCTGGCGTTTGCGGCGCAGCGGACGAGTCAGCATGGGTGCTATTTATCGTATTAATGCGGATAAATAGCACTTAATAACGATTGGGCTTGAGCGTCAACGCAGGGTGTCGTTTTCGGTGGCAACAGGTCGTAAATGTGCTGATCAACGCCAGGTGCCGAGGTCGAGGCAACGGGCGGACGGCGGTGGTTGTTTACCAAAGGCGAGGAAATCCCCCAGCCAGCGGCTGACACAGCCATCGGCGTTCGACTCCTTGAGCAGGAGTTGCTCGACGCCCATGGCGATAGGTTCGCCAGGCTCGACATTGATCAGCACCATGCGCGCCACGCGTTCGGGATACAGCGTGCCGTAGCGGCTGCCGAGGCGGGCGGCGGTGGCGTTGCCCAGGTAGTTGAGGCGTGCCTCGCCGAGTTGCACACGTACAAACTCCATGTCCCGTGCGGCTTGCTCGACCGCATTCATCTGCCGTAGGTCGCGGGCGCTCAGTTCGATGACGTCATAACGGTCAACCAATGTGCGATAGGCGCGGGTGGCAAGGGATTCCCAGCGGCTGGCCAGATGCAGGGCGAAAGGCGCTTCCCTGGCCGGAGAGGGCTCGCCGGCCTGGATAAACACCACACCTTCGCGGTCGAGCGGTTGCCGTGCGCCGACGCGGGTTACGCTCAGGCGTATACGGCCGCGCTCGGGAGCGGCATGGTCGCGGGGTACGCTGACCAGGCCGCATTGGGTGCGTTCTACGACCTCTGGGTCCAGGCGCGCCGTCGTGGGCAGGGGGCAGTCCAGCAGCCAGTCGATTGCAGTAGGGGCAATCAAGGGCTCGGCCAGCGCCAGGTTGGGTATCAGCCAGCAGCAGATGCAGGCCAGGCTTTTTACGAAAACGCTGGGTTTCATCAAAGAGGTCCCGGGCAGCCGTGTGATAACGGCTTTTTTACCAAGGACCTTGGGTTGGAAAATGTAAGGTGAAGAAACAGCTCGTGTATGAAATGAGAGTTTGTTTATCAGCTTTCGGTGTTCCAACCCCCCCCTAATGCCTTGTACAGGGCGATGCTGGCTTGCATGCGCGACAGGCGTAATTGCACGTTCAAGTCTTGGGCGGCGTACAGGGTGCGTTGGGTCTCCAGCACCGTGAGCAAGTCCTCGGCCCCGGCCTCATAGCGGCTTTGCGCAATCTGGAAGGCCGTCTGCGCCTGTTGCAACTCTTGGGTCTGCCATTGGCGTTGTTGGTCCAGGCGGGTGATGCTGCTCAGGCCTTTCTCTACATCGGCAAAGCCATTGATGATCGCCCCGCGGTAGGTTTGCAGCAGCTCATCCTGACGTGCCCGGGCCTTGTCGCGCTCGGCGCTTAAACGGCCGTTGTTGAAAATGGGTGCGACCAGGCCGGCGGTCAGGGTGTAGTAGGGGCTACGCAGGATTTGCCCAGCCTTGTAGGCGTCGGAGCCGAGCGTGGCGCCGAGGGTCACGGCGGGCAGCATGGCGGCGCGGGCCACGCTGACATCCGCCTGGGCAGCGGCCAGCTCGGCTTCGGCCTTGGCCAGGTCGGGGCGCCGGCTCAGCAGTTGGCTGGGCACACCCGGGCCGATCGCCGGCCAGGTAAGTGTCTGGAAGGCTTCATGGCCCAGGTCGAGGGCCTGCACCGGCTGGCCGAGGAGGGCGGCGAGGGTGATCCGCGCCTCTTCGGCCACCTGTTGGATCAGCGGCAATTGCCGTTGCTGGCTGGCCACCAGGCTCCTCTGCTGGGCCAGCTCCAGGGCGGTGGCAGAGCCTGCGTCGTAGCGGGTCTGCACCAGGCCGAGAACGTTGCGCGCATTGGCCAGGTTGAGTTCGGCAATGTGTTGGCGTTGCTGCGCGGCCAGGGTTTGCGCATAGCGGTCGGCCACGTTGCTGAGCAAGGTCAGCTCCACCGTGGCCTGGTCCGACTCACTGGCGCGCAGGCTGTACAGCGCGCTGTCGCGGGCGGCAGCGCGGCCGCCCCAGAAGTCCACTTCATAGCTGGCGCTGAAGTTGGCGCCGAAATTATTCACCGTTTCATCGCTTTGCGAGGCGTCCAGGTCAGGCCCGCCCTGGCCGCGCAGCAGCCTCTGGTGACTGCTGGCGAGGTTGAATTTCACCTCCGGCAACAATGGCGCGCCAGCGATCACTGCCGTGGCCTGGGCCTGCCGCACCCGGGCCATGGCGGCAGCCACGTCGAAACTGTCGCGCCGGGCCTGGTCGATCAGGCGGTTCAACGCCGGGCTGCCAAACTGCGTCCACCAGCGCTGGTTGGTGGCCTGGGTCGCCTCGCGTTCGGCGTATTGCCAGGCGGCGGGCGGGGCGATGCCGCTGTCGAGTATCGGCCGGTTGCCGTTACAGGCACTGAGCAGCAGGCATAGGCTGAGCGCTGACAGCTGCGCGGGAATGGATCGATTATTCACTGGTCAACGCCTTTACCGGATCGAGCCGGGCAGCTTTACGGGCCGGCATAAAGCCGAATACGACGCCGGTGACCAGTGCACAGCCAAACGCACCGAACACTGCCACCAGGGAAAACTGTACTGCCACCTCGGCCAGCACCAGCACGCCGCCCACCAGCAACGCCAGGGCGATACCGAATAGGCCGCCGACCACCGAGAGCAGCACTGCCTCGGTGAGAAATTGGCGCAGGATGTCGCGCTGGCGAGCCCCGGTGGCCATGCGAATTCCGATTTCACGGGTGCGCTCACGCACGGTCATCAACATGATGTTCATCACGCCGATACCGCCTACCAGCAGGGAAATCGCGGCAATCGAGCCGAGCATCAACGACAGTGAGTTCTGGGTCCGCGCTTCGGCCTGGATCATCGCGGCGTTGTTGGTCAGCTCGTAGTCGCGCTTGCCGTTGTGCAGCTTCAACATCAGTTGGTCGATCGCCACTTCGGCTTCATGCACCTTGCGTGCATCGGTGGTGGCAATCGCCACGTATTCGGGGTTGTAGCTGCCGAACAGACGGACACTGGCGGCGCTGTAGGGAATGGCGACACGATCGTCACTGTCCTTGTTGCCGGAGCTGGAGCCTTTTTCCGCGAACACGCCCACCACTTGGAACGGCACATTCTCGATCAGAATGTATTGGCCGATAGGGTTGGACACGTCCTTGAACAGTTTTTGACGAACACGCGCGCCGATTACTGCGACCGTTGCGGCAGCCCGTTCATCGGCCTCGGTGAAGTAGCTACCCTCGACCACTGGCCAGTTGAAGATGTGCGGGAAGTTGGTGTCGTTGCCACCCACGTAGGCCATGTAGTCGACATTGGCGAAGCGCACGCCGGCTTCGGCGCCGTTGACCGGCATGATGCGCTTGACCTGGGGCAACGCCGCCAGGGCCTCGACATCCTTGAGGGTCACGATACCCAGTGGCGTACGCGGGTTGGGCGAAGAGCCGCTGAGGTAGATGATATTGGAGCCGAACGCGCCCATCTGCGCCATGACCTGGCGTTTGCTGCCTTCACCCACTGCCAGCATCACCACCACCGACGCCACGCCGATGATGATCCCCAGCAAGGTCAGGGCGGTGCGGAAGCGGTTGATCCACATCACTCGCCAGGCGGCCTGCACCGCGTCCAGCAACTCGGCCTTCCATGCGCCGTTGTGCTCGGCGCCGTCGGCCAGGCGCTGGCGCAGGTCCACGGCATGCAGGGCGCCGGCCGCCAGGGCTGGCTTGACCGTGCAGGTGTCGGCCGAGTCGCTGATGATCTGGCCGTCGCGAATCTCGATGATACGGTTGGCCCGCGCCGCCACTTCGCGGTCGTGGGTGATCAGGATGACCACATGGCCCTGGCCCGCCAGTTCGTCGAGCAGGGTCATGACCTCGGCGCCGCTGTGGCTATCGAGGGCGCCGGTGGGTTCGTCGGCGAGGATGATATGGCCGCCGTTCATCAGGGCGCGGGCGATGGATACCCGTTGCTGTTGCCCGCCGGAAAGCTGGTGCGGGCGATTGCCGGTGCGTTCAGCCAGCCCCAGGCGGGTGAGCAGGGCGTTGGCGCGGGCATGCCGTTGAGCAGCGCTGATGCCGGCATAGATCGCCGGCATCTCGACGTTTTCCTGGGCCGAGCCTGAGGGAATCAAATGGTAGCCCTGGAACACAAACCCGAAGGCTTCACGGCGCAGCCAGGCCAGCTCGTCGCTGCCCAGGTGGGCGACGTTTTCCCCGGCGAACAGGTAGTCGCCTTCGGTCGGGCGGTCGAGGCAGCCAAGGATATTCATCAGCGTCGACTTGCCGGAACCGGAGGCACCGACAATGGCGACGAATTCCCCGGCATGGATCGACAGGTCGATGCCGCGCAACACGTCGACCTGCGGGCTGTCGCCGCCGCCGTAGGATTTGCAGATGTGCTTGAGTTCGATCAGCGGCGTGGCCACGTCAACTCCCACTGCTGTCGGACGGGCCGATCAACAGGTGATCGCCCTCATTGAGACCCTCGAGCACCTCGACGCGCAGACGGTCGCTGATACCCAGGCGCACTTTGCGCTCTTCGATGGCGCCGTTTTGCGCCACGACCCGGGCGATCTGTGTGTCTGCGCCGGGTGTGCCCTGCAGGGCGGCGACGGGCACGGTCAGGGTGTCCTTGACTTGGCCTGAGACGAAAAATACCTGGGTGGTCATTTCCGCCATCAGCGCGTTATCGGCGTTGTCCACGTCCAGCAGCACGGTGTACAGCACCACCCGACCGGTCCCGCTCTTGCTGGAGCTGCTCGGGCTGCCACTGCCCTGGGTTTCGTTCAGGGGCTTGGGCGGGATCGGCAGGATCTGGCGCACGGTGCTGGCCCAGCGCCGGCTGCCGCCGCTCAACGTGGTGAAATACGCTCGCATGCCGGGTTTGACGTGGCCGATGTCGGCTTCGGAGACTTCGGCCCATACGGTCATCGGCGACAGCTTGGCGATGCGCAGGATCAGCGGGGTTTGCTGCTGTGCGTTGAGGGTCTGGCCGACCCGCGCATCCACGGCCACCACGGTGCCGGTCATCGGTGCATAGATGCGCGTGTAACCCAATTCGGCCTCATCGCTGCGCAGGCTGGCCCGGGCCTGGCGGATCTGGGCCTGGAACATGTCGACCCGGGCCTGGGTCGCGCTCAGTTCGGCCTGGGCGGTCTGCACGTCTTCTTCACGGGTGGCGTTGCCGGCACTCAGGCGCTGCTGGCGCTGATACTTCTGGCGGGCCAGCGCGTGCTGGGCCTTTTGCTCCTGCAATTGGGCCTCGAGGTTTTCGATGGCGTAGCGGCTGGCATCGAGCTTGGCTTGTTGTGTCGAAGGATCGATCTCCACCAGCAACTGGCCTTCCTTGACCTGGTCACCGGCTTCGACATGGATCTTGCGGATCTGCCCGGAGGCCTGGGCGCCGACGTCCACATACCGTCGCGGTTGCAGGGTGCCCAGGGCGGTGACGCTGTTTTCGATATCGCCGCGGGTCACGGTGACGGTCGCCAGGGCGTCACGGCCCGGCGCCAGGCCCTGCCAGGTGGCGAACGCAACGATGGGAATCAGGCACGCTACCGCTAGCAGGGCGCGTCGGGCAGGTCGAGGGCGTTTCATGGGTAGGTTCCAGCCAGGAAAGATCGGGGCGCAGTTGCGCAAAGCTGACAGTTAAACGAGAAAAAGCCCCAGGGATTTAGGCTGTTACACACGCAGAAACAGGTCTGCGGAGAAAAAAACCGACGTTGATGCAAGACTTCTTTAAAAGTAGATGAGAATTACTATAAATTGCACACACTCAAACTGCCATCATCGATGACCTCGTTCTGCTCGGGCGGGCATCGTCAGCACCACGGCCACGGGGCCAGGAGTCATGTTGGAAAACTACTATCGCGAGCTGGTGTGTTTCCTCAACGCTAAGCTGGGCAACCGTCAGGTGGCCGAAGATGTGGTGCATGACGCTTATGTGCGGGTGCTGGAGCGCGCCAGCGATACGCCGATCGAGCAGCCCCGCGCGTTTCTTTATCGCACGGCCTTGAACCTGGTGATTGACGGCCATCGACGCAATGCCTTGCGTCAGTCCGAACCCCTTGAGGTGCTGGACAGCGAAGAACGTTTCGCCCCTTGTTCACCCCACACCAGCCACGACCAGCGCCAACGCCTGGAGATGCTCGAGCGCGCCCTGGCCGAGTTGCCGGCCGCCTGTCGCGACAGCTTTCTGCTGCGTAAACTCGAAGGCCTGTCCCACCTGCAGATCGCTGCGCGCCTGGGCATTTCCCGCAGCCTGGTGGAAAAACACATTGTCAACGCGATGAAGCATTGCCGGGTGCGCATGCGCGAGTGGGAAGCGCACTGATCAGCTGTTGGTTAAATTTTATTTCACTGTCCTCGTTTCCTATCAACACACGGCCGGTTGTTCAGGCCATGAAAGGTATTCCCGCCCCCACCGCCAAGGGGCTTATCCAGAGGACACTGGAATGACACAGGCAATTGCTTCGCCCGCGGTTCATGACTTGATCGGGATCGGCTTCGGCCCCTCGAACCTGGCGCTGGCCATCGCCCTGCAGGAACGTGAAAAGGCCCAGGGCAAGCTGGACGTGCTGTTTCTCGACAAGCAAGCCGACTACCGCTGGCACGGCAACACCCTGGTGACCCAGAGTGAACTGCAGATTTCCTTCCTCAAGGACCTGGTGACCCTGCGCAACCCCACCAGCCCATATTCCTTCGTCAATTACCTCAAGGCCCATGACCGCCTGGTGGACTTCATCAACATGGGCACCTTCTACCCCTGCCGCATGGAGTACAACGATTACCTGCGCTGGGTCGCGGGGCAGTTCCAGGCCCAGGCGAGCTACGGTGAGGAAGTGCTGGCCATCGAGCCGATCCTGCATCAGCAGCAGGTCGAGGCGTTGCGGGTGATCTCCCGTGATGCCCAGGGTGAGCAGCATGTGCGCACCACTCGCTCGGTGGTGGTCAGCGCCGGTGGCACGCCGCGTATTCCCGAGGCGTTCCAGGCGCTTAAGGACGATACCCGCGTGTTCCACCACTCCCACTACCTGGAGCGCATGGCCAGCCAGCCCTGCGTGAGCGGCAAGGCCATGCGCATTGCGGTGATCGGCGGCGGCCAGAGCGCGGCTGAAGCGTTTATTGACCTCAATGACAGCTTCCCGTCGGTGCAGGTCGATATGATCCTGCGCGGCTCGGCGCTCAAGCCGGCTGATGACAGCCCGTTCGTCAACGAAGTGTTTTCGCCGGCCTTCACCGACCTGGTATTCCAGCAAGTCGGTGCCGAGCGCGAGCGTCTGGTCGCCGAGTACCGCAACACCAACTATTCGGTGGTGGACCTGGACCTCATCGAGCGCATCTACGGGATTTTCTACCGCCAGAAAGTCTCCGGCATCGCGCGCCAGGCGTTCCGCACCATGACCGTGGTGGAGAAAGCCACCGCCGGCCCGCTGGGTATCGAACTGGTGCTGCGCAACAACGCCACTGGCGAAACCAGCCTCAACCATTACGACGCAGTGATCCTGGCCACCGGCTACGAGCGCCAGATGCACCGCGAACTGTTGGCGCCGCTGCAGGCCTATATGGGCGATTTCGAAGTGGCCCGCGACTACCGCATCGTCACCGACGAGCGCTGCAAGGCCGGCATCTACATCCAGGGCTTCAGCCAGGCCAGCCATGGCTTGAGCGATACCTTGCTGTCGGTGCTGCCGATTCGCGCCGATGAGATTGCGGCGTCGTTGTATGAGAACGATCGAAATCGTGACAAGGGCCGTTCGGTGCAGGACCTGCTGCTGGCCACCGCCAGCTGAGCGGCCCCTCTGTAGGAGCGAGCTTGCTCGCGAAGAACCCAAGAGCAACGCGTTAATCCAGACAGGACGCGTAATCGTTGACTTTCTTCGCGAGCAAGCTCGCTCCTACAGACGGCACTTGTGACAAGGTGTGGCTATTGGTACTGTACAAAAAACCAGTATCGGTAGCCCGCCATGCAGTTGATCGAAAAACTCAGCATCCTCGCCGATGCCGCCAAGTACGACGCGTCCTGCGCCAGCAGTGGCGCGCCCAAGCGCAGTTCCGAGGGCAAGGCGGGGCTGGGGTCCACCGATGGCATGGGCATTTGCCACAGCTACACACCTGACGGGCGCTGCGTGTCGTTGCTCAAGGTGTTGCTCACCAACTTCTGTCTGTACGACTGCCAATACTGCGTCAATCGCCGTTCCAGCGACGTGCCCCGTGCGCGTTTCAGCCCGGAAGAGGTGGTGACCCTGACCCTGGATTTCTACAAGCGCAACTGCGTCAGCGGGCTGTTCCTCAGTTCCGGCATCATCCGTTCGGCCGACTACACCATGGAACAACTGGTGCGGGTGGCCAAGCTGCTGCGCGAAGAGCATGACTTTCGTGGCTATATCCACCTCAAGACCATCCCCGAGGCCGACCCCGCGCTGATCGCCGAGGCCGGGCGCTACGCCGACCGGCTCAGCGTGAATATTGAACTACCCACTGACGCCAGCCTGCAAACCCTGGCGCCGGAGAAGCAGATCGTCTCGATCAAGCAGGCCATGCAGACCATCTACACCGGCGAGCAGACGGTGCTGAACGAACCCCGTGCCCCGCGTTTCGCCCCGGCCGGGCAGAGCACGCAAATGATCGTTGGCGCCGACGACACCGATGACAGCACCATCCTCCACGGTGCCGAGGCGTTGTATGGCAATTTCAAGCTGCGCCGCGTGTATTACTCGGCGTTCAGCCCCATCCCCAACAGCCCGAAAAGCGTACCCCTGGCCGCGCCGCCGCTGATGCGCGAACACCGCTTGTACCAGGCCGATTTCCTCCTGCGCAGCTACGGTTTCAGCGCCAACGAACTGTTTAAAGGCCCCGGCCACCTGGCCTTGGATATCGACCCCAAGCTGGCCTGGGCCCTTGAGCACCGCGAGGTGTTCCCGCTGGACCTGAACCGCGCCGAGCCGACCCTGATAGCACGTATTCCCGGCATCGGCCTGCGCACCACCCAGCGCCTGGTGGACCTGCGCCGCGAACGCAAGATCCGCTTCGAAGACCTTGCACGCATGCGCTGCGTGCTGGCCAAGGCCAAGCCGTTCTTCATCACCAGCGACTACCACCCGCAACAGGCCGACAGCACCAGCGTGTTGTTGCGCGAGCAATTGCGCGACCGCCCGCAGCCACAACAGATGGGGTTATGGGGATGATCAGCCTGGAATGCGACAACCTGTTCAGCACCTGGCGCGAACAGGCGCGCTGGCTGCTCAGCCATCAGGTCGACCCCAGCCAGGTGAGTTGGGGCCAGACGCAGGCGGCGGATCTGTTCGCCACCGATGAGCCGATCCCGCCAGGGCTGGGGCCGTTCCAGGCACGGATCCCCAAGGCGCTGTTGGAATTGCTGGAGTCGGCCGCCTGTTACCACGGCGATCAGCGTTGGAGTTTGTTGTACGAGGTGCTGTGGCGGGTCAGCCATGGTGATCGCACCGCGATGTTGGCGGGGGACAAGCTCGGCAGTGAGTTGCAACGGCGCATCAAGCAGGTCAGCCGTGAAGCCCATCACCTGCATGCGTTTGTGCGCTTTATTGCCCTTCCCGCCGAGGCAGGACCAGAACTGCCGGAGTACGTGGCCTGGCATGAGCCGGCCCACGACATTCTCAAAAGCGCCAGCCAGCACTTTGTCGGGCGCATGGGCCGCCATCGCTGGATGATCGCGACGCCCCTGGACGGGGTGTATTACGACGGCGAACAGTTGATTCATCAACGCCGGTGCCCCGAGGCCTGGCAGCAACTGGCGCAGAATGTCGAGGACCCCCACAGCGCGATGTGGTTGACCTACTACAGCCACATCTTCAACCCGGCACGGTTGAACCCCAAGGTGATGGAGGGTCACTTGCCGAGTCGATTCTGGAAGAATCTGCCCGAGGGCAAGTTGATACCGGGTTTGATCAGCGAGGCGCGCACGGGCAAGCAGAAGGATGGGCAGGCGAAGCTGGTTGGGGCAAGGCCTGGTAAGAAAATCTTAAGTGGGCATGGCTAAAAATGAGGGAGGGGGCTTGCTCTCGATAGCGGTGGGTCAGTGATAGATGAGCTGACTGTCACGCTGCTATCGGGAGCAAGTCGAATCGTCGCACCGCCCCTCCCACATTTGTTCTTCTGTGACTGGGGTAAGGGGCTCAGGCCAGTTCGGTGGCAGTGTTCTTGACTACCGCTAACTCCGGATGCGCCACCAGCTTATCAATGTGCAACTCATCATTATTCAACCAGGTCTCGGTCAGCACCCGGTAATGCTCCATGTCCCGGCAGCGCATGCGCAGGCTGTAGTCGAACGGCCCGCTGATCAGTTGGCACTCGAATACCTGCGGGCAGGCCTTCACACACGCTTCGAAGGCCTTTTGCGCCGAGCGCCCGCTCTGGTTGGACAAGGCCACCAGCACCAGCAGCGACAGCCCTGGCGAGACCATCTGCACATCGATGATCGCCCCATACCCACGGATCACCCCGCGTCGCTCCAGCTTGCGCACCCGTTCCAGGCAGGGCCTGGGGGTGAGGTGCACCAGCGATGAGAGCCTTTCGTAGGTGATACGCCCCTGGTGCCGCAGCACGTCGATGATCGCTTCGTCGATGCGATCCAGCGCAGGGGAAGAATGGGGTCCGTTGGCCTTGGTATCCATGGGTTCACTTCAAACGGTTGGAAAGAAATTGCTGCAAGCGTTCGCTGTTGGGATGGTCGAGGATCTCGGCGCCGCCGTGTTCCTCGACCCGGCCCTGATGCAAGAACAGCACCTGGCTGGACACCTGGCGGGCAAAGCCCATTTCGTGGGTGACCATCAGCATGGTACGACCTTCCTCGGCCAACGTCTGTATGACTTTGAGGACTTCTCCTACAAGTTCTGGGTCGAGGGCAGAAGTCGGTTCATCGAACAGGATAATCTCCGGCTCCATTGCCAGCGCCCGGGCAATCGCCACGCGCTGCTGCTGGCCACCGGACAGGAACGCCGGGTATTGGTCCGCCACGCGGCTTGGCAGGCCAACCTTGTCCAAGTACAGGCGTGCGCGTTTTTCCGCTTCGGCGGCGCTCACGTCCAGCACCCGGCGCGGGGCCATGGTGATGTTTTCCAGCACGGTCATGTGGCTCCACAGGTTGAAGTGCTGGAACACCATGGCCAGTCGCGTGCGCAGGTTTTGCAGTTGCGCCTGATGCGGTGCGCGGCTGCCGGCGCGGCCTTGCTGCATCTGGATGCTGATGCCATCCAGGGTGATAACCCCGGCGTCGGGTTGTTCGAGAAAATTGATACAACGCAACATGGTGCTCTTGCCCGAACCGCTGGCGCCGATCAGGCTGATCACATCGCCCTGGCGCGCATTGAGGGACACGCCCTTGAGCACTTCGTGTTCGCCGTAGCGTTTATGGATGCCTTCGACTTGCAGCTTGATCGCGGCAGTTGCAGCGTTGGTCACGGGTACATCCACCGGATAAGCGGCCAGGGCCTGCGCGGACTGATTCATGGGTTAGCCTCGGGTAGGAACAAGAAAACGCATCCAGCGACGTTCGGCCAGTCGAAACAGGCCCACCAGTGCAAAGGACAGCAGCATGTAGAGCAGGGCGGCGATGCCGAAGGCCTGGAAGGTCAGGAATGTCTCGGCATTTGCGTCGCGGGCGACCTTGAGGATGTCGGCAACCGTGGCGGTGAACGCCAGCGAAGTGGCGTGCAGCATCAGGATCATTTCATTGCTGTAGGCCGGCAGCGCGCGGCGCAAGGCGGCGGGCACCACCACACACAGGTTCAGCCGCCAGCCGTGCAGGCCATAGGCGCGTGCCGCTTCGATTTCGCCGTGGGGAATATTGCGGATCGCCCCGGCGAAGATTTCCACGGTGTAGGCGCAGGTGTTGAGCACAAACGCCAACAGAGTGCAGTTCAGCGCATTGCGGAAAAACTGGTTGAGCAGGGCGTTGTCCTGCACCACCTCCAGGCTGTACAGCCCGGTGTAGCAAATCAGCAATTGGATATACAGCGGTGTGCCACGGAACAGGTAGGTGTAGACCTCCACCGGCCAGCGCAGCCAAAAGTGCTGCGAAACCCGCGCCAGTGCCAGCGGGATCGACAGGCAAAAGCCGAGCACCACCGAGATGATGAACAGCCACAAGGTCATGGCCACGCCGGACAACCCCGTACCATCGCTGAACAGATAGGCCAGGCCGTATTGCTGGAACAGTTCGATCATCGCGCCATCCCCTTGATGCCCAGGTTGTAGCGCCGTTCGAGGCGCTTGAAGATGCGGTTGGAGAGGGTGGTGATCACCAGGTACACCAGCCCCGCAAGGATCAGGAAGTAAAGCGGCTCGCTGGTGGACTTGCCGGCGTTCTGCGCGGCCTTGACCAAGTCCGACAGGCCGATGATCGACACCAGCGCCGTGGACTTGAGCAGCACCAGCCAGTTATTGCCGAGGCCCGGCAGGGCAAAGCGCATCAGTTGCGGGAACAGCACCAGGTGAAAGCGCTGCCAGCGGCTCAGGCCATAGGCGGTAGCGGCTTCCAATTGGCCTACCGGCACACTGAGGATCGCGCCCCGGAAGTTCTCGGTGAAATACGCTCCATAGATAAACCCCAGGGTGACCACCCCGGCGGTAAACGGGTCGATTTCGAAATACTCCCAGCCGAACACTTCGGTCAGGTCATTGAGCCACAGTTGCAGGCTGTAGAAGATCAGCAGGATCAGCACCAGGTCCGGCACGCTGCGGATCAGCGTGGTGTACAGCGTGGCCGGTACGCGCAGCCATTTGGCGCTGGAAAGCTTGGCGCCGGCGGCGACCAGGCCCAAGGTGAGGCTCAGGGCCAGGGCCAGGAAGGCCAGCTTGAGCGTCATCCAGGCACCCTGGGCCAGCATCGGGCCGTAGCCTTGCAGGTTGAAGAGTTCGTTCATGGGGAAGATCTCTAAAAGGCACACACTCAATCTCTGTGGGAACCGACTTGTGTGGGAGGGGGCTTGCTCCCGATAGCGGTGGTTCAGTCAATATTTTCAATGACTGACACACTGCTATCGGGAGCAAGCCCCCTCCCACACAAGCGTGTTCCACAGGGCAGGCGATGGCTTAGTTATTCGTTGTAGATGTCTTGATCGCCGAAGTATTTCTTCTGGATCTTGGCGTAGGTGCCATCGGCCTGGACGGCGGCGATGCCCTTGTTGATCAGCTCACGCAGTGCCTGGTCGTTCTTGCGCAGGCCCATGGCGATGTCCAGGGGCAAGGTCGGGTCCTTGAAGGCCGGGCCGGTCTTGAAGTCGGCGCCTTCGGGCTTGGACAGGAAGTTGAGCTGGGCTTCGAGCTTGTCGGTCAAGGTAGCGTCGAGGCGACCGTTCTGCAGGTCGGCGTAGTTCTGCTCCTGGGATTGGTACGCCTTGATCTGCGCGCCAAGCTTGGCCAGGTGTGCCCGCGCGTAGGCTTCCTGCAGCGAGCCTTGCAATACGCCGACTTGCTTGCCATTGAGCGATTCGGGCGTGTCGCCGAAATCCGCGCCTTTGCGAGTGATCACCGACGTCGGACTGAGGAACAGCCGATCGGTGAAATCGATGACTTTTTCCCGCGCCGGGGTCACCGCCATGGAGGACATGATCGCATCGAACTTGCGCGCCCGCAGGGCCGGGATCATGCCGTCGAACTCGTTGTGCACCCAGGTGCATTTGACCTCGAGCTTGGCGCAGATGGCGTTGCCCAATTCGATATCGAAGCCTTGCAGGCTGCCGTCGGCGGCTACGGATTCGAAGGGTGGGTATTCGGGGAACACGCCGAAGCGGATTTCTTTCCACTCCTGAGCGTGGGCAGCAGTAGCGCACAGTGGCAACAGCAAAGCAGCGAAAAGTGATCGCAGTGGAGTCATGTGGAGGTCCCTTTATTTTGTAATTGATGTCAGGGCAGTGAATAACTGGGAGCAGAGAATKCTTCATGATGGTGCGTTTTTTGTGTCGTTTACCCGGTGCACAAAGCGCAAATTGCGCTGTTAAAACGAGCAATGCAGCTGAATCGGCTGTGACACCCGCTGAATCGGCTTTTCATCGGTAAAAATCCGGCCTGCCCTTGGCGCAAAGCGGCAGGCCAGAGCGGTCTCAGGCGCGCTTTTTCTGCTGTGCGGCCGGCTGCTGGGCCAGGCGGGCAAACAGGTCTTTCGGGTCGGCCAGGTCGGGTACCAGTTCCAGTTCGCTGCCTACATCGAGGGCCTTGGCCACGTGCAGCACATAGCGCAAGGCCGAATAGTCTTCGATGGCAAAACCCACCGAGTCGAACAGGGTGACTTGGCGCTCATTCTCGCGGCCGGGTTTCTGGCCGTTGATCACCTGCCATAGCTCGGTGACTGGCGAGTCTTCCGGCATGTGCTGGATCTCGCCCTCGACACGGCTTTGCGGTTCGTACTCGACGATCACGCGGGCGCGCTCGACGATGCGTCGGTCCAGTTCGGTCTTGCCTGGGCAATCGCCGCCCACGGCGTTGAGGTGCATGCCGGGCTCGATCATCTCGTCCGTCAGGATGGTGGCGTAGGCCTTGTCGGCGGTGACGGTGGTGACGATATCCGCGCCTTTGACCGCTTCGGCGACGCTGCCGGCCAGGACCACCTTGATCGCCGGAAACGCCTTGAGGTTGGCGGCGAGCTTGGCGGTGGCCTTGGGGTCGATATCGAACAAGCGGATTTCAGTGATGCCGAGCATGGCGTGGAAGGCCAGTGCCTGGAATTCGCTCTGGCAGCCGTTGCCGATCAGCGCCATGCTGCGGCTGTCGGCACGGGCCAGGTAGCGGGCAACCAGGGCCGAGGTGGCGGCGGTGCGGATCGCGGTGGTCAGGGTCATTTCCGCCAGCAGCACCGGTTTACCGGTGTCCACATCGCCCAGGGCGCCGAAAGCCATCACCGTGAGCATGCCAGCCAGGGTGTTTTTCGGATGGCCGTTGACGTATTTGAAGGCGTATAGCGAAGCGTCGGACACCGGCATCAGTTCGATCACACCATCCGGAGAATGGTTGGCCAGGCGCGCGCATTTCTCGAAATCCTGCCAGCGCAGGTAGTCGGCGCGGATATAGTCGGCCATCTCGGTGATGCAGGTTTGCAGGCCTTTCTGCGAGACCAGGTAGCTGAGGTCGTTGACGTCGATGTAACGGGTCATGGCAAGACTCCTTATTGAAATGAGGGACGGGCCGGCAGATGCACTTCGGCCAGCATGCAGCGGGCACTGCCGCCGCCGATGCGTTCGATGTTGTCGATATTCACCACCACCGGCCGCGTATGGCGCTCCACATGCTGGCGCTGGGCAGGTTGCAGCGCGCCCCAGGCGCTGGCGGACATCACCAGCAGCGGCTGACCGTCACGGTCGTGGACTTCGAGCATGTTGCCGGCGAAGGCTTCCAACTGGTCGAAGTCGAGGGCGAGGATATCTTTGCCGGTGTCGCGCAGGGAGCGCTCCAACGTCAGGCGCTCGCCCTCATCAGGCAGCGCTTGCAGGCACACCACCGCGAGGTCGCGGCCGACGCTCATCATTACGTTGCTGTGGTAGATCGGCGCGTGGTGGCGGTCGAGGGCGTGGAACACGCAGAGCTGGTAGTCGAGGCGTTCGGCGAACTGGCGCAAGGCGGCGTGGTGGGTGCGCCCGGAGTGGCAGGCGTAGCTGATGCGGTGCTGGCGGTCGAGCACCATGCTGCCGGTGCCTTCGAGGAAGATGTTCTGTTGTTCAAGGTGACTCAAGTCGATGGTGTCTTTTATCGCAAAGCGTTGCTCCAGTACTTGCAGTACGCCTTTGTTACGCTCCAGGCGGCGGTTCTGGCCCTCCATGGGGTAGAGCACCAGGCTGCCGTCGGCGTGGCTGCTCCACCAGTTGTTGGGGAAGATCGAGTCCGGAGTGTGGGGCGCCGGGGTGTCCTGCACCACCAGTACTTCCACGCCGTGATTGCGTAGGGTTTCGACATAACCGTCGAACTCTTCCAGCGCTTTGTGCTGTGCACTGAGTGGGTCCAGCGGCGGGCGTTGAAAACGGTTGTTGATCGCGGTGTCCGGGTTGAAGGCAAAGCGCGCCGGGCGGATCATCAGGACGGTATTGGTGGTTTGCATGGGGGCACGGGTCCATGGGGTGATCTTGTAGCGCTATTTTGTGCGTTGTCGGGGAAGTATCTCGGCTGAAACAGCAGGGCGGCCCAGCCGGGAAAGCTGAAAAGGGCAGTGATGCAGCCGAATCGGCTGTCAGATTGAAATGCAGTCATATGTGGGAGGGGTACGTCGAATCGTCGCACCGCCCCTCCCGCATTGGTACAGTAGCGATTGTGATAGCTTTGTCAGCCAGGAGGAGTCATGTCTACCGCCGTTCGCCTCGCCCAGCCAGCCGATGCCGAGGGCATCAGCCAGGTCATCCTGGCCGCCTTGCACAGCAGTAATGCGCGGGATTATCCGGCGGATGTGATAGCGCGAGTCGCCAGCAGTTTCACCCCTGACGCGGTGATGGAACTGCTCAAGCGCCGTGTCGTGTTGGTGGCCACCCAGGACCAGGTGATCGTTGCCACCGCTGCCCTTGAAGCCAACGTAGTGCGTTCGGTGTTCGTCAATCCGGCGTTGCAAGGGCAGGGCATTGGCCGGTTGTTGATGATCGAGATCGAACTGCGTGCCCGGGAGGCGGGCGTAACGGTATTGAGCGTGCCATCTTCGCTGACTGCGGAGCCCTTCTATACCAGGCTGGGTTTTCATACCGTGCGCGACGTCTACCATGGCAACGAGCGCACGCTGGTGATGGAAAAGGCGCTGCTGTCACGACATCCCATCGGCCCTTATCGAGACCGTCAGCACCGTACCCAAGTGATCGAGTTATGGCAGGAGGCGTTTGGCTATGACACCGCACATAACCTGCCGAGCCTGGCGATTGACAAGAAGCTGGCGGTCAACGATGGGTTGTTCTTCGTCGCCACCGACAAGAAAGCTGTGATCGGCACGATACTCGCCGGCTATGACGGTCACCGTGGCTGGCTGTACTCCGTGGCTGTGCATGCCGACTATCGTCGCCATGGTTTGGGATCGTCGCTGGTGCGCCATGCCGAGCAGGCGTTGACGGCCTTGGGCTGCATGAAGATCAACCTGCAGATCACCGGCGGCAATGACGCGGTGGTGGGGTTCTACGAAGCGTTGGGGTATGGGGTGGAGCCGAGGATCAGTATGGGCAAGAAGATTGTCGGGAATATCCCTCAATCCTGAAAATACTGGAGATCCAATGTGGGAGGGGGCTCGCTCCCGATAGTGGAGTGTCAGTCGATGAAGATGTTGACTGACCTGCCGCTATCGGGAGCAAGCCCCCTCCCACAGGGTATTGCGGTGTCGCTGGCTTATACCTTGACGATCCAACCCGCCGGCGCTTCAACATCACCGGTCTGCACACCCGTCAGCTCCTTGTAGAGCTTCTGGGTGATCGGGCCGACTTCGGTCTCGCTATGGAACACGTGCAGCTTGCCGTTGTACTGGATGCCGCCGATCGGCGAAATCACTGCCGCGGTACCGCAGGCGCCGGCTTCCTTGAACTGGTCCAGCTTGTCGATGAACACTTCGCCCTCGACCACTTCCAGGCCCAGGCGGGTCTGGGCCAGTTCGATCAGCGACAGGCGGGTGATGCCTGGCAGTACCGAAGGCGACTTCGGCGTGATGAACTGGTTGTCGTGGGTGATCCCGAAGAAGTTGGCCGAACCGACTTCTTCGATTTTCGAGTGGGTCATCGGGTCCAGGTAGATCGCGTCAGCGAAGCCGGATTTCTTCGCTTCCGAGCCCGGCATCAGGCTGGCGGCGTAGTTGCCACCGACCTTGGCGGCGCCGGTGCCTTGCGGCGCGGCGCGGTCGTAGCCGGAGATCTGGAAGTTGTGCGGCACCAGGCCGCCCTTGAAATAGGCACCGACCGGGATGCAGAACACCGAGAAGATGAACTCCGGCGCAGTGCGCACGCCGATGTTGTCACCAGTGCCGATCACGAACGGACGCAGGTACAGCGCACCGCCGCTGCCGTACGGCGGGATGAAGCGCTCGTTGGCCTTGACCACTTGTCTACAGGCGTCGATGAAGGCTTCGGTCGGTACTTGCGGCATCAGCAGGCGACCGCAGCTGCGCTGCATGCGCGCAGCGTTCTGGTCCGGGCGGAACAGGTTGATCGAACCGTCCTTGCAACGATAGGCCTTCAGGCCCTCGAAACACTGCTGCCCATAGTGCAGGGCGGTGGAGCCCTCGCTGATGTGCAGCACGTTGTCGTCGGTCAGGGTGCCTTCCTGCCATTCGCCGTTTTTCCAGACTTGGAGAAACCGCTTGTCGGTCTTGATGTAGTCAAAACCCAGCTTGTCCCAATTGATGCTTTCGTTACCCATGACACCCTCTATCTCTGGTCAAGTCGGATTTTTTTCTGGATGGGCTCAACAATACTTCATTCGTTGGTCTGTTCGCATCCCCTGGAGGAGCGAGCTTGCTCGCGAAGAACATAAGGGCGCCGCGTTTAATCAGGTTGCACGCGTAATCGTTGACGATTTTCGCGAGCAAGCTCGCTCCTACAGGTTTTGTGTCATTTATAGGTGCAGCGCGTGGCCCAAGGCCCGCAGCGCGGCTTCCTGCACCGCTTCACCCAGGGTCGGGTGGGCGTGGATGGTGCCGGCCACATCCTCCAGGCGTGCACCCATTTCCAGGCTCAGGCCAAAGGCGGTGGACAGTTCGGACACGCCAGCCCCCACGGCCTGCCAGCCGACAATCAGGTGATTGTCACGCCGCGCCACTACCCGCACAAAGCCGGCTTTGGACTCCAGGGTCATGGCCCGGCCATTGGCGGCAAACGGGAAGCTCGACACGATGCAGTCCAGGCCGGCGGCCTTGGCGTCGTCCGGGGTCTTGCCGACTACCACCAGCTCCGGGTCGGTAAAGCACACTGCTGGAATCGCCGCCGGGTTGAATTCGCGGGCTTTACCGCTGATCAGCTCGGCAACCATCTCGCCCTGGGCCATGGCCCGGTGCGCCAGCATCGGTTCGCCACTGAGGTCGCCGATGGCGTACACATTGCGCATGCTGGTCTGGCAGCGGCTGTCGATCTTGATCGCTGCGCCGTTCATGTCCAGGTTCAGCGCTTCGAGATTCCAGCCCTGGGTGTTGGGCTTGCGGCCCACGGCCACCAGCACCTGGTCGGTGTCCAGCGCGAGAGAGTCGCCGTCGGGTGCGCGCACTTGCAGTTTGTTGTCGGCAAAGCCGGTGACACTGTGCCCGAGGTACAGCTTCACCCCGAGTTTCTTCAGGGACTCGGCCACCGGTAAGGTCAGCTCGGCATCGTAGGCGGGCAGGATATGTTCCTGGGCCTCGACCACACTCACTTCGGCACCGAGCTTGCGATAGGCAATGCCCAGTTCCAGGCCGATATAACCGCCGCCGACCACGATCAGGCGCTTGGGCACGCGGGTTGGCGCCAGGGCTTCGGTGGAGGAGATGATCGGCCCGCCAATCGGCAGCATCGGCAGATTGACGCTTTTCGAGCCAGTAGCCAGCAGCAGGTGCTCGCACTGGATACGCTGGTCGCCTACCTCGACGGTCTTGCCGTCGACCACCTTGGCCCAACCGTGGATCACCTGCACCTTGTGTTTTTTCAGCAGCGCGGCGACGCCGGTGGTCAGGCGGTCGACGATACCGTCTTTCCATTCCACGCTTTTGCGGATGTCCAGGGTCGGCACATCCACTTCGATACCCAGTTGCGAGCCCTGGCTGTGGTGCACGGTTTGCTGGAACTGTTCGGCCACATGAATAAGGGCCTTGGACGGAATGCAGCCGATGTTCAGGCAGGTGCCGCCCAGTGCCTGGCCTTCCACCAGGATGGTGGGGATACCCAACTGACCGGCGCGAATCGCCGCCACATAACCGCCGGGGCCGCCGCCGATAATCAGCAGCGTGGTGTGCAATGTCTGAGTCATGCCTTTACTCCAGGAACAGGCTGGCGGGTTGTTCGAGCAGGCCGCGGATGGCCTGAATGAATTGCGCCGCGTCCATGCCATCGACCACGCGGTGATCGAAGGAGCTGGAGAGGTTCATCATCTTGCGCACCACGATCTGGCCCTTGATCACCATCGGCCGTTCGACGATGCGGTTGACGCCGACGATGGCCACTTCCGGCAGGTTCAGCACCGGCGTGCTGACAATGCCGCCCAAGGCGCCAAGGCTGGTCAGGGTGATGGTCGAACCGGACAACTCTTCACGGCTGGCCTTGCCCGTGCGCGCGGCGTTGGCCAAACGTGCGATTTCCTCGGCGGTGCCCCACAGGCTACGGGCTTCGGCGTGGCGTACCACTGGCACCATCAGGCCCACGTCGCTCTGGGTGGCGACGCCCACATGCACCGCGCCGAGGCGAGTGATGACCTGGGCTTCGTCGTCATAGCGCGCGTTGATCTGCGGGAACTCGCGCAGCGCCACCACCATGGCGCGCACAATGAACGGCAGCAGGGTCAGCTTGCCGCGTGTAGCACCGTGCTTCTCATTGAGGTGCACGCGCAACTCGTCGAGGGCGGTGACGTCGATTTCTTCCACGTAGCTGAAGTGTGCGGCGCGGCGTGTGGCGTCCTGCATGCGCTGGGCGATCTTGCGACGCATGCCGATCACCGGGATCTGGTGTTCGTCATTGCGCTCGGTGTAAGGGTTGGCTGCACTCGCACCGGCGGCCGGCCCCTGCTGCAGGTACGCCTCCAGATCTTCATGCAGGATTCGGCCCGCCGGGCCCGAGCCCTGGACCAGGCGCAGTTGAATCCCCGCGTCCAGCGCGTGCTTGCGCACGGCGGGGGAAGCCAGGGGGCGCTCACTGGCTTCACGGGCCACGGGTGCTTGCGGCGCTTTCACGGCAGGCGCGGGTCTGCTTTCTACCGGTGCCGGTGCCGGTGCCGGTTTGGCTTCGGCCACAGGCGCGGCCTTTACCGGTTCGGCGGCTGCTGGCACATCCTTGGTATTGCCCGCGCCTTCCACTTCAATGCTGATCAAAATACTGCCCACCGCCATGACTTCACCCGGCTCGCCGCCGAGGGAAATCACCTTGCCGTGGACCGGCGATGGAATATCCACCATCGCCTTGTCGGTCATTACATCCGCCAGCACCTGGTCTTCAACCACCAGATCGCCAACCTTCACATGCCATTGCGACAATTCAACTTCCGCGATGCCTTCGCCGATGTCTGGCATCTTGATAACGTGCGTGCCCATTCAGACCTCCATGACCCGTTTCAACGCCGCGCCCACTCGGGACGGGCCTGGGAAATACGCCCATTCCTGCGCGTGGGGGTAGGGGGTGTCCCAACCGGTGACGCGCTCGATTGGCGCTTCCAGGTGGTGGAAGCAATGCTCTTGCACCAGCGACACTAGCTCGGCACCAAAGCCGCAGGTGCGGGTGGCTTCATGCACTACCACGCAACGGCCGGTCTTTTTCACCGACTTGACGATGGTTTCCAGGTCCAGCGGCCACAGGCTGCGCAGGTCGATGACTTCGGCGTCAATGCCGGTTTCTTCGGCGGCGACTTGGGAGACGTACACGGTGGTGCCGTAGGTCAGCACGGTCACGGCCGAACCTGGGCGCACGATGGCGGCCACGTCCAGCGGCACGGTGTAGTAACCGTCCGGAACCTGTGCTTGTGGATGTTTCGACCAAGGCGTTACCGGGCGGTCGTGGTGCCCGTCGAATGGGCCGTTGTACAGGCGCTTGGGCTCAAGGAAGATCACCGGGTCATCGTTTTCGATGGAGGCGATCAGCAGGCCCTTGGCGTCATAGGGGTTGGACGGCATCACCGTGCGCAGGCCGCAGACCTGGGTGAACACCGCTTCGATACTCTGGCTGTGGGTCTGGCCGCCGTAGATGCCGCCGCCGCAGGGCATGCGCATGGTCAGGGGCGCAGTGAACTGGCCGGCCGAACGATAACGCAGGCGTGCCGCTTCGGAGATGATCTGGTCGGTGGCCGGGTAGACGTAGTCGGCGAACTGGATTTCAGCTACCGGGCGCAAGCCGTAGGCACCCATGCCCACGGCCACGCCGACAATGCCGCTTTCCGAGATCGGTGCGTCGAATACCCGCGAGCTGCCGTACTTGGTTTGCAAGCCTTCGGTGCAACGGAACACGCCGCCAAAGTAGCCGACGTCCTGGCCGAACACCACCACATTGTCGTCACGTTCAAGCATCACATCCATGGCCGAGCGCAGGGCCTGGATCATGGTCATGGTGGTGGTGGTCATGGCGGTTTCCAGTTCGATGCTGTTGTTGTGGTCGTTCATGTCACACCCCCAACTCTTGACGCTGGCGCTTCAAGTGCTCCGGCATCTCTTTATAGACGTCCTCGAACATGGTCGCGGCGCTTGGAATCTGGCCGCCGGCCAGGGTGCCGTACTGCTCGGCTTCCTTCTGCGCCTTGACCACTTCGGCTTCAAGCTCGGCACTGACCGCCGCGTGTTCCTCTTCGGACCACTGGCCAATCTTGATCAGGTGCTGCTTGAGGCGGGCAATCGGGTCGCCCAACGGGAAGTGGCTCCAGTCGTCGGCGGGGCGGTATTTGGATGGGTCATCGGAGGTGGAATGCGGACCGGCGCGGTAGGTGACCCATTCGATCAGGGTTGGC
Organism: Pseudomonas sp. Root569; assembly: GCF_001427465.1. Classification (NCBI taxonomy): domain Bacteria; kingdom Pseudomonadati; phylum Pseudomonadota; class Gammaproteobacteria; order Pseudomonadales; family Pseudomonadaceae; genus Pseudomonas; species Pseudomonas sp. Root569. The sequence goes on along the minus strand of NZ_LMGQ01000012.1, from coordinate 270,577 downwards.
CCAAGGTTGCGGCGCGCACGCTCGGCAGCCCAGGCCGAGGCGGCGTACACCGCGATAAAGTCGTTGCCGTCTACCCGCAGGGAGGCGATACCGCAGCCCACGCCGCGTCCGGCGAAGGTGGTGGCTTCACCGCCGGCGATGGCCTGGAAAGTGGAGATGGCCCATTGGTTGTTGACCACGTTGAGTATCACCGGCGCACGGTAGACGTGGGCGAAGGTGAGGGCGGTGTGGAAGTCTGATTCAGCCGTGGCGCCGTCGCCGATCCAGGCCGAGGCGATCTTGGTATCGCCCTTGATTGCCGAAGCCATCCCCCAACCCACGCCCTGGACGAATTGGGTGGCGAGGTTGCCGGAAATGGTGAAGAAACCCGCCTCTTTGACCGAGTACATGATCGGCAACTGGCGACCCTTAAGCGGGTCGCGCTCGTTGGACAGCAGTTGGCAGATCAGGTCTACCAGCGGCACGTCGCGGGCCATCAGAATGCTTTGCTGGCGATAGGTGGGGAAGCACATGTCGTCGATGTTCAAGGCCAGGGCCTGGGCGCTGCCGATGGCTTCTTCGCCAAGGCTTTGCATATAGAACGACATTTTTTTCTGACGTTGGGCGACCACCATGCGGTTGTCGAAGATGCGCGTCTTGAGCATGGCGCGCATACCGCGGCGCATGATCTCGACAGGCACGCCTTCAGCCCACGGGCCAAGGGCCTGGCCCTGGTCGTCGAGCACGCGGATCAGGCCCTTGGCCAGGTCGGCGGTGTCGGCGGGTTCTACGTCGATGGCGGGTTTGCGTACCAGGCCGGCGTCGGTCAGGCGCAGGTAGGTAAAATCGGTCTTGCAGCCCGGGCGGCCCGAGGGTTCGGGAACGTGCAGGCGCAGCGGTGCATACGGCTGGGTCATGGCTTTCTACGCTCTATCTTGTGAATTTCTTGTAGTGGGCGCGCTAGCTGACAGTCAGTCTTCGGGTAGAAGAAATCCTGTCCTACAACAATCATAGGCGTGGCGTAGAAGAATATTTATCTGTGTTTCATTGCGCCCGGGACCATTTGCGGATAAAAAAACTGCATAAACATAATAAACAGGTAATTTTGTCTCATGCGCAAACTGGACCGTACCGATATCGGCATTCTCAACGCCCTGCAGGAGAATGCACGGATCACCAACGCCGACCTGGCCCGCTCGGTCAACTTGTCGCCGACGCCGTGTTTCAACCGGGTCAAGGCCATGGAAGAACTGGGCCTGATTCGTGAGCAGGTCACGCTGCTGGATGCCGACCTGTTGGGGCTGCACGTGAATGTGTTCATCCATGTGAGCCTGGAAAAGCAGAATGAGCTGGCATTGCAGCAATTCGAAGGGGCGATCTCCGACCGGCCGGAAGTGATGGAGTGCTACCTGATGGCCGGCGACCCGGATTACCTGATCCGCGTGCTGGTGCCGACGATCCAGTCGCTGGAGCGCTTTATGATGGACTTTTTGACCAAGGTGCCGGGGGTGGCGAACATTCGCTCCAGCTTTGCGTTAAAGCAAGTGCGCTACAAAACCGCGCTGCCGCTGCCGGCCAATGGCATCAGCCTCGGTTCCTGATTCAACACAGAACAAAATGTGGGAGGGGCGGTGCGACGATTCGACTTGCCCCCGATAGCAGTGGATCAGCTACACATAAGTTGACTGACACGCCGCTATCGGGAGCAAGCCCCCTCCCACATTTTTTACCGCATTTCAAAGTTGGTTGAGGGGGATCTTCAGGTAGGTCACGCCATTCTCTTCCGCTGGCGGCATGTTCCCCGCCCGCACATTCACCTGGATCGCCGGCAACAACAGCGTCGGCATACCCAGCCCGGCATCACGGGTGGTGCGCATCTCTACAAACGTCGCTTCATCCACCCCGTCATGCACGTGGATATTCCCCGCCCGTTGTTCCGCCACCGTCGTCAGGCACTTGGCCTCACGCCCCTCAGGCGGATAGTCATGGCACACGTACAGCTTGGTATCCGAGGGGAACGCCAGCAGCTTGCGCATCGACGCGTACAACTGCCGCGCATCGCCGCCGGGGAAATCGCAGCGGGCGGTGCCGACGTCGGGCATGAACAGCGTGTCGCCCACCAGGATCAAGCGGCCGTCGATCAAGTAGGCCATGTCGGCCGGGGTGTGTCCCGGCACATGCAGGGCTTGGGCTTTCAAACCGCCGATATGAAAGATTTCATCCGGTGCGAACAGGTGATCGAACTGTGAACCGTCGACGCGAAATTCCGGCTCCAGGTTGAACAGGTGCTTGAATACGCCCTGCACCTTGCTGATCGACTCGCCGATCGCGATCTTGCCGCCCAACGTGCGACGAAGGTAGGGCGCGGCGGACAGGTGGTCGGCATGGGCGTGGGTTTCGAGCAACCACTGCACCTGCAAGCCGTGCTCGCGCACAAAGGCAATGACCTTGTCAGCCTGGGCGGTGTCGGTACGCCCGGACGCCGGGTCGTAATTGAGCACCGAGTCGACGATGGCGCAGGGGCCGCCATCCGGTTCATAGACGATATAGGTGTAGGTCGACGATGCGTCATCCAGAAAAGCTTGAATCAACGCTGGCATGGCGGCTGTCCCCGATGAAGAAAAAAGTGGTTACAATCAGTTTATGTTTAAACATAATGTCTTGAGCTTAAGTGACATAAAGGACCCGAAGCAAATGGAATCTACCTTGAGTGAGGGCGAAGTCGCCCAGTTGCGTGCGTCGGCGTCCAAGGCCTGTTGCCTGCTCAAGGCCCTGGCCAACGAAGACCGGCTGTTGATCCTGTGCCAGTTGACCCAGGGCGAGCGTAACGTCGGTGAGCTGGAAGCCTTGACCGGCGTGCGCCAGCCCACCCTGTCCCAACAGTTGGGCATCCTGCGCGATGAAGGGCTGGTCGCAACCCGTCGTGAAGGTAAATACATTTTCTACGGCCTGGCCAGCCACGAAGTGATTCAAGTAATGAAGACCCTGTCCGGCCTGTATTGCGGCGCGGTCATAAAAAGCTGGGCGTGACGCCATCCGGCAGCGACCCTTGTGTGCATTGACTCAAAAAGGCAGTAGACAATGACCGAACAACACTGGGGACCCACCATCAGTGGCGATATCGTCGTTATCGGCGCCGGTTCGGCAGGCATCGGCCTGGTGGCCAGCCTGCTCAAGCGCGACCCGCACCTGAATATCACCCTGATCGAACCCAACGACTACCACTGTTACCAGCCGGCCTGGACCCTGGTGGGCGGTGGCGCCTACGACCTGGCAAAGACCCGCCGCCCGCTGGCCGACGTGTTGCCCAACGGCGTCAGTTGGGTACAGGCCGCCGTCAGCGAGCTGCTGCCCGACGAACAAACCCTGGTGCTCGACAGCGGCCAGCGCGTGACCTGGAACAACCTGATCGTCTGCCCCGGCCTGCGCCTGGCCTGGGAGAAAATCGAGGGCCTGCAGGACACCCTCGGCCGCCACGGCGTGACCTCCAACTACAGCTATGAGCATGCCGCCTATACCTGGCAACTGGTGCAGCAACTCAAGGGCGGCAAGGCGCTGTTCACCCAGCCGGCCATGCCGATCAAATGCGCTGGCGCGCCGCAGAAAGCCATGTATCTGTCGTGCGACCACTGGCTCAAGCAGGGCAATCTCAACAACATCGACGTCGAATTCAACCTGGCCGGCGCCGCGCTGTTCGGCGTGCCGACCTTTGTGCCGCCGTTGATGAAATACGTCGAGAAATACAAGGCGCGCCTGGCGTTCAATTCCAACCTGGTGAAAGTCGATGGCCCGGCGCGCAAGGCCTGGTTCGAAGTCAAAGACGCCGAAGGCAAGGTGAACGTCGAAGAGAAAACCTTCGATATGTTGCACGTCGTGCCGCCGCAGCTGGCCCCGGACTTTATCCGCCAGAGCCCGCTGGCCGATGCCGCCGGCTGGTGCGAAGTGAACCCCCACAGCCTGCAGCACCTGCGCTACCCGCACATCTTCGGCCTGGGCGATGTGTGCGGCACCAGCAACGCCAAGACCGCGGCGGCGGTGCGCAAGCAGATCGTGGTGGTGGCCGAGAACCTGCTGGCCCTGCGCAAACAGGCGCCGCTGCCGCTCAAGTACGACGGCTATGGCTCCTGCCCGCTGACGGTGGAGAAGGGCAAGGTGGTACTCGCCGAGTTCGGCTACGGCGGCAAGCTGCTGCCGACCTTTCCCCTCGACCCGACCCGGGCGCGCCGCTCTATGTGGTTTCTCAAGGCCACGCTGCTGCCGTGGTTCTACTGGAACGGCATGCTCAAGGGCCGCGAGTGGCTGACCCGCCTGAGCAAGGTGGACTGAATGCTGCTGGCCAGTGTGTTGGGTGTATTGATGGGCCTGGTCATGGGTCTGACCGGCGCCGGTGGCGGCATCCTCGGGGTGCCGGCACTGGTGCTGGGGCTGGGCTTGAGCATGACCCAGGCCGCCCCGGTGTCGCTGCTCGCAGTAGGCGCGGCGGCGGCAGTGGGCGCCATTGATGGCTTGCGCCATGGGCTGGTGCGTTATCGCGCTGCGCTGTTGATCGCATTGCTGGGCGCATTGTTTTCGCCGTTGGGCGTGTTCGTCGCCCACCAATTGTCGGAGCAACTGCTGATGGGTTTGTTCAGTGCCTTGATGGTGCTGGTGGCTTGGCGCATGTTGCGGCGCGAGAAAGTCGAAGCCGGGCCAAGCGACCATGGCTCGGCTTCGTGGGGCCAGAAGAACTGCATGCTCAACCAGCAGACCGGGCGCCTGGCCTGGACGGCCAAATGCACGGCCACCCTGGCCGCATTGGGCGCGGTGACCGGCGCGGTCTCGGGGTTGCTTGGCGTGGGCGGCGGCTTCCTGATCGTGCCGGCGTTCAAGCAACTGACCGACGTGCAGATGCGTGGGATCGTCGCGACTTCGTTGATGGTGGTCAGCCTGCTTTCCCTGATCGGCGTGGTAGGGGCGTTTCATGCCGGGGTTAGCATCGAGCCTGTAGGCTGGGTGTTTATCGGCGCAAGCATCGTCGGCATGCTGGCCGGGCGACGCCTGTGTTCGGTGATCCCTGCACGCAGCTTGCAGGTGGGTTTTGCCAGCCTGTGTGTGGTGGTCGCGGTTGGAATGCTGGCTAACGCATTGCGCTGAACCTCTTCGGGTGGTGCGGCGGCGTGGTGTGTTGATGCCCGTCAACGCCTGCTGCGGCGAATGGGTCCATGGTGTCTGCCTGATTAACAGGCCGACGGAGACCCCCCATGAGCGCCCCGGCAATAACCACGGCATCCTTCAAATTACCCCTGGGCCTGGTGGGCGGCGTGCTGGTGATGGTCGGCGTCCTGCTGTTGCCGCTGCCCGCCGACCTGCCGGTGGCCGGGCACCGCATGCTGGCGATCCTTGCGTTTGCCGTGGTGGTGTGGATCACCGAGGCGGTTTCTTATGAAGCCAGCGCGATCATGATCACCTCGCTCATGGCGTTTCTGCTGGGCACCGCGCCGTCGCTGCAAGATCCCACGCACCTGATCGGCTCCAGCCCGGCCATCAGCATGGCGCTCACCGGCTTCTCCAACCCGGCGCTGGCGTTGGTGGCGGGGGCGTTGTTCATAGCTGCGGCCATGACCCACACGGGCCTGGACCGACGCATCGCCCTGGTGACCCTGACCCGGGTCGGCACCAGTACGCGCGGTATTTTGCTGGGGGCGATTGCGGTGACTATCCTGCTCAGCCTCGTTGTACCCAGCGCCACGGCGCGCAGTGCCTGCGTGGTGCCGATCATGATGGGGGTGGTTGCCGCGTTTGGCGTCGACAAACGCTCGAACATCGCCGCTGGGCTGATGATCGTGGTGGCCCAGGGCACCAGCATCTGGAATGTCGGTATCCAGACCGCCGCTGCACAGAACCTGTTGACCGTGGGCTTTATGGACAAGATGCTCGGCCAGCGCGTGTCGTGGATCGACTGGCTGATCGCCGGCGCGCCGTGGGCAGTGATCATGTCGGCGGTATTGCTGTTGCTGGTGATCAAGTTGCTGCCGCCGGAAACCGACAGCATTCCTGGCGGCAAGGAAGCGGTGGCCCAATCGTTGGTGGACATCGGCCCGATGACCGGACCGCAGAAGCGCCTGTTGGCGGTCTCGGTGTTGCTGTTGCTGGCCTGGGCCACCGAAGGCCGCCTGCACGCGTTTGACACTACTTCGACGACCTATGCAGGTCTGGTCTTTTTGCTGCTGCCGGGCATCGGTGTGATGACTTGGAAGGATGTGCAGTCGCGCATCCCCTGGGGCACTGTGATTGTGTTCGGCGTGGGTATCAGCCTGGGTACCGCACTGCTGACCACCCAGGCTGGGCAATGGCTGGGCTCGCAGGTGGTGACGCATACCGGGTTGGGCCTTGTCGGGCCGTTAGGAGTGTTTGCAATCCTGGCGGCGTTTTTGATCGTGATTCACCTGGGGTTCGCCAGTGCGACGGCGCTGACCTCGGCGTTGCTGCCGATATTGATCGCGGTGTTGCAGACCTTGCCGACTGAGTTCAATCGGTTGGGGATGACGATGCTGCTGGGGTTTGTGATGAGCTATGGGTTTATCCTGCCGATCAATGCGCCGCAGAATATGGTGTGTTTGGGCACCGGGACGTTTACGGCGCGGCAGTTTGCCAAGGTGGGGATCCTGGTGACGTTGATTGGTTACGGGTTGATGTTGGTGTTTGCGGCCACTTATTGGAGTTGGCTGGGTTGGGTCTGATTTGGAATGCGCATGCTGAATGCGCACAACCGCACGTCTAGTGATTCAAACCGGCAGGCGAAATTGCTTGCGCAAGGCCGTGTCGAAGAACCCGGCGGGGGCGAAGCGGCGCAGCAGGCTGATTTGTCGCGCTGCCTTGCCAGCCGTGTAGCGATGCTGAGGGCGGGCATCGGTCGCGGCTTTCACTACGACTGCCGCCACGACGTCTGGGAGGTCGGCCTTGGGCATTACCTCGCCCAGCAGTGCCCGGAACCCGGACCGAGGCTGATCGTACTCCGTCAACGGCGAGTCCGGCTCGATGCCGTTTTGATCGAAGACGGTTCGCACGAATGCGGGCTCGATGACCGAAACGCGAATAGCGAATGCGCGTACCTCGTGATCAAGAGATTCCGAATAGCCCTCCAGCGCGTGCTTGACCGCCGAATAATGAGCGGAGTAGGGCGCGGGCACTACGCCTAGGATCGATCCGATATTGATGATGCGCCCCTGTCCACCTTGGCGCATCAGCGGCAATACCGCGTTGGTCATGCGAATCACCCCGAACAGATTGACATCGAACAATGCCTTGACCTGCGGGATCGAGAACTCTTCAGCGCCACCGAGCATACCGATGCCGGCATTGTTGACCAACAGATCGATCCGCCCGGTCTGTTCGAGTACGGTGCGCACGAGCGCACTGACAGAGTCGTCGTCTGTCACGTCGCAGGTGAGCATGGATACCTGCGTTGCGCTGGCACCCGCCTTGCGACTTGTGCCGAATACCCTATAGCCGGCACGCACCAGCGCCTGCGCAGTCGCTTGACCAATACCGGACGATGCTCCCGTCACTATTGCGGTTCTTTGCGAAGATGTTTTCATTTGATATTCAGCCTGTTATTGAGTGCTTGCTCATATGATCCTGATGAGCACTTTGCCCTTCGCTCTGCCCCGCTGGCATGCACCTTGATCACGGTTTATTCAATGCCGGTTCATGAGTTTGAGTCAGGTCAGCTTCCAGGCTGTTCAGCCCTGTGCGGAGCTGGTTTCGCCAAGCGCCGGATAGTCGATATAGCCCGCTGCACCGCCGCCATACAGCGTCGTCGGATCGATTGCGGATAAGGGGACATTGTTTTTGAGCCGATCGACCAAATCCGGGTTGCCAATGAACGGGCGTCCAAAGGCGATCAAGTCAGCCTTGTCGTCGTTGAGTCGGGAGGTCGCCAGATCCAGGTCATAGCCGTTGTTGGCGATGTAGGTATTTTTGAAGCGCTGGCGTAGCGCGCCAAAGTCAAAAGGGCAGACGTCGCGCGGCCCGCCGGTGGCCCCTTCAACCACATGCAGGTAAACCAGGCCCAAGGCATCGAGCTGTTCGACGACGTAGTCGAATTGCGGCTGCGGATCACTGCTTGAAACCCCATTGGCTGGTGACACCGGCGAAATACGGATGCCGGTTCGATCAGCACCGATCTCATCCACTACTGCAGCCGTGACTTCGAGCAGCAATCGCGCACGGTTTTCAACCGAGCCACCGTAGGCATCGGTGCGAATGTTGGCGCCGTCCTTGAGGAACTGATCGAGTAGATAACCGTTAGCGCCGTGGATTTCTACGCCATCGAACCCCGCGGCGATGGCGTTTATCGCCGCTTGGCGAAAGTCATTAACGATCCCCGGCAACTCCTCTATATCAAGCGCCCTGGGGGCCGAGGCATCTTCGAAGCGGTTGTTGACGAAGACTTTTGTCGCGGCTTGCAGGGCGGAAGGCGCCACCGGCGCAGCACCGTTTGCCTGAAGGTCGACGTGGGATACGCGCCCGACATGCCACAGCTGCAAGAAAATGCGCCCGCCTTTGGCATGAACGGCGTCGGTGACTGGGCGCCAGCCTTCAATCTGCGCCTTGGTATAGATACCGGGCGTATCCTGATAGCCCTGACCTTGCTGCGAGATCTGGGTCGCCTCAGAAATCAGCAGGCCTGCCGACGCTCTCTGGCTGTAATAGGTTGCAGCGTACTCACTCGGAACAAAGCCCGCCCCTGCGCGGTTCCGCGTCAGTGGTGCCATTACCACTCTGTTGGAAAGCGTCAGTGCGCCCAGTGTGTAGGGTTCAAACAAAGGATTGGCGTTCATTTCGATTCCATACACGTTGATCGGAGACGGCGATCTGCGCCGAACAGCCACAGAGACATGCGCTGGTGAATTTATGATGTCGATCATAATCAAAGCTGTCAACTGTTTTGATTATGATCGACATCATAGTGTCTTGTCGCACCGAGATCATGGCGGCACTGTCTTCGAGCAAAGAAAGCAGCGTGTGACTGGCTGGATGGGCGCTTACCGATACGTCCGAGATGGCAAGATGAACGCCGCTCAGGTTTACTGTGCCTGAGTAATGGTTTTACCGACTTAACCCGTCGGGTCATCAAGGTCACCGAATGGATAAATACACCCCCCACACCTGGCAGCCCCACGAGCGCCCGAGCCTGCCCGGTTCGCCGTCGACGCCGCTGCACCCCACCCACAAACGCTGGCTGTACGCGATGGTCGGAGTGCTGGTGGCGATCACTGGTGGCCTGGGCAATGCCCTGGTCATCGCCAACCTGCAATACCTGCAAGGCGCCCTGGGCGCGACTACTGCTGAAATGGCCTGGCTGCCGGCCGCCTATGTAATGACCAACGTGTGCATGAACCTGCTGCTGGTGAAGTTTCGCCAGCAGTTCGGCCTGCGCGCGTTTACCGAGGTGTTCCTGGTGCTCTATGCGCTGGTGACCTTCGGGCATTTGTTTGTCAACGACCTCAACTCTGCCATCGCCGTGCGCGCCGCTCACGGCATGGTCGGCGCGGCACTGAGTTCACTGGGCCTGTACTACATGATCCAGGCGTTCCCAGCGAAGTGGCGTTTGAAAGCCCTGGTGCTCGGCTTGGGCACCGCGCAGCTTGCGTTACCGTTGGCGCGGTTGTTTTCCGAAGACTTGCTGCAGATCGCCGAATGGCGCGGGCTATACCTGTTCGAATTGGGCCTGGCCTTGATCTGCCTGGGCTGTGTGTTCCTGCTCAAGCTGCCACCCGGCGACCGCTTCAAGACCTTTGAAAAACTCGACTTTCTCACCTTCGCCATCCTCGCCAGCGGCGTGGCCTTGCTCTGCGCGGTGCTGTCGTTGGGGCGTATCGACTGGTGGCTGGAAGCACCCTGGATCGGCGTGGCCTCGGCCTGTTCCCTGGTGCTGATCATGACGGGGCTGGCCATCGAGCATAACCGCAGCAACCCGATGCTGATGACGCGCTGGCTGGGCAGTGGCGCGATGATTCGCCTGGCCTTGGCGGTGGTGCTGATCCGTATGGTGCTGTCCGAGCAATCCACCGGTGCAGTGGGGTTCATGCAGATGCTCAACATGAGCTACCAGCAGATGCATACCCTGTATGTGGTGATGCTGGCCGGCGCGATCGCCGGGCTGGTGGTCAGCGCATTGACGATCAACCCGGCGCACCTGCTGATGCCCCTGGTGATTTCCCTGGCGCTGATGGCCACAGGCTCGGTCATGGACAGTTTCTCCAGCAACCTGACCCGTCCGCAAAACCTCTACATCAGCCAGTTCCTGCTAGGCTTTGGCGGCACGTTCTTCCTCGGGCCGACCATGGTGCTGGGCACAAAAAACGTGCTGACCAACCCACGCAACCTGGTGAGCTTCTCGGTGATGTTCGGGATTTGCCAGAACCTCGGCGGCCTGATCGGCGCGGCCTTGCTCGGCACCTTCCAGATCGTGCGCGAGAAGTATCACTCGAGCATGATCGTCGAGCACCTGACCTTGATCGATCCACGTGTAGCGGCGCGGGTGCAAAGCGGCGGTTCGGCCTACGGTGGGATCGCCGCCGACCCTGAGCTGCGCAACCTCATGGGTATTCGCAGCCTGGCCACGGCGGCCACCCGTGAGGCGAACGTCATGGCCTACAACGATGTCTTCATGCTGATCGCGATTATCGCGATGCTGACCATGCTTTGGATCTTTACCCGCAGCTTGTGGCTGATGAGCACCACCAAGGCAGCAACCCCTCCCGTTCAACCCAGCGGCGCTTCTTCATGACCGAACCGACTTCTACCACCACGACCACCAACGCCATCGCCGCGACCCCGGAAGGCACCACGCCGCCCGGCGCCACGGTGACCGAGCCGCGTTCCCTGCGGGTGCGTATCCTCTCGTCCCTGGGCTTTGCCGCGATTGCCATCATCGGTGTGTTGATCGTGCTGTATGCCTGGCAGTTGCCACCGTTCAGCAGCGCGGTGGAGACCACCGAGAACGCCCTGGTGCGCGGACAGGTGACGATTATCGGCCCGCAGCTCAGCGGCTATGTGTTTGAAGTGCCGGTGCAGGATTTCCAGTATGTGAAAGCCGGCGACCTGCTGGTGCGCCTGGACGACCGTATCTATAAGCAGCGCCTGGACCAGGCGCTGGCGCAACTGGCGGTGCAGAAGGCGTCGCTGGCCAATGTGGTTCAGCAACGCAACAGCGCCGAAGCGACCATAAAGCTGCGTCAGGCCGCATTGGTGGACAGCCAGGCCCAGGCGCGCAAGAGTACGGCGGATCTGCGCCGCAATGAAGAGCTGATCAGCGACGGCTCGGTGTCCAAGCGCGAGCTGGACGTGACCCGCGCCGCCAATGCCCAGACCATCGCCGCCGTGGCCCAGGCCCAGGCCAGCCTGGAAATTGCCCGCCAGGACCTGCAGACCGTCATCGTCAACCGCGGCTCCCTGGAGGCGGCAGTGGCGAGTGCCGAGGCGGCGGTGGAACTGGCACGGATCGACTTGTCCAACACCCGCATCACCGCCCCCCGCGACGGCCAGCTCGGGCAGATCGGCGTGCGCCTGGGCGCCTACGTCAACTCCGGCGCGCAATTGATGGCCCTGGTGCCCAAGCAGCTGTGGGTGATCGCCAATATGAAAGAAACCCAGATGGACAATGTGCAGGTGGGCCAGCCGGTGACCTTCACCGTGGACGCGCTGAACCACCGCAAATTCCATGGCACGGTGCAGCACATCTCACCGGCAACCGGGTCCGAGTTCAGCCTGTTGCAGGCCGACAACGCTACCGGCAACTTCGTCAAGATCGCCCAGCGCGTGCCGGTGAGGATTACCGTAGACCCGGATCAGGCCGAGAGTGAGCGGTTGCGGCCGGGGTTGTCGGTGGTGGTGAGTATCGATACTGCGGGGCGCCTGAAAAATTCACCACCCTCACCCTGACACAATGCGGAACAAAATATGGGAGGGGGCTTGCCCCCTCCCACATTTGCTCACCTCTGTTCTGACGATTGGGTTACAGCACCACGCTCGGCAACCACAACGACAACGCCGGGATGTAGGTGACGGCCATCAGCACCAGAAACAACACCGCATAGAACGGCAGCAGCGCGGTCACGGTTTTCTCGATGCTGACCTTGCCCACCGCCGCGCCGACGAACAACACCGCGCCCACCGGAGGCGTGATCAAGCCGATGCCGAGGTTGACCAGCATGATCATGCCGAAGTGCACCGGGTCGACGCCGATGCCGAGGATCACCGGCATCAGGATCGGCGTGAGGATCAGGATCAGCGGCGCCATGTCCATTACCGTGCCAAGCAACAGCAGCATGACGTTGATGCACATCAGGATCACATAGCGGTTGTCCGACAGGGTCAGGAACAGCGTGGTGATCTTCGCCGGGATCTGCATCAGGGTCATGATGTAGCCGAAGCTGGCGGCGAAGGCGATGAGGATCATCACGATGGAAATGGTGCGCACCGTGCGGTGCATCAGCTTGGGCAGCTCGCTCCACTTGTAGTCGCGGTAGATGAACATGGTGACGAAGAACGCCCACAGCACCGCGATGGCCGCGGACTCGGTGGCGGTGAAGATGCCCGACAAGATGCCGCCAAGGATGATCACCATGGCCATCAGGCCCCAGAGCGCATCAGCGCAGATTTTCAGCGCCTGCTTGAGCGGGATGACTTCGCCTTTGGGGTAGTTGCGCTTTTTTGCGAAGATCAGGCACAGCACCATCAGGCACGCGCTCATTAAAAGGCCCGGCACCACGCCGGCCATGAACAATGAGGCGATCGACACCGTGCCGCCGGCAGCCAGGGAGTAGAGCACCGAGTTGTGACTGGGCGGCGTCAGCAGCGCCTGTACCGAGCCACTCACGGTTACCGCCGTGGCGAACTCTCGCGGGTAGCCACGGCGTTCCATTTCCGGGATCAGCACCGAACCGACCGAGGCGGTATCGGCCACCGACGAGCCGGAAATCGCGCCGAAAAACGTCGAGGCCATGATGTTGACCAGGGACAGGCCGCCACGCACAAAGCCCACCAGCACCCCGGCAAACGCCACCAGGCGCCGCGACATGCCGCCCTCGGCCATGATTGCGCCGGCCAACACGAAGAACGGAATCGCCATCAGCGAAAACTTGTTCACCCCGCCCGCCACCTGGATCATCAAGGCCTGGAAGGGAATGTCGATCCACCACGCGCCGATCAGCGCCGACAGCCCGAGGGCGTAGGCCACCGGCATGCCAATCAGGATCAAGGCGATAAAGCTGCCCAACAGAATCAATGCGTCCATAGTCAGGCAGCCCCTTCGCTTTCTTCCACCAGGTCGAAGCGCACAACGCGCCGGTTGCTCTGGTCCCCGAGCAGGAGTTTTTCCACCACAAAGATCAGGGTCAGCAGGCCGCCAATGGGGATCGGCATGTAGGTGATGCCCACGCGCAGGGTGGGGATCGCGCTCATGAACTGGTTCCAGGTCGACAGGCACAGCTTGGTGCCCCAGAGGGTCATGAACAGGCAGATGGTGCCCATCAACAGTTGCGAGAAGATGCCGACGATGCGGCGTTGGGCGGGGGGCAGGCGGTCGGTGACCATCGCCACCGACATATGCGCGCCGGCTCGGTAACTGGCGGCGGCGCCGATAAAGGTGAACACCAGCATCAGCAGGATCGCAGTGGGCTCCGGCCAGCTGGAACCGGTGCCGAGGACGTAGCGGGCGAAGATGCCCCAGGGAATGATCAGCGCCACCCCCAGGACCGAGAGGCCGGCGACCCAGATGCAGGTCATGTAGATACGGTCATTGATGCGCAGCAGTAGATTCTTCATGGCGTTCACCGTGACCGGGCGCGTCGATGCCGACCGCGCCGGGCCTTATGCAGGGAGCAGGGAGATTATTGAACGGCGTCGATGCGCTTGATCATGTCTGCATACGGTGCGCCGTACTTGGCGCGCACCTGGGCGGTGGCGTCGTAGAAGGGCTTTTTGTCGACCGTGATGAACTCGACACCGGCAGCCTTGAGTTTTTCCTCGCTGCTGGCGGATTTCTTGTCCCACAGCACACGCTCGTCGGCCTGGGCGGCCTTGGCGGCTTGCTTGACCATGTCCTGCTGCGCGGGGCTGAGCTTGTTCCAGGTGATCTTCGACATCACGATGGGTTCCGGCAGGATCAGATGCTCGGTGAGGGTGTAGTACTTGGCGTTCTGGTAGTGGTTATGTTCCAGCAAGGTCGGCGGGTTGTTTTCCGCACCGTCGATGACCCCGGTCTGCAAGGCGCTGAAGATTTCGCCGGTGTCCATTGCGATGCCGTTGGCGCCCATGGCGTTGAAGGCGTCGATAAACAGCGGGTTGCCTTGCACACGGATCTTCATGCCCTTGAGGTCTTCGATCTTACGCACCGGCTTCTTGGTGTAGAGGTTGCGCGTGCCGCCATCCATCCAGGCCAGGGCCACCAGGCCGAACTCGGAGTTGGTGATCTTGGCGAGGATTTCGTCGCCGATCTCGCCATCGATGACCTTGCGCATATGCGCCTGGTCACGGAACACGAACGGCAGGTTGAACACGTTCACATCCGGCACCACCGGGCCGACGATGCCGAGGCTGACGCGGGTCATCTGGACTGCGCCGACCTGGGCCTGTTCGACCACTTCTTTCTCGGAGCCGAGCACACCGCCGGGAAAGTACTTGAAGGTCAGTTCGCCGTTGCTCGCTTTGGTAAGGGCCTTGCCCATGTTTTCTTCGGCGACCACGGTGGGGTAGCCGGCGGGGTGGATGTCGGCGAATTTGATTTCCAGCGCGTGGGCGGCGCTGCTGAGGGTGATGAGTGCGGCGGCGAGCAAGGTGCGTTTGAAGTCCATGGGGTGTCACTCCTGTCTTGTTATTGTTGTATTCAAGGCACAGCAGTACAGCTAGAGGATGAAGTGCGGTTCGGCCAGACCCTTGACGCCTGGGTTGAGCGCGAATACGCCGCCGGACAGCGACTGTTCGCTCGCATCGTCACGGATCGAGGTGACGTACAGGGTGTCCAGGCGGCTGCCGCCAAAGGCGCACATGGTGGGTTTTTTCACCGGTACGCTGAGGGAACGATCCAGGCGGCCCTCAGGGGTGAAACGGTGGATCAGCCCGGCGTCATTGGCACAGATCCAATAGCAGCCCTCGGCGTCCACGGCAGCGCCGTCGGGGCGGCCGGGGAAGTGGTTCATATCGATAAACAGGCGACGATTGGACGGCGTGCCGGTGTTGGTGTTGTAGTCGAAGGCCCACACCTGCTGCACCTGCGGATGCGAATCCGAGGCGTACATCGTGCGGCCATCGGGACTGAAGGCCAGGCCGTTGAGGGTGATGAAGCCATCCAGTTGCGCGTGGGGCGCGCCCCCGGACGCATAGCGGTAAAGAATGCCCTCGGCCGCGTTCAAGCCCATGTCCAGCACCATGCTTCCTGCCCAGAAACGGCCCTGGCGATCACAGCGACCATCGTTCAAGCGCATGTCCGGACGCGGGTGTTCGACACCAGCCAGGAGCGTAGTATCGAGGCTACCGTCATTGTGGGTGGTCAGTTCAAAGAAGCCGGTTTCCATGCCTGCCACCCAGTTGCCCGCTTGAGTGCGTGCGATGCAGGCGAGCATCTGTGGTGCCTTCCACGCGCTGAGGTAGCCGGTGGCGGCGTCCCAGCGTTGCAGGCTGCCGTTGGGGATATCCACCCAATACAAGGCGTTTTCTTCGGGCACCCACACCGGGCATTCGCCCACAGCGTTGCGGACGTCGACAATCAATTCAGCGCTCATGGCCACTCATTCCCTTGGGTTGCTGTGCACTCAGTCACCGAACGGCCCTGCCGCGCAAAAAGCCCCGCCCTGGTAGACCGCGGCCGGGTCATCGGCGGCGACCGGTGGCTGGGCTTCAACCTGGGTGCGGAACACTTCGGAGCTGTCCTTGGGAGCAAAGCCCAGGTGCGCGGCGTAGCGGTTGTCCCACCAGGTGTCGAGGTTCGCCGACATGCCGTAGACCACGGTGTGGCCGACGTTGGGCGTATACAGCGCGCGCTCGAGCAACTGGGTCAGGTCATCGAAGCTCAGCCAGGTGTGCATCATCCGGCGGTTCTGCGGTTGCGGGAACGAGGAGCCGATGCGGATGCTCACGGTCTCGATGCCGTAGCGGTCGAAGTAGAAACTGGCCATGTCCTCGCCGTAGGACTTGGACAGGCCGTAGTAGCTGTCAGGACGGCGAGGGGAGTGGGCGTCGAGTTGTTCGCCCTGCTTGTAGAAGCCGATCACATGGTTGGAGCTGGCGAAGATCACACGCTTGACCCCATGGCGACGGGCGGCTTCGTAGATATGGAAAATGCCGCTGATATTGGCGCCGAGGACTTCTTCGAAGGAACGCTCCACCGATACGCCGCCAAAGTGCAGGATGGCGTCGACGCCTTCCACCAACTGGTGCACAGCTTGTTTATCGGCAAGGTCGCAAGGCTGTACTTCTTCGTGAGCGCCGACAGCGGGGGCCATGTCGGCGATGTCCGACAGGCGCAGGACCTTGGCGTAAGGGCGCATGCGTTCGCGCAGGACTTTGCCGAGGCCGCCGGCGGCACCGGTGAATAGCAGGCGGTTGAAGGGGGCGGGCGTGGTGGTGGTCATGAGCATTCCAATTTTTGTTGTAGGTTGTCGTATGACTATGAGGAAATAGTGTTAGGGATTCCCTGTGTTGTCAACGCCCTTCCAGTAGGAGCGAGCTTGCTCGCGAAAAACGTTAACGATAACGTGTGGTTACTGAATAAACGCGGTGCCCATAGGTTTCTCGCGAGCAAGCTCGCTCCTACAAAAGCTCTGGCACATTTAAAGCAGTGATATCGGGTAGCTGACAAATACCCGGTTCTCATCAAACTCGTTATTGCTGAAATCCCGGCGCATGGTGGAGTTGCGCCACCGCACGTTTAGGTTTTTCAACGCACCACTTTGCACCGTGTAGGCCAGCTCCGATTCGCGTCCCCATTCCTTGCCATCGGTGATCGCCCCGGTGTGCACGTTACTGCCACTGATATAGCGGTTCATCAGGGTCAGCCCGGGGACGCCGAGCACCACGAAGTTGAAGTCATGGCGCAACTGCCAGGATTTTTCCTTGGCGTTGTCGTAGCTGGCGTTGTAGCTGTCGTTGGCCAAGGTGCCGCCACTGGTGCCGTTGACGCGCATCCACACGCTGTCGCCGGTGAGCTTCTGCAGGCCGACGTAGAAGGTGTGGCCGTTGTATCTGGCTGAGAGCAGGGCGGACACGGTCTTGTTATCCAGGTCGCCGGCCAGGGCGCTGCCGTCTTCCTTGCCGTTGAAGAAGCCGAGGTTGGCGCCCAGGGTCCAGTCGCCCACGGGTTGGCTGTGGGTGAAGTTGAGGTATTGCTGCTGGTAGATATCGGTGAGTTCGGCGTACCACAGGCCAACCTGGGTGCGTTTGTCATTGAAGGTGTATTCGCCGCCACCGAAGTTGAAACGGTCCGAGGTGAAGGCGGCTTTGCCGTTCATGAACATGTCTTCCATGCTCGCGTCGTTGCGCGGGCTGTTGCCGCGAAATTGGCCGCCGTAAAGGGTCAGGCCGGCAATTTCATTGGACGTGACCTGGCCGCCCCGGAAGGTCTGGGGCAGGGAACGGCCATCATCGGAACGCAGGATCGGGAGCACCGGCATCCATTCGCCCACCTTCAATTCGGTCTTCGACAGCTTGGTCTTCAGCGCCACGCCCAGGCGGCCGAAGTTATCGGCGGGGCGGCCATCGTCATGCACCGGCAGCAACTGGGTACCGGCGGTGCCTTTGCCGCCATCGAGTTTTTGCGAATACAGGCCCAGCACATCGATCCCGAAGCCCACGGTGCCTTGGGTAAAGCCGGACTTGGCGTCGAGAATGAAGTTCTGCGTCCACTCTTCGGCCTTGCCCTGGGGGTTGGTCGGGTTGGTGAAGTTGCGGTTGAAGTAGGCGTTGCGCAGGTTGAGCGTGGCCTTGGCATCTTCGATGAAGCCTTCGGCATTGGTATCGAGGGGCAGGGTCAGCGCCAGGCCGCCGAGACCTATAAGGCCGAGGCACGAGCAGGAATTGCGGGCGAATTGACTCACAGTGAGGCTCCCTTTCTTTTGTTGTTTTTATTATTTGTTATACGTCGTCGTACAACATTGGGCGGGATATTTACGGGGTTTTCTGGGTGTGTCAAGCAGAAGTTATACGATGACCTGCCGAGCCTTGATATAAAGCGGGCACGGCCAAATGTGGGAGGGGGCTTGCTCCCGATAGCTGTGTGTCAGTCACAGATGATATGACTGATACACCGCTATCGGGAGCAAGCCCCCCGCCCACATTGACCGAGTTCAACTTTAAAAAATTGCCGTGGATTTATCCCGCCAGGACCATCGGAGGCAGGGTGCCAAGGAGTGAAACGGCGGCTACTGCGCAGACCCCCAGCAGCCACTCCACCATCACACTGGCCTTCAAGCTGCCCAGCCGCTGTTCGCAGCGATCAAGGCGCAACCGGTTCAGCAGCGCCAGCGCCAACATGCCCAGCACCAGCATCACCTTGATCAACAGAATCAGGGCAAACCCATTGAACAACGGCGTGGGCCAAAGTTGCCCGGTGAGCACGCGCACGTTGATCAAACCGGTTACCAGCAAGCCTGCGACCAGGCCGTAACCCACGCCGCTGAAGCGCCGCAAAATCGGCTCCATCCGCTGGTCTTGCGCGTGTCCGAGGATCAGCACCAGTAGCAGCAACCCACCCAGCCAGGCCCCTACGCACAGCAGATGCACCACTTGGTTGAGGATCAGCAATTGTCCACTCAGCCCGTCGAGCATGGCGCCATGGCCCACCGGTGCCAGAGTCGCCAGCAGTAGGGTGATCAACGGCAAACGCAAGGCCGGCCAGGGTTTGATCAGCACGATCACCAGCAGAACATTCAGCAGCAGATGCCAGGTCCATACCTGGCCGAAAAAGGTCTTGCCCAGCACCAATCGCACGGTGGCCGGTTGCAGCGCTGCGTCCCAACTGCCCGCCATGCTGGCGGTGATCAGCAGTAACCACGCCACGCCGGAGCCAAGCCCCAGCCAGGCCAGGCCACGGGTGATGCATAGCAGTTGCCGGTCCAGAGCCGGTTGTACCTGAGCGCCGAGCAGCCAGGGCCGGAGCACGCAAGCCCCGAACATGAGCAGCACGACGATAAAATGCAGGAAACGGCACAGCACCAGCAGGGTTGTCATGGGTTACTGGCCGACTTTGAAGCTGTATTCACCGCTGCTCTTGTGGGTGTCGACCGACACCGCATTCCACACCACTTTGTAATTGCCGCTCGCGAGCGGGGCAGCAGGGGTCACGACCAGGACTTTCTTGTCCGCGTCCGGGGTTTCCAGGTCCTTGATGGCGATTTCAGTGCCGTCCTTGCTCAGGGACACCTTGGTGAAGGTGGCTTCGACGCCCTCGGTGAAGGTCAGGCGCAGGTCTTTCGGTGCGGCGACATTGCTGTTGGCCGCAGGTTTTGCGCTCTCGAGGTGGGCATGGGCAAATGCCGCCGAGGCGCCCAGCAGAGAGGTGAGCAGGGCGACGGTGGTCAGGGCTTTCTTGATCAACATTGTTCAATACCAATCAATGGGTAGGAGCGGGCAGTGTACGAAGTTTCGGCTTGGCCTGTCGCCCCGATCTAGAGCCGGTGGTAGTCTTTAGGCCGTGTTGTTGTCAGGGAGCCCTTATGGGCAATCACAAGAGTGGAATTCGTCGAGTCAACGTCGAGAAAATCCTGTTGGCCGCAGAAAAAGTCTTCGCCGAAAAAGGCTATGGCAGCACCGCCATGGCCGACATCGCCGAAGAGGTGCAACTGCCTCGCTCTAACCTGCATTACTACTTCACCACCAAGAGCGAGCTGTACAGCGCGGTGCTGTTCGACCTGCTCGAGCTGTGGAAGCAGGACGCCCTGAGCTTCGAGACCTTCGACGACCCGCGGGTGGTGCTCAGCAGTTATATCCGAGCCAAGATGCAGCGCTCGCGGACGCGACCCTATGGCTCCAAGGTCTGGGCCAATGAAATCATCCACGGCGCGCCGACCCTCGGCGAGGCATTGGATGAAAGCCTGTACGACTGGGCCAAGATGAAGGAGGCGAAGATTCGCCAGTGGGTGGAAGACAAACGCATCCTGCCGGTGGAGCCTTCGAGCCTGCTGTATATGATCTGGGCCTCGACCCAGCACTATGCCGACTTTGATCACCAGGTGAAAATCTTGAATGATCACCAGCCTTTGTCGGATATGCAGTTTGAGAAAGCGATTCAGACGGTGACCAGCGTTATTTTGCGAGGGATCGGGTTGGAGCCTTGAGTCTTGTCGTGTGGCTGAGGGCCTCATCGGGGGCAAGCCCCCTCCCACAGTGGATCTATGTGAACCTGATCAAATGTGGGAGGGGGCTTGCTCCCGATAGCGGTCTAAAAGGCCTACACAGCCTCGCGATAAGGATTACGTGGATCGTGCGTCCAATTCAAAAACGGCTTGCCGGTGTCCATCGGCACCATCTCAATACAGTCCGCCACCGGGCAGGTGATCTGGCACAGGTTGCAGCCCACGCACTCATCATCAATCACTTCGTACTTATGCGTGCCATCTGCCTGCTTCAAACTGGCGATCGCCTGGTGCGAAGTATCCTCACAAGCAATGTGGCAACGCCCACAGCCGATACACGCCGCCTGGTCGATCCTGGCGATCACCTGGTAGTTGATATCCAGGTACTTCCAGTCTGTAGTGTTACCCACGGCCCGCCGCGAAAATGCCTGCAGGCTGGTGTAACCCTGGCTGTCCATCCAACGCGACAGCCCGTCCTTCATCTCGTCCACAATCCTGAAGCCATGCAGCATCGCCGCCGTGCACACCTGTACCGCGCCGCAGCCCAGGGCGACGAATTCCGCGGCATCGCGCCAGTTGCCGATACCGCCGATGCCGCAAATCGGCAGGCCCTGGGTCTGCGGGTCGCGGGCGATTTCGGCGACCATGTTCAGTGCTATCGGCTTGACCGCCGAACCGCAGTAACCGCCGTGGGTGCTCTGAGTGCCGACCACCGGCAGGGCGACCATGCGCTCCAAGTCTACGCTGGTGATGGAATTGATGGTGTTGATCAACGACACCGCGTCCGCACCGCCGCGATACGCTGCTCTTGCTGCCACGCGGATATCGGTGATGTTGGGCGTGAGCTTGACGATCACCGGCAGCGAGCAATACGTCTTGCACCAGCGTGTCACCTGTTCCACATACTCCGGTACCTGGCCGACCGCTGCGCCCATGCCACGTTCGGGCATGCCGTGGGGGCAGCCGAAGTTCAGTTCGATGCCGTCGCAACCGGTGGCCTCCACCAGGGGCAGAATATTTTTCCAGGATTCTTCAACGCACGGCACCATCAGCGACACGATCAGCGCACGGTCGGGCCAGTCTTTTTTGACCTGGGTGATTTCCCGCAGGTTGATCTCCAGGGAACGGTCGGTGATCAGTTCGATATTGTTGATGCCCAGCACTTCGCGATTGGCCCCGTAATGCGCTGAGTAACGCGACGACACGTTGACCGCCGCGGGGTCTTCCCCAAGGGTTTTCCACACCACGCCGCCCCAGCCGGCTTCGAAAGCGCGGACCACGTTATAGGCTTTGTCGGTGGGCGGCGCGGAGGCCAGCCAGAATGGATTGGGGGCCTTGATACCGGCGAATACAATCGAGAGATCGGCCATTACGCAGCCTCCACATTCAGCATGAGTTGAGCGTGCATGGCCTCGGCGGCCAGCTTGCCATGTTGCACGGCCTGGACGGTGAGGTCCTGGCCGAGGCTGACGCAATCACCGCCGGCATACACGCCAGGGATGCTGGTGCGCAGCTGTTCGTCGACAAAGATGCGCTCGCCCACGCGGTGCAGTTGCTGGGCCAGCGGGTCGTGCAGCGCGTCGCCGTCAAACCCTTGGCCGATGGCCTTGAAGATCGCATCGGCGGCCAGCTCGAAGGTTTCGCCAGTGGGCAGCAGGCGACCGTTATCCAGGTGAGTACGGGCGAAGCGCATGCCGCGGACTCGTCCCTGATCGTCGAGTAACACTTCTTCGGGTTGGGCCCAGGTTAACAACCGCACCTGATTGGCCTTGGCAATGTCCTGTTCGTGGTGGGTTGCGCCCATGTCCGCGAGGCCGCGGCGGTACACGAGGTTCACATCCCGTGCACCGAGGCGGGCCATCTGCACGGCCATGTCGATGGCGGTATTGCCGGCGCCGAGTACGATGCAGCGGTCGGCCAGGGGCAATTGGCTGAGGTCATCGGCCTGGCGCAGTTCGCGGATGTAGTCGGTGGCGGCGAGTAGGCCCGGGGCCTCTTCGTGGGGTAAGCCGAGCTGTTTGCTGGCGGCCAGGCCTAGGCCAAGGAACACCGAATCGAACTGCTGGTGCAGCTCGCTCAAGCTCAGGTTGTCGCCCAGGCGCTGGCCGTGGCGGATTTCGATGCCGCCGATCTGCAGGAGGAAATCCAGTTCCTTCTGGGCAAAGTCATCCACCAGTTTGTATTTGGCGATCCCGTACTCGTTCAGGCCACCGGCTTTTTCCCGGGCTTCGAAAATCACCACGTCATGGCCGTGCAATGCAGCGCGGTGGGCGCAGGCCAGGCCCGCCGGCCCGGCGCCGACCACGGCGATGCGTTTGCCGGTGGGCGCGGCGCGTTGGAAAGGGTGTTCGTTGAAGTGCGCGTTATCGATGGCGTAGCGTTGCAACAGGCCGATCAGCACCGGGGCGCATTCTTCGGCGTTGTTACGTACACAGGCTTGCTGGCAGAGGATCTCCGTGGGGCAGACTCGGGCGCAGCTGCCGCCGAGGATGTTGGCCGAGAGGATTTTCTGCGCAGCACCCTGGACGTTGTCGGTGTGGATATTGCGGATGAACGACGGGATATCGATCTCGCTGGGGCACGCATTCACGCATGGCGCATCGTAGCAGTACAGGCAGCGCGAGGCTTCCAGTTGGGCTTGGCGGGCGTTAAGGGGCGGTGCTAGGTCGGTGAATTGGCTGGCGAGGGTGGCCCCGTCTTCTCGGGGGTGGGGGAGGTGGGTCAGGGTCTGGATCACGGTGGTGGCCTCACGGTTTTTTTTGGATTGCCTCTATGTGGGCATTTTTGTTGGCTGTACTGGCCTCATCGGGGGCAAGCCCCCTCCCACACTGGATCTATGTGAACCCGATCAAATGTGGGAGGGGCGGTGCGACGATTCGACTTGCCCCCGATGGCGGTATCAGCGCTTCACAGCAACCGGCCGGGAATGCTCCGCCCGCTTGCTCAACTGCTCAAACACCGACGGGTACGCGGGCCGCTCCACATAGCGCCCGGCGCCACGTTCGGCGCGCAGGTCGCCATCGGCCCAGACCAGCTTGCCCTGGCTGATGGTGTGGCTCGGCACGCCGCGTACGGTCTTGCCTTCGAAGATGTTGAAGTCGACCTGCTGATGGTGAGTCTTGGCCGAAATGGTTCGCGTGCCTTGCGGATCCCACAGCACCAGGTCGGCGTCGGCACCTACGCGCACTGCGCCTTTGCGTGGGTAGAGGTTGAAGATCTTCGCGGTGTTGGTGGAGGTCAGCGCAACGAACTCCTGCATCGACAGGCGCCCGGTGTTGACGCCTTCGTGCCACAGCAGCGCCATGCGGTCTTCGATGCCGGCGGTGCCGTTGGGGATCTTGCTGAAGTCGTCACGCCCAGCGGCTTTTTGTTCGGCGCAAAAGCAGCAGTGGTCGGTGGCGGTGGTGTGCAGGTTGCCCGATTGCAGGCCGTGCCATAGAGCCTCCTGGTGCCCGCGCGGGCGGAAAGGCGGGCTCATCACATAGCCGGCGGCTGTCTGCCAGTCGGGGTGCTGGTAGACGCTGTCATCCAGCAACAAGTGGCCGGCGAGCACCTCGCCGTAGACCGCCTGGCCCTTGCCCCGGGCGTAGGTGATCTCATCCAGCGCTTCCTTGGTCGACACATGCACCAGGTACAGTGGCGTACCGATGGTCTCGGCAATACGAATCGCCCGGCTGGCCGCTTCGCCTTCCACCTGGGACGGGCGCGACAGCGGATGCGCTTCCGGCCCGGTGATGCCCTGGGCCATCAGCTTGCGTTGCAGGTGGTACACCAGCTCGCCGTTTTCGGCATGTACGGTGGGCACCGCGCCCAGTTCCAGGCAGCGCTCGAAGCTGGCCACCAGGGTGTCGTCGGCAGCCATGATCGCGTTCTTGTAGGCCATGAAATGCTTGAAGCTGTTGATGCCGTGATGGCTGACCAGCTCGGCCATTTCTTCGCGTACCTGTTCGCTCCACCAGGTGATTGCCACATGAAAGCCGTAGTCGGAGGCGGACTTCTCTGCCCAGCCGCGCCACTGGTGAAACGCTTCCATCAGCGATTGCTGCGGGTTGGGAATCACGAAGTCGATGATCGATGTGGTGCCACCGGCCAGACCCGCCGCCGTACCACTGAAAAAGTCTTCACTGGCCACGGTGCCCATGAAGGGTAGTTGCATATGGGTATGGGGGTCGATGCCGCCCGGCATCAGGTATTGGCCGCTGCCATCGAGTATTTCAGTGCCGGCGGGTATATCCAGATCCGTGCCAATGGCGCGAATTAGACCGCCTGCGCATAAAACATCGGCGCGGTAACTTTCATCATGGGTAATAACGGTGGCGCCACGGATCAACAGCGACATGTCGAGTTCCTCACAGGCTTGACCGGCTTGTGCCAGTTCTAAGTGTTGTAATGCTGCACGCCGATGGTCGGTTAATTCCTGTCATCGGTGACAGGAATAGAAACTAGCCCGAGTTTTTAGATTGAGCAAGAAGATTTTTCTTCAGCTTTTTCTGACATTAAGCTACTGATTTATAGAGTAAAAATTACTGAGTCACCAAAATGTAGCAACACTTCACCGTTTTGACGCACTTGACAGGTTCTGCTTTTGAGCAACATTTCTTATTGCAAATCAGACGCTTGAGATATGCCTCTTGACGGCGTCGGCAAATAAAAATAATTGTGTTGCACCAGATTGAGTCCGGACGGTTCGGATAACGTTGGCGTTATGTAGTCTGCATAACGTCGACGGACGCCTGAATACAATCTGAAAGTTGAATAACATCAGCACGTTATATAAGCGGTGCGGGTTCAAGTTGGGTTGTCGGCACGGTAATTGAGTGCAGTGGCGGCTGGCAGGAGCCCGTGATGTCATGTTGTTTACGCGGTACTCCGGCCACCTGGACACAACGTGCAGGTGAGCAACAATAATTTTAAAAAAACCGTGGAGCGGCCATGCAACAGAACAGATCGCAAGTCATCGAGCGCAACGGCCTGTATGAACTCGACGCCGGCCCCGACGTCCTCGACAGCCCTCGCTACAACCACGACATGGCACCCACCAAGGTGCACGAGCGCACCTGGAACAAATGGCACATCACCGCGTTGTGGGTCGGCATGTCGATCTGCGTGCCCACCTACACCCTGGGCGGTGTGCTCACCGCGTATTTCGGGCTGTCGGTGGGCGAGGCGCTGATGGCGATCCTGCTGGCCAATATCGTGGTGCTGATCCCGCTGACCCTCAACGCTTTTCCAGGCACCAAGTACGGCATTCCGTTTCCAGTGCTGCTGCGCTCGTCATTCGGCATTCTCGGTTCCAACGTGCCGTGCCTGATTCGCGCGTTGGTGGCCTGTGGCTGGTTTGGTATCCAGACGATGTTTGGAGGGTTGGCGATTCACCTGTTCCTGGGTTCGATTTTCGACGGCTGGAAGGCCCTTGGTGGTACCGGTGAGGTGATCGGTTTCATGATCTTCTGGTGCCTGAACCTGTGGGTGGTGCTGCGTGGTGCCGAGTCGATCAAGCGCCTGGAAACCTTGTCGGCACCGCTGCTGGTGGCCGTGGGGGTTGGCCTGC
The DNA here is from genome assembly GCF_001427465.1 of Pseudomonas sp. Root569. NCBI lineage: Bacteria > Pseudomonadati > Pseudomonadota > Gammaproteobacteria > Pseudomonadales > Pseudomonadaceae > Pseudomonas > Pseudomonas sp. Root569. The sequence goes on along the minus strand of NZ_LMGQ01000012.1, from coordinate 244,714 downwards.
TGGTGTGGGCGATGCCGAATGTGTCCCTCAGCGAATTGATGGCGATCCCACCCAAGCGCCCCGAAGGCGCGAGCCTCACCGGTTATTTCATGGCGGGGCTGACGGCGATGGTGGGGTTCTGGGCTACCTTGTCGCTTAACATTCCCGACTTCAGCCGCTACGCCAAGAGCCAGAAAGACCAGATCCTCGGGCAGATTTTCGGCTTGCCGCTGACCATGTTCCTGTTCGCCGCCCTCGGCGTGATCATGACCGCCGCCTCGGTAAAACTGGTGGGGGTCAGTGTCTCCGACCCGGTGACCCTGATAGGCCATATCCAGAGCCCGGTATGGGTGGCCGTGGCGATGGCGCTGATCATTGTCGCCACTTTGTCCACCAACACAGCGGCGAACATTGTCTCGCCCACCAACGACTTCCAGAACATTGCGCCCAAGCTGATCAACCGCACCACGGCGGTGATCCTGACCGGTCTGGTCGGGCTGGCACTGATGGCCCATGAGCTGCTGAAAAAACTCGGCTTGATCGTTTCCGATGTGAGCCTGGAGACGGTGTATTCCAACTGGCTGCTGGGCTATTCGAGCCTGCTGGGGCCGATTGCCGGGATCATGGTGGTGGACTACTTCATCACCCGCAGACAGCAGCTGGACCTGGCGGGCTTGTACCGCGATGACGTGTACCCCGCCTGGAACTGGAGCGGTTTTATCGCCTTTGGTGTGCCGGTGGTGCTGACGCTGCTGTCCCTGGGCAGTGATGCGTTCAGCTGGTTCTACAGCTATGGCTGGTTTACCGGCTCGGCCTTGGGTGGAGTGTTGTATTACGGTTTGAATGCCAAGCGTGCGACCAACCCAGTGGCTGCCAAATCACCGTTGTAGTGAATATGAAATGCAATCATAAGAAATACAGCCTGAGGAGATCCCCATGAACGCTGCCCTCGACGTTCTGCAATCGACCCATCAGCACATCAACCGCGACCGCCTGTGGCAGTCGCTGATGGACCTGGCCAAACTCGGCGCCACCCCCAAGGGCGGGGTGTGTCGCCTGGCCCTTACCGACCTCGACCGCAAGGCCCGCGACCTCTTCGTGCAGTGGTGCGAAGCGGCCGGTTGCACAGTGACCGTCGACGGCATCGGCAATATCTTCGCCCGCCGCCCGGGCCGCAATCCCGACCTGCCCCCGGTGATGACCGGCAGCCACATCGACACCCAGCCCACCGGCGGCAAGTTCGACGGATGCTTTGGTGTGTTGGCCGGCGTGGAAGTGTTGCGCACGCTCAACGATTTAAAGATCGAAACCGAGGCGCCGCTGGAAGTGGTGGTGTGGACCAACGAAGAAGGTTCGCGTTTCCCGCCGTGCATGATGGGCTCCGGGGTGTTCGCCGAGAAGTTCAGCCTGGCCGATACCTTGGCCAAGGTCGATGTAGATGGCGTCAGTGTCGGCGACGCATTGAACGCGATTGGCTACGCGGGCACACGCCCTGAGAGCGGGCATAAGGTCGGCGCGTATTTTGAAGCCCATATCGAACAGGGGCCGATCCTGGAAGATGAAAAGAAAACCATCGGCGTGGTGCTCGGCGCCCTGGGGCAAAAGTGGTTCGACCTGAAACTGCGTGGCGTGGAAGCCCATGCGGGGCCGACGCCCATGCACCTGCGCAAGGATGCCCTGGTGGGTGCGGCAGCGGTGGTGGCAGCGGTGAATGCGGCCGCGCTTGGGCACCAGCCTCATGCATGCGGCACCGTGGGTTGCCTGCAGGCGTATCCGGGCTCGCGCAACGTGATTCCCGGTGAAGTGCGCATGACCCTCGACTTCCGTCACCTGGAACCTGCGCGGTTGGATTCGATGATTGCCCAGGTACGCCAGGTGATCGATGACACCTGTGCCAAACATGGCCTGACTTACGAGATGGAACCTACCGCTGATTTCCCGCCGTTGTACTTCGACAAAGGCTGTGTCGATGCCGTGCGCGATGCGGCCAATAGCCTGGGCCTGTCGAACATGGATATCGTCAGCGGGGCAGGGCACGACGCGATCTTCGTCGCCGAGCTGGGCCCGGCGGGGATGATCTTCGTGCCGTGTGAAGGTGGCATCAGCCATAACGAAATCGAGAACGCCGCGCCGGATGATTTGGCGGCGGGATGTGCGGTGTTGTTAAGGGCGATGGTGGCGGCCTCAACGGCAATCGCCAGCGGCAAGTTAGCCGCTTGAAATGCAGTAAAAAAATGTGGGAGGGGGCTTGCTCCCGATAGCGGTGGGTCAGGTACATGTGTATTAACTGAACCACCGCTATCGGGAGCAAGCCCCCTCCCACATTTGAATTGTATTTGGAGTTATACCCAGATGGCATCCCACAGTGGGTAGTCGCCAATCCGCTCGACCAACCCCGCTCGCAATGGATTGGCCACCACATACCGTGCCATTTTCACCAGGTCATCTTCCTTGCGCAGGGCACGGTCATGGAAGCTCTCCTGCCACAACCGCCCCTTACGGCCGCTTGCACCATTCACGGTGCGCGTGCTTTTCGATTTCACCTGACACATCAAATCCGCCAGCGAGCCTTTTCGCAGCTCGACGATCCAATGAAAGTGGTCGGGCATGATCACCCATGCCAGAGAGTTCGCCAGTCTTTGGTATTGAGCGATGCGAAATTGCCAGACCACCAGGCGACCGAGATAAAAGTCGCTGAAGATGGGTAGGCGTTCATGGGTGTTGGTGGTGATGAGGTAGATGCGATTCGGCTCGCTGAATCGACCGATGCGCAGGCGGTGTGAAGCGGGTAAATCTGCCATTCGCTGGCCCTCTCAGATGTGTCTAGGGAGGCTAGACCGCAGAGCAAGAAGCTGGCGGGTAGGCTTTTGGCAGGATGTGTCTGGAAGGGCGCTATCGGGAGCAAGCCCCCTCCCACATGAGTTGCGCAGTGTTCATTCATTGTGTGTCTGGCGCAGAACCAGTGTGGGAGGGGGCTTGCTCCCGATTGCAGTATTTGAATCACAGCATCATTGACTGACTCACCGCCATCGGGTGTAGGGTGATGTCAGGCCCCAGGCTGCCAGCCGCCGCCGAGTGCGGTCACGAGTCCCACACTCGCCTGCAACTGCCGCGTCTGCACCGCCTGCAATGTCCGCTGCGCCTGCAACGCCGCTGTCTGGGCGGTGACCACATCCAGGTAACTCACGGCCCCGGCCTGATAGCTGTTCATCGCCAGGGCTTGGGTATGCCGTGCCGCATCCGCCGCTGCCTGTTCATCCTGCGCTTGCTGCTGCAAATCCCTTAGCTGCCCCAGGTTATCTTCGACCTCTCTCACGGCTTTCAACACCTGACTACGGTACTGCGCCGATGCCTCTTCAAACTCGGCCTTGGCCTGGCGTTCGTTGGCACTCAACCGCCCTCCATCAAAGATTGGCAGATTCACCAGCGGCCCCAGCGCCCAATAGCGATTGCCTGCAGACAGCAGGTTACCCACGCCTTGGGTTTGCCCGCCAATCAACCCGGTCAGGCTGAAATCCGGATACCACGCGGCCTTGGCCACGCCGATATTCGCGTTGGCCGCAAACACCCGTCGTTCCGCCGCGGCGATGTCCGGGCGGCGTTGCAGCAGGTGGCTCGGCAACTGCGACGGAACCCCCGGCAACGCAAGCAACTGGGGGCTGGGTGGCAATGAAAAATCGCTGGCCGCCACCCCCACCAATTCACCAATGGCATGCTCGGTCAGGTTGCGTTGCCCACGCACTTCATCGCGTTCGGCCTTGGCTTGCGCCAGTTGGTTTTGTGCGCGGGTCAGGTCCAGCTCCGAAGCAATCTGGCCTTCATAACGGTTGCGGGTCAGCTGTAGCGCCTGGCGGAAATCCTCCAGTGAGCTGTCGAGTATCCGGCCCTGTGCATCCAACCCATTGAGCTGCACATACAAGCTCGCCAATTGGTGTTGAAGGCTCAATCGCGCCACCGCCAGGTCATCCGCGGACGCTTGCGCCTGGGCATTCCCGGCAGCCACTTGGTTGCGGATTTTGCCCCACAGGTCGAGGTCATAGCTCAGGGAAAAGCCGGCGGTGTTGCTGTTGTACACCGACGGCTGCGTGCTCCCCCGCAACGGTCGCGAATCCGATTGTCGCTGGCGCAGCGGTTGTGCACTGGCGGTGAGTTGCGGGAACAGGCCGGCATGCAACTGGCTGGCATACGCTTGGGACGCATCGAAATGCGCCAGCGCTGCCGCCAGGTCGGGGTTGGCCTGGAGTAGGCGCTGTTGCAGGTTATCCAGCGTTGGGTCGTTGTAGAGCTTCCACCATTCGGGCGCCAATTGGTCGGACGGTTGTGCGCTGTGCCACGGTCCGTCGCTGGTCTGTTCGCGGTAATGAGTCGGCAGGTCCACCCTCGGCATTGTGTAGGTGGGCGCCATCGAGCACCCCTGCAATGCCAGCAGCATCAGTGCGGCGAGGGGTTTAAGCCTTGGGCGCATGGGCACCTCCGGAGGCGTCAGCCAGTTGCACCGAGTCGCCTTCGCGCAGGGCGTCAGGCGGGTTGTCGATGATGCGGTCGGCGGGCTTCAGGCCTTGGTCGATCACCAGGCGTTCGCCCAGGTCGAGGCCGATATGAATGGCTTGCAAGTGCACATGATTGTGCTTGTCCAGCACCGCAACCTGGGTGCCCTGGGCGCGGAAGATCAAGGCGCTGGCCGGGATGCTCACGCCATGGGTATCGGCCGGGATCGGCAGGGTGGCTTCGGCGTAATCGCCGGGCAGCAGTTCGCCGTTGGGGTTGTCGGCGACGAACTGGGCAAGCAGGGTGCCGGAGCGGCGGTCGATGGCGGTGGAGTCACCGATCAGGCGCGCCTTGAAGTGCTCGCCAGGGTGTTCGGGCACGGTCAGCTCGGCTTCCAGGCCAGGATGGATCACCGCTGCATAGTTCTGCGGCACCGGCACATACAGGCGCAACTGGTGAGTGTCGGTAATGTTGAACAGCTCAGGGTCGCTGTCGGTATCGGCCTTGATCAACTGGCCGATATCGGTGTTGCGCGCAGTAATGGTGCCGGCGAATGGCGCCCGAATGGTCTTGTAGCTCTCCAGCGCCGACAGTCGCGCATAGTCGGCAGCGGCGGCCTGGGCGTTGGCCTTGGCCGCCGCGGCGTTGGAGGTTTTTTCATCGGCCTCCTGGCGCGATACCGAGTGGCTGGCCAGCAGGTTTTGCCAACGGGTCGCGCTGGTGGCGGCCAGGCGCGCATTCGCTTGTTGTTGGATCAGCCGCGCATGGGCCTGGGCCAGTTGTTGATCAAGGTCGGGGCTGTCGATTTCGGCGAGGATCTGCCCGGCCTGGACCTGGCTGCCGATGTCGACTTTCCAGTCCTTCAAGTAGCCGCTGACCCGCGCATGGATCGGTGCCTTGCTCCAGGCCTCGAGGTGCGCGGGCAGGCGCAGGGTATCGCCGGCGGCGTTCTGCTTGGGTTGAAACACCATCACTTGGGGGATGGCGGCGGCCTCGGTCCAGGCAGTGACCGATTGTTCGTGCAGCGTGCGAGCGTGCAGGCCGCTGGCGACCAACAGGGCGGCCAACGTCAGGCCGCCGGCACCCATGAGCATCAGACGCTTGCGCGAGGGTTTTTGATCAGACGACATGTGCGGTTTCTCCAGCTGCAGCGCGAGTAGGGTGACGACCGTGGACCAGGCTGAAGACCACGGGAACAAACAACAGGGTGGCGAGGGTGGCGAAGATCAGTCCGCCGATGACCGCACGGCCGAGCGGGGCGTTTTGCTCCTCGGAAATCGCCAGGGGCAGCATGCCGATGATCATCGCCAGGGCGGTCATGCACACCGGGCGGAAGCGTGTGTAGCCCGCCTCAAGCGCCGCCTTCAATGCATCGCCATGTTCGGCCAGGCGTTCACGGCAGAAGCTCACCACCAGGATCGAGTTGGCGGTGGCCACGCCCATGCATAAGATGGCTCCGGTAAGGGCCGGCACCGACAATGAGGTACCACTGAGGAACAGCATCCACACGATGCCCGCCAGTGCAGCCGGCAAGGCCGTGATGATCACAAAGGGGTCGGCCCAGGATTGGAAATTGACCACGATCAGCAGATAGATCAGCACCACCGCGCCGAGCAAACCGAAACTCAAGCCACTGAACGCCTCATGCAGCGCATCGATCTGCCCATGCAGGCTGATCGTCGCGCCCTTGGGGCGCATGGCGGCGGTGTCATCCAGGACTTTTTGCACGTCGCGGGCGACGCCGCCGAGGTCGCGGCCTTGTACGTTGGCATACAGGTCCAGGGTCGGTTCGATGTTGTAGTGGGTGACCACCGCCGGGCTTTGCACACGGGAAATGGTGGCCACGCCGCCAAGGATCTGCGACTGGCCATCGGCGCCGGTCACGGGTAGCGCTTCCAGGGACGGCAAGCTGTCGAGGCGGTATTGCGGGGTGGCAGCAACAATGGAATAGGACACGCCATTGGCCGGGTTAAGCCAGAAGGTCGGTGCGGTTTGCGAGCTGCCAGCGAGGGAGGCGACCATGCTGTTGGTGACGTCGCGCTCGGTGATGCCCAGGCCATTGGCACGCATGCGGTCGACATTCACCTGCAATGATGGATAGCCGGTGGACTGCTGGATACGCAGGTCGGCGATGCCCGGCACATGTTGCAGGCGTCGCTCCAGTTCCACGGCGTAGGCGCGGTTTTCTTCATCGCTGCGCCCGGAGATTTTTACATCCAGCGGGGCCGGCGCGCCGAAGTTGAGGATCTGGCTGCTGATGTCGGCCGGCAGGAAGGCGAAGTGGCTGCCGGGGAAACTCTGCGGCAGGGCTTCACGCAGTTTTTTCACGTAGTCGGCAGTGGGCGCATGGTCTTTTTTCAGGGTGACCTGGATGTCGCCATCCTGCGGGCCAATGGTGCCGCTGCTGCTGTAGGCCATGTCGATGCCGCTTAGCGGGATGCCGATATTGTCGACGATGGTGTCCAGTTCTTCGGCGGGGATCACTTCACGGATCCGCGCTTCGATGCGGTCGAAGGCCGCGGCGCTTTCCTCGATGCGCGTGCCCAGCGGCAAACGCACGTGCAGCGCCAGGGCTCCTGCATCGGTGGCCGGGAAAAAGTCCTGGCCCAGGCTTGGCAGTAGCAGGAATGACGCGAGTACACAGGCCAGAAAACCCACGATAAAGCGCTTGCGATGACCCAGGGCCAACGTCAGCAAGCCATAGTAGGTGTCGCGGATATTCGAGAAGTGGCGCTCGAAACCTTGCTGGAAATTCAATACGGCTTGCAGCGCGGCATTGCGCGGCTGCTTGTGCTGCTCGCCTTCATGGTGGTTGATGAACGCGTCTTCAGGATGATGCCCAACGCCTGGCTCCGGTGTGTGCGGCTTGAGCAGAAACATCGCCAGTGTCGGCACCAGGGTGCGCGACAGGATGAACGAACTGGCCATGGCAAAGATCACCGCCAGGGCCATCGGCCGGAACAGATAACCGGCGATGCCTTGCAGCAAGAACATCGGCACGAACACGATGCAGATGCACAGCAGCGAGACGAATGCCGGGCCGACGATTTGTGCGGCACCGTCGAGGATCGCAGTCTTCACCGCCTTGCCTTGTTCCAGGTGCCAGTTGATGTTTTCGATGGTCACCGTGGCGTCGTCTACCAGGATCCCCACCGCCAACGCCAGCCCGCCGAGGGTCATCACGTTGAGGGTTTGCCCGCTGACCGCCAGCAGCGCAATGGCCGACAGTACCGCCAGGGGAATCGACGCGGCAATGATCAGGGTCGAGCGCCAGCTGCCGAGGAACAGCAGGATCATCGCGCTGGTCAGCAACGCGGCGATGATGCCTTCCTGGGCCACACTGCCCACCGATTGCTTGACGAACACCGAGGCATCACCCAGCAGTGAGGTTTTCAGTGAAGGCGGCAGGGTTTCGTTGATGCGTGGCAGCATCTGGCGGATGCCGTCGATGATCGACAGGGTAGAGATGCTGCCGTTCTTCAACGCCGGCATCAGCACCGCGCGATGGCCGTCGACGCGCACGATGTTGGTCTGTGGTGGCGAGCCGTCGCGCACGTGGGCCACTTGGCCGATGGTGATCAGCGCACCATCGACGGTCTTGATCGGCAGGTCGTTGAGCTCATCGATCGCCTTGGGGCTGTTGTTGAGCAAAATCGTGTATTCGTTGGGGCCGAGCTTGGCGGTGCCCACCGGGATGATCTGGTTCTGCAACGCCAGGGCATTGCCCACGTCCTGGGCCGACAAGCCTTTGGCGGCGAGGGCCTGCGGGTCAAGGTCGAGGGTGATCTGCCGTTGCTTGCCGCCCATCGGCGTAGGCATAGCCAAGCCGGGCAGGGCGCTCAGGGGCAGGCGGATATTGTTCTGCACCAGGTCGCGGATCTTGGCTTCCGAGAGGCTGGGGCTGGAGAACGCCATTTGCAGGATCGGCACCGTGGAGGCGCTGTAGTTGAGGATCAGCGGTGGGGTAATGCCCGGTGGCATCTGCTTGAGCACGGTTTGTGACACCGCCGTGACCTGGGCGTTGGCGGTGCGGATATCGACCCCCGGCTGGAAGAAGATCTTGACGATGCCCATGCCGGGCAGCGATTGCGATTCGATATGTTCGATGTCGTTGACGGTGGTGCTCAAGGAGCGTTCGTAGGTGTAGATCACCCGCCCGGCCATGGCGTCCGGGGACAGGCCGTTGTATTGCCAGACCACGGCGACCACCGGGATACCGATATCGGGGAACACGTCAGTAGGCGTGCGCAGGGCCGCCATGGGCCCGATGATGCAGATGAATATGGCCAACACGATGAACGTGTACGGCTTTTGCAGTGCGGTCTTTACCAGCCCGAGCATGCGTGAGTCTCCGAGAAAAGCAGGGTTGCAAACCCCGGCAGTCTTGCCCGACCCACCTAACACGCACCTTTCAGCCAGGTGAAGGAAGATTTAGTTAACGGCTGAAGATCGTTTCATATGTATTCATTTGTTCTACAAAGGCGGGCTGATCAAGCTTGTCAGCCATCGGATACCCCCTTTTTTTGATGCCTTTGGAGCCCTGCCATGTCACATAGACCCCTGTTGTTGATTCCCGCACTTGGCGTTGTATTGTTGCTCTCGGCCTGCGCCGGCCCTATCCCCAAGGCTGACCCCAGCGAAGCCTGGATCGGCTTGAAGGAAGAAGCACCGAACGACCTGATGGCTGAGCGCGTTGACGGCCAGCGCGTGAATGACGGCCGCTATTTTGAAGTGACCCCGGGGGACCATCGCCTGGACGTAACGTTATTTGAAGAGGAGCCAGGCGACGACAACCAGCAGGATTGCCAGGGCCGGATCGAGTACAAGCATTTCAAGGCGGGCGAACACTACACCCTGGTGGAGTCGAGCCTGGGTACCACCGTGCGTGCAACCCTCGAGGATGGGCACGGCAAGGAAATCGCGGCGACTCAGGACTTCAATTGCATGCCTGGCTAGGCATGATGCGCCGTCGCCTTGGGCGGCTTGGCGGGGGCTGCGGGTTTGACGTGGGGGTGATGATGCCGGCGGGTCACGCGCATCACGCCCCACAGCATGGCGGCGGCGACCGCCAGCCAACCGCAGATCAACAGGAAAATCGTCGTAGCAAGGCTCATTCGGGCCTCCTTTCGCCCCTTGGGGCACACACAGTCTTCTCAATGGACAGTCTAGCTACACGGCGGTTGCCTGTTATTGACCAATGGTCGAGTCTGTCCAACTTCTTTGCTCTATCAGCAAGGCTTTACTAGCTCAGTGGGCTATACCCACGTCGCAGAGCGCCCTATGATCGGGGCCTTCACCGGCAGTTGATCAAGAGAGTCAAAAAATTGTGTACACGGTCGAACATTAGAACCTCACTGCTGCTGGCCGTTACCCTGGGGCTCGTGGCCTGTTCCAGCCAGCCCTCGAAACTGCCTGGCCTGCCAGAGCGCGTCGAACTCAACGGCGTGCCGACCTTCCGCAGCGAGGCTTATCAGAGCGGTCCTACGGCATTGGCCAGCATGCTGTCGCAACAAGGCATTGTCATGACACCCGGGCTTTTGGATAAGCCGCTGCGTCTTCCGGGCGCTGAGGCGGATCTTGAACGCAACATGCAGGTACTGGCCCGTGAATACGGGCTGATGGTCTACCCGCTGGATGCCAAGCTGACTGCGCTGCTTGCGCAGGTGGCGGCAGGTTACCCGGTAATGGCGCGAATCAACTCCAGCTTCTGGTCCGGGGCGCGCTATGTCGTGGTGGTGGGGTTCAACCAGCAGAAGAGTACGGTGTTGTTGCGTTCCGGGAACGAGCGCCGATTGACCATGGGGTTCAGCGACTTCGAATCGGCGTGGAAGAGCGCGGGGCACTGGGCCATCCTGACTCAGCGGCCGAGCCAGCTGCCGGCGAATGTGGATGCGCAGCGCTGGCGTAATGCGGCGAATGCAACGGGCCAGGCGGGGCAGGAGCAAGCGGCAGCGCAGGCGCTCAAGGTTCTGGCAGAGCGCAAATAAAAATGTGGGAGGGGGCTTGCTCCCGATAGCGGTCTATCAGGATAAGTTTTATAGCCTGGCACACTGCTATCGGGGGCAAGCCCCCTCCCACATTGGTTTGCGGTGCTTCAGTAATGCTGGTGAGGTTAGCGGCGAACTTCTACCGCATTCCCCCGGTTCTTCAGATTCTTGTCAGCCTTGTAGCGCAACGCCACGTCCGGCACTGCGCCGCCTTTGCCGGTCTCGACCCAGCTGCGAATCCGGCTGGCGTCGGCAAAATGGGTGAATTTGCCAAAGGCATCCAGGATCACCAGCGACACCGGGCGGTTACCCATGCTGGTCACCAATACCAGGCAATGACCAGCCTGGTTGGTAAAGCCTGTCTTGGTCAGCTTGATGTCCCAGTTGGCGCGGTTGATCAGGTGATCAGTATTGGAGAAACCCAGGGTGTAGTTGGGCTTGCGGAACGCCACGGTTTTTTCCTTGGTGGTGCTCAGTTGGCTCAGCATCGGAAATTTGCGCGCATAAGCCAGTAGCTTGCTCAGGTCGCGGGCAGTCGACACGTTATGAATCGACAGGCCAGTGGGCTCAACATAGTGGGTGCTGGTCATGCCCAGGGCCTTGGCCTTGGCGTTCATCGCCGCAATGAAGGCTGCATAACCACCCGGATAGTGATGGGCCAGGCTCGCCGCGGCGCGGTTTTCCGAGGACATCAGCGCGATCAGTAGCATTTCCTTGCGCGGCATCTGGCTGCCGATCTTTACCCGCGAGAACACACCTTTCATTTCCGGCGTGTCGGTGATGTTGATGTCGATGTATTCGTCCATGTTCTGCTTGGCTTCCAGCACAATCAGGCCGGTCATCAACTTGCTCACCGAAGCGATGGGTACTACCACGTCAGGATTACTGGAATAAATGACTTTATTGGTTTGCAAGTCCACCAGCATGGCACTGCCGGAAGCAATCTGCAGTTTGGACGCATCACGCGGGGCCAGAGTGGATTCGGCAGCGTGGGCGAAGGTGCCTGTGAAAGCGAAAAACAGGCTGATAATTGAAAGACGAATTTTCACGCGGATGAACTCGCTAAAAAGTAAAGAAATACCGTCCGGGAACGGGTTTTATGACAAATGACGTTACATTCTAGGAGTATGGATCATAAAGTGGTAGAGAGCCTTTAAATAAAGGCTCTAAGCCGATGATTGGTTAGGGTTGTACCGATTTTGAACCAATCATGGATTGCTCCAGCTTCCCAGCTTCCGACCAGTCGGTCGTGGACGACACAGGTGAACACCTGGGCCTTGGCCGGGTCGGTTACGTACCCGGAACCTCGAGGCCTCAGAACGACAACCCGTCGCCGACATAGGCGTGACTGCGGCCGTCTTGAAGGTAGAACTGTTCGTCCATGGATTATCTCCAGTCAGGCGCCGCCCTCCGGTGGCCGGTGGTGGCAATTTGTTTTGGGGTGGGGTATTACGGGAAGGCTTGGATTTAGAGAATTAAAACTGTCGCAGGAGCCGGCCAGGTCTGTTCTACCGCCTCCTGCCTCTCGCAACTGGCTCTGCTCCTACCCTTGACCCTACAACGGATCGCTCAGGCACGGAAGGCGAGGCGCCGTCCTTTGGGGAGTCCTCGCGTCTGATGGGCGAATACTGAGCACAAGGCGCAATTATAGGTGGAAGTCGCCCGCAGCCTCCGGCTGGTAAAGCACTCTCTTGATCTCAATCCGGTGGGTCCGATCAGAAATTCGCCAGTCGATGGCGTCACCCTCCTGATAGCCAAGGATGGCGGCGCCTATGTCGGAATACACGGAATGCTTCCCTGCGTTGCTGTCCGCGTCTTCAGGGTAGACCAAGGCCACTTCGAACTCTTCGTCGCCCAGTTGCAGCAATGCCCTAGAGTTCATCGTGATGACATTGCACGCCACCTGCTGCGGTTTAACGACAATGGCTCGCTCAAGCTCATGTTCGAGTTCAACAACCGCCGGGCCTTGCTCGAGCGCGATTAGATTCTCGAGCCTGGCCTTGTCGATTTCAGTGATGTAGATCCTGGTGGAGTCGCCACCAGCTCCTTCGCGCAAGAACTGGAAATAGCGCGCCGCCGTCATGGAAAACGACTTCAATGTCGGCGTTTCGCTCTCAAGCATAAAGCCGCTGCGCAGAAAGGCTTTCAGCGAGCGCGAGTTGTCCGGGTGAATCTTGGCGATGAGCTTCTCGGCCCGCATGTCGAGGAAGGCCAGTTTCATGCCTTCGCGGATCGTGCGGGCGCCTAGGTTTCGGCCCCATTTGTCGCTGTCTCCGATGACTAGGACTATCTCGCAATTTGAGTCGGTCTTGACCAGACGGACAAAGCCCACCGGGGCGTCATGCCGGTCATAGGCCATAAAGAATCTGCCGCCCCGGTTGAATAGATGGGTCAGGATCGGCAACTGGGTCCGATCAATGGCTTGCTCAATGGCGCGGGAGACATGGCGCGAATCGCTCAGATAGCAGGTGACGCGCTCATCCTCTAACCAATTCATTAATGTCAGCGCATGCGCCCGAGTAATTTCAGGGCACAGCGAAATGAAAGGCTTGTTCATCTTAACCACACTTATTTGTAAAGGATTGAAGCCCTTCATGGATATGGTCATGGCGGTTCTTCGGCAACCGGATATTTTAAGACATACCGCGAGTAATGGCGAACATCCCAGAGAGTTCCAAGAGACCACCGCTCGCTTGCTCGCCAATCCAGCTCAGCTTTTTTCATGACCCGCCGACATTCCGATGCAGCCTCCTGAGGGCGCTCGTGTTGTTTGAAATAAGTGGCAACATTTACGAGGCTGTGCCAGCATCCGGCCACAAACTTTGGCAAGGAAGCTGAACAATGTTCGATGCTCTGGAAGGCACGCCACTGTGGGTTTACGGCGCATTTCTCTTAGTCTGCTACTACGGTTTTAGTGCCAGGAAAACCAGTCGTGAGAGTCAGCGGTCGCTGATCATCACACCGGTTGTTTTGGTGGCCTGGTCACTCCTTTCTCTCAGCTACGCGGACCGCGTTGAATTGACCGTGGGCAGCTGGGCCACGGGAATGCTTTTAGGTGGCCTAGTCGCATTTGCACTATTTCCTCGACGCGGACTGACTTTGGACGAGGAGGGCAAGCACCTGATCGTTCCTGGGACATGGAAAGTTCTTGGTATCTCGCTTCTCTTTTTTGCCGTGAAATACTTCATCGGTTATCAAGCTGCCGTACATCGAGAATTCTCGGCCACTGTGGAAATGCTCGTCCTTGCTGGTGCCGCATCAGGGTTTACGGTCGGCCTGTTCTGCGGACGCACGGGTGTCTTCTACTTGGCATGGCTCGCACTTCGAGATATCCACCAAAGCAAACGCACTGTCTGAACTCGCTCGTTTATAGCTCGACGCGCGCTCATAGATAAGTGCCACCAGTTCGAGCAGAAGACGCTGGTTTTCCACGCGCAAATGCTCGTTCTGGTATGAAATCTTCTTCAGGCCCATGATCTCTTTGCCTCTTTCCGAGTATTCGACGTTTTTGAGGCTGAGCTCGGCCTCAACAGATCGAAGCTTTTCTTCTGCTGCCATCTTGCCGGTAACCGGCAGGTCGTTCATCTGCATCAGGCCGGCGATATTCGCTCGAGCCCTGCGCAACATGCGCTCGGTCTCCACCAGCTCGTCTACGAGAAGTGCGCACTGGTGCTGGTACATTTCCAATGTTCTTCTAGAGACAGACGAAAGTGCTTAAAACTAACAAAAACAGTTTTTTCGGGTAATAAAAAGCCCTGCGCTAAGGCAGGGCTTTTTCATTACGCCTGGTTATTAACCGTGCAGGGTTTCCGCTGCGTACAAGGTATTTTCCAGCAGGCAAGCACGGGTCATTGGGCCGACGCCGCCTGGCACTGGAGTGATCCAGCCTGCGCGGGGCAGGGCGGTTTCGTAGACTACATCGCCGACCAACTTGCCGTCGTCCTGGCGGTTGATGCCCACATCAATGACGATGGCGCCTTCTTTGATCCATTCGCCTTTCACCAAGCCCGGCTTGCCGGCGGCGACCACCACCAGGTCAGCACGGCCGACGTGGCCGGCCAGGTCCTTGGTGAAGCGGTGGGTGACGGTCACGGTGCAACCGGCCAGCAGCAGCTCCATGGCCATTGGGCGACCGACGATATTGGATGCGCCGACGATAACGGCATCGAGGCCGTACAGGTCGACACCGGTGCTTTCCAGCAGGGTCATGATGCCTTTGGGTGTGCACGGGCGCAGCAGCGGGATGCGCTGTGCCAGTCGGCCGACGTTATAAGGGTGGAAACCGTCGACGTCTTTGTCCGGACGGATACGCTCCAGCAGCTTGGAAGCGTCCAGATGCTCGGGTAACGGCAGTTGGAGCAGGATGCCATCGATCGCCGGGTCTTCGTTGAGGCCGTCGATCAGGTCGGTAAGGGCCTGCTGGGTGGTCTCGGAAGGCAAGTCATAGGCCTTGGAAATAAAGCCGACCTCTTCACAGTCTTTACGCTTGTGCGAGACATAAACCTGAGAGGCAGGATCGCTGCCGACCAGGATCACCGCGAGCCCCGGCGTACGCAGGCCTTGCTGGCTGCGCTCGGTGACTCGTTTGGCGATCTGCTGGCGCAGGCTGGCGGCGATTGATTTGCCATCGATAAGTTGTGCAGTCATTACGCGTGATTAACCATCAAGAGGGGGAAGAAAAGTGCGCGCATTCTCGCACGCCAAGGCGCGAGGGCAAAGGCGCTTGGTCTGCAAATTGCCCTAACCCCTTAAATAAAATCAGTTTTTTTCAAAAAAGATTTGACGGGTTTCCGGGGCATCTATACTATTCGTCGCACTTGTCGGGCACAGCCTAGCACTGGTTAAGAAGGTCGAGCAGAATAGTTGTCCTGCAAGGCTGGAAGCACTTAGTTTGTAATCCTCCAAGAGTACAGATTAATAAGGCGCCCGTAGCTCAGCTGGATAGAGCATCCGCCTTCTAAGCGGATGGTCGCAGGTTCGAGTCCTGCCGGGTGCGCCATTAGGCAGCTTTGGCACAAGTAGCGCTATATGGTGGGCGTAGCTCAGTTGGTAGAGCACGGGATTGTGACTCCCGTTGTCGAGGGTTCGATCCCCTTCGTCCACCCCATATTTTGAAAGGCGCCAGATTAATCATCTGGCGCCTTTGCTTTAAGAGCTTCAAGCGCGGATGTGGTGGAATTGGTAGACACACTGGATTTAGGTTCCAGCGCCGCGAGGCGTAAGAGTTCGAGTCTCTTCATCCGCACCAATTAAGCTTTGCTCG
This sequence comes from Pseudomonas sp. Root569, assembly GCF_001427465.1. Taxonomy (NCBI): domain Bacteria; kingdom Pseudomonadati; phylum Pseudomonadota; class Gammaproteobacteria; order Pseudomonadales; family Pseudomonadaceae; genus Pseudomonas; species Pseudomonas sp. Root569. Next base: position 228,997 of record NZ_LMGQ01000012.1, on the reverse strand, counting down.
GCCGTCAGGCCAGTAGGGCTGGACAAAGAAGAAGTGGTTTGGTTTCTTTGTTAACGCAATATGGTGGGCGTAGCTCAGTTGGTAGAGCACGGGATTGTGACTCCCGTTGTCGAGGGTTCGATCCCCTTCGTCCACCCCATATTCGAAAGGCGCCAGATTTAACAGTCTGGCGCCTTTTTTGGTTTCAGGGGTTTGAATATTCGGCGGTTGCAGATACTGGGCCGCATCGGCAGGGCGTTTCATCGTATTTGTGTATCTCGATGATGCCGCGCTGCCTGCCCACTCTGTTCGCAGGGCGGGCCGTCAGGGAGATGAACGGCTTCGCCTTCTATATATAGAGGCGGCGCAGGGCCCTGGCGCAATTGGCTGTATTTGTCACCGGGGCGAGGTACATCAGTGCTTTCGTACCGATAAATTGCCGGCGGTTTTCCGGTGTATTTTCAGTAGGGTGACTTCTTGAGTTTGACCCACTAGAATGCATGCCCTTGATTGGGGTCGGAAATGGCCGGCTAACGTCTGTGCAACGAGGAATATCCATGCAAGTTTCTGTTGAAAATACTACTGCTCTCGAGCGCCGCCTGAGCATCACCGTGCCGGCAGAGCGTATCGAGACTGCGGTCAACAAGCGTCTGCAGCAGACTGCCCAGAAGGCCAAGATCGCTGGTTTCCGTCCAGGCAAAGTGCCGATGAGCGAAATCAAGCGTCGTTTTGGTGCCGATGCGCGCCAGGAAGCTGTAGGTGACGTGATCCAGGCTTCCTTCTACGAAGCCGTTGTCGAGCAGAAGCTGAACCCGGCTGGCTCGCCTTCGATCGAGCCCAAGTCCCTGGAAGCGGGCAAGGACCTGGAATACGTTGCCGTATTCGAAGTGTTCCCAGAGTTCGAAGTGGCCGGTTTCGACGGTATCGCCATCGAGCGCCTGAGCGCCGAAGTGGCTGATTCGGACCTGGACAACATGCTGGAAATCCTGCGCAAGCAGAACACCCGTTTTGAAGTGGCCGACCGTGCTGCCCAGAACGAAGACCAGTTGAACATCGATTTCGTTGGCAAGGTTGACGGCGAAGTCTTCGCTGGCGGCTCCGCCAAGGGCACCCAGCTGGTGCTGGGTTCCAACCGCATGATCCCGGGTTTCGAAGACGGCCTGGTTGGCGCCAAGGCCGGCGAAGAGCGCGTGCTGAGCCTGACTTTCCCTGCTGACTACCAGAACCTGGACCTGGCCGGCAAAGCCGCCGAGTTCACCGTGACCGTCAACAGCGTTTCCGAGCCTAAGCTGCCAGAACTGAACGAAGAATTCTTCGCTCAGTTCGGTATCAAGGAAACCGGCATCGAAGGCTTCCGCACCGAGGTTCGCAAGAACATGGAGCGTGAGCTGCGCCAGGCGATCAAATCCAAGGTCAAGAACCAGGTCATGGACGGTCTGCTGGCCGCCAACCCGATCGAAGTGCCTAAGGCCCTGTTGTCCAACGAAGTGGATCGCCTGCGCGTACAAGCTGTGCAGCAGTTTGGTGGCAACATCAAGCCTGACCAACTGCCGGCCGAGCTGTTCGAAGAGCAAGCCAAGCGCCGCGTTGTGCTGGGCCTGATCGTGGCTGAAGTGGTCAAGCAGTTTGACCTCAAGCCAGATGAAGACCGTGTTCGCGAAATGATCCAGGAAATGGCTTCGGCCTACCAGGAGCCTGAGCAGGTCGTGGCGTGGTACTACAAGAATGACCAGCAGCTGAACGAGGTACGTTCGGTTGTGCTGGAAGAACAAGTTGTGGATACTGTTCTGCAGAAGGCTAAGGTGACCGATAAAGCGGTCTCTTACGAAGAAGCAGTCAAACCGGCGGAAGCAGCACAAGCCGACTGATTGTCCAACTCGTTGGAAATTCAACCATAAGCCAGCCTCGCGCTGGCTTATGCGTTTTCAAGACATGACTATTTGGGAGTAACTGCAGAGCATGTTCCGTAATTCCTATATTCAGCAGAACTCTGATATCCAGGCCGCAGGCGGCCTGGTCCCGATGGTTGTCGAGCAGTCCGCTCGTGGCGAACGCGCCTACGACATCTACTCGCGCCTGCTCAAGGAGCGAGTGATCTTTCTGGTGGGCCCGGTAGAGGACTACATGGCCAACCTGATCTGTGCGCAACTGCTGTTCCTTGAAGCGGAAAACCCGGACAAGGACATCCATCTCTACATCAACTCGCCGGGCGGTTCGGTGACAGCGGGCATGTCGATTTACGACACCATGCAGTTCATCAAGCCAAACGTGTCGACCACCTGTATCGGCCAGGCCTGCAGCATGGGCGCGTTCCTGCTGACCGCGGGTGCCGAGGGCAAGCGTTACTGCCTGCCTAACTCGCGTGTGATGATTCACCAGCCACTGGGCGGTTTCCAGGGCCAGGCGTCGGATATCGAAATCCATGCCAAGGAAATCCTCTTCATCCGCGAACGCCTCAATAAACTGATGGCCCACCACAGCGGGCGCACCCTGGAAGAAATCGAGCGTGATACCAACCGTGATAATTTCATGAGCGCTGAAGCCGCGAAAGAATACGGGTTGATCGACGCAGTGATCGACAAGCGCCCCGCTTAATATAAGCCGCTCAAAATAGGGCTGGTCGGCATGTCCGACCACTGGCGGGCTTGAAAAAGCCCGCATAAGCCTTCATCTTGTGTTGCAAGCCTATCGGATTTGGATCGAACGAATGACTGACACCCGCAACGGCGAGGACAACGGCAAGCTGCTCTATTGCTCCTTCTGTGGCAAAAGCCAGCATGAAGTGCGCAAATTGATTGCCGGCCCCTCGGTGTTTATCTGCGACGAATGCGTCGACCTGTGCAATGACATCATCCGCGAGGAGGTGCAGGAAGCCCAGGCCGAGAGCAGTGCGCATAAATTACCTTCGCCGAAAGAAATCAGCGGCATCCTTGACCAGTATGTGATTGGTCAAGAGCGTGCAAAGAAGGTTCTGGCCGTAGCGGTGTACAACCACTACAAGCGCTTGAACCAGCGTGACAAGAAAGGCGACGAAGTCGAACTCGGCAAGAGCAACATCTTGCTGATCGGTCCTACAGGCTCGGGTAAAACCCTGCTTGCTGAAACCCTTGCTCGCCTGTTGAACGTTCCGTTCACCATTGCCGACGCCACCACCCTCACCGAGGCTGGCTACGTGGGTGAAGATGTCGAGAACATCATTCAGAAACTGCTGCAGAAGTGTGACTACGACGTAGAAAAGGCCCAAATGGGTATTGTCTATATCGACGAAATCGACAAGATTTCGCGCAAGTCCGATAACCCGTCGATTACCCGGGATGTTTCCGGTGAAGGCGTGCAGCAGGCCCTGTTGAAACTGATCGAAGGCACGGTTGCTTCCGTACCGCCCCAGGGTGGCCGCAAGCACCCGCAGCAGGAATTCCTTCAGGTTGACACGCGTAACATCCTGTTCATCTGTGGCGGTGCGTTCTCTGGCCTGGAGAAGGTTATCCAGCAGCGCTCCACCCGTGGCGGCATTGGTTTCGGCGCGGAAGTGCGCAGCAAGGAAGAAGGCAAGAAGGTGGGCGAGTCCCTGCGTGAAGTCGAACCTGACGATCTGGTCAAGTTCGGTCTGATCCCGGAATTCGTTGGCCGTCTGCCGGTCCTGGCCACGTTGGACGAGCTGGATGAGGCTGCTCTGATTCAGATCCTCACCGAGCCGAAAAACGCATTGACCAAGCAATACGCCAAGCTGTTCGAGATGGAAGGTGTAGACCTCGAGTTCCGTACCGACGCACTCAAATCGGTGGCCAAGCGGGCACTGGAGCGCAAGACCGGTGCACGTGGCCTGCGTTCGATTCTTGAAGGCGTGCTGCTCGACACCATGTACGAAATCCCCTCGCAGTCCGAGGTGAGTAAAGTGGTGATCGACGAAAGCGTTATAGAAGGCAAGTCCAAGCCACTGTATATCTACGAAAACAGTGAGCCGGCTGCCAAGGCAGCGCCAGACGCGTAAGCGTCCAGCGGTAGCGGTACAAGCAAGGGGCCTTCAGGGGCCCCTTGTTTTTTGGGGTGGTTTCTCAGGGCAGTGGTTAAATTCGCGGTTATTCATGCGTTTAACTGCTGGCATTGAGCTTGTTTTTTTTGCATCGAACCCCCATCTTGGTTTCAAGCTTACTTTTCAACTGTCATAGAGGCGAAATCATGAAGACAACCATCGAATTGCCTCTCCTGCCGTTGCGTGATGTCGTCGTCTATCCGCACATGGTTATCCCGCTGTTCGTGGGGCGCGAGAAGTCTATCGAAGCCCTCGAGGCCGCGATGACGGGCGACAAGCAAATCCTGCTGTTGGCCCAGAAGAATCCAGCTGATGATGATCCAGGCGAAGACGCCCTGTATCGCGTCGGCACCGTTGCGACTGTATTGCAATTGCTCAAGTTGCCCGATGGTACCGTCAAGGTACTGGTAGAAGGCGAGCAGCGCGGCGCGGTAGAGCGTTTCATGGAGGTGGACGGCCACCTGCGCGCCGAAGTGGCGCTGATCGAAGAAATCGAGGCCCCGGAGCGTGAGTCCGAGGTGTTTGTACGCAGCCTGCTCTCGCAGTTCGAGCAGTATGTGCAGTTGGGCAAGAAAGTCCCGGCTGAAGTCCTGTCTTCCCTCAACAGCATTGATGAGCCAAGCCGTCTGGTCGACACCATGGCGGCGCACATGGCGCTGAAAATCGAACAGAAGCAAGACATCCTCGAAATCATCGACCTGCCGGCACGTGTCGAACACGTGCTGGCGCTGCTCGATGGCGAAATCGACCTGTTGCAGGTCGAGAAGCGCATCCGCGGCCGCGTGAAGAAACAAATGGAGCGCAGCCAGCGCGAGTACTACCTGAATGAGCAGATGAAGGCCATTCAGAAAGAGCTCGGTGACGGTGAGGAAGGCCACAACGAAATCGAAGAGCTGAAAAAGCGTATCGACGCCGCTGGCCTGCCGAAAGACGCCTTGACCAAGGCCACTGCTGAGCTGAACAAGCTCAAGCAGATGTCGCCGATGTCGGCCGAAGCCACCGTGGTGCGCTCCTACATCGATTGGCTGGTACAGGTGCCGTGGAAGGCTCAGACCAAGGTACGCCTGGACCTGGCCCGTGCCGAAGAGATCCTCGATGCCGACCACTACGGTCTCGAAGAGGTCAAGGAACGCATCCTCGAGTACCTCGCCGTACAAAAGCGCGTGAAGAAAATCCGCGGCCCGGTGTTGTGCCTGGTCGGCCCTCCAGGTGTAGGTAAAACCTCCCTGGCGGAGTCGATTGCCAGCGCCACCAACCGCAAGTTTGTGCGCATGGCCCTGGGCGGCGTGCGTGACGAGGCGGAAATCCGTGGTCATCGCCGTACCTACATCGGTTCGATGCCCGGAAGATTGATTCAAAAGATGACAAAAGTGGGTGTGCGCAACCCGCTGTTCCTGCTCGATGAAATCGACAAAATGGGCAGCGACATGCGTGGCGATCCTGCATCGGCGCTGCTTGAAGTCCTCGATCCAGAGCAGAATCACAATTTCAACGACCATTACCTGGAAGTCGACTACGACCTGTCCGACGTAATGTTCCTGTGCACCTCCAACTCCATGAACATTCCACCAGCTTTGCTGGACCGGATGGAGGTGATTCGTCTGCCGGGCTACACCGAAGACGAAAAGATCAACATCGCCGTCAAATACCTCGCGCCCAAGCAGATTTCGGCCAACGGCCTGAAGAAAGGCGAGATCGAATTTGACGTCGAGGCGATCCGCGACATCGTGCGTTACTACACCCGCGAGGCCGGTGTACGGGGCCTTGAGCGCCAGATTGCGAAGATCTGCCGTAAGGCGGTCAAGGAACACGCCCTGGAAAAACGCTTCTCCGTGAAGGTGGTTGCCGACTCCCTGGAACACTTCCTCGGCGTGAAGAAATTCCGCTACGGCCTGGCCGAACAACAGGATCAGGTCGGGCAGGTAACTGGCCTGGCGTGGACCCAGGTGGGTGGCGAATTGCTGACCATCGAAGCCGCGGTAATTCCGGGCAAAGGCCAATTGATCAAGACCGGCTCCCTGGGTGACGTGATGGTCGAATCCATTACGGCCGCGCAGACCGTGGTGCGCAGCCGCGCCCGCAGCCTGGGCATCCCCCTGGACTTCCACGAGAAGCACGACACCCATATCCACATGCCGGAAGGGGCGACCCCGAAGGACGGCCCCAGCGCGGGCGTAGGCATGTGCACGGCCCTGGTGTCGGCATTGACCGGGATTCCTGTGCGCGCCGATGTGGCAATGACCGGGGAAATTACCCTGCGTGGCCAAGTATTGGCTATCGGTGGTCTGAAAGAGAAATTGCTTGCTGCACACCGGGGTGGAATCAAGACGGTGATCATTCCTGAAGAGAATGTTCGCGATTTGAAGGAAATTCCTGACAATATCAAGCAGGATCTTCAGATTAAACCGGTTAAATGGATTGACGAGGTCCTGCAAATTGCGCTGCAATACGCGCCGGAGCCCTTGCCGGATGTGGCTCCGGAGATAGTCGCGAAGGACGAAAAACGCGAGTCCGATTCCAAGGAAAGAATTAGCACGCATTAATGTGTTAAAGCCTGGGGGCTTCCTTGACAGCTTTTTAGAGCCCTTGTTATAAAGCGGCTCTTAAGTGTCTGTAGGCCATTCAGCACTGGTTTTTGCTTTTACCAAAAAACTTAGAATCATACTCAATAGATATATAAGGGGACTTAGAGTGAACAAGTCGGAACTGATTGATGCTATCGCCGCATCCGCTGATATCCCGAAAGCTGCTGCTGGCCGTGCGCTGGACGCAGTAATCGAATCCGTCACTGGCGCTCTGAAGGCCGGCGACTCCGTGGTACTGGTAGGCTTCGGTACTTTCTCTGTGACCGATCGCCCAGCTCGCACTGGCCGTAACCCACAGACCGGTAAAGCACTGCAAATCGCTGCTGCCAAGAAACCAGGTTTCAAAGCCGGTAAAGCCCTGAAAGAAGCGGTTAACTAAGCTTCGTTCTTGCCTTACCTACCCGGGTTAGACGCAGGTCTGGCCTGGCAGCGGAGCGGCAGCTGACCCACATATCCATTGGGTCGCCATGCCGGGGGTGTGGGTTCTAACCCCCGTCCGCTCCGCCAGTTACGAGAAGGCGCATCCTCGGATGCGCCTTTCTTCTATCCGGACTCTACCCACGCTCCACGGTTGCCTAAATTTGAAGTTCAACCGTTTCTGGGGGACGCATGCTGCAAAATATCAGGGACAATTCACAAGGCTGGATTGCCAAGACCATTATCGGGATCATCGTCGCATTGATGGCGTTCACCGGTATCGAGGCTATTTTCCAGGCTTCGGGTAACAACAAGCAGGACGTGGCCAAGGTCAACGGTGACGAAATCACCCAGACCGAATTGAGCCAGGCCGTCGACATGCAACGGCGCCAGCTGATGCAACAGCTGGGCAAGGATTTCGACGCTTCCCTGCTGGACGAAAAACTGCTGCGCGACGCGGCCCTCAAGGGCCTGATCGATCGCAAGCTGCTGTTGCAAGGCGCTGCTGATTCCAAGTTCGGCTTCTCGGAAGCGGCACTGGACCAGGTGATCCTGCAGACGCCGGAATTCCAGGTGGACGGCAAGTTCAGCGCCGAACGCTTTGACCAGGTGATTCGTCAGCTGGGCTATAGCCGTATGCAATTCCGTCAGATGCTGACCCAGGAAATGCTGATCGGCCAGGTTCGCGCAGGTATCGCCGGCAGCGGTTTCGTGACCGACGCCGAGGTGCTGGCATTTGCCCGTCTGGAAAAGCAGACCCGCGATTTCGCCACCGTCAATATCAAGGCTGACCCTGCGGCGGTGAAACTCACCGATGACGAGGTCAAGGCCTACTACGACCAGCACGCCAAGGAATTCATGACCCCGGACCAGGTGGTCATCGACTACCTGGAACTGAAGAAGTCGTCTTTCTTCGACCAGGTCACCGTCAAGGACGATGAATTGCAGGCTGCCTACGAGAAGGAAACCGCCAACCTCGCTGAACAGCGTCGTGCCGCGCACATCCTGATCGAAGTCAACGACAAGGTCACCGAGGCACAAGCCAAGGCCAAGATCGAAGAGATCCAGGCGCGCCTGGCCAAGGGTGAGAAGTTCGAGGCCTTGGCCAAGGAATTCTCCCAGGATCCAGGTTCGGCCAACAATGGTGGCGACCTGGGCTTTGCCGGTCCGGGCGTCTACGATCCGGACTTCGAAACTGCCTTGTACGGCTTGAAGCAAGACCAGGTATCGGCGCCTGTGCGCAGTGCTTTCGGTTGGCACTTGATCAAGTTGCTGGGCGTTGAAGCACCTGAGGTACCATCGTTCGCCAGCCTGAAAGACAAGCTGACCCGCGAGCTCAAGACCCAGCAAGTGGAACAGCGGTTTGTCGAAGCGACCAAGCAATTGGAAGATGCGGCATTTGAAGCGTCCGACCTGGCCCAGCCGGCATCTGACCTGAAACTGACCGTCCATACCTCCGCGCCATTTGGCCGCGAAGGTGGCGAAGGCGTCGCGGCCAACCGTGCCGTGGTCACCGCCGCGTTCAGCCCGGAAGTGCTGGATGAAGGTGCCAACAGCAGCGCCATCGAGCTGGACCCGGAAACCATCATCGTGCTGCGTGCCAAGGAGCATCTCAAGCCGGCTCAACTGCCGCTCGAGAAGGTCGAGGCGGCCATTCGCACACAGATGACCAAGGAGCGCGCGAGCGCTGCTGCCAAGGCTCATGCCGACGAGTTGATCGCCAGCCTGCGCGATGGCAAGACCGCGTTGGACCAGCCGATTGACGGCCAAGCCTGGAAGGTCACTGAAGCGGCGACCCGTGGTCAGGAATCCATCGACCCGGCCGTGCTGCAAGCCCTGTTCCGCATGCCCAAGCCTGCGGCCAAGGACAAGCCGACCTTCACCACCGTGACCCTGCGCGATGGCAGCCTGGTGATCGTGCGTTTGAACGGCGTCAACGAAGCGGCAGCGCCTACGGACGAAGAAAAGGCGCAATACCGTCGCTTCCTCGCTTCCCGTATCGGCCAGCAGGACTTCGCGGCGTACCGCAAGCAGCTGGAAACCCAGGCAGACATCAAGAAATACTGATGCCGGCCTGAATAAAAAGACCCCGTCCTGAAAAGGCCGGGGTCTTTTTTTTGCCCTCGATAAAGCGCTGCTGAACTCGCCTTAAGTAGGCTTGCCGGCGAACTTGAGCTTGCCCCAGGTCAGGCCGATCAGCGCCGCCAGGGTCGAAGCGGCCAATACACTCAGCTTGGCAGCCGACAGCAGGGCCGGGTCGGAGAAGGCCAGGGAAGAGATAAAGATCGACATGGTGAAACCGATCCCCGCCAACAGGCCGACCAGGCCCACCCCCGTCCAGGTCACCCCATCGGGCAGCTTGCAGATATTGAGCTTGACCAGCGCCAGGCTCGCCAGCATCACGCCCAACGGCTTGCCGAGTACCAGGGCGAAGATGACGCCCATGAACACACCGTGGGCCAACGGATCATCCAGGTTGAAACCGTCCAGGCTCACTCCGGCATTGGCCAGCGCGAACAGCGGCATCACGCCGAACGCTACCCACGGGTGCAGTGCCGATTGCACCCGTTGTACCGGCGGCAACATTTCCCTCTGGGCTTCGCGCAGTTGCTTGAGGGGCTGGGCGACCTGCTGGGGGCCTTGCGCCGATTGCGAGAAGCGCTCCATCAGCTCGTTGAATGTGCGTTCGATGGTCTCCAGCGGGCGCTCAGTGGTGGGCTTGGAATGGACCGGCGTCATCAAGCCAAGGATGACCCCGGCGAGGGTAGGGTGCACGCCGGTCTTGAGCAGGCCAAACCAGACAATCGCGCCTGGCAGCAGATAGATCGCGGCCTTGCCGATGCCCATGCGCTGAAACACCAGCACCAGGGCCAGGCCGCCTGCGGCAATCACCAAACCCATGTAGTCGAGGCTGGCGGTGAAGAAGATAGCGATGATCAGGATCGCCACGATGTCGTCAATGATCGCCAGGGCCAGCAACAGGATACGCACCCCGCTGGGGATCGATTTGCCCAGCAACGCCAGCACGCCCACGGCAAAGGCGATGTCGGTCGCGGTGGGCACGGCCCAGCCACTCGCGGCGGCAGTGCCGTGGTTGAGCAGGGTGTAGATGAGCGCTGGCATCAGCACGCCACCCAACGCCGCGCCCAGCGGCAGCGTGGCGAGCTTGAGGTTGGCGAGGGCACCGTCCTTGATTTCCTGGCGGATCTCGGCACCGACCACCAGGAAGAAGATGGTCATCAGCCCGTCATTGACCAGAAAGTGCAGGGAGCGTGACACGCTGTAGTCGCCCAGCCCCAGAGTGATGGGCGTGTTCCAGAAATGCTCGTAGGTCGCCGCGGCGGGGCTGTTGGCCCAGATCAGCGCCGCAATGGCCGCCAGCAGCAGGACGATACCGCTGACGGCTTCGATACGGGAAAAGCGCTCAAGGGCAGACAACGCGCCCTCAGCCAGACGTTGAGGGCGAGGGATCGCAGGGTGTTTATCAGGCACGACAAATCTCCATTGGCGGCCCGACCAATGCTTGGCTTTTAACCTGCGCCGTACTTTATGCAGCGACGCACCCAGGGGGATGATAGGAAGCTGATGAATAAGTTGTAAACAAACTTGTCATCGTGCGTGCTTTGTCTTACCCAGTATTGCGCCCACCGCCAGCGCCATCAGGCCTAAAACCGCCCATGGGAATACCTCGACACCGAAGCTTTGCAGCAATAAGCCACCTACCAATCCTCCCCCGGCTATGCCCAGGTTCCACACCGTGACCAGCATTGATTGCGCGGCATCGGCCGAGTGGCCCGCCGACTTGGCCAGGGCGGTTTGCAACAGGGCCGCGAGGCCACCGAACGCCAGGCCCCACAACGCCACGCTGATGTAGAGGCTGATTGGCGAGCTGATCCAGAGGCCAAGCAGCAAGGCGGCCACGGCGAACATCGCACAACTGATGAGGGTCAGTAGCCGTAGATGCCGGTCAATCCAGATGCCTACCAGCCAGATGCTCAACAAGGCCATCAAGCCGAACACGAGCAATACCCTGTCGATGTCGCCGCCAATCCCGGCTGGCACCAGCAGCGGCGCGATGTAGGTGTAGAGGATGTTGTGGGCCAACACGTAGGTAAGGGTCACCCACAGCACCGGACGTATGCCCGGTAAGGTCAGTACCTTATGCAAGCCCAGGCGCTTGCTTGCCGGTTCACCGGCGAAGTCCGGCAGTTGCCAGCGCGCCCATACCAGCAGTAACAGGGTCAGGCCGGTCATGATGGCGAAGCTGGTACGCCAACCGACCAGCGCACCCAGCAACGTGCCGGCAGGTACGCCGAGGGACAAGGCCAGCGGCGCGCCCAACATGGCCACGGCAATCGCCCGGCCCTGCAGGTGAGGCGCAACCATGCGGCTGGCATAACCCGCCAGCAGTGCCCACAGCAGCCCAGCGAACACACCCGCGAAAAAGCGTGCGATCAAGGTCAGGCCATAGTGGCTGGAAAACGCGGTAACACTGTTGACCAAGGCAAAGCCGCCAATGGCAATCAATAGCAGGGGACGTCTGCGCCAGCCTCGGGTCAGTAGCGTCAGGGGGATGGCCGCGAGTAACGAGCCGAGGGCGTAGAGCGTCACCAACTGCCCGACCAGGGCCTGGGACACGCCCAGCCCTGCACTCATTTGCGGCAGCAATCCGGCGGGCATCGCCTCGGTGAGAATGGTGATAAAGCCAGCCGAGGCCAGGGCCAGCAAGCCTGCCAGGGGTAGGGCCTCATGTTGGGGGGCAGTACCGGCCAATAAAGGGCTGTCGTTCATGGGGTTCTCCTTGAGGGGCAAGGAGACAGGGTAGGGGGCTGCGGTGTGCGGAAAAACAGGCTAAGGTTCCGAACTTATCGGACGTTGTTGTCCGCAATCATCCAAGGCATCACCATGGACAACCTTGGCAGTCTCTCAGTATTCGTACAGGTCGCGGACACCCGCAGCTTTACCGGGGCGGGTCGGATATTGGGTGTGTCATCTTCGGCGGTAGGCAAAAGCATCGCGCGGATGGAAGAGCGCTTGGGTGTCAGGCTGTTTCATCGCAGCACCCGCAGTATCACCCTGACCAGTGAGGGCGCGCTGTTCCTGGAGCGCTCGCGACGCATCCTGGCGGAAGTGGAGGCGGCCGAACAGGAGTTGACCCAGGCCAGTGCCGCGCCTCGGGGTAAGTTGCGTATCAGCGTGCCCCAGGTGCGTGGTTTGTTGATGCCGGTGATCAGCGACTTTATGCGTGCCTACCCGGAAATCGAGTTGGACGTGGATTTTTCCGACCGCATGGTGGACGTGATCGAAGAGGGCTTCGATGCGGTGATTCGCACCGGCAAGCCGGAAGATTCGCGCTTGATGGCGCGCCATCTGGGGCACTACCAATTGGTCATCGTCGGCACGCCCGGCTACTTTGAGCAGCACGGCATTCCAAGTCAGCCGCAACACCTGAATCACCACGCCTGCCTGCGGCATAAATTCTGCGCCACCGGCAAGCTGGAGCCCTGGCCCCTGCGTCATGTTCCGGGCTCAACGGAGCCGAGCCTGCGCACGCCATTGGTCAGTACCACCATCGAGTCGCTCTATCATGTGGTGCAGGAAGGTCTCGGTATTGCATGCCTGCCGGACTACATGGTCAACCAGGCGGTAAGCAAAGGGCAATTGCAGCGAGTACTGGACGAGCACCTCGAGCACCGCGGCAGTTTCTGGTTGTTGTGGCCGGCCAGTCGCCATGCTTCGGCCAAACTACGGGTATTCATCGACCATATGTGTGCCGGGCTTTTTCCTACCGGTGCGGTTCCCTAAGCCTGTGACGTTTTACCGACAGGAATGCGCGCCTCCAGGCCCTGTTCTGTTGCACAATACCGTCCGGACCGTTTTCCTCAGGATTTTCAATGTCGACATCATTTCACTTGCGCAGCCTCGGGTTGGCGCTGGTGCTGGCGGGCGCTGCGGGTTGCTCGTCACCCAAGACCGCTATCTATGAGCACGAGAATTTCGATGACTCCGGTACGTTTTCCCGTGATTACCCGGTCAGCGACGTGGCCGCCTGTGAGGCGGCGCGCCGTGCGTTACTGAGCCAGGGCTACATCATCACCAGCAGCGATCCCAAGTTGGTGGCCGGCAACAAGAGCTTCCAGCAGACTGGCGAGACCCACCTGCAGATCAGCTTCAATGTGGTGTGTGCCGCAGATGGCAAGGGCAGCAATCACTCGACGATGTTTGCCAATGCCTTGCAGGATCGCTATGCGTTGAAGAAGGTCAACAACTCCGCCAGCCTGGGCGTGGGTGTACTGGGTTCGGTGTCGATGCCGATTGGCTCCACCGATGACTCGATGGTAAAGGTGGCGAGCGAGACCGTCTCGGCGCCGAAGTTCTACGAGCGGTACTTCGCCCTGGTGGATGTGTTCCTGCCCCAGGAGGTGAAGCAGGCCGAGCATATTCCCGAAAAGCCCAAGGCTGACCTGGGCATGCCCGAACCCAAGGCTGCGCCGGCTGCCGAGAAGGTCGAGGCGCCGCAGGACACACCGCAGCCTGCCGCCGCGCAACCTCTTGCGCCGCCACCTGAGGCCGCGCCGATCGCGCCGACACCAGAGCCGAACCCGGAACCTGCGCCGGCCCCAACACCGGTAACCGAGCCTGCGCCGGCGCCGACCAACCCCAGCCTGCCAGCACCGACAGAGGCGATTCCGCCCCTGCCAGCGCCTGCGCAGTGACTCAGACGGCTACGGGATCTACCTTGTCGACGTTGATCCCGTAGCGGCTGATGGCCAGGGCGATTTTGTCCCGGCCAATCACACCGTCATCCGCCAACGCTTTCAAGGCCGCCAGAACAATGAAGTGGCGGTCGACCTCGAAAAACTCGCGCAATGCCTCGCGGGTATCCGACTGCCCGAACCCGTCGGTGCCCAGTGCGACGAAACGGCGACCGTGCACAAAGGGGCGAATCTGGTCGGCGAATAACTTCATGTAGTCGGTCGCTACCACCACTGCTCCGGTTTTCCCGTCGAGGCAGGTTTCGACATAACTCTGGCGCGGCTCGCTTTGCGGGTGCAGCAGGTTCCAGCGCTCGGCGGCGTGTCCGTCACGGCGCAGCTCGGTCAGGCTGGTGACGCTCCAGACATCGCTGTGCACGGCGAAATCCTTGGCGAGCAGCTCGGCTGCGGCGATCACTTCCCGCAAGATCGAGCCGCTGCCCATCAGCTGCACCTGCGCTTGCGGGTGGGTGCTCAGCGGATACATGCCCTTGAGGATTCCTTCTTCAACGCCTTCGGGCATCGCTGGGTGCGGGTAATTTTCGTTGAGCAGGGTGATGTAGTAATAGATGTCCTCTTGCTCGACATACATGCGCCGCATGCCCTCGCGAATAATCACCGCCAGCTCGTAGGCAAACGTTGGGTCATAGGCCACGCAGCACGGAATCACCGACGCCAGGATATGACTGTGCCCGTCGTCGTGCTGCAAGCCTTCGCCCATCAGCGTGGTGCGCCCGGCCGTGGCACCCAGCAGGAAGCCGCGCGCACGTGCATCACCCGCGGCCCAGGCCAGGTCGCCAACGCGCTGGAAGCCGAACATCGAATAGAAAATGTAGAACGGCACAGTCATCAGGCCATGATTGCTGTAGGACGTACTCGCCGCGATCCACGAAGAAATGGCGCCGGATTCATTCAGCCCTTCCTGCATGATCTGTCCGTCCTTGCTCTCCTTGTAGTAGCTCAATTGCCCTGCGTCCTGTGGCGTATAAAGCTGCCCGACGGCGGAGTGGATGCCGATCTGGCGAAACAGGCTTTCCATACCGAAGGTACGCGATTCATCCGGCACGATGGGCACGATCAGCTTGCCCAGGTGCGGGTCCTTGAGCAGGGTGCCGAGGATGCGCACAAAGGCCATGGTGGTGGAGATGGCGCGTTCGCCGGTGTCTTTGAGTTGGGTGGCAAACGCGCTCAGCTCGGGGATCTGCAAAGGGGCGACAGCCGTGTGGCGCGCCGGTACATAGCCGCCCAGGGCTTGGCGTCTTGCGGCGAAGTAGCGAGCTTCTTCGCTGTCGGCGGCGGGTTTGAGGTAAGGGATTTCGTCGAGCCGGTCATCGGCGACTTCCAGGCCGAAGCGGTCGCGAAAGGCTTTTACCGCGTCGGCACCCATCTTCTTGAGCTGATGGTTGATGTTCTGGCCTTCGCCGGCTTCACCCATGCCAAAACCCTTCACGGTCTTGGCCAGGATCACCGTGGGCTGGCCCTTGTGGCGCACGGCGGCGGCGTAGGCATTGTAAACCTTGTCCGGGTCATGCCCGCCCCGTGAGAGTTTCCAGATATCGTCGTCGGACATGTCCGCAACCAGCGCCAGCAACTCCGGGTATTTGCCAAAGAAGTGTTCACGCACATAAGCGCCATTCTGGGATTTGTAGTTCTGATAGTCGCCGTCCACGCACTCCATCATGCGTTGGCGCAGCAGGCCGCTCTGGTCCTTCTCCAGCAGTGCGTCCCAACCGCCTCCCCAGATCACCTTGATCACATTCCAACCGGCGGCGCGATACAGGCTCTCGAACTCCTGGATCACCTTGGCATTGCCGCGCACCGGGCCGTCCAGGCGTTGCAGGTTGCAGTTGACGACGAAGATCAGGTTGTCGAGTTTTTCGCGGCCTGCCAGGGAGATGGCAGCCAGGGATTCCGGCTGGTCCATTTCGCCATCGCCGAGGAATGCCCAGACCTTGCGGCCCTGGTGTTGCTTGAGGGCGCGAAACTCCAGGTAACGCATGAACCGCGCCTGGTAGGCGGCGGTAATCGGGCCAAGGCCCATGGACACGGTGGGAAATTGCCAGAAATCGGGCATCAGCCGTGGGTGAGGGTAGGACGACAGTCCCTCGCCGCCGGCCTCGCGGCGGAAGTTGTCGAGCTGGGCTTCACTGATGCGGCCTTCCAGGTAGGCGCGGCCGTAGATGCCTGGGGAAGAGTGGCCCTGGATGTATATCAGGTCACCGTCGAAGGTGTCGGTTCGGCCACGGAAAAAATGATCGAAGCCAACGTCATACAACACCGCCGCTGATGCGTAGGTGGCGATATGCCCACCTACACCTGAGTGTTTGCCTGCGCGCAGGACCATCGCCATGGCGTTCCAGCGGATAAACGCATTGGTGCGACGCTCGATGTCCAGATTGCCGGGGTAGGGCAGTTGTCGTTCGACAGGGATGCTGTTGACGTAGGGGGTGGTGACCCGCCCGTAGAAGTCGCCATGGCGCGCGACGTCGAAATCCAGCAACTGGTCGATCAGGTAATGGGCGCGGGGGCGGCCTTCGGTGGACAACACCGATTCGATGGACTCCAGCCATTCGCGGGTTTCCTGTGGATCATCGTCGAGTCTTGCTGTGTTATTCGAGGTCATGTGAGGCTCCAGGGTAGGCGGATTCAAGCGGCGAGCTCCTTGTGGGAGTGATGCAAATGTAGTTGCAATTGCAACGATATGACGGAATCTAGCGCGGGATGAGCTACTATTGCAACCTTCTTGAAATCCCCCGGATGGTGTTGCATGTCGTCGAAAGAACCGGATGTCTGGTTCCGTTTTGTCAGGGCCCACAGGACGGTCATCCGTGAAATCGAGCGGCGGTTGGCCGCGGCGGATCTGCCGCCGTACGCCTGGTATGACGCCTTGTGGGGCCTGGAGAGCGGGCCCGATGGTACCCGTCGCATGCACGAATTGGCCGATGTGCTGGCCATCGAGCGCTACAACCTCACGCGTCTGGTAGATCGCCTGGAAAAGGACGGCCTGGTGGTGCGCTCGCGTTCCGACGGCGACGGTCGTGCGGCGTTTGCCTCGATCACGGACGCCGGCCGGGTGTTGCGCAAAAAAATGTGGAAGATCTACGAAAGCACCGTGGACGAGCTGTTCCTGTCGCAGATCGAACCTGGGCAACGCCAGGCGTTTGCCGATGCCCTGCAGCGCACTGCGGGGCTGGCGATGTCGGCGGGCGTGCCGACCCGCAGCCGCGGCAAGCGCTGAGCAACAATGAAAAGCCAATGCAAGCCCGAACATTCCAGCTCATCCAAGTGGGTAGCGGGCCATTGCCTTCTTCACGTCTAATGCATCGATCCGTCCTTGTTCCGCCAACGCCCTGAGCGCCGATACCACTACCCAATACCGACTCGGTGCCGTCGCCTGCACCGACCCCGCGCCCAACGCTATAAACCGCGTATCCACGTGCGCCCTCAACTGATCGACAATCGCCTGCGGATAGCCGGTCACTGCAATCACCGGCGCTGTATTTCCCGCCAGGCACTCACGCAAATGGCAACTGCGCCTGGGGGCCAGGGGGTGCAAGCGATTCCAGCGCTCGGCGGCCGCCGCCTCACGGGCCAGCCGTGTGTAGCTGGGGCAGCTCCATACCTGCGCCGTGATATTCCAGTCCTGTGCCAGCAACCGAGCCGCGAGCATGACTTCTTCAAGCGCCCGGCCAGCGCCGAGCAGGCGCACATCTCCCACTTGGCCACGTTGGATCGGATACATGCCTTTGTGGGCGTCTGCACGGTCCTGACTATCCAGCGTGGTGCTAGCGTCCTGATCATGCAGCGCCAGGTAATAAAAGCCCGGCTGCCCGTCGACGTACAGCGTGCGCAGCCCCGCCAGCACAATCGCCCTGGCTTCGTCACCCGAGGCGGGATCGTAAGGGGTGCAGCGCGGATGGGTCGCCAGCCACAACGGCAGCGATGGGTGCGCGCCCTTGGGCCATGGGGAGGGCTGGTTTTCGATGTCATTGCACAAGATACCGCGCTGGGCGGTCTGGTCCGACAGTGCACACAGCTGTGCCGACGATGTCGCGCTGTGCAGGTAGAGCAAAGGTTTTTCGCCGCGATTGCGTGCAAACCATGTGGGCCAGTTGCCCACGCGGCGGCTGCGTGACTGGCCGCGGATCACCCAGGCTTGTCGGCTGGATTCCAGGGTATTGGCCATGGTCATGACCGTATACAACGGCGAGCTGCCCGGGCTGGCGGCGGTGTCGAGTGCGTCGATGCAGCGCAGCGCAGAATGCGCGGTGGAGGCAGGCATGGGGCGAA
The DNA here is from genome assembly GCF_001427465.1 of Pseudomonas sp. Root569. Taxonomy (NCBI): domain Bacteria; kingdom Pseudomonadati; phylum Pseudomonadota; class Gammaproteobacteria; order Pseudomonadales; family Pseudomonadaceae; genus Pseudomonas; species Pseudomonas sp. Root569. The sequence continues at coordinate 210,938 of NZ_LMGQ01000012.1, read as the reverse complement.
GCTCCTTTCAACGGATGCTCGTACCCTAATGGAAATGTGGTTGCATTTGCAATGATTGCAATTGCACTTGAAAAGCCTCGCGGTTAAATCATCCCGACCCTGGCGCGTTTAATCTTGAAATACCGGAATGTCATCACGTCGACATTTTTTCGTCATGACGGCACTTTAGGCTGGGTTCGCAGGTCATTTATCTGCAACCGCTTTCAATTCAAGAAGGAGTTCACCATGGACGAATACCAGGAAGAATTGCTGGAGTACCAGGCATTCGAGCTGGATCCACTGGATCCCGCCGACGATGCCACCGAGCTGTAAAACCGACTTCAGGTGGAATGCCGCTGACTGCGGCGAAATTCCCCTGGGGTCTGGTTGTTCCAGCGCCTGAAGGCCCGCTGGAAGGCTTGGGCCGAAGCAAAACCGAGCAAGTAGGCGATTTCGCCGAATGCCAGCTCGGTATCGCGAATGTAGGTCATGGCCAGGTCGCGGCGGGTGTCGTTAAGAATGGCGCGAAACTGCGTGCCTTCCTCGGCCAGTTTGCGCCGCAGCGTCCAGGTCGGCAGCTTCAAGCGTGCCGCCACCTCTTCCAGGTCGGGCTCCCGGCCCCCATTAAGCATCGGCCCGAGCAACCGGGTAATGCGTTCGCGCAGGCTACGGGTGCGGGTCAACTGCTCCAACTCTCTCTCACACAACTGCAACAACAGGTGCCAGGTGCTGGGGCAATGCTGTGGGTTGCGCAGGGCCAGGGTCGGTTGGCTGAGGCGCAGTTGATTGGCGTCGGCGCCGAAGTGCACCAGGCCGTCTCCCAGCACGCTGTATTGTTCGTGGTAGTCCGGCGCTTGGAATTCGATTTCGATCCGTTGCGCCTGCACCGGCTGTTGCGCCAGGCCAGACAGTTGCTGCAGCCAACCGGCGATGATCGAATCGACGACAAAGCGGTTATAGGCGTTGTAGGGACTGATGGAATAGAACCGCAGCCAAGCGCCCTTGGCATCCTCGTGAAAACTCGATTGCCCGCGATAGTTGGAGCCGTACAGCGCTTCAAAGCGTGTCAGTGCGCGCGCTGCTTCGCGCACATTGGGCGCCTGGGCGGCGGTGACGCCGGCAAGGCCAGCCTGGCTCAAGCGACTGAGCTGGCCCATGCGCAGGCCCAGGCCCGGGTCGCCGGTCAGTTGGATGGCCGCGTGACCCAGGCGCATGTAGCGCGGGATTGATAAGCGTGCGCCGGCCTCGGCCAGGCGCGCCGGATCGAGGCCGTATTGCAGCAGCAGCGGTTGCGGGTCCAGGCCGTGGCTGTGGATGGCGTCGGCCAGGGTGTGCACGAAGCCCACCGACAGATCCCCCAGGCGCACCGGCTTCAAGGGCTACAACCAGATGTTCAGCAGGCGCGCACCGCGGGCGTCGCTGTCGGCGAACACTTGCCCGTTGCTGCTGAGAAAGCTCTGGCCGGCGCTGCCCAGGTCCCAGAACTGCCCACGTAAAAATACGCTCATGCCCGCCGTGGCTTGGCTGACGGGTTGCTGGCTGATCAGGGTCAGGCGGCGCCAGGCGGCGCCCTCGCTGGTTTCTTCGGGCTTGAGGCTGACTTCAGCAGGCGTCGACACGCTCTTGAAGCCACGCCATGGGCGGTCCCAGGTGTCGCGCCCGGTGACAAAGGCTGGCACCGCGACCAGTTGCGCACCCTGTTCGTTGAGCTTGCGGTAGTTGTCCGGGTACCAGCTGTCGCTGCCTACCAGAATGCCCAGGCGCCCGGCGGGCGTGTCGACCACGCTGAGGGTGTTTTCATCTCCTGGCGCGATAAACCCGCGTTCATCGTAGATCGGGTAGAGCTGGCGCTGCGGCTGGCCCAATGGCAAGCCATCGGCGGCAAACACCAGGCTGGCGTTGTACAGCGCGCCGTGGCCTACCTGCAGCACCCCTTGGCTGACAGTCGGGTTGGGCAGGGCGATGGAACCGGCCACAAGGGTGACGCCGAACTCCTTGGCCAGGCCGCCGAACAGCACTTGGTAGTCTTGCGCCATGGCCGGGGCTTTCATGCGCAAATACGCGTCGTCCATGCGGTTGTCACCGGTGGCGCTGATCCAGGCGCGCATGAAGGGCAGCGGGTTGCTGATCGACAGCCAGTGCATGGCGTCCTTCAGATGCGCGGCCTGGTACAGCTCGTTTTTTTCGCCACTGAGCATCAGCCAGGTGCCGATATGTTCGGGCAGCACCACGATGGTCTTGGGGTTGATCAGGCCCAGGTCACGCGCGTTTTGCAGGTAGGCCGCCAGTTTCAGGTGCAGGCGTTCCAGGCTCTGGTAGTCGGCGGGGAACAGCTCCGGCTGGATGCCCAGCAGGTTGCCACGCTCGGCCGGCTGGCCCTCATTGACGGCGAGGGTGATGCGCAGGTCCGACAGGTAATGCGCCACGGGGCGCTCCTGGGTCCAGACCAGATACGCGGCGAGAGAGGCAACCAGGGCCATGATGACGGTGAACGCTAGAAGTTTACGCATGGGGCAACAGACAACAGACCGGGTGCAGGGTTCGCGACTAGGGTAGGGCCCATGGCACCGCTTGCCAAGGGGCGCTGTGCATTTGGATCAATAACTTGTCAGTTTCAGTCATTGAGCCGTGGTCCGCTGCCTCTTAGTCTGTGGGACATAAACCGATGGCACGCCGTTCGAGTGCGCCACGTCCCGTGATGATCCGTTGTGGAGCTGTACCATGACCGCTGCTGCCTACCCGCACCTGCTGGCCCCGTTGGACCTGGGTTTCACCACCTTGCGCAACCGTACCCTGATGGGCTCGATGCACACTGGCCTGGAAGAAAAACCCGGTGGTTTCGAGCGCATGGCGGCCTACTTTGCCGAGCGCGCCCGTGGCGGGGTGGGCCTGATGGTCACTGGTGGCATTGGTCCGAATGATGAGGGCGGTGTGTATGCCGGTGCCGCCAAGCTGACCACTGACGAAGAAGCGCAGAAACACAAGATTGTCACCCAGGCCGTGCACGAGGCGGGTGGCAAGATCTGCATGCAGATCCTCCATGCCGGGCGCTACGCCTACAGCCCCAAGCAGGTAGCACCCAGCGCGATCCAGGCGCCGATCAACCCGTTCAAGCCCAGGGAGCTGGATGAAGAGGGCATCGAGAAGCAGATCCAGGATTTCGTCACCTGCTCGTTGCTGGCTCAGGTCGCCGAATACGACGGCGTGGAAATCATGGGCTCGGAGGGTTATTTCATTAACCAGTTCCTCGCTGCCCACACCAACCACCGCACCGACCGCTGGGGCGGCAGCTTTGAAAATCGCATGCGCCTGGCGGTGGAAATCGTGCGCCGTGTGCGCGAAGCGGTAGGCCCCAACTTCATTATTATCTTCCGCCTGTCGATGCTCGACCTGGTGGAAGGTGGCAGCGTCTGGGAAGAAGTCGTGCAGTTGGCCAAGGCCATCGAGCAGGCCGGCGCGACCATTATCAACACCGGTATCGGTTGGCACGAAGCCCGTATCCCGACGATCGCCACCAAGGTGCCCCGTGGCGCGTTCAGCAAAGTCACGGCCAAATTGCGCGGCGCGGTGCAGTTACCCCTGATCACCACCAACCGCATCAATACCCCGGAAGTCGCCGAGCGGATCCTGGCCGAAGGCGATGCCGACATGGTCTCGATGGCGCGACCGTTTCTCGCCGACCCGGAGTTCGTCAACAAGGCCGCAGCCGGGCGCGCCGATGAAATCAATACCTGCATCGGCTGCAACCAGGCATGCCTGGACCACACCTTCGGCGGCAAGCTGACCACCTGTCTGGTCAACCCGCGGGCCTGCTATGAAACCGAGCTCAATTATTTACCGGTCCAGCAAATCAAGAAAATCGCGGTCGTCGGTGCTGGCCCTGCGGGCCTGGCCGCTGCCACCGTGGCCGCCGAGCGCGGGCACCAAGTGACCTTGTTCGATTCCGCCAGCGAGATCGGCGGCCAGTTCAATATCGCCAAGCGCGTGCCGGGCAAGGAAGAGTTCTTCGAAACCCTGCGTTACTTCAAACGCAAATTGCAGACCACCCACGTCGAGCTGTGCCTGAATACTCGCGTGAATGTCGAGCAACTGGTGGCGGGTGGTTATGACGAGGTGATCCTGGCCACCGGTATCGCGCCACGCACCCCGGCGATCCCGGGCGTCGAAAACGCCAAGGTCTTGAGTTACCTGGATGTGATCCTGGAGCGCAAGCCGGTGGGCAAGCGTGTGGCGGTTATCGGTGCCGGCGGCATCGGTTTCGATGTATCGGAATTCCTCGTACACCAAGGCGTGTCTACCAGCCTGGATCGCGAGGCGTTCTGGAAAGAGTGGGGCATCGATACCCAACTGGAAGCACGTGGCGGGGTGGCCGGGATCAAGCCCGAGCGCCATGCACCGGCCCGTGAAGTGTTCCTGCTGCAACGCAAGGCCTCCAAGGTCGGTGACGGCCTGGGCAAGACCACCGGCTGGATTCACCGTACCGGCTTGAAGAACAAACAGGTGCAGATGCTCAACAGTGTCGAGTACTTGAAGATCGATGATCAAGGCTTGCATATCCGCATCGGCGCCGAGGGCGAACCGCAAGTGCTGGCGGTGGATAATATCGTCATCTGCGCCGGCCAGGACCCGCTGCGCGAATTGCACGACGGCCTGGTCGCCGCCGGCCAGAACGTGCACCTGATCGGCGGTGCCGATGTGGCCGCCGAGCTGGACGCCAAGCGCGCCATCAACCAGGGCTCGCGCCTGGCTGCCGAGTTGTAAGGCGACAACAGGGGCGGTGTTAGACTTGCCGCCCCTTTCTCATTCAGATACCTGCCGATGGGCCCTTTCGATTGGCTGCCTTATGCGCCCCTTGAACCTGTGCAGCTTGTTTGGCTGAACGGCATCGAGCTGGCCGTGCTGCGCCTGGACCGCATCGACCCGCTGATCAGCGGCAACAAGTGGTTCAAACTTACCGAACACTTGGCTCAGGCCCGCGCTACCGGCGCCAAAGGGGTTATCAGCCTTGGCGGGGCTCACTCCAACCATCTGCACGCACTGGCAGCGGCGGGCAAGCGCTTTGATTTTCCTACGGTCGGCCTGTTGCGCGGCCATCCCCAAGACACTCCCACGGTGCTCGACCTCAAGACCTTCGGGATGCAACTGCATTGGTTGGGCTACGGCGGTTATCGGGTGCGGCATGAGCCGGGTTTCTGGCTGCCCTGGCGCGAGCAGTATCCCGACCTTTATCCGATACCCGAAGGCGGTGGCGGTCTGGACGGTGCGCTGGGCTGTGGGGTGTTGGTGGAGCAGGCGCGGGCGCAGTTGAGCCACCTCGGCTGGACAGATTACGACGCATGGTGGCTGGCGGCGGGCACCGGTACTACTCTGGCCGGGTTGGTGCTGGCGGAGGCCGGCGCGCATCCGGTGTACGGCGCAATGGCTGTGCCGGATGATCATGGCGTGGCGCAGAATGTGAGTGCGATTGTGCAGACCGGTTATGAGTTGCTGGACGCCTGCCGTGGCGGCTTTGCCAAGGTCGATCCGCTGCTGCTCGACTTTATCGAGCGCACCGAACGGGCCTGCGGTGTGCCACTGGAGCCGCTCTACACCGGCAAGGCGCTGCTGGCATTGAAGCAACAGATCGAGGCCGGACGCTTTGCCCCCGGCACGCGCCTGATCTTCATCCACACTGGCGGCCTGCAAGGCCGCCGAGGTTTCCTGTAGGTGTCAACGGGTGGGATTGTGCCCGCCCGGCATCATTCGCAAGGCAGTGTTATCGCGCATCACATAATGGTGAAAGATCCCCGCCAGCGCATGCAGACCGATCAGCCAGTAACCGATCTGGGCGAACAGCACGTGCCAGCCTTCAATCTCCTCGGCCAACGCCTTGTTTTCTGCAATCAGCGGCGGTAACTCCATCCCATAGAACATCACCGAATGCCCCTTGGCACTGACGATCAACCAACCGGCAATCGGCAAGCCGATCATCAACGCATACAGCGCCCCATGCATCAGCTTCGCCAGCATGCTCTGCCATGGCGGCGGTGCCGGCACGATCTTCGGCGCCACCCCCAGGCTGCGTGCGAACAGGCGCAGCCACACCAGCACAAACACGGTAAGTCCGAACATAAAGTGCATTTCCACAATCAGCGTGCGCGCACCGCTGCCTTTGGGGAACTGGCCGCGTAACTCAATGCAGGCGTAGACCACCGCCAGCAGCACCACCATCAACCAGTGCAACGCAATCGACATGGTGCTGTAGCGCGTATCGGAGTTTTTCCACGGCATCGCTTTTTTCCTCACTCATCAGGGCATACCTCCGCTCTTTAGCGACGGAGTACGTTAACTGTATGCCCGTTTTGAGCGCTTCGCTCGTTGCCAATGCCGTTGCCTTGATCCTGGTCAGTAACTTTGCGGCATTTCCCCGCGTGCCAGGCGTGCGTTGATGTCGGCGATGACATTCGGCAGGTCGTTGATAGTGTCGATCAGGTAGTGCGGGCGCGAGCCTTCGAACATCGTTTCGATGCGCTGACGCTCGCTGGCCAGTGTGGCGCTGTCCAGAGCGCGAAATTGCTCGTAGGTCAGGCCCAGGGCATTGCCCGAGCAGGTCAGCGCCACCGTCCACGTGCCGGCGCGACGGCCTTCGAGGATGCCCGGCACGGTGTCGTCGACCTTCACGCACGCGGCCACGTCATCAATGCCCAGGGCGATCACATTGGCCAGGGCCTGGGCCGGCCACGGGCGACCGTTGGGGACTTCGTCGGTGGCGACCACATGGTCGGCGACATAGCCGTTGGTGGCGGCCAGGGCCACGACCTTGTCCATCACTTGCTTGGGGTAGCCGGAGCAGGAGCCGATCTTGATGCCTTGCGCCCGTAGCGCTGCAATGGTGTCGAGGGCGCCGGGGATCAGCGCCGAGTGCTCGGCGATCTTCTCGATCTGCAGCGGCATAAAGCGCTGGTAGATGGCGGTCACATCATCATCGGTCGGCGTGCGGCCGAAGGCCTTGCGGTAGCGCTCGGCAACTTGCGGCTGGTCGCAGAGGGTGCGGATATGGTCCCACTTGCCCATGCCCATCGGGCCACGGGCTTCCTCGATAGAGACTTGCACGTCGAACTCGGCAAACGCCTCGACAAAGATCTGCGTGGGCGCGAAGGAGCCGAAGTCGACCACGGTGCCGGCCCAGTCGAGGATAACGGCCTGGAGGGTGTTGGGGTTTTGATAGTTCATGGTTCAGATCCTGTGGGTAATGAAACTCATGTAGGAGCGAGCGTGCTCGCGAAAAACTCCCGGGCATCGCGTTGAGTCAGAATGCCCGCGTCATCGTTAACGGTCATCGCGAGCAAGCTCGCTCCTACACATTTCTTGCAGCACCTCGGCGATGGCCTTGACCGCTGCGCGCATGCCGGCCGCGTCGACATGGCCGATGCAGCCCACGCGAAAAGTTTCCACCTGGGTCAGCTTGCCCGGGTACAGGATGAAGCCCTTGGCCTTGACCCGTTCGTAGAAGTCCTTGAACTGGTAGCGCGGGTCTGTTGGTGCATGGAAGGTGACGATGATCGGCGCCTGGATCGACGCCGGCAGAAAGCTGCGCAGGCCCAGCGCGGCCATGCCATCCAGCAATGCCTGGCAGTTGTCCGCGTAGCGTTGATGGCGAGCGGGCAGGCCGCCTTCCTCAGCGTATTGCAGCAAGGCTTCATGCAGGGCGGCGACCACGTGGGTCGGCGGGGTGAAGCGCCATTGGCCGGTCTTGACCATGTAGCTGTGCTGGTCGAACAGATCCATCGCCAGGGAATGGCAGTTGCCTTGGGCAGCGGCCAGCGCATGTTTTTCTGCAAAGACAAACCCCATGCCCGGCACGCCTTCCAGGCATTTGCCGGAGGCTGCGATCAACGCTTCGAACGGGACTTCGCGGGCATCGATCGGCAGCGCGCCGAATGAACTCATGGCGTCGATGATCAGGCGCTTGCCGTGGTGTTTGACCACCTGGGCGATCTCCGGCAGCGGGTTGAGAATGCCGGTGCTGGTTTCACAATGAATCAGCGCGACGTGGGTGATGGCGCTGTCAGCGCGCAGCAGGCGATCCACATCGGCAGCGGTGGTGGGCTCGTCTTCGGCGGTTTCAAAGGTGCTGAACGCGCGGCCAAGCACCTCGCAGATCTTCGCCAGGCGCTTGCCATAGGCGCCGTTGATCAGCACCAGCACCTTGCCCTCGCGGGGCACCAGGGTGCCGATGGCGGCTTCGACGGCGAAGGTGCCGCTGCCTTGCAACGGCACGCAATGATGGCTGTCAGCACCGTTGAGGATCGCCAGCAGCTGCGTGCAAACGCTGGCGGTGAGCTGGTTGAAGCGGTCATCCCATGAGCCCCAATCCACCATCATCGCCTGGCGGGTGCGGTTCGATGTGGTCAGGGGACCAGGGGTCAACAGGATCGGCGCGGCAGTGGTCATCTCAAATCCTCGCAAGGTGTCGGGGTTGAAGCTACGGCGCCTAAATTGCAGTTTGGCTTGTTATCAATCAAATTGTTTGTTGTTATGCGAGCTATCAGTGAGGCCGATAACTATGAACCTGTTCCAACTGCGTGCATTCGATGCGGTGGCCCGCGAGGGCAGTTTTACCCGGGCAGCGGCTCGGCTGTTTATCAGCCAGCCGGCTGTCACCGGGCATATCAAGGCGTTGGAGGAGCACTACCAGATCCCGTTGTTGCGCCGTACCGCCCGGCGCGTGGAGTTGACCGAGGAGGGCGCGCGCCTTGCAGCCATTACCCGGGCAATCTTCGGTTTGGTGGACGAGGCGCAGACCATGCTGGAGGCCAACCGCCAGTTGCTCACTGGGCGCCTGGAAGTGGCGGCCGACGGCCCGCACTTGGTGATGCCGATGATCGCCAGCCTGCGCTCGCGCTACCCGGGCATTACCGTGAACCTGCGCTTGGGCAATGCCCAAGAAGCCCTGGCGGCGCTGCTGTCCGAACATGCGGACGTGGCGGTGCTCACCGAGGTGGAACCACGCAATGGCCTGCACTTGCAGCCTTTGGACGAGTCACGGATTTGCGCGCTGGTGCCGGCTGCGCATCCGTGGGCAAACCAGCCCGAAGGCATTCAACTGACGCAATTGCACGAGGTGATCATGGTGCTGCGAGAGCCCAGCTCCATCACTCGGCGCACCTTTGACGACGCCTGCCTGGCCGCGAATGTGCAGCCCAAGGTGCTGCTGGAGTTGGACAGCCGTGAAGCCGTGACCGAGGCCGTTGCGGCTGAGCTGGGCGTGGGAGTTGTGTCGTCGATGGAGGTCAGCCCGGACCCGCGTGTGCAAGCGGTACCGATCCTGGGCGATGGGCTGCTCAACCGGCATATGCTCGGCTGCATGGAGCGGCGCCGCTCGCTGCGCTTGATTCAGGCATTTTTCGAATTGGCATGAAGGCTCTCACGCACTATTTCCAAAAAGCTCGCCACCACCCGGCGTGAGCTCTGTTCCTTCAGGCACACCAGGGTTTCCTTCATGCGCTGGGTGCAATCGCGGATCGGCATGGCGTACACCCGTGCGTCGGCGCCGAACTCGGCTGCCGACACCACGCCCACGCCAATGCCCACCACCACCGCCTCGCGGGCGGCTTCGCGGCCTTCCACCTGTATCGCCGGGCGAATGCGCAGGCCGGCCTGGCTCATTTCCTGCTCCAGGGTCTGACGGGTGACCGAGCCGATTTCGCGCAATACCAAGGGTGTGTCGTCGAGGTCGGCCAGGCAGATCGACTCGCGTCCGGCCCAAGGGTGGTTGCGTGCGACAAACGCCAGGAGCTGGTCATCGGGCAAGGGCAGCGACAACAGGCGCGCATCGTCGACATCGCGCCCCAGCAACGCCAGGTCAGCCTGATAGTTGTACAGGCGAAACAATGATTCATCGGTGTTGCCGGTTTCGATCTTCACGCTGATTCCGGGGTACAGCTGGCAGAAGCGCGCAATCTGCGGCAGTACATGCACCGGGGCATCCACCGCCAGGGTGAGGGTGCCGGTAAGCAGGGCGCGGGAGTCCTGCAGCAATTCCTCGGCTTCGGCCTCGATCACAAACAGCCGTTGAGTAATGCCCAGCAGGCGTTCACCGAGGTCGGTCAGGCGTACCGAGCGCTTGTTGCGGTGAAACAGCAATACGCCGAAGCGCTCTTCGAGTTTGCGTACCTGGTCGGAAATCGCCGGCTGGGTCAGGAACAGCCGCTCGGCAGCCCCGGTAAAACTGCCATGGACGGCCACCGCGTGGAAGGCCTTGAGCTGGGCATGGGAAACCGACATGGCAGGTCCTCTTACAAGCTGGGCTTATATTTGAAATACGATAAATCGATTTTACCTATTAGTCAGCCATTGCTTTGATGCACCTCAGTCGCCGTAGGTTGAGTCCTACAACCTCGGTGGCCATGGGCGCAGGCATACCGCACCCATCTGACCAATGTTGCGGCCCCACGGCCCGGCATTGCAGTGCTCAACCATAAAAACAACAGGCGTTTTCTTTCGATTCTGCCGGCACACTCACACCTGAGGTCAGAACCACCATGAATATCCCTATGGGTAGCATCAAGCGTTGGCGCGTGCAGATTTTCGCCATCACCTGGCTGGCGTACGCCGCTTTCTATTTCACCCGCAAAGCATTTTCCGTGGCGAAGCTGGGGATCGGTGACGACCCGGGTTTCCCCCTCGACAAAATGATGATGGCCAACCTGGATGGCCTCTACCTCGCCGCATACGCCGTGGGCCAATTCACCTGGGGCATGCTCGCCGACCGCTTCGGGCCACGGGTGGTGGTGCTTGGCGGCTTGCTGATTTCCGCTGCCGCGGCGCTGGTGATGGGCACGTTCGCCACCTTGCCGGTCTTCGTCACCTGCATGTTGATCCAGGGCTTGGCGCAATCCACCGGTTGGTCGGGGTTGTGCAAGAACCTTGGCAGTTTCTTCCCGGCCCAGCAGCGCGGGCGGGTGTTGGGGCTGTGGAGTTCGTGCTATGCCTTTGGTGGCTTGGTCGCCTCGCCGTTTGCCGGCTGGTGGGCGTATACACTGATCGGCAGTTGGCACGCGGCGTTTATCTCCAGCGCCGCAGTGGTGGCGGTGGTGGCCGTGCTGTTCTTTATGTTCCAGCGCAATACCCCGCAGGACGTAGGCTTGCCGGCGGTGGAGCCCGAGCCGGTCTTGAGCGCCGAAGAGGCTGCTGCTGAAAAGCACATCAGCGTGCTCGAACCATTGCGCGCAATCCTGCGCAACCGCACGGTGTTGACCCTGGGGCTGGCGTACTTCCTGCTCAAACCGGCGCGCTACGCGATCCTGTTGTGGGGCCCGGTGATCGTCTACGAGCAGATGCCATCGGTGGGCAAGGTTGGCGCCGCCATCGTGCCTACCGCGTTTGAACTGGCCGGCTTGCTCGGGCCGGTGCTGATCGGCTTGGCCTCCGACAAACTGTTCGGCGCCCGGCGCATGCCCGCCTGTGTGCTTAGCCTGCTGGCGCTGACCGTAGCCTTGGCGTTATTCATGGGCGCGCTGCACACCGGCAGCGTGGTGCTGGTGATGGCCCTGTTGTTTGTGATGGGCCTGACTCTGTACGGCCCTGATTCGATGATCAGCAGCACGGCGGCCATTGACTTCGGCACCGCCAAAGCCGGCGCCACGGCGGCAGGTTTTGTCAATGGTTGCGGTTCGGTGGGGGCGATCCTTGGCGGCTTGCTGCCGGGCTACTTCGATACCGTCACGGTATTTATCGTCTTTGCCGGCGCGGCGCTGTTTTCGTCGCTGGTGCTGATGCCCTACTGGAACGCCAGGCCTGCGGTACTGGTCCAGGTCGGGGACTTCGTCCCTGATCGCAACGTCACAGGCAAACCCCTGCGCACCTGAGGCACCTGGCCGGTTTTTTGGTGGATTAGAGTGTTTTTGCCCTATAAACTCTGCCCCCAAAGCGCCGGCCAGTAGACGTTTCGGCGCCATGGATAGTAGAGAGTGAGTCATGGGCGCACAGTGGAAAGTCAAACATAAAGAAGCGGCAGCCAATGCCAAGGGCAAGATCTTCGGCAAGCTGGTGAAAGAAATCACCATCGCCGCCCGTAACGGTGCCGATACCGCGACCAACGCGCACCTGCGCCTGGTGGTGGAGCAAGCCAAGAAAGCCTCGATGCCCAAGGAAACCCTGGACCGAGCGATCAAGAAGGGCGCCGGTCTGCTCGGTGAAACCGTGCAGTACCACCGTGTGACCTACGAAGGGTTTGCCCCGCACCAGGTGCCGTTGATTGTCGAGTGCGTGACCGACAACATCAATCGCACCGTGGCGGAAATCCGCGTGGCATTCCGCAAGGGCCAACTGGGCGCTTCTGGCTCGGTGGCCTGGGACTTCAACCATGTCGGCCTGATCGAAGCTTCGCCGGATACCCCGGACGCGGATCCGGAAATGGCCGCCATTGAAGCCGGCGCCCAGGACTTCGAAGACGGTGAAGAAGAGGGCACTACCCTGTTCATCACCGAAACCACCGACCTGGATGCCGTGCAAAAGGCCTTGCCGGAGCAGGGTTTCACCGTGCTGTCGGCCAAATTGGGCTACCTCTCGAAGAACCCGGTCAGTGGCTTGACGGATGAGCAGATGGCTGAAGTCGAGGCGTTCCTGGAAGGCCTGGACAACCATGATGATGTGCAGGATATGTTTGTCGGCCTGGCTGGCTAGTCACTGGACAAATACGGTCAAAAATGTGGGAGGGGGCTTGCTCCCGATTGCAGTGATTCAGACACAGATACTGTGGCTGATACACCGCTATCGGGAGCAAGCCCCCTCCCACATTGTTCCAGCGGTGTTAGATAGAGCTCAGTACGCCTTCAATTTCTTCAAAGCTCGGCCGCGCCAACACATCGGGTTGGCAGCAGCTTTTTTGCAGTTCAATCAGATCCTCACTGACTACCCCTTCACCCCGCTCCAACAACTCCCCCAGCAACACCCCGAATGCGCGCACTTCAATACGCTGCAACGCCCTGGTTTCCAAGGTGTCGGCCGTGGCATGGAATGACGCCGCGCCGAAGTCTGCGAGCAAACAACCACCCGTCGCATTCCACAGAATGTTGTGGCCATACAGGTCACCGTGGGTAATCCCCTGAAGGTGCAAGTGCGCCGCTGCCGAAGCGATGCCTCGTGCCATGCGCAGCACCACATCGAGGCTAAAACGGGTATCGGGTTCGTAGATGTCCCGGGTGCAAGACGCCAGGCTAGGCAGGGCCGCGAGGTTGCGGTAGCTCGGGTCAATCAGGCTCATGACCAATGCCGCCTGACCCTGCGGGTGCTCGATGACACGACCTTGCACCTTGATCAGGTTGGGATGCAGCCCGGCGGCAATGCAGGCTTGCATTTCATGCAGCGGTGACCCGTCGCTGGTGATAGTGCCTTTGTATAGCTTGACCGCGACCGACAGCGCCTGGGTTTTCCAGATTGCTTTGTGAATGATCCCGGAAGCGCCTTCGCCCAATACTTCTCCCAGTTCCAGTTCAGACCAGGGAATGTTCGGCGTCCCATCATCGCCCGTCACTGTCACCGCCATTTCCACCGGGTTACCGGCGTAGGCCAGCCACGTCAGGCTGGGCAGCGTCAGCAGCCAATCCGGCAGGTGTGTAAGGCGATTGGAGGCAATGCGGATCAGCTCCAGGTTGGCGCAATTGGCCAGACTTGGCGGTAACTGCGTCAGTTGGTTACCGGCCAGCATCAACTTTTGCAGCAACGGGCGCTGGCCCAATTCGTCGGGCAATTGGCTGATGCTGTTATCGGTGAGGATCAGCCAGCGCAGCTGGGGCGGCAGGGCGGCGGCGGGCACGTGGCTGATCTGGTTGGCCTTGAAGCCGATCATGCTCAGCTTCGCGCATTGGCCCAGGCACTGCGGTAACTCGGTAAAGGCGTTGTCCGAGCAGAACAGCACGCGCAAGTGCGTCAGGCGATGCAGGTCGTCGGGCAAGCTGGTCAGGGCGTTGCCCGTGAGATTGAGGATTTCCAGGGAGTCGGCCAGTTCGAAGATTTCCCGGGGGAACTCGGTCAGCCCGCAGGCGAGGTCCAGGCGCGTGGCGCCGGCCAATTGGCCGGCCTTGAGTTGGGCGAGGGTAGTCATGAACAGCGCGGCACTCGGATGGGGGGCGTAAAAGGCGCTCATGATACCGGGTCGGGGGCGGTTTGCGCGCAGGGTGTTTGCAACTGGCGCAGGCGGCTGGCAGTGCGGGCGAGGTCGATGGCCTGACCTTCCAGGCATTTATCCAGCGGCTGGTGGCCGATGAGCGTCAGACGTTTGTCCTGGTCGTAGAGCACGTCCACCAGGTTGATGAACCGCTGCTGCACGGCAATTGGGCATTCGGCCAGGTGCGGCAGGCCGTCGATTATCCAGTGGTCGAAATCCTCGCACAGCAGCAGGTAGTCCATGACCGCCGTGAGCTGTTCGCACAGGTCGTTGAAGGTGAACACGATGGTGCGCGCCTGATGGCCACGGCACAGCAGCTGCCGAGTGCCGACCGTCAGGTGCTGCGCCGGGCAATCCGTGGTGGGCAGCTTAAGGCTTTCACGCTGGGTCGGTGTACCGGGCCACACATACTGGCCGCTGGTGAAACGCTGTTGTGCGTGGGCCTGGGGCAGGCTGCGAAAGTCCTCGGGCGAACTGACTTCCAGCACATCCATGCGCGCGGCGATCAGGTCGATCACCGACTTGAATCGTTCGTGGTACAGCGGGTTGGGCAGCAACCCCTCGGGCGGATAGTTGGAGGTCACTATCACCAGCACGTCGCGTTGGAAAAGCGCCCTGAACAAACGGCTGATGAGCATCGCATCGCCGATATCGTGGACGTGGAATTCGTCGAAGCACAGCACGCGGCAGCCGGCCAGCAACTGATCGAGGGTGATGGTCAGGGCATCGTCATGCCCGCGGTGCAGGAACATGCCTTGGTGCAGGCGGGCGAAGAAATCGTGAAAGTGCACGCGTTGCTTTTCGGCGATGGGCAGGGCCTTGAAGAACCCGTCCAGCAGCCAGCTTTTGCCGCGCCCCACCGGGCCGTGCAAGTACAGGCCGCGGGTGGCTTGGCCATTGAGCAGACGCTGTGCCTGGCGATTCAGGGCGGTAATCGCCCGCATTTGCCCATCACTGAGGGTGTAGCCCTGTTGCTCGGCCTTTCTTTGGAAATACGCCGGGATAGTCGAGGCGTCCGAAACGCTGGATTGTTTCGCGAACAGGCGCTGGAGCAGGGAAAACACGGCCAATGGAGTCACTCTGTGCTGCGGTGGTCGCTTACTTTAGAGCGCCCACCGCGATTTGACCAATAGGGTAGGGGGCGGCCAACTGGCTCGAAAACCTAATGCTGGACATGGCTTCTAGAACTTCATCAACCCCGTGGTCGGCTGGTCCACCGGGCTAACCATTGCGTAGTTATAGCCGCCGCCTGACCAGTATTCGGCCTGCAAGCCATCGGCGCTGCGGCTGCCCCGGGGCAGGAAACCGTTGTTCGGGCCCGGCGGGCGGATATAGAAGCTGATACGCCGGCCTTGCGGGTCTTCGTACAGCACCATGGCTGCCGCGCCCTGGTCGGTGGTGAGCAGGCGCCCGCTGACCGGCTTGAACCCCGCCTGGCTCAGGTCGGGCAGGCGGTGGGCCTGATTGAAATAGCGGTCGAGCCAGGCCTGCATATTGCCGCTGCCCTCGGCACTGAAGTCGGCGGGCATGATGCCGTCCTGGGCAAACAGGCGGTAGGCCTGCATGGCATCGGCCATTGGCAATAGCGGCGGCTGGGTGGCTACGCGGGCTTGCCAGCCGCCTATTCCGCCAAGGCTCACGGCAATCAGCAGCAGCGCCGCGGTGGCGAAGTGGCGGCGGGACTGACGCTTGATACGCTGGCGAACCAGTGCCGGGTCCAGTGCCGGGTTGTTCGGCTGTTGCAGGGCGCCGCTTAAAGATGCACGCAATAATTGCGCATCCTGTTGCCAGGCATGCACCTGCGCGGCCACCTCGGGGTGGCTGGCCAGCCAGGTTTCAAGCACACGGCGATCACTCTCCAGTAATTGGTGATCGACGTAGGCATGCAAGTCGCGTTCGCTGGGGGGCAGGCTGATCATTTGAGTCTCCGCAGGGCAGGGCCGGCAATTTCGCCATCGCTGAGTTGACGCAACGCTTGGCGCGCACGGGACAGGCGCGACATCACGGTGCCGATGGGCACGTCGAGGATGTCGGCCACGGCCTTGTAGCTCAAGCCTTCGACGGATACCCACAGCAGCAGGGCACGCTGTTCGGCGGTGAGCTGGTCGAAGGCTTGCAGGGTGGATTGGGCCATCACCGTGCGCTCTACCGACGGCTGCGCATCATCGCGACCGGTGAAGAATTCGAGCATGCGTGCATAGCGTCGGCTGCGGCGGTGGGCGTCGAGGAACTGCCGGTAGAGGATCGAGAACAGCCATGCGCGCAGGTCACCTTCGATCCGTTTATCGGCCCAGGCGATGATCGCGCGTTCCAGGGTTGCCTGCACCAGGTCGTCGGCGCTGCTGGTGTTGCGCGTCAGCGACACCGCAAAACGCCGCAACCTGGGGATGAGTTCACGTAACTGTTCGTCGAGTTCATGCATGGGTGTCTGGCTGGTCACTTCGCTGGGACTAGAAAGACGTCCGGCGTTAAAGATTATTCAACGGCCCGCAAAATAATTCGAAGGTCAGGGAATAGAGCAAATCGGCGTTCGTCTTAATGCTCCGACCTTATGTTTCACCCTAAGGCCACTGGCCCTGGAGTTCCTGCATGGTAGATCACTCATCACCACCCCGTCTGCCGTTGAGCACTGCGAGCCTGATCGCACGTCTGGCGGGCATCGGCGCGGTGGTTGCCGTTGTCGCTGGGGCATTTGCCTACGTCAACGGCACCCTCGACCCGCAACGCCTGCGGCCAAAAACCTTGGTCAATGCCCTGGAAACCAATAACGGCGTACACCCCGGCTTTCGCCGTAACCACGCCAAGGGCGTGTGCGTGGCCGGTTACTTCGAGAGCAGTGCCGAGGCGCGTGCGTATTCCAGTGCCCAAGTGTTCAGCGCGGCCAAGACCCCGGTCATCGGCCGGTTTGCCTTGCCCAGCGGCAACCCTTATGCACCGGACAGCAGTGTGCCGATCCGCAGTTTTGCCGTGCAGTTCAGCCAAGCCAACGGCCAGCAGTGGCGCACCGGCATGAACAGCATGCCGGTGTTCCCGGTGGGCACCCCCGAGGCGTTCTACCAGTTGCTCAAGGCGGGCGCGCCGGATCCGGCCACTGGCAAGCCGAACCCGGCCAATATGCCGGCATTTTTTGCCGCGCACCCGGAGACAGCGCCGTTCCTGGCGTGGGTCAAAACCGCCAAGCCATCGGCCAGTTATGCGACTGAAACCTATAACGGCATCAATGCGTTTTACCTGGTGAGCGCCGATGGCAAACGCCAGGCCGTGCGGTGGAGCGTGGTGCCGCTCAGCCAGGACGCACCGGGCGATACCGCGGCGGATGGCGCCGATTTCCTCGAGAAAGATCTGGTGCAACGCCTCGTCGCCGGGCCGTTGCGTTGGCAATTGAACATGACCCTGGCCAACCCCGGCGACCCGCTGGATGACGCGAGCAAGACCTGGGCCGGCGAGCACAGGGTGCTGAACGCCGGCACCCTGGTGCTGCAAAGCAGCCAGCCACAGGCAGACGGTGATTGCCGCGATATCAACTTTGACCCGCTGATTTTGCCCAGCGGCATCGAGGCCACCAATGACCCGTTGCTGGCTGCCCGCTCCGCCGCGTATGCCAGTTCATACCTGCGCCGCGCTGGCGAAGTCAGCCCGTTGCACAGCGCCCCTCAGGAGTTGCAGCCATGAATGCCCAGCCCCGCTTTTTTGCCCCCCTGGCACGTCTGCTGCACTGGCTGATGGCGCTGATGATCATTGCCATGCTGTTTGTCGGCGCTGGGTTGGCCGCGTCGGTGTCTGAGCGCCATGAGTGGTTGATCCACCTGCACAAGCCGCTGGGGATCGCGATCCTGGCCCTGGTGATCGTGCGGTTGGTGGTGCGCTTTTGCACACGACAGCCGCCGTTGCCAGCGGATTTGCCCGCGTGGCAAGTGTTGGCGGCCAAGGCTTCCCATGTGCTGCTGTATGCGTTGATGCTGGTGTTGCCGCTGCTGGGCTGGGCGATGATTTCGGCCGCCGGTGATCCGGTGATGCTCAGCAGTAACGTGCAACTGCCCGCACTGGTCGGGGCGAATGCGCCGTTGTTTGCGCTGTTGCGCAAGGCCCACGGCTATCTCGCCTACCTGTTGTTTCTCACGGTACTGGTGCACTTGGCGGCGGCGTTGTTCCACGGTTTGATCCGCCGCGATGGTGTCTTGCAAAGCATGACCGGCACCAAGGACTGATGGTTTTTTGTGGCGAGCGGAACGGCCCGCTCGCCACAGGTAATCAGCGCAAAAGGCCGACGATATCAGCGACGCTGCTCAAGACGTCCTTGCCCAGCTGTTTCGAGCGATCGCCTGACCAGCCGGTGCGCAGGTTGGGGGCGTCGTCGTTGTCCTTGAAGGGCATCTCCAGGGTCAGGGACAGGCAGTCATACTTTTCACCAACCGCGTTGCAGGCCAAGGTCATGTTGGCTTCTCCCGGCAGGTCGCGGGTGTAGCCGTGGGTGGTCTGGAAGTCCCGGGTCAGGTGGCTCAGATGGCGGCGGAAGTGTTTTTCCAGGGCTTCGATGCGCGGTGTGTAGCCGGGGTTGCCTTCGCAGCCGGCGGTGAAGACGTAGGGGATCTCTTCGTCGCCGTGGATATCGAGGAACAGGTCCACGCCGTATTTTTCCATCTGTTCCTGAACGAACAGGACTTCCGGGCTGAGTTCCTGGCTGGCGCTTTGCCAGGCGCGATTGAGGTCCTGGCCCATGGCATTGGTGCGCAGGTGGCCATGGAAGGCGCCATCGGGGTTCATGTTCGGGACCAGGTAAAGGTCAGCCGCGGCCAGCAGCTTTTTCAGCTCGTCGTCGCCGTCCTGTTGCAGGCGTTCGATCACGCCTTCCATAAACCATTCGGCCATGTGCTCGCCAGGGTGCTGCTGGGCGATGATCCACACGTTGCGGCGACCTTCGCCCCCTTTGCCCCGTCGTAGCAGTTGGATATCGCGGCCTTCGGCGCTCTTGCCGGTAGCGAGCAGGGTGACTCCGGCGTACTTAAGGGCTTGGTCGATCAGCCAGTCGTGGCGTTCACGGCTGTAGGGTTCGAAATAGGCAAACCAGACGTGTTTTTCCCGGGTCTGGAGGGTGATATGCAGGATCTCGCCATCGAAACGCGTCGGTACCCGGAACCAGTTGATATGGTCATAGGACGCCACGGCGTTGTACCCGCTCCAGGCATGCCTATAGGACGAGCGACCCGCGTTGCTCAGGCGAAAGGTGTGGGTATGCCCTACGTGCATGCCTTCGGCCTTGAAGTGGAACCATTGGAAGTGATCGCTGCGGGTATCGGGTTTGATTGCCAGCAACAACTGATAGGCATCGCTGGCATCCAGGACCTGGATGTTGCCGCTGTCGAAGTCGGTGCTGATCTTGATGGAGGTCAAGGCCACGGTCATAGTCTGGTTGCCTGAATATGAGTGATGTCGCGGCTATATTACACAGGCGCCAGGCAAAACCTGGATGCAAAATTGTTGCACGGGGGAGGGGGCGTCATCCCTGACGCCGCCGCAGCTTAGAGTCTATGAGATTGATTCTCAAGCGCTAAATCGCAAAGATCCGGGCTAGAGCAGTCGAGTGGCTTTCTTTAGGCGATAGTCTTTTGCTACCATGCGCGCCATCAAGCAACACACAGTCTTCATTAGCCTGAAGCCACGCCAGGGAAACTGGCAAAAAAAAGACCCGGCCAAAGAGCCGGGTCAAAAACCGTGATTAGCCTGATGAGGAGATATTCCAAGAGTCCGACCTAAGGTCTCTTGGTCTATCGACTGATCTCGCGATCAGCTGGGTCCAATAATAATCATTATCATTTGCAAGTCAAATGTTTTTATCCGTGGGATAGAAATATTTTTCCTTGCCGCCTGTTACGCGTTTGCCCGAGCCGCTGGCCCTTGCAACGACCGCTCCACCATCGCCTTGGCCATATCAATCAAATACACCACGGAAAACGCCAGGTCGCGTTGATTGCCTTGATGGCTGCACGCTGATTCATAGGCGGTGGCCGCTGCACTGCGCAACAGGTCCGAGGCATGCACCAGCGCTTCCTCCTGGCTGATGCCCGGTTTGATCACGAACATGGCGTCACCCTGGGTCGGCGCCGACATTTCTTCTTTCAAGTAATAATCCAGCGCGCGCTGGGCCGCACCGCTGTTGTGCATGTCGTGTAATTCAATGTGTTCAGGTGTTTGGGGCAATGGATACGGGCTGTTCGTCATAAGCGGCAGTACTCCGGTGGGTGTCGAAATCCTTAGGCTTGATGATAGTACGTATCGTATTTATGTCGTTTTATGGATTACTACAAACTGTTTATTGCCCTGAAAAATACACGTCGTATCGTCAGGCGCCATGGACAAATGGATAGCGTTGGTTAAAGCCAACATGAAAGACCGCAAGGTCACGCAAGGCGAATTGGCGGAGCGCCTGGGCATGTCCCAGGGCGGTGTCGGCCACTGGCTCAACAAGCGCCGTGTACCGAGCCTGGCGGACATGAACCGGGTGCTCGCGGAGCTGGGGTTGGGGGACCTGGAAGTGGCGCTCGAGATTCGCGAGCGGGCCGCAACGGAGGCGGCGTTGGAACGACGCTACAACCCGTATTTTCGCTACCCGGTCAGCGACTGGAAGCAGGCGTGCGAGTTGCGCGAGGAGCGTGCGGCCTATGGAACGAGTCGCTACGAATTGACCGATTACCACGCTCAAGGCAAGGCGTTCTGGCTACCGGTGACGAGCGACGCCATGACCGCGCCCACGGGCCTGAGCATCGGTGCCGGGATGATGATCCTGGTGGACCCGGCTATCGAGCCCGACCCCGGCAAACTGGTGGTTGCCCAATGGGCTGGCAGTCCCCAGGCGACCTTTCGCCAATTGCAGGAAGAAAGCGGCCAGCGTTATCTGGTGCCGCTCAATCCCACTTACCCCAAGGCGCTGCTCACCGAGGATTGCCGCATCCTGGGCGTGGTGGTGCAAGCCACGGCGAAGTTCTAGCCGGCCGTTTCAAGCTCCACCAGCGCGCTGCCTTCAGCCACCATTTCACCTTCCTGGCAGAACAGCGCCTTGACCACCCCGGCCTGAGGCGCACGGATGCTGTGTTCCATCTTCATGGCTTCCAGCACCACCAGTTGAGTACCAGCCTCGACGGTTTGGCCTACCTCTACCAATACGCGCACGATGCTGCCGTTCATCGGAGCGCTAAGGCCGCCCTGATGGGATTGCCCTGCCTCCACCGCCGCAATCGGATCGAACAGGCTGACCGCATACATCTCACCGTCCCAACGCAGGTACAGGCTGCTTGCACTGCGGACCGCCAGGTGAGCACGGCACACCCCTTGGTGCTCGATCAGCAACTGCTCGCCGCACAGCTGTGGCGTGTGCCCCGATAATGTCACCAGCCGATTCTGCCCATTGCAGCTCAGGTGCAGCGAAACCTCGGCCGGCAGGCCCGCACGAAAGCCCTGGTTATTGGCCCACGGGCCATCGCCCATCGGCAGGCTCTGCATAAACGCCGAGCCCGCCGCCTGCCAGAACGCATCGCTTAATGCACCGGGCGCCGGTAACAGCCCATCCTGATAACGAGGGATAAAGCCGGTATCCAGTTCGGCGGCCGCAAACGCGGGATGACCGATTATGCGTCGCAGAAAGCCCAGGTTGGTCTTGAGCCCGCCGACTGCAAACTCGTCGAGCATGCTCAGTAACCGCAAACGCGCCTGTTCACGGTCTTCGCCCCAGGCAATCAACTTGCCCAGCATCGGGTCGTAGAAGGGCGACACGTCGTCGCCTTGCTCGACGCCGCTGTCCACTCGGCGGCCCGGGCCTGGGCGGGACTCGCGGTACAGCGCCAGGTGCCCGGTGGCCGGCAGGAAGTCATTGGCCGGGTCTTCGGCATACAGCCGTACTTCAATCGCATGGCCGATCAACGGCACTTGGTCTTGAGTGATGGGCAGCGCCTCGCCCTGGGCCACCCGGATCTGCCAGGCCACCAGGTCCAGACCGGTGATTGCCTCGGTCACCGGGTGTTCCACTTGCAGTCGCGTGTTCATCTCCATGAAGAAAAACTCGCCACGGGCATCCAGCAGAAATTCCACCGTACCTGCGCCGACATAACCGATGGCCTGGGCCGCACGCACGGCTGCTTCGCCCATGGCCTTGCGTTGCTCGACACTTAAGCCCGGCGCCGGGGCTTCTTCGACGACTTTTTGATGGCGACGCTGGATCGAGCAGTCGCGCTCATTGAGGTACAGGCAGTGGCCATGCTGGTCGGCAAACACCTGGATCTCGACATGCCGCGGCTTGAGCAGGTATTTCTCCACCAGCATCTGCCCATTGCCGAAGGATGACAGCGCTTCACGCTGGGCAGAGGCCAGGGCTTCGGCCAATTGGCTGACATCCTCGACCACCTTCATGCCCTTGCCGCCGCCGCCGGCCGTGGCCTTGAGCAGCACCGGGTAGCCGATCCGCTCACAGGCGGCGCGGAAGGTTTCCAGGTCCTGGGCCTCGCCGTGGTAACCCGGAACCAGCGGTACGCCAGCGGTTTCCATCAGGGCCTTGGCCGCCGATTTGCTGCCCATGGCGTCGATGGCCGAGGCGGGCGGGCCGAGGAAGATCAACCCGGCGTCTTCGATGGCGCGGGCGAAGCCAGCGTTTTCCGAGAGGAAACCGTAGCCTGGGTGAATCGCCTGGGCGCCGCTGGCGTGGGCGGCGGCGATCAGTTTGTCGATTTGCAGGTAGCTGTCGGTGGCTTTGCTGCCACCCAGGTCGACGCGGATGTCTGCCTCGCGACTATGGCGTGCATCGCGGTCGATGGCGCTGTGCACGGCCACGGTGGTCAGGCCCATGGCCTTGGCGGTGCGCATGACCCGGCAGGCGATCTCGCCACGGTTGGCCACCAATACGGTGGTGAGTGTGCTCATGAACGCGGCTCCTGGGCTTGCCAGCTCGGTGCACGTTTTTGCAGGAACGCACGCAAACCTTCCTGGCCCTCGGCGCTCACCCGAATGCGCGCGATGGCGTTTTCACAGTAACGTCGCAGCGCAGGCGTGAGGGCACCGTTGCCCACTTCGCGCAGTAAATCTTTACTGGCGCGCATCGCCGCCGGGCTGTTTTGCAGCAGGTTTTCGACCCATTGGTCTACCTGCTGATCCAGGGTTTCGGCCGGATAACTCTCGGCCAGCAAGCCGATTTCCCGTGCTCGCTGGCCGCCGAACCGCTCGGCCGTGAGGGCATAACGACGGGCAGCGCGTTGGCCGATGGCCTGCACCACGAAGGGGCTGATCACCGCTGGCGCCAGGCCGATGCGCACTTCCGACAAACAGAACTGCGCGTCGTCGGTGCCAATGGCCATGTCACAGCAACTGATCAGGCCCAACGCGCCACCGTAGGCCGCGCCTTGCACCACGGCCAGCGTGGGGATTTTCAGCTTGGACAGGTTGTACATCAGCTCCGCCAGTTCACGGGCGTCGTCCAGATTGGTGTGGTAGTCCAGCTCGGCCGATTGCTGCATCCAGGCCAGGTCGGCGCCGGCGCTGAAATGCTTGCCGCGCCCGCGCAATATCAAAAAACGCACGGAAGGGTCGCCTTGCACCCGGTCCAGGGCAATGATCAGTTCGCGGATCATCTCGGCGTTGAACGCGTTGTTCTTGGCTTCACGACTGAGCCACAGCGTGGCAAAGCCACGGCTGTCAGTGATCAGTTCGAGGGTGTTGAAGTCGTTCATGCAAGGAGCTCCATGATAATGAGAGGCCTCCTGTAGGAGCGAGCTTGCTCGCGAAGCTCGTCAACGATAACGCGGGTATTCTGGAGGTTCGCGTTGCCCTGACGTTCTTCGCGAGCAAGCTCGCTCCTGCAGGTTACATGCGGAACACGCCGAAGCGGCTCGGCTCGATGGGGGCGTTCAGCGAGGCGGACAAGGCCAGGGCCAGCACGTCGCGGGTCTGCAACGGGTCAATGACGCCGTCATCCCACAAGCGCGCGCTGGAGTAGTAGGGGTGGCCCTGGGTTTCATACTGGTCGAGTATCGGTTGCTTGATTGCCGCTTCCTCATCGGCGCTGAACGCGTCGCCTGCGCGCTCGGCCTGCTCCCGCTTGACCTGCACCAGCACCCCGGCGGCCTGTTCGGCACCCATCACGCCGATGCGTGCGTTGGGCCACATCCACAAGAAGCGTGGGTCGTAGGCGCGGCCGCACATGCCATAGTTACCGGCACCAAAGCTGCCACCGATGATCACGGTAAACTTCGGCACCTTCGCGCACGCCACGGCGGTCACCAGCTTGGCGCCATGCTTGGCAATGCCGCCGGCTTCGTACTTCTGGCCCACCATGAAGCCGGTGATGTTTTGCAGGAACAGCAGGGGAATCCCGCGCTGGCAGGCCAGTTCGATAAAGTGCGCGCCTTTCTGCGCGGCTTCGGCGAACAGGATGCCGTTGTTGGCCAGGATCGCAATCGGGTAACCATGCAAATGCGCGAAGCCGCAGACCAGGGTGGTACCGAACAACGCCTTGAACTCATCGAACACCGAGCCGTCCACCAGCCGTGCGATCACTTCACGTACATCGAAGGGCTGCTTGGCATCCGCCGGGATCACACCGTACAGCTCTTCGCTGCTGTACAGCGGCGCCACTGGCGGCCGTTGCACCAATTGGCCTTGCTTGCGCCAATTGAGGTTGGCCACGCTGCGCCGAGCCAGGGCCAGGGCATGTTCATCGCTGTCGGCATAGTGGTCGGCCACGCCGGAGATCTTGCAGTGCACATCGGCGCCGCCGAGGTCTTCGGCGCTGACCACTTCACCGGTGGCGGCCTTCACCAGCGGTGGTCCGGCAAGGAAGATGGTGGCTTGCTGGCGCACCATGATCGCTTCGTCGGCCATGGCCGGCACGTAGGCGCCGCCGGCGGTGCATGAACCCATCACCACGGCGATCTGCGGGATGCCCTGGGCGCTCATATTGGCCTGGTTGAAGAAGATCCGCCCGAAGTGCTCGCGGTCCGGGAACACCTCGTCCTGGCGCGGCAGGTTGGCGCCGCCGGAGTCCACCAGGTAGATGCACGGCAGGCGGTTCTGCTCGGCGATGGTCTGGGCGCGCAGGTGTTTTTTCACGGTCAGCGGGTAGTAGGAGCCGCCTTTGACCGTGGCATCGTTGGCGACGATCATGCATTCGACGCCTTCCACGCGACCGATGCCGGCAATGACTCCGGCCGCCGGCACGTCTTCGCCATACACCTGATAAGCCGCCAACTGGCTGAGTTCGAGAAACGGCGAGCCCGGGTCGAGCAGGCGATTGATACGCTCACGGGGCAGCAACTTGCCCCGCGAGGTGTGGCGCTCCTGGGCCTTGGTGCCGCCGCCTTGTTGCACATGGGCGAGCAGGCTGTGCAGGGCGTCGACCTGTTCGCGCATCGCCATACTGTTGGCGGCGAACTCCGCCGAGCGTGGGTTGAGCTGGGTATGCAGGGTGGCCATGACGCGCTCCTTCAGCGGGTTTCGTTGAAGAGTTCGCGGCCAATCAACATCCGCCGAATCTCACTGGTACCGGCGCCGATTTCATACAGCTTGGCGTCGCGCAGCAGGCGGCCGGCGGGGAATTCGTTGATATAGCCATTGCCGCCGAGAATCTGGATCGCATCGAGGGCCATCTGCGTGGCGCGTTCGGCGCTGTAGAGGATCACCCCGGCGGCGTCCTTGCGCGTGGTCTCGCCGCGTTCGCAAGCCTGGGCCACCGCGTAGAGATAGGCGCGGCTGGCGTTGAGCTGGGTGTACATGTCGGCGACCTTGCCCTGGATCAGCTGGAATTCACCGATGCTCTGGCCGAACTGCTTGCGGTCGTGGATGTAGGGCACGATCAGATCCATGCACGCCTGCATGATCCCGGTGGGGCCGCCGGACAGCACCACGCGTTCGTAGTCCAGGCCGCTCATCAGCACTTTCACGCCGCCATTGAGCACGCCGAGAATGTTCTCTTCGGGCACTTCTACGTCATCGAAAAACAACTCGCAGGTGTTGGAGCCACGCATACCCAGCTTGTCGAACTTGTTGCTGCGGCTGAAGCCTTTCCAGTCGCGCTCGACGATAAAGGCGGTGATGCCGTGGGCGCCTTTTTCCAGGTCGGTCTTGGCATAGATCACGTAGGTGTTGGCGTCGGGGCCGTTAGTGATCCAGGTCTTGCTGCCATTGAGGACGTAGCAGTCGCCGCGTTTATCGGCGCGCAGTTTCATCGAGACCACATCGGATCCGGCATTCGGTTCGCTCATGGCCAGGGCGCCGACGTGCTCGCCGCTGATCAGCTTGGGCAGGTACTTGAGTTTCTGTTCGTGGTTGCCGTTGCGATTGATCTGGTTCACGCACAGGTTGGAGTGCGCACCGTACGACAGCGCCACCGAGGCCGAGCCGCGGCTGATTTCTTCCATGCTCACCACATGGGCCAGGTAACCCAGGCCGGCACCGCCGTATTCTTCCGGCACGGTGATGCCCAGCAGGCCCATGTCCCCAAACTTGCGCCACAGGTCGGCGGGGAACAGGTTGTCGATGTCGATCTGCGCCGCACGCGGTGCGACTTCCTTGGCCACAAAGGACTGCACCTGGTCGCGCAGCATGTCGATGGTCTCGCCGAGGGCGAAGTTCAGGGACGGGTAATTCATGGACAGGCACCTTAATGTGAGCTTTGTTGTTGTGTAGGTTGGGCGCCAGGGGAGGGCGCTCACCTTTACGTTAACGTAAGCTTGCGTTACGGCGCTGTCAATCGTAGTTTACGTATACGTCAACCTACAAAAAAGACAACAGGGGTCGTTATGGATCAACCGAATCAGAGCTACAGCCGTGGCTCCCAGGACAAAGCCTTGCTGGCCATGACCATTGGCCAGGCCTTTGATCGCACCGCCGCGCAATTTCCCGATGGCGAAGCCTTGGTGGTCCGCCACCAACAGCAGCGCTTCACCTGGCGGCAACTGGCCGAGACGGTTGATCTGCATGCGCGGGCATTCCTGGCCTTGGGCATGCAAACCGGCGACCGCCTGGGCATCTGGGCACCCAATTGCGCCGAGTGGCTGATCTGTCAGGTGGCTAGCGCGAAGCTCGGGGTGATCCTGGTCAATATCAACCCGGCGTACCGCAGCAGTGAGTTGGACTATGTGCTCAAGCAATCCGGCTGCCAGTGGCTGGTTTGCGCCGGAGCGTTCAAGACCTGCGATTACCACGCCATGCTCCAGGCGCTGAAGCCCGATTTGCGTGGCCTCATCAGCCTGGATCCCAGCCCGCCGCCGGGCTTCATGCCCTGGTCGCAGCTGTCGGGCCTGGGCGCCGGTGTCCCGCCCGAGCAACTGCACCACCACCAGGCCAGCCTGCACTTTGACCAACCCGTGAATATCCAGTACACCTCCGGCACCACCGGCTTCCCCAAGGGCGCCACCCTCAGTCACCACAACATCCTCAATAACGGCTACATGGTCGGCGAAAGCCTTGGCCTGACTGCGCAGGACCGTCTGGTGGTCCCGGTGCCGCTGTATCACTGCTTTGGCATGGTGATGGGCAACCTCGGCTGCATCACCCACGGCACCACCCTGATCTATCCCAATGATGGCTTCGACCCACTGCTGACGTTGAGTACCGTCGCCGAAGAAAAAGCCACCGGCTTATATGGTGTGCCGACCATGTTCATCGCCATGCTCGATCACCCACGCCGCGCCGAGTTCGACTTGTCCAGCCTGCGTACCGGGATCATGGCCGGGGCGACGTGCCCTATAGAAGTGATGCGCCGAGTCATCAACGAAATGCACATGAGTGAAGTGCAGATTGCCTACGGCATGACGGAAACCAGCCCGGTCTCACTGCAAACTGGCGCGGATGACGATATAGAGCGGCGCGTCACCACGGTGGGCCGCACCCAACCGCAACTGGAAACCAAGATTATCGATGAGGCCGGCAACACCGTCGCGCGCGGCGTGATAGGCGAACTGTGCACCCGTGGCTACAGTGTAATGCTCGGTTACTGGAACAACCCCGAAGGCACCCGCGAGGCCATCGATGACGCCGGCTGGATGCACACCGGCGACCTGGCGACCATGGATGAGCACGGCTATGTGTGCATCGCCGGGCGTAATAAGGACATGATCATCCGCGGTGGCGAAAACGTGTACCCGCGGGAGTTGGAAGAGTTCTTCTTCACTCATCCGGCGGTCGCCGACGTGCAGGTCATCGGCATCCCCGATGAGCGTTATGGCGAAGAAATCGTCGCGTGGATCAAGTTCCATCCGGGTCATGTCGCCAACGAGCTTGAACTGTTGAGCTGGTGCAAGGACCGTATCGCCCATTTCAAGACGCCCAGGCACTTCAAGTTTGTGGACGAGTTTCCGATGACGGTGACGGGCAAGATCCAGAAATTTCGCATGCGCGAGATCAGTATCCAGGAGTTGGAGGCTGCCCGCGACGACCTGGGGTAGGTGAATACCGCTGTTTGAAGGGCAAATGATCGCAGATTGATCTTTTGTTCTATCAAATGGATGCGGTAAATGAGTGAGCTTGATCAACCTCCCAGCCAACAATCAGTAGCGCCGCAGAGCGTGCATGCGCGGGTTATACAGGACCGGCAGCCCTCCTGGTATGACGCCGCCGCCCTGAAACGCAAGAAGGCCTTTTCACAGACGCAGTTCGAAATGCCGCCATGGTACGCAGCGCTTTCGCCGGACAGACAACCGGCACTGAGTGCCGCTTATGCACGCAGCTTTAATTCGCTGAACAGGCTCGATGTTATTTTCAACGGGTTACAAGGCGTGGTCGCGTTTGCCGAGCCGCTCCTGGTGGCGGCGATGAAGGCGAAGTTTGCCGCAGACTATGACGTAAAACGGCTGTTTTTTGCCCGTGAGGCGTTCATGCCCGCCGATCGTTCAAAGGTCGGCGGCTTGGAAGCTTCCGGGTATTGCTACTACCAGGGAGAGAGCCTGCTCGAAGCGGCGCTGGGTAACTTTGCCTTGGAAGACACGATTGAGACCGACGACCAGAACGCCAGCCTCGTCACGCGCTACGATTTCCACCAGCAGCCGCCTGGCAGCCCATTCAATCAGTCGCAAGTGCTTAGCCGTAAAGTCACCATTGCGCCTCATGCATTCGCCAGCCTGTGTCGGGAGTTGGACCTGGGTGCGCAGTACCTGGCCCATGTCGAGTCGTTCATCAGTCCACTGGACCCCCCTCGAACCCCCAGGGGGAGCAGGGCCAGGGCCGTGCGTAATCTTATGGTCAGTGCGACCCGGCATCAGCTGCAATTCGCCGCCGAAGTCGCGGTGGCGCGTAGGGATATCCAGCCGGATGCGTATCAACTGATACAACAGTTGATGAGCAATCAGCAGGATCTGGAATGGCGCGATAAAACAGTTACCTTTTCGAGTTTGAACGTCCTTGGGCAGTCGCTTAAACAAATTATCGTCATCGGGCATGTGAGTATTCACTACCCCATACGTGGCAATGTGGTGTTCTTGAGCGAGCCCTGCCTGGCGTTTATACCCGGCGACCCTGTTTGCATGTTGAAGGAATACGCCAACCTGGAGGCGCTCAAGTTTGATTTGGTCGAGCGACTGTGCGTGGCCAGCTACCGGCAGTTTTTCAGCCAGTTCATCCCCTATGAGCGGCAAGGGGCGTTTTTTTCCAGGCTCAAGCAGCATCTCGACCCCGCTGAGCAGTCGACAGAGTCTCAAGACTTTGACTCAAGCAAGAAAAATATCAGGACCCTCACAGCAAGTTACGGAACGCGCTACGCCTTGTTGTGGCAGGACCATACCCGGCAAAACATCGACCTGATGCGCAGCAACGCCCGGGCCATGGCCGTCTCCACCGACGCGGCGGATGCACGTGCGCGTAACGCCTGGCTGGTCAAGCTGGGCAGCACGGCGTTGAATGTCCTGAATGCGGCTGTGCTGGTCTTTCCAGAGCTGGCGCCGGTCATGCTGATGATCGGCGCGGCGCAAATACTGAAGGAGGTCGCATCGGGTATTGAGGCGTGGGAGGCGGGGGATAAGCAAGCGGTGTGGGCTCACGTTTCAGCCGTTGCTTTCAATGCGGCGACGGCCGTTGTAGGCGCCAGGTTATTGCCCTTGGTCAAGAGCGCCTTTGTCGAGAGCCTGGCCCATGTGCGTTGCCCCGATGGCAACATACGCCTGCATGCGCCTGACCTGAGGCCATACCAGCAATCCGTGTCGATGCCCGCGCAGCTTACGGTGAATGGTGACGGGCTGATTGAACATGAAGGGGGCCTGTACCTGCGCGAAGACAATGCCTATTACCGGGTGGAGCAAGTTGGGGCGGGCAATGACTACAAGATCCTGCATCCGCATGATCCTTTGGCCTTCACCCCAAGGGTAAGCCGCACGCGCACCGGGGCCTGGGCTCATGAGCACGAGATCCCGCTGACCCTGACCGAGTCACAGTTGATGCGCCGCTTGGGGCCGATGGCAGAGGGGTTTTCAGATCAGCCGCTCAAGCTCAAACGCATCATGCAAATGTCTGGCGTTGAGGTGGATGCGCTGCGCCGGATACATGTGCATCGGGCAGCACTGCCGGGGCTATTGGCCGATACCTTGAAGCGGTTCGAGATTGACCGTGTGGTGGCTGAAGAAGGCTCCAGCGTACGCCCCTCATTGCGTGCTGCGGATCAACTCGAACGCTTTACCCAGCGCTATGCCGCTGCCGAGCGCGCAGAAAGCGCGGCCGCATGGCCGATCAGGCGCTTATTCCCGTCATTACCCAAGGCGATTGTCGAAGAGCTGTTGGACGAAACCAGCGCCGCCGAAATGCAGGTGCTCACCGAGCAGGATCGCGTGCCACTGCGCCTGGCTGAAGAGGCCCGCCATTATCAACAGCAGGTGCGCCTGGCGCGGGCGTATGAGGGCTTGTACCGCAATACCCTAGGCAATGACGACACGCAACGCTTGGTGCTGCACAGCCTGGACAAGCTGCCCGGCTGGCCATCGGGCTTGCGCATCGACGTCATCGAACGGTTGCCTGCGGGGGAGCGCCTGCTGGACTCATCGGGGCCGGAGGACGCGGCGATCAAGCGGCGTCTTATCAAGTTTGGTCCCATGAACCTTTATGAAGTACAGGATAACAAGCTGGCGGTATTCAATGCCCAGGCGGATATCTATGAGGCGGTACAGTCAGCGGTCCCGCCTGAGGACTGGACTGCAATGAAACTGACCGCGCTGGATGGAGGCGCGAGCCTGAAACAGGCGCTGGAGCAGATGCCTTTGATGCCTCGTGAACAATTGCGCAGGTTGTTGCGCATGCAGCCGATCAAGCCTGGGTATAAACCGCCCATGCGCCTTGCGGAGGGACGTATCGGCTATCCGTTGAGTCCTGTGGGCATTCGATCCGCTCCCTGCGAACAGGCAGCCTCAGCGCTCTATCCGTCACAATCCATCGAAGAGGTGGAGTGGACGCTGAAGCTGCAAGACGCCAGCGATGATGTGTTTTTGGCCCGCATGGACCAACTCGAAGAGGAGTTCACGCAACTGAAGGCGACACTGGACGCCTGGCATGACGAAGACACGACTTATCGCCGATCAAGGGGCCGGGTCGTCAATACTCTCAAGAATGCCTGGCAGCGTTCCCCTCCACACTTGCCCATGAGTCCTGAGCAAATGCGCTCTGAGCTACGAGAAGAGGAGGGTGGGCTGTATGTCGTGCGCTTGGCCGACGAGCAAGTCGGTGATTTGCCGCCGATCACCGCGAACATGAGCCATGTGGAATGTCTGGATTTAGCGAGAATGTCACTTTCGGACGCCTCTTTACCTTTCTTGCAGTCATTCAGCGGCTTGCGTTGGCTGGATATCAGCCACAGTAACCTCACGCGCTTGCCGGAGTTCGTCGATGGGGGCGCGCAAATCACCTGGCTCGACCTGAGCAGCAATGACATTCGTCTGACCGCGCCGAGTCGTGAACGCCTGCAGAATATGCAGGGCCTCAAGACCCTCAACCTCTCCCATAACCGGCAGTTGGGCTGGGCCGCCGACCTGAGCAACCTGCGTGATCTGCAGCGGCTCTATCTGGAAAATACCGGCACCAGGGTATTCCCGGCAGGTGTCGAGGTGCCTGGCAACCTGGCCTGGATCGATCTGCGTACGAATGGGATCACGACCTTGCCCGGCTATGCCATACAGCACCCGGATCGAGTCAATCTACAGGGCAATCCCGTCGCGCCGCTTTGAGGGTACGGGTAACAAACCGCACGTGCAGACAGCACAAAGGGGACCCGAAGGTCCCCTTTAATTTGTCGTTGCCTGCTCTTTTCTTATTATTGAGGGGCGGCCTGTTGTTGTTTTTGGTAGCCGTGGCCCGTACCGCTGTTTTTGGCGACCCCCATCCGGGGTCAAGAGCAAACGTATTTTTTTGAACGCTGACCTGCTTCTTCGTAAACGATCCAACCAGTGGGTAGCTACCTGAGGTAGTTTTATTTTTCTCTATCCGGTTGCGGGTTGCGGCATGCCGTACCCTGGGAAGCCATCTTCTCCAAAAAAATCTGTTAGCTGCGTCTCTGCCGTGTTGTTTTTGTTATGTCAGAGTCGTTTCGTCTTATTTTTATTAGGTTTGGTGCTTTTTATTCTTGTTATGCCATAGAGATAGCAGAAGCCGTGCCAACTTTTTAAAAGTCTTTAAAATCAAAAGGTTAGTTTTTTCGTGGGAAATGTCTTTACGTATGTGCGCTAAATTCTGTTCCCGCGTTACCCGCCGAACAGGCGCGCGGTAACACATTGTCACAGCTGTGCTACTTCATCCGGCGCTACGGGCCTTGGCCACACGCGAACCGCTCGGCCGCCCCAGCACTCTGCTGATCTGCTGGCCCGCGCCAATCAAGCGCTCCAGGTCGATACCCGTGTCGATACCCAGGCCGTTGAGCAGGTACAGCACGTCCTCGGTAGCGACGTTACCGCTGGCGCCCTTGGCATAAGGGCAACCACCGAGACCAGCGATAGAGCTGTCGAACACCTGGATGCCTTCCAGCAGACCGGCGTAGACATTGGCGATGGCTTGGCCGTAGGTGTCATGGAAATGCCCGGCCAGTTTGTCCCGCGGTACCTGGGCGCCGACCACTTCGAACAGCCGCCGGGTTGCCCCCGCCGTGCCGGTGCCGATGGTGTCGCCCAGGGACACTTCATAGCAGCCCATGGCATACAGTTCACGCGCGACGGCTGCCACTTGCTCTGGGGCGATAGCGCCTTCGTACGGGCAACCCAACACGCACGACACATACCCCCGCACGCTGATGCCATGCTGCCTGGCCGCGGCCATGATCGGCGCGAACCGCGCCAGGCTCTCGCTGATGGAGCAGTTGATATTGCGCTGGGAAAACGCTTCGGATGCTGCGGCAAATACCGCAACTTCCTTGACCCCGGCGGCCAGCGCATCCTCAAACCCGCGCAGGTTCGGCGCCAGCGCGCCATAGGTTACGCCGGGCTTGCGCTGGATCTGTGCAAACACCTCGGCTGAGCCGGCCATCTGCGGCACCCATTTGGGCGAGACAAAACTGCCGACTTCGATATAGCTCAACCCGGCTTCGCTCAAGGCGTTCACCAGTTGGACCTTGTCCGCCACGCTGATGGGCTGGGCTTCATTCTGCAAACCGTCGCGCGGGCCGACTTCCACCAGGCGTACGTGTGAGGGGAGGGACATGGCAGTTACCTTCTGGTCAATGGCCGGCTTGGCTGATGGTATGCGCGAGGGCTTGGGTGCATCGCTCCTCGGCGGTGTCCAGCTCGAGTTTCATTTGTTCGATATCCAGCAACTGTTGCTCAAGCTGTTCACGGCGTTCGGCGATCTTGGCCAGCATGCTGTTGAGTTGGATCTGGTTGCCGCCGGTGGGGTCGTAGAGTTCGATCAGCTCGCGGCATTCGGCCAGGGAAAAGCCGATGCGCTTGCCCCGCAGGATCAGCTTGAGGCTGACTTTGTCCCGCGCCGAGTAGATGCGCTCCTGGCCACGGCGTTCCGGGGCCAGCAGGCCTTGTTCTTCATAGAAGCGAATGGCGCGGGTGGTGATGTCGAGCTCGCGGGCGAGGTCGGAGATGCTGTAGGTGGTGCTCATGGCGGTGCTCAAGAAGGTCTTGGCACTAAGCTAATTGGAGGTTGACGTAAACGTCAAGGGGCGCTGCGCGCCCCATCGGGGGCAAGCCCCCTCCCACAGGGGGACTCCTGCAACTTTAGGCTTGTTGTTTATCGAGTTTCTTTTCATGGGCCGTCACCTGCTGGCATAGCTCGATCATCTGCTCGCGCATCCAGCGGTTCGCCGGGTCCTGGTCAGTGCTTTCATGCCAATACAGGTGGGTTTCTACCAGCGGTACGTCGTTGACCGGCAAATTGAACCAGTGCAGTTCATGGCGGCGGGCGAAGCGTTCGGGCACGGTCATCACCATGTCGGTCTGCTGCAACACCTGGGAGGCCATCAGGTAATGCTGGGAGCGCAGGGCGATCTTGCGCTGGATGCCCATCTTGCCCAGGGCCAGGTCCACATGGCCCAAACCGTTACGGCGGCTGGAGATATGGATATGGGTCAGCGACAGGTAGTCATCCAGGCTGAATTTGTCCTTGCCCGCCATCGGGTGGCCCTTGCGCATGGCGCACACGTAGCGGTCTTCCATCAGCTTGACGTGGCGCACCTGCGGGTCGGTGTTGAGCGGCGCGTCCACGGCAAAATCCAGGCGCCCGGCCGCCAGTTCTTTGGTGGTTTCGCGGCGCTTGGACAGGAAACTCTCGATCACCACGGTCGGCGCCAGGCGGCGCAGGCGCTGGAACAGCTGCGGCAGGATCACCGCCTCGGTGAGGTCGGTCATGCTGATACGGTAGGTCTTGGCCGCCTGCTGCGGGTTGAAGATGCGGCTTTCCTGCACCGACACCCGTAGCAACGACAGCGCATTGCGCACCGGGCCGATGATGTTCTGCGCCATGGGCGTGGGCACCATGCCTTGGGCGGTGCGCACGAACAACGGGTCGTTGAAGGTCTCGCGCAGGCGTGCCAGGGCGTTCGACACCGCCGGTTGGGTGATGCCGACGATTTGCCCGGCGCGGGTCAGGTTGGCTTCGGTGTAGATCGCATCAAAGACGATGAAAAGGTTGAGGTCGACCTTGCTCAGATTCATTTCGTTGCGCTCTTATTGTTAGGTGTCCATACGCCGATCATATATCGGTGATGAATGTTAATACACGCCGAGAATAGGCTAGGTAAATTATCAACGCTGTTCTAGCATCGATTGCATGACCTAAACAACCTCTCAGAGAAGGGAGCTGCCCATGGATTTCGCCTATTCGCCCAAGGTTCAGGAACTGCGTGAACGTGTCACCGCGTTCATGGACGCTTACGTCTACCCGGCCGAGCCGGTGTTCGAGCGCCAGGTCAGCGAAGGTGATCGCTGGCAGCCCACCGCCATCATGGAAGAACTCAAGGCCAAGGCTAAGGCCGAGGGCTTGTGGAACCTGTTCCTGCCCGAATCCGAACTGGGCGCAGGGCTCACCAATCTTGAATACGCACCGCTGGCGGAAATCATGGGCAGGTCCTTGCTCGGCCCGGAGCCGTTCAACTGCTCCGCGCCCGACACCGGCAATATGGAAGTGCTGGTGCGCTACGCCAACGAAGAGCAGAAACAGCGCTGGCTCGAACCGCTGCTGCGCGGTGAGATTCGCTCTGCCTTCGCCATGACCGAACCGGACGTGGCCTCCTCGGACGCCACCAACATGGCTGCCCGCGCCGAACGCCAGGGCGACGAGTGGGTAATCAACGGCAAGAAATGGTGGACTTCAGGTGCTTGCGACCCGCGCTGCAAAATCCTGATCTTCATGGGTCTGAGCAACCCGGATGCACCGCGCCACCAGCAGCACTCGATGATCCTCGTCCCTGTGGACACCCCCGGGGTGAAAATCCTGCGTCCGCTGCCGGTGTTCGGCTACGACGACGCGCCCCACGGCCACGCCGAAGTGCTGTTCGACAACGTGCGCGTGCCCTACGAAAACGTGCTGCTTGGGGAGGGGCGTGGCTTCGAGATCGCCCAGGGCCGCCTTGGCCCGGGCCGTATCCACCACTGCATGCGCTCCGTCGGCATGGCCGAACGCGCCTTGGAATTGATGTGCAAACGTTCGGTCAGCCGCACCGCGTTCGGCAAGCCTTTGGCGCGTCTGGGGGGCAATATCGACAAGATCGCCGACTCGCGCATGGAGATCGACATGGCGCGCCTGCTGACCTTGAAAGCGGCGTACATGATGGACACCGTGGGCAATAAAGTGGCGAAAAGCGAAATCGCCCAGATCAAGGTGGTGGCGCCGAATGTAGCCTTGAAGGTGATCGACCGTGCGATCCAGATCCATGGCGGCGCCGGGGTTTCCAATGATTTCCCGCTGGCCTATATGTACGCCATGCAACGCACCCTGCGCCTGGCCGACGGCCCGGACGAGGTGCATCGTGCGGCGATTGGCAAGTTTGAGATTGGCAAGTATGTGCCTCGGGAATTGATGCGCGGCGGGCAGTAGCACCGCGTCGCCTGCAATCGGGGGCAAGCCCCCTCCCACATTTTGACTGTATTCACGAATCCAAGTGTGGGAGGGGGCTTGCCCCCGATGAGGCCAGTCCAAACACCTCAAACTCCAAGGCTCAGTACACCCAAACCTCCACCCGTCGATTCTTGATCCGCCCCTCATCCGCCGTATTCGCCGCTACCGGCATCTGCGCGCCAAACCCACGGATATCCCTGGGCACCACGCCGCTCTTGACCAGCTCCCGGCGTACTGCCATAGCCCGCAGCTTCGACAGCAACGCCGCACGTTGCGGATCATTCTTGGCATCGCCAAACCCCACCAAAGTTACCTGTTTATCGAGCTTGCCGTGGCTTCTTATATAAGCCACCACCCGCTGCAAATCCTGGCGCGCCTTGTTGTCGAGGCTGGCGCTACCTTCCTCGAAACGAAAATTCACAGTCAAGCGCTGGGCGTCACGGGCGAGGGCCTGGTAGTCGTCGGGCATTGACGGGCGTGGCGCCACGCCAATCGCCTGCACTTGTTGGGCGATAAAGCCATTGGCGGCGACTATTGCCTGGGCCTTGCTGCCTTGGGTGAAGTCCACCAGCGCCCTGGCCCAGGGGTTGCGGGAGGAGGGCGGCAGGTAAAAGAACAGTCGCCGTGACAGCGGGTAATCCTCGGTGGCAATCAAGCTGGTCAAGGGCAACATCGGTTGTGAGTCGCCGTCGACAATCGCCACTGCCTTGGCCTGGCGTACATAGGGCAAGCCGATAAAACCGATGCCCTGGGGGTCATGACTGACCGCATCGGACAGCGCCTCGCTGGACTCGAAACGCTGTGCGGTCCCGGCAAGCGGTTTGCCGCGTCGGCTCAACACCAATTCCTTGAAGGTGTCGTAGGTGCCGGACTGATCATCCCGGGCGTAGACATGAATGGCCCCGCCAATGCCGCCCAGCGCTTCCCAGGTGCTGACCTCGCCGTTGAAGATCTGCGCCAGTTGCTCGGTGTTCAGCGTATTGAGTGGGTTGCGCGGGTTGAGGATGATTGCCAGGCCATCGATGGCGATCACCTGTTCGGCTTCGGGGCTTTTCAGGTCACCCAGGGATTCGAGGTCTACCAGTTCGCTGTCCTTGATCGGGCGGGACGCCGCGGCGAGGTCGGCGCGGTTGTTTTTCAGCGCGGCAAAACCGGTGCTGGAACCATGGGCAGCCACTGCGATGGTCACGGTCTTGCCTTGGCGCGTCTTGCCAACCACCCGTTGTTCGTTTGCCCCGTCACCCGGTTCGCTGTGTACACCCTGCAGGCCTTGATGCTCCATCAGACCCTTGACCAACGCCGGGCCGAGTGCCGCCCCGATGGTATTGGAACCCTGGATGCGCAGCGCTGGGCCTTGGTCGGGGACGGCAAGGGGTGCGGCCACGGCGGGCAGGGAGATCGCAAAGCACAGGAACAGAACGCGCAGCCTCATGCCGGCACCTTCTCAAGCCAAAGGGAGTGCCGCGAGATTAAGTCAGTTGGATTGCAGCAATGTGACTGACACTCAGCCGGTCAAAATGTGGGAGGGGGCTTGCCCCCGATAGCGGTGTATCAGCGACAGATGAGCTGGCTGACACACTGTCATCGGGGGCAAGTCGAATCGTCGCACCGCCCCTCCCACATTTGACCGAGTACAATCGGGGAGTCAGCTCAGTTCCAACCAGATCGGCGCATGGTCCGACGGCTTCTCCAAGCCACGCAAATCGTAATCCACCCCGGCATCCTTGACCCGCGGTACCAAGCCGGTGGACGCCATGATCACGTCAATGCGCAGCCCACGCTTGGGCTCGTCTTCAAACCCACGGCTGCGGTAGTCGAACCAGCTGAAGCGGTCGGCCACGTCCGGGTTGAGGTGGCGGAAGCTGTCCACCAGGCCCCAGTTCTTCAGGCGTGCCATCCACTCGCGTTCTTCCGGCAGGAAGCTGCACTTGCCGGTTTTCAGCCAGCGCTTGGCGTTGTCGGCGCCGATGCCGATGTCACAGTCCTCCGGGGAAATGTTCACGTCGCCCATCACCACCAGCGCCTGGTCATTGCTGAACTGGCTTTCCAGCAGGTGCTGCAAGTCTGCGTAGAAGCGCTGCTTGGCTGGGAACTTGGTCGGATGGTCGCGGCTTTCACCCTGGGGGAAGTAGCCGTTCATGATGGTCACCGGGTGGCCGTTTTCATCGGCGAAGGTGCCCCAGATAAAACGCCGCTGGGCGTCTTCTTCATCGCTGGCAAAACCTTTGTGCACGCTCAGGGCTTCTTTGCGCGAGAGCAGGGCCACACCGTAGTGGCCTTTCTGCCCGTGGTAATACACGTGATACCCCAGGGCCTGCACTTCGGCCAGGGGGAACTGGTCATCGTGGACCTTGGTTTCCTGCAGGCCGATCACGTCCGGTTGATGCTTTTCAATCAGCGCCGCCAGCTGATGAGGGCGAGCACGCAGCCCGTTGATATTGAAGGAGACGATTTTCATGGTCGGCAGTCCAGTCTGGCAAAAGGGCGATGCTAGCCGACAAGTCCGGCGGGGGCCAGCGTGGCGGTCGGGTGAATGCGCTGCTAATGTCTGGGAACGACTGGAGCTGTACAGGTTCGTACCCATAAGAACGCCATGTTTGAGTGGCGCCCAGGAGATTGACTGTTATGCCAGACACTTCGACGGCCATTGCCGACATCCGCCTGCTCAATAGCGGTTACTCCCGCGAGGCGCGATCCCTGCTTTACCAGGCGTATCGCCACGAGCCGACCTTCGCCTACATCTTCGAAGCCGAGCGGCCGGGTTATGAGCAACGGGTACGCGCCACCGTGCGCGAACTGGTCAAGCAGCACTTCTTCCAGAAGCTTCCCGCCATCGGCCTGTTCGTCAACGACCGGCTGATCGGCATCGCCCTGATTGCACCGCCCCAGCGGCGCCTTGGCATTACCGAGAGTTGGGCGTGGCAGATCCGCATGTGGCTGAGTACCGGCGTGCGCGGCACGCGGCGTTACCTGGAATACCATCAGGCGGTCCTGGCATGCCTGCCCAGCGAGTCGGTGCATGTATTGCCGCTGTTGGGTATTCACCCACAGTTCCAGGGCAAGCACTTCGGTGAGCAACTATTGGAAGCCGTACACAATTGGTGCGCCGATGACCCGCATTCCTCAGGGGTGGTGCTCGACACTGGCAACTCCCGCTACCTGGATTTCTACAAGCGCCAAGGCTATGAAGAGATCGGCGAAGTCGCCGTAGGCCCGGTGCTGGAACATGTGTTTTTCCATCCCAATCCCCAGGCGTTACATGCTGCAACGGCTTAGACAGAATTATTCAGACAAATCCGGGTTCAAAGACTCTCCCCAGCTCGTGTAGCATCCGCGCCTATGAAGTTTCCAGGAAGATTTACCAGCGGCTTGATTCTGCTGTTCACAAGCTGCGGCGCATTCGCGCAAAGCGAATTGGACGTGCGGGTCAAACCCTCAAACGACGCGTTGAAAGCCAACATCGAAGGCTATATCGGCGGGGTGGGCGATCGTGATGAAGAAGCCTTGCTGCGGTTCAGCCGCGGCGCCGAGGAGCAGGCGCGTAAAGCGGCCCAGGCCCTGGGCTACTATCAGTCACGGATCGCCAGTGATGTAAGGGGCGGGAAGAACCCGCGCCTGACGCTCACCATAGACTCCGGCGAACCGGTGCATCTGCGCGACGTAACCATTCGGGTCGATGGCCAGGCCGCTAGCCTCAAGGCTTTTCGCGTGCCTGCCAGCGACGATCTCAAATCCGGCGCGGTGCTCAACCACGGCCATTACGAAGACGCCAAGCGCCTGATCCAGAACCAGGCTTCGCGCTACGGTTTTTTCAGCGGGCGCTTTACCAGCCAGAAGCTGGCGGTGGACCCCCAGGCCGGCGTGGCCGATATCGAACTCATTTACGACAGCGGCCCGCGCTACAGCATGGGCAAGGTCAGCTTCAGCGGCGACACGCCTTTTGATGAAGAACTGCTGCAACGCATGGTGCCGTTCAACAGCGGCACGCCGTACGACTCTGAACTGATCGCCGAACTTAACCAGAACCTGCAAGCCAGCGGCTTCTTCGAAGGCGTGAGGGTGGATGCCAGCCCCACCGCCGCGACCAATGATGTAATCCCGGTCGCCGTGCAGCTGGAAACCCGCAAGCCGCGCACCATGGGCCTGGGCCTGGGTTACTCCACCGATGTCGGCCCACGGGGCAAAGCCAACTGGACACGGCATTGGGTCAACCCCCAGGGCCATAGTTATGGTTGGGAAGCCGAGTTGTCGGCGCCCCGGCAGAACGTCGGCCTGTGGTACGACATCCCCCTGGACCCACCGCTCACCGACAAATTGCGCTTTGCCGGCGGCTATCAGAATGAAGAGATCGCCAACACCGACACTTTGAGCAAGCTGCTCACCATCGGCCCGGAATGGCACAGCAAATTGCCCAGCGGTTGGACGCGGGTGATTTCCCTCAAGTACCAGCGCGAAGAATACCGCCTGGGCAACGACTCGGGTTTGAGTAACCTGGTGATGCCGGGGGTCAGTTATTCTTACCTGCGCAGCGACAACCGCATCGACCCGCACCATGGCTACCGGCTGATGTTTGACACCAAGGTCGCGAAGGAGGGCCTGGGGTCCGACACCAACCTGCTTTACGGCACGGCCACGATCAAGGGCCTGACCACCTTGTGGGACAACCATCGTTTCCTGGGGCGTGCGCAATTGGGTGGCAGTGCCACCAACGGCTACAAGTCCGTGCCGCCGTCGTTGCGCTTCTTTGCCGGTGGCGACCAGAGCGTGCGCGGCTACGAGTACCAGACCCTGTCGCCCGAGAACGACCGCGGCGACCGCATCGGCGGCCGCTATATGGTGGCCTTGAGCGCCGAGTATCAATATTCCATCACCGACAAATGGCGCATCGCGACCTTTGTCGACCAGGGCAACTCCTTCAATAACCTGGACTTCCCCAGCCTGAAAACCGGTGTGGGCGTTGGCGTGCGCTGGGTCTCGCCGGTCGGGCCGATTCGCCTTGACCTTGCCCATGCCCTCGAAGATCCGGGCGGCGTTCGATTGCACTTTTCCATGGGGCCTGAGCTTTGATGCGTGGTTTGAAAATAGCCGGGCTGGCGCTGGTCGCCATCCTCGCTTTGCTGTTGTTGGCGCTCTGGTCGGTACTGGGTACCCAGGCGGGCAGTCGCTGGGCCATGGGCCAGGTGCCGGGCTTGAGTGTGGAGCATTTCCAGGGCCGCCTGGGCGGGCAGTGGAGCGCCGATCATGTGTTGTGGCAGCAGGACGGCAGCCGCGTCGAGTTGAAGGCGCCGACTTTTGACTGGTCGCCCGGCTGCCTGCTACGCATGACCCTGTGCATCAACAGGCTGGACGTGGAGCAAGTCAGCCTGGAATTTGCATCCAGTGCCGAAGAGAGCAGCAGCGGGCCGATTCAACTGCCCGAACTAACATTACCGGTTGCCGTACAGTTAGGCGACGTTCGCATCGGCAGCCTGGTTTTCAACGGCAGTGAAGAA
Organism: Pseudomonas sp. Root569; assembly: GCF_001427465.1. Taxonomy (NCBI): domain Bacteria; kingdom Pseudomonadati; phylum Pseudomonadota; class Gammaproteobacteria; order Pseudomonadales; family Pseudomonadaceae; genus Pseudomonas; species Pseudomonas sp. Root569. Next base: position 168,818 of record NZ_LMGQ01000012.1, on the reverse strand, counting down.
CTCAAGGGCCTGCAACTGGCGGCGCACTGGACTGCCATGGGCCTGCGTATCGACTCGGTGCACTTGCAGCGCGACGACCTGGTGCTGGACCTTGCCGGCCTGCTGCAACCCAGTGGCGATTGGCCGCTGAAGGCCAGCGGCAACCTGAGCCTGCCCTACGCCCCGGGCGGTGCACCCTGGACGGTAGCGCTCAAGATCGACGGCGACCTGCTCAAGACCCTCAAGCTCGACGCTGACAGCAGCGGCTACCTGCCGGCCAAGCTCAGCGGCGAATTGCAACCCCTGGTGGAAAACCTGCCGGCGCAGTTGCACATCACCTCCGAGGCGTTCAAGCCCGACGCGGATCTGCCTGACACCCTGCAACTCAACCAACTGGACCTGAGTGCCAAGGGTGACCTGAAAAGCGGCTACCAATTAGTGGGCAAAGCTGTACTGCCGGCGGAAAAAGGCCCGGTGGACTTGCTGCTGCAAGGCAAGGTCGACGCCAAGGGCGCGCAGATCGCCGGCCTGGACTTGAATGCCGGCGACAAGCAAAGCCTCAAGCTCAGTGCCAACCTCGACTGGCAACAAGGCTTCAGTGCTGACGCAAAAATCGACTGGCTGGACTTCCCCTGGCATCGCCTGTATCCGGTAATCGACGAGCCGCAGGTTGTATTGCGCACCTTCAACGGTGAAATCTCTTATAAGGACGGCAATTACCTTGGCAACCTCAAGGCCGATCTCGACGGCCCGGCGGGTAAATTCAATCTGGTCACGCCTTTCAGTGGCGATCTCAAGCAAGTCTTCTTGCCCGAGTTGAAGCTGACCGCCGGCCAAGGCAAGGCCGAAGGCCACCTGAATCTGCAATTTGCCGACGGTATTGCCTGGGATATGGCGCTGGACCTGTCGGCCCTGAACCCGGCGTACTGGGTCGCCGAGTTACCCGGCACCCTCGCCGGGCCGCTGCGCAGCAAGGGCGAGTTCAAGAACGAACAGCTCAAGCTCAACGCCGACCTCGACCTAAAGGGTCGCCTGCGTGGGCAGACGGCAGTGCTGGCGGCCAAGGCCGAAGGCGCCGGCGAACAATGGACCCTGGCTAACCTGGATATCCGCCTCGGTGACAACCGCATCAACGGCAGCGGCAGCCTGCAACAACGCCTGGCGGGGCAGATCGACATCAAGCTGACGCGCCTGGCCCAGCTCTGGCCGCAACTGCGCGGGCAAATCAATGGCCGCGTTGATGTAGCCGGCACCTTGAAAGCCCCCCAAGGCAAGCTCGACCTCAAGGGCCAGCAGTTGGCATTTGCCGACAACCGCCTGCAAACCCTCAACCTCGACGCCAACCTCGATAACGCCCAGCGCGCCAGGCTCGACCTCAAGGCCAGTGGCATTCAGGCGGGCGAAACCCAGGTCGGCAACCTCACTGCCAGCGCCCAGGGCGATATCAAGAACCAGAAGGTCCAGTTGGACCTCGCCGGCCCACTGCTCAAGCTGGCCCTGGCGTTGGATGGCAACCTCGACAAAGGCAATTGGCGCGGGCGTCTGGCCAGCGGTGATGTACAAGCCGGCGGCCAGGACTGGCGCCTGCAAGCCCCGGCGAAGATCGAGCGCCTGGCCGATGGCAAGCTGACCTTCGGCGCGCACTGCTGGGTCTCCGGCCCCGCCAGCCTGTGTGGCGAAGACCAGCGCCTGATGCCCGAGCCGAAGCTGCGCTACCACCTCAAGCAATTCCCCATCGACAGCCTCGCGGCATTCTTGCCCAAAGACTTCGCCTGGCAGGGCAAGCTCAACGCTGACGTACAACTCGATTTGCCACAGAGCGGCCCCAAGGGCGTGGTGTCGGTGGATGCCAGCGGCGGCACCCTGCGCGTGCGCGACAAGGGCCAGTGGCTGGACTTTCCCTACAACACCCTGAAGCTGGAAACCACCCTCAACCCCAAGCGCATCGACACCCAGCTCAACTTCCATGGCGGCAAGCTCGGCGAGTTGCTGTTGCAGGCGCAGATCAACCCGCTGCCGAGCAACAAGCCGATTACCGGCAATTTCAGCCTCACGGGCCTGGACCTCGCCGTGGCGCGGCCCTTTGTGCCGATGGTGGAAACGCTCAACGGCAAGCTCAACGGCAGTGGTCGCATTTCTGGCGGTTTGCTCGCACCCCTGGTCAACGGCAACCTCAACCTGGTGGACGGCGAAGTCTCCGGGCCAGAACTGCCCATCAGCCTCGAGGGCCTGAACCTGCAGGCGCAGATCGCCGGCGAAAGCGTGCAGCTCAACGGTGGCTGGCACAGCGGCAAGGCCGGGCAGGGCAGTCTCAAGGGCCAGATCGACTGGGGCCGCGCGCTGGTGGTTGATCTCAACCTCAAGGGCTCGCAACTGCCGGTGACGGTGGAACCCTATGCCAAGCTGGAAGTGGCGCCCGACCTGAAGATCAGCCTCAAGGACGACAAGCTGGCGATTGCCGGCAAGGTCCATATCCCCCGTGGCGATATCACCGTGCGGGAACTGCCGCCGTCGACGGTCAAGGTCTCCGATGACACCGTGATCATCGGCAGCCAGACCGAAGAGGGCAAGCCGCCGATGGCCATGGCCATGGATATCGACGTGGAGGTGGGTGAAGACCAGCTCAACTTCGCCGGCTTCGGCCTCACCGCCAAGGTCCAGGGCCATGTGCATATCGGCGACAACATGGACACCCGTGGCGAACTGTGGCTCAACGACGGTCGCTACCGCGCCTACGGCCAGCGCCTCAACGTGCGCCGTGCGCGGCTGCTGTTCGCCGGGCCGCTGGACCAACCGTTCCTGGATATCGAGGCGGTACGCATTGTCACCGAATCCAGCCGCACGGTCACCGCAGGTATTCGTCTCAGTGGCAGCGCCGAACAACCGACCACGCAGATCTTCTCCGAACCGGCCATGGCCCAGGAAGACGCACTGTCGTACCTGGTACTGGGGCGCTCGCGCACCAACACCGGCGAAGACAACAACATGCTCGCCGAAGCCGCCCTGGGCCTGGGTTTGATGGGCAGCGCCGGCGTGACCACGGATATTGCCAACAAACTGGGTATCCAGGACTTCGACCTCGACACCCAGGGCACCGGCAACAGCACCGCCGTGGTAGCCAGCGGCAAGATCAACGAGAAGCTCAGCCTGCGTTATGGGGTCGGGGTGTTTGAACCGGCTAACACCATTGCGTTGCGCTACCTGCTGAGCAAGAAGGTGTACCTGGAAGTCGCTACGGGCGTAGCCAGTTCCCTGGATATCTTTTACAAACGCGATTTCTGATCGGTACGCGGTAAAAAATGTGGGAGGGGGCTTGCTCCCGATAGCGATCGGTCAGCTACAAACAAGTTGACTGACATACCGCTATCGGGAGCGGGCCCCCTCCCACATTGGTTTTCATTTCACTCCAGCCTTCAGCCAACTACCAAGCAACCTAATAATTCCATTTGACATTCGCTGCCTAAGCAGTAACATCTCGTCACACATTCACTGCCTAGGCAGTAATAAGGTGACTTTCGATGCCTCACTTCACCCCTGACAACTTCCACAACTGCCACCTCGGCCTGTTGCTGGGCCGCGCCGCGATTCTCAAGGACCGCATCATCGACACCCATATGGAACCCCACGGCATCACCGCCGCGCAGTTCAAGGTGTTGATCATCATGGCCCAGTTCGGCGTCGACACCCCGGCCGAGCTGTGCCGCAACCTGTCCCTGGACAGCGGCTCGATGACGCGCATGCTCGACCGCCTGGAGCAAAAAGACCTGCTCAGCCGCAAGCGCTCCGAACTGGACCGCCGCCAGGTGCAGTTGGTGCTGACCGCCGGCGGCCAGCGCCTGGCGGACATGCTGCCGCAGATCGGCGCCCAGGCCCTTAACCAGTTGGCCGGCGTACTTGAACCGGGCGAGCTGGAAACCCTGGAGCGGATCCTGAAGAAAATGCTCATCGCTGCGGGTGACCCCATCACTATCCAGCGGGTAGGTAAATCATGAACACACGCGCATTCAGCCTGGTGCTGGCGGCGATGACGTTGGCCGGTTGCGCCAATTACAGCGGTCTCGACACACAAGGCCAGCGCCTCGACGCCAATACCCTGCAAACCGGTAAATCCCTCGGCGGCATGACGTTGTCGAACGCTGCCTGGCCGGCTGCCGACTGGTGGAAAAGCCTTGGCGACCCACAGCTCGACAGCCTGATCGCCGAAGCCCTGCAAAACAGCCCCGACATGCAAGTGGCCGACGCCCGTGCCCATCAGGCCGAAGCCGCTGCCTATGCCGCCAACGCTGCGCGCATGCCAACCCTGGATGCCAGCGCCGGCGTCAGTCGTTCGCGCCTGGCCAAGGACCAGGACCCTCGCGGGCAGGGCGATGCGTACTCGACGGTGCGTAATATCGGCGCCAGCTTCAACTACAACTTTGACCTGTGGGGCGGCCAGCGCGCCGCCTGGGAAGCCGCCTTGGGCGAGGCCCGCGCCGCGGAAGTCGACCAACAGGCCGCACGCCTGACCCTGGCCGCCAACGTGGCCAAGGCCTACAGCGACCTGGGCCAGGCGCATATCGTGCGCGACCTGGCGGTCGACGACCTCAAGCGCACCCGCCAGATGCTCGACCTAAGCAAGCGCCGCCTGAGTTCCGGCATCGACAGCGAATACCAATACCAGCAGACCGAGAGCCTGGAAGCCAGCTCCCAGTCGCAGCTGATCGATGCGGAAAAACAACTGCAAAGCGCCAAGATCGCCCTGGCGGTGTTGCTCGGCAAAGGCCCGGATCGGGGTAGCGAGTTGGCCCGTCCGGCGGTGCTCAAGCCCAGCGCCGTCGCCGTACCTTCGGTATTGCCCGCCGAGCTGCTCGGCCGTCGTCCCGACCTGATCGCAGCACGTTGGCGGGTAGAAGCGGCGAGCAAGAACATCGACGCAAGCAAGACCCGCTTCTACCCCAACCTCAACCTGAGCGCGAGCGCCGGGGCCGAGTCGTTGCTGGGGGACGCGATGTTCGGTTCGGCCAGCCGTTTCTTCAACATTGCACCGACGATTTCGCTGCCGATCTTCGACGGCGGCCGCCTGCGTGCCGACCTCGACGCCCGCGACGCCGATTACGACCTGGCCGTGGCCCAGTACAACAAGACCCTGGTGCAAGCCTTGGGCGATATTGGCACCACCCTCTCGCAACTGCGCGACACCGGGCGGCAGATCCAGGCCCAGCAACATGCCGCCGACATCGCCCAGCAGTCGTACGACACCGGGGTGCAGCGCTACAGCTCAGGCATCGGTAATTACCTGGATGTGCTCAGCATCGAGCAGCAATTGCTGCAGGCCCAGCGTCAGCTGGCGGCCCTGAATGCGGCGCAGATCGACCTGTCGATTCAACTGATGCAGGCCCTGGGTGGCGGATACAACGCCAGCAACGTGGCTGCGACCACCCCAGCTACACGCACGGAATAATTTGAGGTATTTGTCATGGCCACTGCCGACAGCAACAACGCAACTGAACAACCCAAAGACAACAACCCACGCAAACGCAAAGTGATGCTGATCGGCCTGGCGCTGATCGTCATCCTCGGTGCCCTGGGTGTGTGGGGCTGGTACGAGTTCTACGGGCGCTTTAATGAAAGCACGGACGACGCCTACGTGAACGGCAACGTGGTGGAAATCACCCCGCTGGTCACCGGCACCGTGGTCAGCATCGGCGCCGACGATGGCGACCTGGTGCACGAAGGTCAGGTGCTGATCAACTTCGACCCCAACGATGCTGCCGTCGGCCTGCAAAGTGCCCAGGCCAACCTGGCGCGCACCGTGCGCCAGGTACGTGGCTTGTACAGCAACGTCGATGGCATGAAAGCCCAGGTCAATGCACAGAAGGCCGACGTGCAAACTGCCCAGGACAACTACAACCGGCGCAAGACCCTGGCTCAGGGCGGCGCGATCTCCCAGGAAGAACTGTCCCACGCCCGCGACAGCCTGACCGCCGCCAAGAACGCCTTGACCAACCTCGAGCAACAACTGAAAACCACCAATGCCCTGGTGGATGACACGGTGATTTCGTCGCACCCCGACGTGCAAGCTGCCGCCGCGCAATTACGCCAGGCGTACCTGGCCAATGCGCGCAGCACCTTGATCGCGCCGGTCACCGGTTATGTAGCCAAGCGCACCGTGCAACTGGGCCAGCGCGTGCAGCCGGGTACCGCACTGATGGCGGTGATCCCGTTGGACCAGCTGTGGATTGATGCCAACTTCAAGGAAACCCAACTGCGTGACATGCGCATCGGCCAGCCGGTGGATATCGAGTCGGATATCTATGGCAGCGACGTCAAGTACAGTGGCACCGTCGATAGCCTCGGCGCCGGCACCGGCAGTGCATTCGCCCTGTTGCCGGCGCAGAACGCCACCGGTAACTGGATCAAGATCGTGCAACGGGTGCCGGTGCGCATCCATATCAACGCCGAAGAGTTGGCCAAGCACCCGCTGCGGGTGGGCCTGAGTACCGTGGTGAATGTGGACCTGCACGACCAGAGCGGCCCGGTGCTGGCGCAACAGGCGCCGCAAAAGGCGTCGTTCACCACCAATGTGTATGAGCGCCAGTTGGCCGAGGCCGATGCCATGATCAATCAGTTGATTCATGACAACAGCGTCGCCGCTCCCAAGGCTGCGCAACGCTGATGAGCAATAACGCCTCGTTCACGCCACCCAGCCTGTTGATGGCCACTATTGGCCTGTCGCTGGCGACCTTTATGCAGGTGCTCGACACCACCATCGCCAATGTGGCGTTGCCGACCATCTCCGGCAACCTGGGCGTGAGTTCAGAGCAGGGCACCTGGGTCATTACTTCGTTCGCGGTGAGCAACGCCATTGCCTTGCCGCTCACCGGCTGGTTGAGCCGACGCTTCGGCGAGGTGAAGCTGTTCCTGTGGGCGACCATCCTGTTTGTGCTGGCGTCGTTCCTCTGCGGCATCTCCACCTCGATGCCCGAGCTGATTGGCTTTCGGGTGCTGCAAGGCTTGGTCGCCGGGCCGTTGTACCCAATGACGCAGACGCTGTTGATCGCCGTCTACCCACCCGCCAAGCGCGGCATGGCCCTGGCGTTATTGGCGATGGTCACGGTGGTGGCGCCGATTGCCGGGCCGATCCTCGGCGGCTGGATCACGGACAGCTACAGCTGGCCGTGGATCTTCTTTATCAACGTGCCCATCGGTATCTTTGCGGTGATGGTAGTGCGTGCGCAGTTGAAGAAACGCCCGGTGGTCACCAGTTACCAGCCAATGGACTACGTTGGGCTGCTGAGCCTGATCGTCGGGGTCGGCGCCTTGCAGATCATTCTCGACAAGGGCAATGACCTGGACTGGTTCGAATCCAACTTCATCATCATCGGTGCGGTGATCTCGGTGATTGCCCTGGCGGTGTTCGTCATCTGGGAAATGACCGACAAGCACCCGGTGGTAAACCTGCGGTTGTTCGCGCACCGTAACTTTCGCATTGGCACCATCGTGTTGATCCTCGGCTACGCGGGCTTCTTTGGTATCAACCTGATCCTGCCGCAGTGGCTGCAGACCCAGATGGGCTACACCGCCACCTGGGCCGGGCTGGCGGTGGCACCGATCGGTATCCTGCCGGTGCTGATGTCGCCGTTCGTAGGCAAGTACGCGCACAAGTTCGACCTGCGCCTGCTGGCGGGCCTGGCATTCTTGGCGATTGGCTTGAGCTGCTTCATGCGCGCAGGCTTCACCAACGAAGTGGACTTCACCCACATCGCCCTGGTGCAGCTGTTCATGGGCATTGGCGTGGCGCTGTTCTTCATGCCGACCTTGAGCATCCTGATGTCCGACCTGCCGCCGCACCAGATTGCCGACGGCGCCGGGCTCGCGACCTTCCTGCGCACCTTGGGCGGCAGCTTCGCGGCCTCGCTGACCACCTGGATCTGGATCCGCCGTGCAGACCAGCACCATGCCTACATGAGCGAGAGCATGACCCCCTACGACTCGGCGACCCGCGATGCCATCCAGGCGCTCGGTGGAGCAGGGCAGAAGGCGTACGCGCAACTGGACCAAGTCCTCACCAGCCAGGCGTACATGATGTCCACCGTGGATTACTTCACGTTGCTGGGGTGGATGTTCATGGGGTTGATGTTGCTGGTGTGGCTGGCCAAACCGCCATTTACCGCAAAGGCAGGGCCAGCAGCCTCGGGCCACTGATAGCCAAGGCTGAAATGCAATCAAACTGTGGGAGGGGGCTTGCCCCCTCCCACAGTTTAATCTCTGTTCACATTGACCAGTGGTGTTTGAGAGTCAGGCGCCAGGCAATGCCAACTGCGGGTTGACGAAGTCAAACGCCGCCAGTTGAAACCCTTGCTCATCCACCTGCAACGCCCAGCCTTGCTTGTCCCAGTCCCCCAGTACAATACGCTTGGCCGCCTGGTCGCCAATCTGCAACTTGTGGATCGCCGGGCGGTGGGTGTGGCCGTGGACCAGGGTGTGCACGCCGAACTGCTGCATCACCCGTGGCACTTCTTCAGGCGTGACGTCGACAATGTCATTGGCCTTCATGCGCACCTGGGCGCTGCTCTCACTGCGCAACTTGCGCGCCAGTTTGTGACGTGTGCCCAAAGGCAGGTGACGCAGGATAAACAACACAATCGGGTTACGCAGGATGCGCCGCAGCTTCATATAGCCAAGGTCGCGGGTGCAGAGGCTGTCGCCGTGCATCAGCAACACAGGCTCGCCATACAATTGCACGACACTCGGGTCCTTGAGCAAGGTGGCGCCTGCCGCTTTGCAGAACGCCTTGCCGATCAGGAAATCGCGGTTGCCATGCATGATGAAAATCGGGGTGCCGCTGTCGCTCAGTTCACGCAACGCCGCACAGATGGAACGCTGGAAGGGGGTCATGCCATCGTCGCCGATCCAGGCTTCAAAGAAGTCCCCCAGAATGTACAACGCCTGGGCGCCACGGGCGCGGCCGTGGAGCAGATCCAGAAACGCCCGGGTAATATCCGGGCGTTCCTCTTCCAGATGCAAGTCTGAAATCAGCAATATCACGCTTCGATGATCTCGGCTTTCTCGATGATCACGTCTTCTGCTGGAACGTCCTGGTGACCGGCCTTGGACGTCGTGGACACGCCTTTGATCTTGTCGACAACGTCGGTGCCTTGGGTGACTTTACCGAACACCGCATAACCCCAGCCCTGCACATTCTTGCCGCTGTGGTTGAGGAAGCTATTGTCGGCGACATTGATGAAGAACTGCGCGGAGGCCGAATGCGGCTCCATGGTGCGGGCCATGGCGACGGTGTACTTGTCGTTGGAAAGGCCGTTGTCCGCCTCGTTCTGGATGCTTGGGCGCTTGTCTTTCTTCTCTTTCATGCCAGGCTCGAAACCGCCGCCCTGGATCATGAAGTTACCGATGACACGGTGGAAAACGGTGTTTTCGTAGTGGCCGGCTTTCACGTATTCGATGAAGTTGGCGACGGTGATCGGCGCCTTGTCGGCGTTCAGCTCGATGACGATGTCACCGTGGTTGGTGGTCAGTTTGACTTGAGTCATGTTCACTACTCTTTTCAGGGAATTCGTGGGTTTGGGCGCCTGGGCGCCACGACCGGTTTGGCCAGGCTTGGGCCAAGACGCGCAGTTTAGCGTGCCTTGCAGGAATTTCGAGGTGGTTTTTTACCGCGCCTGTCATTAAAGCAGCAATTAAAGCAGCAGTTTTCGACCGCGCTCTGTCAGGTGGTTGACAGCTTCGGCTATGATAAGCCCTTTGTTTTATCTGGCCTGACCCGGCCACGAACCTGTCTGTTCAAGGATCCTATGAGCAAGCCCACTGTCGACCCTACCTCGAATGCCAAGGCCGGACCTGCCGTCCCGGTCAATTTCCTGCGCCCGATCATCCAGGCGGACCTGGATTCGGGCAAGCACACGCAGATCGTCACCCGCTTCCCGCCAGAGCCCAACGGCTACCTGCACATCGGCCATGCCAAGTCGATCTGTGTGAACTTCGGCCTGGCCCAGGAGTTCGGTGGCGTCACGCACCTGCGTTTCGACGACACCAACCCGGCCAAGGAAGACCAGGAATACATCGACGCCATCGAAAGCGACATCAAGTGGCTGGGCTTCGAGTGGTCCGGTGAAGTGCGCTACGCCTCCAAGTATTTCGACCAGTTGTTCGACTGGGCCGTCGAGCTGATCAAGGCTGGCAAGGCCTATGTGGACGACCTGACTCCGGAGCAGGCCAAGGAGTACCGTGGCACCCTGACCGAACCGGGCAAGAACAGCCCGTTCCGCGACCGTTCGGTGGAAGAAAACCTGGACTGGTTCAACCGTATGCGCGCCGGTGAGTTCCCGGACGGCGCTCGCGTGCTGCGCGCCAAGATCGACATGGCCTCGCCAAACATGAACCTGCGCGACCCGATCATGTACCGCATTCGCCATGCCCACCACCACCAGACCGGTGACAAGTGGTGCATCTACCCCAACTACGACTTTACCCACGGCCAGTCGGACGCCATCGAAGGCATCACCCACTCCATCTGCACCCTGGAGTTCGAAAGCCATCGCCCGCTGTACGAGTGGTTCCTGGACAGCCTGCCGGTGCCGGCGCACCCGCGCCAGTACGAGTTCAGCCGCCTGAACCTCAACTACACCATCACCAGCAAGCGCAAGCTCAAGCAACTGGTGGATGAAAAGCACGTGCATGGCTGGGACGACCCACGCATGTCGACCTTGTCGGGCTTCCGTCGTCGTGGCTATACCCCGGCGTCGATCCGCAATTTCTGTGAGATGGTCGGCACCAACCGTTCCGACGGCGTGGTCGACTACGGCATGCTCGAGTTCAGCATCCGCCAGGACCTCGACGCCAACGCCCCCCGCGCCATGTGCGTGCTGCGCCCGTTGAAGGTGGTGATCACCAACTACCCGGAAGACCAGGTCGAGCACCTCGAACTGCCGCGTCACCCACAGAAAGAAGAGCTGGGCCTGCGCAAATTGCCGTTCGCCCGCGAAATCTACATCGACCGCGATGACTTCATGGAAGAGCCGCCCAAGGGCTACAAGCGCCTGGAGCCGAACGGCGAAGTGCGCCTGCGCGGCAGCTACGTGATCCGTGCGGACGAAGCGATCAAGGACGCTGACGGCAACATAGTCGAGCTGCGTTGCTCCTACGACCCGGACACCCTGGGCAAGAACCCTGAAGGCCGCAAGGTCAAGGGCGTAGTCCACTGGGTGCCGGCCGCCGCCAGCATCGAGTGCGAAGTGCGTCTGTACGATCGCCTGTTCCGCTCGCCGAACCCCGAGAAGGCTGAAGACAGCGCGAGCTTCCTCGACAACATCAACCCTGACTCCCTGCAAGTGCTCACTGGTTGTCGTGCCGAGCCATCGCTTGGCGACGCACAGCCGGAAGACCGTTTCCAGTTCGAGCGCGAAGGTTACTTCTGCGCGGATATCAAGGACTCGAAACCTGGTGCTCCGGTATTCAACCGTACCGTGACCTTGCGAGATTCGTGGGGCCAGTGATTAAGTCTTAAGGGAAACATCGTGCTAACGATCTACAACACGCTCAGCAAGACCAAAGAAGTCTTCAAGCCCCTGGATGGCAACAAGGTGCGCATGTACGTGTGCGGCATGACCGTGTACGACTACTGCCACATCGGCCACGGCCGCAGCATGGTGGCCTTCGACCTGGTGACCCGCTGGTTGCGTTTCAGCGGTTATGACTTGACCTATGTGCGCAACATCACCGACATCGACGACAAGATCATCAACCGCGCCAACGAAAACGGCGAGGCGTTCGACGCGCTGACCGAGCGTATGATCGCCGCCATGCACGAGGACGAGGCGCGCCTCAACATCCTCAAGCCCGACATGGAGCCGCGTGCCACGGACCACATCCCTGGCATGCACGCGATGATCCAGACCTTGATCGACAAGGGCTACGCCTACGCCCCGGGCAACGGTGACGTGTACTACCGCGTCGCCAAGTTCATGGGCTACGGCAAGCTGTCACGTAAAAAAATCGAAGACCTGCGCATCGGTGCGCGCATCGAAGTCGACGAAGCCAAGCAGGACCCGCTCGACTTCGTGCTGTGGAAAGCCACCAAGCCAGGCGAGCCAAGCTGGGAGTCGCCTTGGGGGGCCGGGCGTCCGGGCTGGCACATCGAGTGCTCGGTGATGTCCACCTGCTGCCTGGGCGAGACCTTCGACATTCATGGCGGCGGCAGCGATCTGGAGTTCCCGCACCACGAAAACGAAATCGCCCAGAGCGAAGCAGCCACCGGCAAGACCTACGCCAACGCCTGGATGCACTGCGGCATGATCCGCATCAATGGCGAGAAGATGTCCAAGTCCTTGAACAACTTCTTCACCATCCGCGACGTGCTGGAAAAGTACCACCCGGAAGTGGTGCGTTACCTGCTGGTGTCCAGCCACTACCGCAGCGCCATCAACTACTCGGAAGACAACCTCAAGGACGCCAAGGGCGCCCTGGAGCGGTTCTACCACGCGTTGAAAGGCTTGCCAGCGGTGGCACCTGCTGGTGGCGAAACGTTCGTGGCACGCTTTACCGAAGTCATGAACGACGACTTCGGCACGCCGGAAGCCTGCGCGGTGCTGTTCGAGATGGTGCGTGAGATCAACCGCTTGCGTGAGACTGATCTCGACGCGGCAGCGGGCCTGGCGGCGCGCCTCAAAGAACTGGCCAGCGTACTGGGTGTGTTGCAGATGGAAGCCGATGACTTCCTGCAGGCCGGCGCTGAAGGGCGTGTGGATGCGGCGCAAGTGGATGCGCTGATTCAGGCACGTTTGGCTGCTCGGGCTGGTAAAGACTGGGCGGAATCCGACCGTATCCGTGACCAACTGACCGCGATGGGTGTGGTGTTGGAAGACGGGAAGGGTGGGACGACGTGGCGGTTGGCTGACTGACCGTTGAAAGCTGCATGCTGAATAAAAAACGCCCCGACTGGTTCGGGGCGTTTTTTGCATATTGCTAAGTTTTTCGAATTAAACCTCTATTCGTGTCCAAGACCTGCATAGTCAGAGCGGAGGTCTCACCGAACACGGCTCTGAAATTTTTCCTGCTTGGTATTGGCAGTCTATCAACGTCCCGTCTCGGCCCCACTGCCGTGATTGTCCGTTTCTCTCGCCGTGTGCGTATTCGGTAGAATAAAGTTGAGTTCCATCCTCAGACCAACCTTGCATCTTTCCATGAAGTTTTCCATCTTTATAGATTGAGTGCTTTCTTTTTTGTCCGTTGTCATACCATTCTATGTCGTCGCCTTGGCGGTTATGATTTTCGTCTTGTTCCCATTGACTGACTTTTATGCCGTCAATGTTCCATTCGTGGCTTATTCTAATGCGCTGATTTTTATAGAGTGTTTGTGATTCGGTCTCGCCGTTTGCGAAATATTTGACGTCCCAGCCATCCAACTGCCCACGGTCATAATCTTGTATATTTTTTAGTGTGCCGTCTTCATAGTAATAATTTGATATTCCTGAGCGACTGCCGTCTAAGTATTTTTCCATGGATTCAGGATTTCCGTTAGCGTACAGTTTGACTCTTGGGCCATTTAGCACTCCATTTACATAATGCTCACGGATCTTGATTTTTCCTGTCAGGTCGTAAGTTATGTACTCGCCGTCAGTGATAATTCCGTTATTGTAATTTATAGATTTTTCAATTTTTCCGTTTTTGTGGCGAACAATGCTTTTTCCTTCACGTTGCCCCTGCGCACTCATTTCAATAGAACTCGAAATCATGCCGTTGCTATGAAAGGTGCGGAATTTATGGATGAATTTGCTCGCAGCATAGTCTTCATTGTCGACGAATCCATCGGCCGCAATCTTCTTAGTTTTTTTATCGTAGATATATACTTTCCAGGCTTTTAGTTTTTGGTCATAAGTTTGGGGTTGCTCTATGAAAAAAAGACTGCGCGCAGCTGGAACGGGTCGGTAATTCTTGTCTAGGTACATTTTTCCATCAATTAGCACATCTGTGAGTGATCTGCATATTTCACCCGTGCAGGTAGCGAATTTGGTTGCCATCGGTATTTTTCGATCACAATCGTGATGTGTGATAAATAGTGCGGCTCCATCATCAGCGTATTTTTTGATTTTCTTAACTTCTGCTAGGAAATTTTCGACAGGAACGCCGATGGAGTCCGGTGTGATATGCAGTTTAGAAGTGCCACAACTGTGTTCTGTCGAAAGCGTCAGGCGAACTGCCGCCATGAGCTTTACGCCGAAAGAGTTAGTGGTTTCTGTATCAATGTCGAGATAGGTTGCATTCATTTTTATATTTAGGATTGTCGATAAGTGAGTCTGTTCGGCTTGAGCGTATATTGCATTCGAGATGAGTGCTAGTGTCACGAAGAATTTCTTATATTCGAATTGCATCCCGATTGTCCATTAATTGACTTGTATAGAGAGGGTAAAGTTTTGGGTGGCGGCTGTGCGTGACTTCGATTTACGTTTGAGTGGAAGGTGTGCCCGCTGGAAACGCTCAATGGAGTATCGGGCACCAAAGAGAAGACTATGGGTCAATCGTTGACTACAAAGAAGCAAGGGTTTCTGGCGCGGACGTAGGATGTTTCTTTGGAAAATATGTCACGGTGCTTTACGTTGTTCGTGCTTGCGGGTGTTCAATAGCTGACGGTAAAAGGGGGGGGCTACTTGTACCAACATAGCGGCATCCCTCATCACTTCTACCTTTGAACACCGTTCAATTTAGGGCTGCTTCTTTAGGTGGACGCTGTGCGTCTAGAGTTTAACCGGGCTGCGAAACCCGGTCGCTGAATTTGCAGCGACCGCCGAAGATTAGGCGGCCATTTTCTGAGCGGCAACCCTAAAGAGCTGTAGGGCGTTTCCTTGCAATGGGCTCCGAAGTGCTGCTGAGTTCATATGCACTACCAGTCGTGTAGTTATGAACAGTCGCGTGGTATTCACCGTTCTTGAAATGCAGGGCAACTCCGTCATCCAGCGCGTAGGCGGGGCGTATGTTTTTAAGTCGAACCAGTTCAACAAACGAAGATTCTCTTCCCGCCTCTGAGCTGAAGTGCGGGCACAGCGCGCCAGGGAGAAAACCCAGCCCGTCGATCAGCGCATATACGCCCCCTGAGTCGGAATGCCCATGGTCGAACCAGCAGATAGCGCCGGCACTGACGCCGCAAAGCACTTTGCCGTGTTCCTGGGCTTGCTTCAAAAGGGCGGTCACGTCAAATTCACGCCAGATGGCCAACAAGGCTCGGGTGTTGCCGCCGGCCACATAGATGATGTCAGCCTGTTCAAACAGCGCGGCAACATGATCCAGGGCTGGAAAAGGCGGAATGAAAAACGTCAATGGCACAACGGTGCAGCCGGCGCTTTGGTATTTGAGCGTGAAGTCGGCAATCTTCGTACGGTCATCGCCATTGGCGGTGGAGATATAGAGCACCGTGGGCCGGGGTTTGCCCGACGAAGCGACGATATATTCGTCGATGCGGGTCATGCGCGTCATGTCTTCGCTGGACTCGCCGCCGATGACAATGATGTTTTTATCCATGGTGAACTCCTGTCTCAGCACAGCGGGCATACCCAGGTCTTAGGACATTTCCCAAAATGCCCGTAGGGTTTGACGCTCATTCCATCCTAGCTTTAGATGGTTGCCACGACCAAACCCAAGACGAAACTGGCGGTGATTCAAATGGATTGTATTTTCTGCAGCATCGTTCAAAAGACTTCCCCGGCGCACATCCTGTGGGAAGACGACCACCATATGGCGTTCCTTTCGATCTTCCCCAACACGCCGGGTTTCAGTGTGGTGATCCCCAAGCAGCACTACGGCAGTTATGCGTTCGCGCAGTCGGATTCGGTGCTGGCTGATCTGGCTGTGGCGGCCAAAAAGACTGCGTTGCAGATTGACCGGGCGTTTCCCGATGTGGCGCGCACGGGGATGATTCTGGAAGGGTATGGCGTGGATCATCTGCATGCGAAGCTGTTTCCCATGCACGGAACGGGGCAGGACAGTGCGTTCAAACCTCGCAGCTCGAAGGTGGATAAGTACTTTGAGACGTATGAGGGGTATATATCGTCTCACGATTCGGTACGGGCTGATGATCAGGGGCTGGCTGAACTCGCTGCGCATATCAGGTCATTTAGCTAACCTTTTGGAGGGCTCATGCAGCAGTCATCGGGCATTCTTTTGCGGGGCGTGGATCTTGCGGTACTCATTGGGGCTAATGCCTAGGCGACGCACGAACGCACGCCTGAAACCATCCACATTGGCGTACCCAACCTGATTGGCCAGACGCTTGAGGGATACATCGGCGCTGTCGAGCAGTTGGCGGGCTCCGTCGATGCGCGCCCGTTCAACGAATTCGGCTGGGGTCTGGCCGGCGTCAGCCTTGAATACCCTGGCGAAATTGCGTTCGCTCATGCCCATGTGTCGGGCCAGTAGTGGCACGCTGAGGTCGGTCGCCAAGTGTTCGATGATGTAATGCTGTATATCGCGAATCGCGTTGCGCTCGGCGCTCTGGGCTGCCAATTGGGCACTGAACTGCGATTGGCCGCCGGGGCGCTTGAGGTACATCACCATTTCCCTGGCCACGCTCAGTGCCAGGTCCCGACCGTGATCCTCTTCCACCAGGGCCAATGCCAGGTCCATCCCCGCCGTGATGCCCGCTGAGGTATACAGGTTGCCATCGCGGATGAAGATGCTATCGGCGTCCACCTGGATGTTCGGGTACTGGCGGGCCAGGGCCGCACTGGAGTTCCAGTGGGTGGTGGCCCTACGGCCTGCCAGCAGCCCGGCTGCAGCCAGTACGAAGGCACCGCTGCACACCGAGCCGACACGACGCGCCTTGCCCGCCTGCCGACGCACCCAGTGCAATACGCGAAGATTATCGGTGATATCGCCGATTGCCGGGCTGCCGGCGATGAGCAGGGTATCGATGTGGGCGTCGAAGGTTTCAATGCAGTCATCCGTTTCCACGCGCAAGCCACTGGTACCCTTGATAGGGCCGGGTCGGACCCCGATCACCGCTATTCGGTAGGTACGAGGTTTACCCAGTTGGCGTGCGGCTTCAGCGAATACATCGGTCGGTCCGACGAGGTCGAGCATTTGGATACGTGGGGGTGCAAGAAGAGCGATTTTCATCGAGTTGCCCGTCTAGGCTGTGAATTTGGCTGAAAACGTCGTTAGTTTATGATTGTTGCCATATTTCGATTGGCTGAAAATAGCGTCTACGTCATTTTCAGTCAATTGGGTACATCATGAGTCATAGCAATCTGTCGGTGGCCAAGCCTGCCGAGTCGAGCCAAGGTACACATTCGATCAAGAACCTCCCCATCAACTTGTTTGGCAGTGTCATGGGGCTTGCCGGCTTGAGCTTGGCGTGGCGGTTAGCCAGCCCTGGCCTGAGTGAGGCCAGTATCTTCGGCGAAATTCTTGCCGAGTTCATCGGCATGCTTTCGGCTCTGGTGTTTGTCTTATTAGCGGTGGGTTACACGAGCAAATGGATCAAACACCCTGAGGCGGTAAAAGCAGAGTTTTCTCATCCGGTAACCGGCAACTTTTTTGGTACCGTGACTATTGCGTTACTGCTGCTTTCGGCCATAGCGATGTCATACAGCACGCTGTTGGGCCAGGTGTTATGGGCGGTCGGTAGTGGGCTGACTGTGTTGCTGGCGGCGGTCGTGGTTTTTCGTTTGCTCAGCGGCGGCCGGGAGGCCCAGTTGGCCGTGCCTGCCTGGTTGATTCCAGGCGTTGCGGCATTGGATATTGCGGTGACTGGGGCCCATATGCCCATGGCCTGGGCTCACGAACTCAACCTCTTCGCCATCGCAATGGGCAGCACATTGGCAGTGGTGCTGTTCAATCGAATTTTCGCCCGGCTGATTCATGAACCGGCGATGGCCAAGGGCATGACGCCTTCACTTATGGTGATGGTGGCGCCTTTTGCCGTAGGATTTCTGGCTTATGTGAACGTTTTCGGTGCTGTTGACCGTTTTGCCAGCGTTCTTTTTTACTTTGGCCTGTTCCTGTTTGTAGTGTTGGCGTTCAAAGTGTTTCGAAACGCAGCGCCTTTCTCGCCAGTGTGGTGGTCGATCAGTTTTCCCATTGCGGCATTGAGCAATGCCGCGTTGAAGTACGCTGATGCGCAACAGAGCTTGTTTTTAAGCCTGGTAGCTTATGGGTTGTTGGTGTTCCTGACGCTTGCATTGGCTGTGATGCTCGTCAAAACGGTGAAAATGGCACTCGACGGGCGCTTGTTGGCAAGCTGACGGGCGCTCTGGCAAGCATTTCCAGGCGCACGCTGGCTCGCTCTTACCTGCTTTTTTCTGTGCGGCTACTGACTTCGGTGGGCACATCATTGCCCGCCATGCGCTTTCTAAACAGCGCAGTACGCGCCAGCAGCAGGGTAGTCACCGGCACGGTGATCGACAGCAAAATCGGGATCAACCAGCCATGCAATACCGGCCCGGACTTGAGCGTCGAAAAGTAGATGATCGACGCCAACGCCACACTCCATGCGCCCAATGTCGAGGCGAGCGCGGGTGGGTGCATGCGCTGGAAAAAGCTCTTCATCCGCAGCAAGCCGATTGCACCGATCAGTGCAAACACGCTGCTCACTATCAGCAGCACCGCCACGCTCACTTCAACCCATAACGGCATCATTCAATCACCTCCCCACGCAACAGGAATTTGGCCAGGGCAAACGAGCCGACGAAGCCGAACAGCGCAATTAACAACGCCGCTTCAAAGTAGGTATCACTGGCATAGCGAATGCCCAGCACCAGCATCATCAGCATCGCCAGGATGTACAGGTAGTCCAGCGCCAGTACCCGGTCCTGGGCCGAGGGGCCTCTGAACAGGCGGATCAGTGTCAGCACCATGGCCAGGGAAAACAGGAACAGGTTGGCGAGGATCGCATTGGAGAGCAGGGCGCTCATTCGAAGATCTCCATCAGGGGCCGTTCATAGGCGTGCTTGAAGTGCTGGATAAACTGCGCTTCGTCATCCAGGTCGAAAACGTGCAGCAGCAAGATGCTACGGTCCAGGGCCAGTTCCGACCAGACAGTGCCTGGCGTCACGCTGGTGATCATCGCCAGTACGGCCAGGCCATTGGCGTCGCGCAGGTCCAGGGGGATCTTGATAAAGCGCGAACGCGGCGCTCGTGTGCCGCAGGTCAGGACGCCCCAGGCCACATTCAGGTTGGAGAGGATCACGTCGCGGCCCACCAGGAAAAACAGGCGCACGATCACCCCGGGGCGGCGGATGCGGATCGGCAACGGCCGCAACGGCGCCATCAGCAACGGTGCAAGAAAGCCCAGCAGCGCGCCCAGCAGCAGGTTGCCGGGGCTGATCGACAGATTCAGCACCAGCCACAACACCCACAACGCCAATGACAGCCACGGAGCAGGGAACAAACGCTTCATGGCTGCACCTCCAGCGCGGCGGCCTGGGCTTCGGGGCTGGGTACCGGGCGTGTCGCCAGCACTGCCATCACGTAGCGCTCCGGGTTGTTCAGGCTGTCGGCGGCGGCCTGGGTGTAACGCATCAGTGGCTCGGCCTTGAAGGTCAGCAGGATGCTGAGGCCGAGCAAAAAGAAGATCGGCAGGCACTCGTTACGACGCAACAGCGGCGATGGGCGTTCTTCCGGGGTCCAGAAGCGCTGGATACCCAGGCGCGCAAAGGCGATCAGCGAGGCCAGCCCGGACAGGATCAGCAATGCCACCAGGCCCCAGGCCGCAGGGCGAATTGGTTCATCGATGGCATTGCCCAGGCCCAACGGATTGATCAGCGCACTCAACAAGCTGAGCTTGCCGATAAACCCGGACAGCGGCGGCATGCCGATGATCAACAAGGCGCAGGCGATAAAGCTCAGGCCCAGGAAGGCCATGGTCCAGGGGATTACCTGGCCGACCACGGCTTTCTGCTCATCATCCAGGTTCACCCCAGGACGCGGATGCAGTGACTCCATGGCCTTGGGCAACGCATCGATTTCTTCATCCAGCGGCAGGTCGTTGGCCGAACGCGAACGCTCGATCAACTCCGCCAGCAGGAACAACGCACTCAACGCCAGGGTAGAGCTGACCAGATAGAACAACGCCCCCGCCGTCAGGCTCGGCTGGGCAAACCCCACTGCCGACAGCAGGATCCCGGCCGAGACCAGGATGCTCAGGCTGGCCATGCGCTCCAGGCGCTGCGCCGCCACCATCGCCAGTGCCGCGCAAATGATGGTCGCCATGCCGCCATACACCAGCCAATCGCCGCCAAACAGTGCCGAAGCCCCGGCCTGGCCGGAAAACAGCAGGGTCCATAGGCGCAGCACGGTGTACACGCCGACCTTGGTCATGATCGCAAACATCGCCGCCACCGGCGCGCTGGCCGACGAGTAGGCGGGCGCCAGCCAGAAGTTCAGCGGCCACATGCCGGCCTTGGCCAGGAACGCCGTGGCGAGGATCGCCGCGCCGGCATGCAGCAGGCCACGATCAGCCTCCGGCACCAACGGGATTTTCAACGCCAGGTCGGCAAAATTCAGCGTGCCGGTGACGCCGTAGATCATTGCCGCGCCGATCAGGAACAGCGACGACGCCAGCAGGTTGATCGCAATGTAATGCAGGCCTGACGACACCCGAGCACGACCGGAACCATGCAACATCAAGCCGTAGGATGCCGCCAGCAGCACCTCGAAGAACACGAACAAGTTGAACAGGTCGGCGGTGAGGAACGCGCCATACAAACCCATCAACTGGATCTGGAACAGCGCGTGGAAACTGGTGCCCGCCCGGTCCCAGCGGGCCATGGCGAACAGCAGCGCGCTCACGCCGATGATCCCTGTCAGCACCAGCATCATTGCCGACAGTTGGTCCACCACCAACACGATGCCGAACGGCACCTGCCAGTTGCCCGGCAGGTACACGCCAATCGAGCCGGGGCCGCCTTGTTGCGTCCAGTACAGCAGCAGGATCGCGATGCCCAGGCCGATCACACTGGAGAACAGATTGATCTGGGCTTTCAGCGGGCGACGCTTTTCGCCGAGCATCAGCATCAACCCGGCCGTGAGCAGTGGCAGCAGGATCGGCGCGACAATCAGTTGGTTCATCCACGTCATTCCTTGGGCTCCCGGCCGTCCACATGGTCAGTGCCGGTCAGGCCCCGGGATGCCAGCAGCACCACCAGGAACAACGCGGTCATGGCGAAGCTGATCACGATGGCTGTAAGTACCAGGGCCTGGGGCAGCGGGTCGGTGTAGTTGAGCAGGTCTTGCGGCACGCCGTCCTTGATGATCGGCTCCTTGCCGATAAACAGGCTGCCCATGCTGAAAATGAACAGGTTGACGCCGTAGGACAACAGGCACAAACCCATCACCACCTGGAACGTCCGTGGCCGCAGGATCAACCAGACGCCGGAGGCCGCCAGGACCCCAATGGCTATTGCGATGACTTCTTCCATCAGGCGGCTCCTTCGGTTGTGGCAACTACTTTGGCCTGGTTGCTCGGTTTGTGTGCCCGCACCGATTGATGGCCGAGGGCAGTGAGCATCAGCAGCGTGGAACCCACGACCATCGCGTACACGCCGACGTCAAAGAACAGCGCACTGGCGATATGAATGTCGCCCAGCAGTGGCAGGCTGAAATGCCAGGTATGGGTGGTGAGGAACGGGTAGCCAACGAACAGCGCGCCCAGGCCAGTCAGGGTCGCCGACAGCAGGCCAAAGCCCATCCAGCGCATCGGCCGCAGGCTCATTTGCGCCTCGACCCATTGGGTGCCCGCCACCATGTATTGCAGGATAAACGCTACCGACATCACAAGACCGGCGACAAAACCGCCACCCGGTTGGTTGTGGCCGCGCATGAACAGGTAGAACGAGACCACCAGCGCAATCGGCAGCAGCAAGCGCACCAGCACTGCCGGCACCATCATGAAGCCCAGGGCGGTGTCGCTGGCCTGGCGTGGGTTGACCAGGTCGGTGGCCACGTCCGGTGCCAGTTGGCGCTGTTGTGGCGGCAACTCCATGCTTTCCTTGGACGGGCGGAAGCGTCGCAGCAGGGCATAGACGGTCAATGCCACGGCGCCAAGCACGGTGATCTCGCCCAGGGTGTCGAAACCGCGGAAGTCCACGAGCATCACGTTCACCACATTGCTGCCGCCGCCTTCGGGCAGGGCGCGGCTGAGGTAGAACGAGGAGATATCGTTGGGCGTCTGGCGGGTCAGCATCGCGTAGGACAACAGCGCCATGCCGCCACCGACCACGGTAGAGAGCAGGAAGTCGCGCACCCGGCGGATACGCGCCTTGCGCAGGGTGTTGGGCAGTGGCCACACCTCTTCGATCCGCCGCGGCAGCCAGCGCAGGCCGAGCAGAATCAGCACGGTGGTCACTACTTCCACCACCAGTTGGGTCAGGGCCAGGTCCGGCGCCGAGAACCATACGAAGGTGACGCAGGTCATCAGGCCGCACACGCTGACCATGGTCAGGGCCGCCAGCCGGTGGTACTTGGCTTGCCAAGCGGCGCCGAGGGCGCAGGCAATTGCCAGCAACCACAGGGTGACGAACACGATGGAGCCCGGGATCTTCGGCCGGTCGCCCCAACTGAGGCCACTGTTGAGCATGGGGATCATCGCGCCGACCACCGCCAGCAGCACCAACAGGAACAACTGGGTTTGCAGGCGCTTGGTGCTGATGCGTTTCTCGATCCGGCGCACGCCGCGCATCATCACCACCAGGCTGCGCTCGAAACCGCGCTTGCCGTTGAAGTAGCTGATCAGCGGCGGGTACTTGAAGCGCCCGCGCTTGAGTTGCTTGCGCAGCAGCAGATACAGCACCACGCCGCCGCACATGGCCACCAGGCTCATGATCATCGGCGCGTTCCAGCCGTGCCAGATCGCCAGGCTGTATTCGGGCAGCACGCCACCGACCACCGGCAGCGCCGCAGCGGCAAGGATCGAACCCACCACCTGGGCCGGGAAAATCCCTACCAGCAGGCAGGTGAATACCAGCAGTTCGACCGGCGCACGCATCCAGCGCGGGGGTTCATGGGGCGTGTGCGGCAAATCGGTGGCGGGCGGGCCGAAGAATACATCCACGGTGAAGCGCAGGGCGTAAGCCACGCTGAACGTACCAGCGATGGTCGCGATCAGCGGCAGGGCGATTTCCACCCATTGGGTCGAGGAGATAAACACGGTCTCGGCGAAGAACATCTCTTTGGACAGGAAGCCGTTGAGCAGCGGCACCCCGGCCATGGACGCGCTGGCGACCATGGCCAGGGTCGCGGTAAACGGGATCAGACGCACCAGGCCACTGAGCTTGCGGATATCCCGCGTGCCGCTTTCGTGATCGATGATGCCCGCCGCCATGAACAGCGACGCCTTGAAGGTGGCGTGGTTGAGGATATGGAACACCGCGGCGACGGCGGCCAGCGGGCTGTTAAGGCCCAGTAGCAGGGTGATCAGCCCGAGGTGGCTGATAGTGGAATAGGCCAGTAGGCCCTTGAGATCGTTTTGAAACATGGCGCAGTACGCGCCGAGGAGGAGGGTGAGGGCGCCGGCACCGCCGACGATCCAGAACCATTCTTCGCTGCCGGACAGCGACGGCCACAGGCGGGCCAGCAGGAACACGCCGGCCTTCACCATCGTCGCCGAGTGCAGATAGGCCGAAACCGGCGTCGGCGCCGCCATGGCATGGGGCAGCCAGAAGTGGAAGGGGAACTGCGCGCTTTTGCTCAAGGCGCCAATCAGCACCAGGGCGAGCATGACCGGGTACAGCGAATGCGCGCGTATCTGATCGCCCGCTGCCAGCACCTGGTCCAGGTCATAGCTGCCGACAATATGCCCCAGCAGCATCACCCCGGCCAGCAGGCACAAGCCGCCGGCACCGGTGACCATCAGCGCCATATACGCACCACGCCGCGCATCGGCGCGGTGGTGCCAATAGCCGATCAGCAGGAACGAGAACAGGCTGGTCAGTTCCCAGAAGAACACGATCTGGATCAGGTTGCCGGAGATCACCAGGCCGAGCATGGCGCCCATGAACGCCAGGAAAAACGCAAAGAAGCGCGGCACCGGATCATCCGGCGACATGTAGTAACGCGCATACAGCGACACCAGCGTGCCGATGCCGAGCACCAGCATCGAGAACAGCCAGGCAAACCCATCCATGCGCAGCACGAAGTTCAGCCCCAGGCTGGGCAACCACATGAATTCTTCGCGGATCACACCACCGTGGGCGATCTGGGGGTAGAGCAGGGCGACTTGAATAGTGCCGACCAGCGCCACAAGGCCAGCCAACAGGGATTCGGTGTTACGTGCATTGTGCGGCAGCAAGGCCGCCAGACAGCTGCCGATAAAAGGCAGAAGCAGTAGAACTATCAGGGACATAGGCTTCTAATCTGCGGGAGTTTGGGATGCATCATACGTGCCGCTTTCGCGATCACCAAACGGCAAGATGTGGCAGGATCCTACAAGATAGGCCGAAGGCTCTCATTTGGCATTGTTTCAGGTGGCCGCTTTGCAACCAACAACACCGCTCAATGTGGCAGCCGGGCTTGCCCGCGATGGCTATCCGTTGGACGCCGCTGGAGTTCGGACCTCAACCCTGGCGTTCCTGTTCCATCTCATCGGCCAATTCAACGGCCTTCTGCCCCCGCGTCTTCAACTCACTCACAATCACCGCCACCACAATCAACACTGCCCCCAGCATCGCAATCGGCGGGAACCGCTCCCCGGCTATGCGCCCGACCACCCCGGCCCACACCGGCTCGCCGGCATAAATCAAGGTGGCCCGGGTGGGTGACACGCTCTGCTGCGCCCAGTTCATCGCCACCTGGATCACCGCACTGGTCAGGCCCAGGCCCACCGCGCTGAACAGCAGCAACCACGAAAAGCCCGGCAACGCCTCGCCCATCGGCACCACCAGCATGAACGACAATACCGACGCCGTCGCCAGCTGCACCACCGTCACACGGCGCACGTCCACCTGCCCGGCAAATGCGCTGATCAGAATGATCTCGGCCGCAATCGCCACCGCGCCGATCAAGGTGGCGATTTCCCCGGCGCTGAAATCCAGCGAAGCGCCCGCAGGGCCTGTCAGCAGCATCAACCCGGCAAACGCCAGCATGATGCCGATGCTTGGCATCAAGCCTGGTCGCCTGCCCAGTACCAGCCACTGCAGTAACGGCACGAAGGGCACATACAGCGCAGTGATAAACGCCGACTGGCTGCTCAGGATCGTCTGCAAGCCAATGGTCTGCAAACCGTAGCCAAACATGATCGCCACGCCGATAAACACCCCGGCTTTCAATTCGAACAGCGTGAGATCGCGCAAAGTGCGCAAGGAAAAGCAGCCCACCACGATGGCAGCCGCAGCAAAGCGCAGGCCGACGAAAAACATCGGCCCGCTGACGGTCATGGCGTGCTGCACCAGCAAAAAGGTGCCGCCCCAAAACATGGTGATCACCACCAGGATGCATTCGGCCTTGCTGAAACGGTTGAAACGCGAAGGGGAGTTCGGGGCGGTCATGGCGGCTCGGTCTTGCAAGGGAAAAGCACGGACCGCACAATGCGCCGCACTGCTGGGCAGTATACTGCGCACACCCACCGATTGAGCAATATAGTGCACAAAGAAAATCCACAACGGGCCTCGGTCCTGCAACACGTCAGCCAGAACGTCCGTCGCCTGCGTCACGCCGCCGACCTGAGCCAGACTGCGCTCTCGGAAAAGTCCGGGGTCAGCCGGCGCATGCTGGTAGCGATTGAAGCGGGGGAGAAGAACGTCAGCCTGTCCACCCTCGACCGTGTGGCCGAAGCGCTGGAGGTGGCATTCAGCGACTTGATCCAGGCTCCGGATGCGCCTGACCATAGTCGTATCAATGAGCTGGCCTGGGCCGGCGATATACCCGGCAGCAAGGCGGTGTTGCTGGCCAAGGCCAACGCCCGCCGCGAAGTGGAATTATGGGAGATGCGCCTTGAGCCGGGGGATCGCTACAGCCCCGAGCCGGACCCGGAGGGTTGGAGTGTGCAATTGTTCGTGTATGAAGGTGCATTGACCCTGATTCTCGACGACCAAGAAAAAATCGTCGCGGCTGGTGAGTTCTATATGTTCGCCAGCCGCCAATCCCACGGCTATCGCAATGAGGGTGATGTGGCGGTGCGATTTGTTCGAAATGTCGTGATCTAACCGGGCCATCAAATGGTTTATATCTGTTAGTTTTCACCGCAGGGCAAACCTGAAAGCGCATGTTACTCCATTCGCCAGCCAGTAAGTCTTGAATTGCTTACGAGGTGCAATCCCCTGTCGCAAAGTATGAAGTCAGACCCTGAATCGCTTTCTGAACAGTTAAAACCGTAGGCGCTCACCAGCGCCGACGGTTTGTGCGTCACGAGTCTAACTACTTAAACTTACGGGGCTGGAAACAACAGTGGGTCTATTTTTCGATGTTGAGTTTCCCATTTTTGACTTCTATCCGTAGTTTAGTGCCATCTGTAAGTGTTGCTGTACCGGTAAAGTGGTAGACCCCTGACAGCGGGCCCTCTAATGTTTCAAAGTTAGGCATTGAGGTCAGCGTAATCGTACCGCTTTCGCTTGGCCAGGCGACGTTTCGATTGAGGTCGAATACAAATGCACGCACCTGTCTGTTATCCGGACTGAAGTTATAAGTGCCCGGTAAAAGTGCCTCTGCAAAGTTGAAGACTACTCGGTAGTCAAACGGATTCGGATCAGGCGCTGGGACAAACTCTTGTGACCATACGCTGATATGGGCTGGAAAACTACCTGACGCAGGCTGGGTAGTGAGCGCAGTCTCCATCGACCGATAGTTGCGGTTGATGGCATCACTGATATCGCAGGTCACTGAACCTGTTGCGTTGGTCATGCGGCGTTTCGTTGTGCCTTTAACTTTCATATCACCCTTTGTAAGGGTGACGACTCGTGTACCATGTTCCGCTTTAAAGTTGAAAATGAGGTGTACTGTCTCCTCGGCGCGGTCCAAAGTAACCTTCACACTTCCGCTAGAGGCAGTATAAGGTTGGAAGGTATGAGAAGTCCTTTTCACCCATGAAGCATTGGCTTTTCCTTGCGCGCCCCATTCTTTGACGATCTCATAAGTTTTTTCTATGACATGGCCCTCGTTGGGTAAAATCAGCTCGATTTGTTGGTGATATTCAAACGGCACGGGCTCGGTGAGGGCTGATATGAACCATCGGTTGCGATCTTCATCCAGGTAGAAGTGAATCGGAGGGCCTTCAAAGCGTTTCAAGTCGGCATCGCCCTCCACGACGGCGGTGCAGGTTCCCGAAATAAGTTTGGCTTTGGAGTGATTGGGCTTATTCATTTGATGTTTCCTTTGGAAGGAGGGGCACGATGAATAGGCTATGGGTTGAATTGGGCTGCGTATACTGTCAAAAGTAACAGGTATAACTCATGGGGTTTTGATAGCGGGAGTCACTATGGCCTGGGTGCAACAAAGTGAGATGCAAGTCCACAACGCCGATGTGCTGATCATCGGCGGCGGCCTGAGCGGCACGATGCTCGCCGTACAACTGCTGCGCCTGCCGGGCACGCGGCGCATCCTGGTGATCGAACCGCGTGCTGAGCTGGGGCGCGGCGAGGCCTATAGCGCGGTCGAGCTGGGCCACACCTTGAACGGCAATGCGGCGCGCATGAGCGTCGACCCGGACAATGCCGACGACCTGATCCAATGGCTCACCGACTACATCGCTGGCGGTGGTTGGCCGGAGTCGGACCAGCAGCATGTGCCCATCAGCGAACTGTTCCCGCCGCGGGGGATTTTCGGGCTGTATGCGCAACAGCGCCTGGCCGAGGCCAAGGCGCTATCCACTTCGACAGTCGAGCATATCCGTGCCGAAGGGGTCGACCTGCAAGTCGAGGCAACGTCGACGCGGGTCACCCTCGATACTGGCGAGCAACTGCATGGGGCTTTTGCGGTATTGGCCACCGGCATGTTCCCGGCTGCGCGCACGCCACAGACCGAGTCCACGGGGCTGAACGCTGCCGCATTGGACCCATGGGACGTGCAAGCGATGACCCAACTCGGCCCACAATCAACGGTGCTGATCATCGGCTCCGGGTTGACCATGGTCGACGCCGTGGTGTCCCTGGAACAGGCCGGGCATCGCGGGCCCATCGAGATTTTTTCGCGCCACGGTCTGTTGCCCCATGTGCGCCGGCAACCGCCGAGTTGGGACGACTTCCTGGCCGCCGACCACCGCCTGCGTAGCCCGCGGCAATTGCTGCGGGAGGTGCGCCGCCAATGCCGCATCGCACTCGACCAAGGCATCGATTGGCAGGCGCCGCTGGACACCGTACGTGTGCATATCGCACGTTTATGGAGCCAGGCCAGTGAGCGTGAGAAACGCCAGTTCGTGCGGCATGTGCGGCCATGGTGGGAAAGCCATCACCACCGCTCGCCACCGTTGAGTGCGCAGTTGGTGGCCCGTTTGCAGGAAGAAGGACGGTTGCGGATTCGCGCAGCGTCGTTCAAGGGTTTAGTGCCGTCGGATGAGGTCGTCGCCATTGCGGTGCGCCATCGTGGCGAGCAAGGGCTCACCCGGGTTTCGGGCGCGGCGCTGATCAACTCCAGCGGCATCGAATACGACTGGCGCCGCGTGGCCCGGCCGTTGCCACAACAACTGCTCCAGCGCGGGCTGGTCCAGCCCGGGCCATTGGCCTTGGGGATTGCGGCGGATGCGGCCGGCGCGGTGCTGGATGCCCAGGGCCAGGCCAGCCAGCGACTGTTTGCCATGGGCCCGCCGTTGCGGGGCATGTGGTGGGAGAGTACGGCGGTGACCGACGTGGCGCTCCAGGCCAAGGCACTGGCAACCAAGCTCACACATTTAGATCTGCGTTTAGTTTGAGGTTTTCACAAAACCTGGCTTCAGCCCAAACACCTCAACCCCCTGCGGCGTCGATTGCCCGGTGGTCACCTTCACCCGCTCCACCGGTTTATCCATCGCTGGTCGGTACTCCACCGTCATATCTGCCTGGATCGCCTGGCTGGGAATCACGATCGCCTGGTCATTGTTGTAGGTGACGATGGTCAGCCGCGCACTCATGCCCAGACGCACCCGTTGCAACTGCTGTGGTGTCAGCTTCGGGATCGACAGGGTCACCGGAAACTGCGCGCTGCCCTGGTTGTCGCTGGCGATGGCCAAGCCACTGACCACGCTGACCGAGCCGGTCAGCCGTTCGCCGTCGAAGCCATCGCCCATCACTTCCACCGCCTGGCCCTGGTGCAACTGGTTGATGTCCAGTTCGGAAACCTTGGCGACGATTTTCAGCCGTTCGATATTGGCCAGCCCGAACAGCACCTGACCCTGGCTGACCTTGCTCCCCGCCTGTACCGGCGCGTTGTTGCTGGCGCCTCCTTGGGCGGTGCTGGTGCTGCCGGGTGCGGGCACCACGATGCCGGAGAACGGCGCCTTGACCTCCTTGCCTTCAAGGAGTTTTTGCAGGGCTTGGTACTTGACCGTGGCATTAGTCAGCTCCATCTCGGCGATCTGTCGGTATTCGCCTCTGCCTTGGTCCTGGGCCTGTTGCAGTTCACTGCGCGCCGCTGCCAGGTCGAGTTGCTGCTGTTGGGTTTGCTGCTTGAGATCGTCCAGTTCGTTGCGCGGAATAATCCCGCGCTTGAACAGGTTTTCGCTCTCGGTGAGTTTGCGCTGGGTATTGCCGGCGGTCATTTCAGCGGTGCGCAAACTGCGGCGAGCGCGGCTGACCGCGGGGCTGCTGTCCCAGTCCTGCATTTCCTGTACCGCGCGCCGGGCCTTGAGTTGGGCGGAGAGGGCGTCGCGCAGTTGCACTTCAAGGGTGGCCGGGTCCATGCGCAACAGCACCTGGCCGGCTTCGACACGTTGGCCTTGCTCGACCAGATTGGCCAGCACATTGCCGTCGAACGGCGCCGTGAGGGTGACGGTGTTGTCGGGCTCGATCTTGCCCACCAGGCCGATCTGGTGCACCAGCGGGTCGGGTTTTACCGCCAGCCATTGCTCGGCGGTGCTGGCCTGCTCGACGCTGCTGCGGTGGTTGAGCCGGCTGACTGCCGCGCCTGCCAGCAGTACGATCAAGACGACGGCCAGCCAGCGTTTTTGATTAGTAGTCATTGAGGGCGATTTCCCAACTTTCCAGCGTCATGCCCAGGGTCAGATCGAGCTGGGTCTGGGCGTTCAGATAAGCGATCAGCGCATTGAGCTGGGCGTTTTCGGCGTTGCGCAGATCGGTCTCGAAGCTCAGTACCTGGAAGTTGGTGGAGCGCCCGGCACTGAGTTTTTCCCGCTCGATCTCGATCTTGCGCCGCGACAACTCCACGGCGCGCTTGGAAATTTCATATTGGCGCCAGCGGGTACCGAGGTCACGCACCACGTTGTTGACGTTGCGCTCCAGCTCCTGGCGGGCGTCGGTAATGCGGATTTCCTGATCCTCCACATTCACCCGCGCGCGGACTTCGGCCTGGCGTGTGCTGATGTCGCCAATGGGGATCTGCACCTGCACGCCGGCGTAGCTGTCCCAGGTGCGGTTATTGGTGTGGCCGTTGTCGTTGTCGTAGGCGTCACGCACCTGGTTGGCGCCGGCCACCAGGTCCACCTGCCAGCGCCCGGAGTCCTTGGCGATGACCAGGTTGAGATCGGCCTGCTGGCTGCCCAGCAGGGCGGCGAGGTATTCCGGCTGCTGGTTCTGCGCCAGGTTGAAGGCTTGGCGCTTGTCGATTTCCATGGGGTTGGCCTCCAGGGCTTCGGTGGCGCGAATCGGCGTGGACAGGTCCAGGGCTAGCAGGCGCAGCAAGGCCAGGCGGTTGGTGTCCAGTTGGTTCTGGGCTTCTTCCACGCCCAATTGCTGGGTGGCGATATCGGCTTCGGTCTGCACGATCTCGAACTCGGCCATGCGCCCGGCGCTGATCAGCGCTTTGTTGACGTCCAGCAAGGTGTTGGAACGCTTGAGGGCTTCCTGGACGATCACCAGTTGCTCCTGGGCGCGAAGGAGTTCGCGGTAGGTGGCAATGATCTGGCTGATGGTCTGCGCCACGGTGGCCTTGAGGTTCAGGCGGTTGGCCTGCTCGGCCAGACGCGACAGGCGCAGCGGCGCGGTGGTGGCGTCCCAGCCGGCCCCGCGCATCAGCGGTTGGATGATCGCCAGGTCGAGGCCGTCACTGCGGTAGCGTCCGGCGCGGTTGGCGTTATTCAACTGCTGGGTCCAGGCCATGCTCAGGCGCGTGCCGTATTCGCCGAGCAGGCTGCTGGTCGGCGCCACACTGGCATTGCGGGCGTTGTCCTGGGAGCCCCGGCTGGTGCGGTAATTACTGTTGAGGGTGAGCTTGGGGTTGAACACGTCTTCGGCGACGCGCAAGTCGAACTTCTGCGCCACCCGTTGCAGATAGGCGCTGCGGATCGCCGGGTTGTTGCGCAGGCCCAGGTACACGGCGTCGCCCAGGGTCATGGTGGTGACCTGGGCATTGAGCGACACGCCGCGGTCATAGGCGCTGCGCGTGCTGCTGGGTGCCGATGGCTTGACGACCACCTCGGCGGCCACGCCGGGCAGGCTGATCAGCGCCAGCAACCACAACCATTTACTCATCGCGCAGGGCCTCCACCGGTTGCAACCGCGAGGCCGAGACCGCCGGATAGATGCCGAAGAACAAGCCGACCAGCAAGGTACTGCCCACCCCCAGGGGCAGGGCGGCCACCGCCAGGGCGAATGCCCAGCCCGACAGCCAGGCATACAGCCACGCAGCGGTCATGCCCAATACCGCACCGCAAAGCGCACCCACGGCGGTGAGGGTGATGGCTTCGAGCAGGAACAGGTTACGAATATCTCGCTGGCGCGCGCCCAGGGCCATGCGAATGCCGATCTCGCGGCGGCGCTCCGAGACGTTCATCAGCATCACGTTCATTACCCCGACGCCGCCGCCCACCAGGGAGATCGCGCCGAGGGCCAGCAGCAGATAGGCGAATGTGCGGCTTTGGCGCGTCATGCCGTCGATCATCTGCTGGGGCACGATGATGTCGACGTCATGCTCGGTGAGCTGGGGTTGCAACGCAGCGCTAGCGTCTCGGGCAATACGTTCCATGTCCTGCCCCGGCGTCGCACGGATGATCACATTGCTGATCTGCGGGCTGGCATAGATGCGGCGCATACCCTCGGCGGGAATAAACAGCGATTCGTTGGCTTGCACCGGCATCAGCATGGCCCGGGGCTGGTTGTGCAGAATGCCGACAGTCAGGAACAGATAGTCGTTGATGCGCACGCGATCGCCCAGCCTCAGTGGGTCACCCGGTGCTCCGAGGGCCTGGGCGAGTTGGTCACCGATCACGGCGTAGGTTTCGTTGGCGTCGAAGGCTGACAGGAAACGCCCCTCGCGCATGACCAGGCGCATGGCCGCGTAGATATCCGGGGTGCTGCCGACCAGGTTGGCATTGGTGGTGCGGCCATGGAACACGACGGGCCCGCTGAACAGGCTGAGGGCGCCGATATGCGCAATGCCCGGCACCGCCAGGCGCACGCTATCGAGGTCGAGCCGGGTGCGCATCGGCACATTGCTGCTGCCCTTGGGCGGGAACTGGGCGATCAGGGTATCGGTGCCCATGTCCTTGAAAATCATCGCCGCGTCCACCGCCGCGTTGTGGCCGATATTGATCAGCGCCACCACCGAGGAACTGCCGATGACGATGCCCAGCAACGCCAGGATCGAACGCTTGCCCAGGGTGCGCAGGCTGATGAACGCTTCATGCAGCAGGTGGCTCAGGCTCTGCTCGACCCGCAGGCTCATAGGCGATCGGCCTCGTGCACCACGCCATTGCGCACCAGGATCTTGCGCTCCAGGCGCTCGGCGATGTGCGCGTCATGGGTGACGATGATCAGCGTGACCTGTTGCTCACGGTTGAGGGTCAGCAGCAGGTCCATGATCTCCTGGGCGGTGGTACTGTCGAGGTTGCCGGTGGGTTCGTCGGCCAGGATCACCGAGGGCTGGCCCACTAGGGCGCGGGCTATGGCGACGCGCTGGCGCTGGCCCCCGGAGAGGTCGGCGGGGCGATGGTGGGCGCGCTCGGCCAAGCCTACTTGCTCGAGCATGCGCTGGGCTTGCTCCACCGATTCATGCCGCGACACACCGCGATAACTCAAGGGCAGGGCAACGTTGTCCAGGGCGCTGAGGCGCGGCAGCAGGTTGAAGCTCTGGAACACGAAACCGATCTGCCGGTTGCGGATCGCCGCCAGCTCATCGGGGGTGGCAGTGAAAATGTCGTGGCCGGCAAAGTGGTACTGGCCGCAATTCGGCAGGTCCAACAGGCCGAGGATATTGAGCAGGGTGCTTTTGCCGGAGCCGGAGGCACCCAGGATGCCGCAGCTGTCACCGCTTGCGATGGACAGGCACACGTCATTGAGAATGCTCAATTCCTGCCCGGCCAGCTGATAGCGCTTGCCGATGCCTTGCAGGGAGATCAAGCCTGGGTGCGAGGGAGTGTCTGTCATCATGACTACGCCTGCAGTCTCGACGGTGTCGGCATGCCCCGGAAAATCCTTGTAACAAGTTCGGGAACTGCCTGTACGCGTCACGGACTGGTTTTATTTCTTGTTTTTAAAATATTGTTTGAATAGTAACCGCGTTCCAGACGCTTCGCCAGCCATGGATGTAGAGCGGTTTTGCCCTGTGAATCGTTTTCCAGGCTGAGGGTTTCGAGCCGGCGAAATGCCTTTTGGTATGACTCAATAGCCCGGTTCTACAGGCTTTCAGTGATATGGCGCAGTGTCACTACTTGCTTTCACCCGGCCGCCCCGGTATAAAAAATCAAATTATTTTTTAAAACAATATTTCCGCCGTGGAACCCTTATGGCCGCGAAGAAACTCAGCGCTCCAAACGTTACCAAGACTCGATTGCTGGATGCGACAGAGGCACTCTTCATCAAGTACGGCTACGACGCCGTTTTGTTACGTCAGATTACCGAGCGTGCCCAGGTCAACCTGGCCGCGGTGAACTATCACTTCGGGGACAAGGACTCCCTGATGAAAACCCTGCTGATGCAACGCCTGGAGCCGCTCAACGAGCAGCGCCTGGAATTGCTCGCCCGCTGCGAAGCCGAATCCGACGGCCCGCTGGATTGCGACACCCTGCTCGGCGTGCTGTTCGCCCCGGCCATGGGCCTGGAACGCAGCGACCCGGCCAGTGGGGAAGGGCGCTCGTTCATCCGTTTCCTGGGGCGGGTCTACAGCGACACTTCGCCGTTTATCCAGGAATACCTCAAGGTGCATTACCAGCCGGTGTTCCAGCGCTTCTTCGAAGCCTTCGCCCTGGCCTTGCCGGATCTGCCGCGCAATGAGCTGGGCGTGCGCCTGCAATTTGCGCTCAAGGCAATTTCCGGGGTTATGGCGGGTACCGAATTGCGCCTGCTGATGAACTCCATGAGCCTGGGCCGCCCGGCCACGGATGCGGAGGTGATGGCCAAGTTGATTACCTTGGTGTCAGCGGCGATTCGCGTGCCACAGCAGAGTGCTGAGGCTGAGACGGCGTTGGCCAAGGTGTTGGAGACTCAGCGTGTCATTCGCGAACAAGCCTTACGCTGAGTCCAATCCTCATTCTCCTTTAGGAGCGGGCTTGCTCGCGAAAAACGTCAACGATAACGCAAACAACTTGGTTTACCACGGCGGCCTTGCGGTCTTTGTGAGCTGGCGTAAAGGCCCCGTATCGCAGAATACGGAGCCTTCGAGCTGACCTTAGAGGTCTATTATGGTGACTGTATTACTCCCGGAGTTAGCGACAAACATTCTTGTCCCCTCAGAGTTGACTGCAATGGCCTTGGGTTGGTCGAAACCTTCGAGTGTGCTGATAAGCTCGAGTGTTGTAGCATCGTATGTCTTTACCGTGTTGCCGGATCTTTCAGTTATATAAATCGCGCCAGTGCGGGGATTGGTTGCTACGCCCCATGGGCCTCGCAGACCTTCTATGCTCTTGATTAACGTAGGAGAGTCATTGTTGGTATCGAGAACTAGCAGTCTATTGGCGGCGGCTGCCGTCACGTAAAGCGTGGAGCCGGTTGGGGCATGAGCAAAGCCTGTGTGTTCCACACCGGTCTCATAATAGCTGCCGATAGTTCTTAAAGTGGCCGCGTCGGTGACGACAATATAATATCTCCCTTGCGATCCATATGATCCATATATATGAGTTGATTGCCTATTAATGCCAACTGCCCTGCCAGAGGCTGCGTTGAGTGTGTAATAGTTGTTGAAGGTGCCGGATACTGTATTTGAGGTGGTGTCGATTGATGATGAAGTATAGGCGTAATAATGTGAGATGAAATAGTGGCTGAGATAGCCGCTATAAACTCTTGATCCGTTATTGTTAGTGATGAGTTCTCCGGATTGTGAGGTGGTTATTGCTTTTATCGTTCCAAGGTTGGTTGTGTTCAATGCAAGTATGTCGTTTACATAATATGAATTTTGATATCTGGAGTTGTAAAGGCTTACATAAATCACGTCACCATCAGGTTTTGTGACTAGTCCTGCTGGTGGGTATGCGAGCGGTTGAGTAATAATAGTTTCACCTGTATCCGAATCGAATACTGTAATGCCGTATCCACCAGTTCCGGTGCTGGCAACGTACACCCGGTTATCATCCGGACTAATGGCAAGATATGTCGGGCCATTTCTGACTGTCACACTCCCTACAATCTCCCCGGACATTTTTTTGATCGTATAATTCACAGGTGTCAAAGGCTGTGCTGAAAACTTGTCGTGCTGCTCTTCCAAGTTTACAGATACGTGCACTTCCAGTGAGTCTCCATCTTTCAATAAGCGTAGATAACTCGATGGTATTTCTTCGCTGATGAGTTTTGCACTGGCCTCACCGGGGCTTACAACAGCGCCGATTCGCAGTTCATGGTACCGACTGCTGCATAAATCGATATAAACCGGCTGTCCAGGTTTCATGAGCCGCCATCCCCTTACTTCTATTCGATGGGGTTTACTGGTATCGATCACACCTGAGGATGCACTGGGCACGCTCACAAGGTTCCACTCACTCGCCGGCAGTGCCTCAACCTTCAGCGTCAACTCATCAGACTTGGTGGTCTTGCCGATTTCCAGCAGTTGGTAAAATACCTTGCATTCTCCGTCCAGGTAAGCGGCTACAAACTCATTCTGCACCTCGAAGCTGGTGTAGTTTTCACCCGGTTCCGGGCGTGCCGGTTTCGCCGGGATATCGGGCATACCCACGTCGGGTTTGCCGGTGATGAACACCTTGATATCAGCCCCCGGTGGGAATTTGTCGGAGACCACACGCACAGTCACCTTCTCAGGATTGGGCGGCAGTACATTCATCGGATTCAGGGTGGCCTGATCCGGGCCAGTCACGGTCGCTTGCAGCACCTGTGGCGCTTGCAGTTCCAGCCTGGAACCGACCTTCATATTGACCGCGTGAGAAAAACGCGTCAGTACGTTGTCCCGCCAGCGCGTGTAGTAGATGCGCATGGTCTTGTCGATATTGGCAAGGATGTAGCTACGTTCCAGCCTGAAGCGCAGGTCTCGCCCAACCCATTGAACCCGTATCGGAAACGCCTGCTCAGGTGCCGTGCCGCCGGACGCGGTGCCCTCACAATAAAGCGTCACGATATCGTTGAGCAGGAAGTCAGGGTTGCTCTTGACCACAATATTGGCGTGCTCGGTGGATTGTTCGGGGTCGAATTGATACAGCGGTGCCGGCGCTTCCATGACCTCAGGCTCCGGCAATGAGGCCACTGCGTTGCCGATGTTGACTGTCACGTCCATTGAAGTGCGCACGCCATCCCCATTGTCCACCTGATAAAGAAGCCTGAGTGTGCCGCCTTCAAGACCGGCAATCACGCCGTTCGGGCCGTTGGCAATGGGAAATAACACATCGCCCCCTCCTGCAGACTCGTAGAGTTCGTCGTAGTAGCGAGTGCCGTTGGCGTACGTGCCCTCGAGGATCAGAATCACCAGATCAAAGGGGTCCTGGCCCAGCTCGGGGTATGCCCTGACGATCACATTGATAAATTCTACTTGTGGATCGAGGACGCCGCCGGGCGCTTCCCGCACCACCGGTGGCCGCAGGCGCATATCGATGGGCGTACCGGTTACATCAACGATGATGGCATCGGAGGGGCGGTTGGGCACGCCGCTGCGAATGCGTTCATAGAACAACTGGAACTGCCCGCTGATAAAAGGGCGCAGGTCGGCATTCGGGCAGGGCAGGGTGATAAAGCTCAGTGAGGTAAGCGGTGGGGAGTCGTAGGTGGTGGTGATAACGCCAACGCTCGAACGGCCTCTGACGGTTACGCGCACGATGTCCCCAAGGGCAAAGTCCGGGCTTCGGGTGGTGACAAAGATGGTTGCATCGCGCTCATCGAGCCGGTCATGATCGAGGACATTGTCCGGAGCTTCGAGTATAAAAGCTTCGGGCAAGACCGGCTCAGACCCATCATTGAGCCTGACATTCAACCGTAGTGCCGGTGACCAGCCGAGGGACGCGTTGCCGACCTCGTCGATGATTTCATATTCACACACATGGGAACCACTGCGCACTTGCTGCCAAAAACCGTAATAAAGCGTGACGGTTATATCTTCACGCCCGGTGGCTTGGCTTTCGGTGAGCGGAGGGATTGGCGCCGTGATCCCATTAATGCGTAAGCGAATACGGTCACGTGTGGCCCGGTAGGTGTTGGGTTCCTGGGTCGCATCGTCCGGGTAGAACTTGAAGGTAACAGGTACCCCGTTTTGTGCGTCGGTCTCAGTCACTCCGAAATTGATGATGTGCTCAGGGAATACCGGAACCGGCAGGTTTTCGTTTTGCAGCGTGCTGCCGATCGGGTTGCGACCAGCGGGGGGCACGGTATCGACCTTCAGATTGAAGCGTTTGGTTTCTTTGGACGTGCCACCGAGGTGAGTCACTCTCAAGAACACCGGGTTGACCGGGCCATCAGGAAGACGGGTTCGAGGGATGTATAACGGAATCATACGACTCTTGTCGACATCATTCTGGGTGACATTATAGGTCGCGACTGGAATTAGCAGGTCATCGCAGAACAGCTCAATGAAGTCACCATCAGCCATATTCAGGTAGGCCAACAGGTTGCACAACAGACCCAGGTCCCGATGAACCTCCAGAGCCGCTTTGTTTATGCCACCATCGAAGCCGACGACTGTTTGCGTCAAGCCCGGAATATAGAGGGGCAACACCTCGAACGGCACGTTTGTAAAGCTATCGGAGGTGATGGTGCCCTGGATTGACTGTGGTGGTAGGAAATAGCTGCGGTTAAGGTGCCGGGGGCCGGACAAGTCGGTGGCCTCTTCCGCCGGCTCTGACAATTGCCCTGAGTCGATCACGGGCAATGGCGCGGGGTGTGCGACGACGGAAAGGTGAGTGTCTTGGCTCATGGAAAACCCCCTCTGCAAGTAAATTGGCTCACTGGGGGAATTAAGCGTCTCGGAAGGCGAACGGGATAGCTGTGAGAAATGACAGTCGCGACGAATGGTCTGGGTAAAAACCACTGATTGCCATGGCGCACGCAAAAAAAAGCCCGCTGGGGCGGCGGGCTTGATGTACAACGTTTGTAACGGATGAGGCTTCACCCTACGTCTTGGGATGTGAACAAATCGTGAAAAATATGTAAGAGAAAGTGTGAATGTGTTGATCCTGGTAATCAGATCAACTCCTCATACGTTCAGATCTTCCACCGGCCAGCGCTTTTGGCCAAGCGTTGACGCATTGCATCCACATTCGCGGCCAATTGCAGGGTCAATAACCGATATCCATCCAGTGCGCTGTAGACGGGTGCATCCAATGTGGACTCACCACCGCTGGCCTGGCCGTTGCGTTCCAACCGCTCCGTCACCCCCGACTTCAACGCCCGCGCCATCCCCACCAACTGCACCCTGATTTGCCGATGCTCAGCCTTCAACATTACCTGCATGCGCGCCGTCGCCTGCTCATCGCGAGGATTGGGCCGGGTATTGCCGAGAATCTCCAGGGTGCTGATGCACATGCGCAGGTGGCGCTGGATCGCGTCCAACTCGGTCATGGAAATCCGCACTTCCTTGGACACCGACGGCATCAATGAGCGCAGTTGCAACATTGCTGCATTCAGGCGGTTGAGCAACTTGAGGTGTTCATCATCGGTCACCGATTGACCATTGATGATCCGGCTGTAGATCTGCGCGCAATCACGCAGCGCACTGGCCAGGTTGTAACGCCATGAATACACGGCGTACAGCGGCAGGGCGAAGGAAAACGCCAGGGCCAAGGCGATGCCGATGAGGATGTCTACGGTGCGCCACAGCCCGTCCGACAGCGGATTGTCACCGTGCCCCGCGACGATAAATACGGTAATCGCCGACAGCAGCGCGGTATACCCGCCTTTGCCGATGGCGTGGTAGGAAAAGAATCCGCAAATCGCCGACATCAGCAGGTAGGTCAGCAATGGCTGGCCGACGTAGGCTTCCTGCACCACCAGCAGCAAACCGACACTGGCACCGATCAGCGTACCGTAGGCGCGCTCCACGGCTTTCTTGCCGATATTGCCGTGGTGCTGCAACCCGCCGATCACCACCAGCATGGTTACCGAGGCCCATTCGCCGTGGGGCAGGTTGAGACCGGTGGTCAACAGGATCGTCGCCAGCAAGCCGATGGACACGCGCACGGCGTGGATCAGCTTGGCGTGACGATAGCGGCGGTACGGGTCGAGCAGGGGGCGCAGCAGGCGTCGGGCAAAGAAGGGCAGGTTCATCGGTATTAAAAGAGCCTCAATCGT
Source organism: Pseudomonas sp. Root569 (assembly GCF_001427465.1). Lineage (NCBI taxonomy): Bacteria > Pseudomonadati > Pseudomonadota > Gammaproteobacteria > Pseudomonadales > Pseudomonadaceae > Pseudomonas > Pseudomonas sp. Root569. The sequence continues at coordinate 129,126 of NZ_LMGQ01000012.1, read as the reverse complement.
CAGGGCTGACTCAGTCCATTGTGGGAGGGGCAAGTCGAATCGTCGCACCGACCCTCTCACATTGTTGAACCGAGGAGTGCTTAGAAAATGTAGTCAGTGGTCAGGAAGCTCGAGTCACGGTTACGCAGGATCTCGCTGACCAACGCCTTGTTGCTCTCCTGGAACTTGGTCGCCACCAGAGTGCGGATCGAGAACACGCGCAGGGCGTCATGTACCGACAGCGTGCCCTCGGCCGAGTTCTTGCGGCCATTGAACGGGAAGGTATCCGGCCCGCGCTGGCACTGGGCGTTGATATTGATGCGGCCGACCTGGTTGGCGAAGGTGTCCACCAGGCGCCCGACGGCGACGGGGTCGGTGCCGAAGATACTCAACTGCTGGCCAAAATCCGAGTCCAGCACGTAGTCGATCACGGTTTCCAGGTCGCGGTAGGGCACGATCGGCACCACCGGGCCGAATTGCTCTTCGTGGTACACGCGCATCTGCGGGTTCACCGGGTACAGCACCGCCGGGTAGAAGAACGAACCACGGCTGCTGCCACCTTCGGCATTGACGACCTTGGCACCGTGCCGGGCCGCATCGGCCACCAGTTCATTGAGGTAATCCACCTTGCCCACTTCCGGCAGCGGTGTCAGCGCTACGCCATCGTCCCAAGGCATGCCGGGCTTGAGGGTGGCTAGCTTGGCATTGAACTTCTCGATAAAGCTGTCGACCACATCCGCGTGCACAAACAAAATTTTCAGCGCGGTGCAACGCTGGCCGTTGAACGACAGCGAGCCGGTGACTGCTTCACTCACCGCGTTGTCCAGGTCCACTTCGGGCAGCACGATCCCCGGGTTTTTTGCATCCAGCCCCAGCGCAGCACGCAAACGATGCGGTTTGGGGTGCAGCTTTTTCAAATCGCTGGCGGCCTTGTTGGTGCCGATAAACGCAAAGATATCGATCTTGCCGCTGGCCATCAGCGCGCTCACGGTTTCGCGGCCGCTGCCGTAGATCACGTTGATCACCCCGGCCGGGAAGCTGTCGCGGAAGGCCTCCAATAAAGGACGGATCAACAGCACCCCGAGCTTGGCCGGTTTGAACACCACGGTGTTGCCCATGATCAGCGCCGGGATCAGCGTGGTGAAGGTCTCGTTCAGCGGGTAGTTGTAAGGCCCCATGCACAACGCCACGCCCAGGGGCACGCGACGGATTTGCCCGAGGGTGTCCTGTTCAAGCTCGAAACGGCTGCTGCGGCGGTCGAGTTCCTTGAGGGCGTTGATGGTGTCGGTGATGTAGTCGCAGGTGCGGTCGAATTCTTTCTGCGAGTCCTTGAGGTTCTTGCCGATTTCCCACATCAGCAGCTTGACTACCGCGTCGCGCTGTTCGCGCATGCGCCGCAAGAAGGCTTCGACATGCTGGATGCGCTCTGCCACGCGCATCGTCGGCCATTCACCCTGGCCACGGTCATAGGCGCGCACGGCGGCATCCAGGGCGGTGAGGGCGGTATCGGCATCCAGCAGCGGCGTGCTGCCGATATGCACGCGTTCATCGCCCAGTTGCACCGGGCTTTGCACGCGGGCGAGCGGGCCGTCCCACACCCGCAGTTGGCCATCGACCAGGTAATCACGCTGCTCAATGGGCGCCGCCAGGCGAAATTGCTCGGGAATCTGGGCAACGGACGTGGGAAACAGTTGGGCAAGCAGGTTGCTGGTGGTCATGTCGCTACCCCTGGAATAGTTGCAAAACATGACTAGAGAGTCACCCAACTGGCAGCTCCAAGGCAAGGCTTACGCGCATTCTTGTTCGCAGTGTCGCGTGCGCCGGGTAAACTGCGCGGCTTTTCAGAAGGAGTTCACATGAGTCAGTACCAGCCGGGCATTCTTGCCGCCCCGGTGCCTTTGCAGGCCCGCCATCTGTTTTTTGCCCTCGATTCCCTGCAAGCCGTGCCTGCTGCCCTGGACGCACTGGTGCAGTGGACGGATGCGGCGGCCGTGGTCGGTTTCGGTGAGCCGCTGGTAAAGGCCCTGGGTGCTGAGATTGAAGGGTTGCGTACATTCCCCGTGGTCAGCGGCCCCGGTGCACATAACCCGTCGACCCAGCAGGCGTTGTGGGTATGGTTGCACGGAGTGGATCGCGGCGAGTTGCTGCTGCGCAGCCGCACACTTGAAAAAGCCCTGGCCCCGGCTTTTCGCCTGGTGCAATCGACCGAAGGCTTCCGCTACAAGACCGGTTTTGACCTGACCGATTACGAAGACGGCACCGAAAACCCCCATGACGATGCCGCCGTGACAGCCGCCTTGACCGATAGCGGCGCCAGCTTCGCCGCGATCCAGCAATGGCAGCACGACCTCGACGGTTTCGCCGCATTGCCGGCCCAGGAGCGTGACCACATCATCGGCCGCCGCCATGGCGACAACGAAGAGCTGGATGACGCTCCCGAGTCCGCCCATACCAAACGCACGGCCCAGGAAAGTTTCACCCCGGAGGCCTTCGTGGTCCGCCGTTCCATGCCCTGGGCCGAGAATGGCCAGGCGGGTTTGATGTTTCTTGCTTTCGGGCATTCCTTCGATGCGTTCGAGGCGCAGCTTCGACGTATGAGCGGGTTGGAGGATGGGATTGTTGATGGTCTGTATCGCATCAGTAAGCCACTGACCGGTGGTTACTACTGGTGCCCGCCGGTCAGGGAAGGGCGCCTGGACCTGAGTTTGGTTTTTTAACGCTTCTGCACCTGCGTCCTTGAAAAACACATGGCGGCAACGCTAGTGTGGCGGTCTGAATATTTCTGAATGTTTCAGCTTTATGCCCAGCCTCACTCAACGCACTGCCGATAGCACCTCGCGCCGCGCCGCCTTGACCCTGGGGTTTTGCCTGCCCAGCGATGTGTTGCTCTATCTGTTGCTGCCAATGGAGTCCGAGGCGTTCGGCGTCACCCTGGCCCAGGCCGGCGTGCTGTTGGCCGCCAACCGCCTGGTACGGATCTTTGGCTACCGGCATGTACTGAATTTCTATGCGCGTAACGGCGACCGCCTGACCTGCATGATCGCCGCCGGTGCCGCAGCGCTGTGCGCGCTGGGCAATTCGGTGCTGTCCGGGTTCGCTGCGCTGCTGGGCCTGCGGTTGGTCTGGGGCCTGTGTTTTGCCGCGTTGAACCTGTCGACCCAAGTACTGGCGACCTCCGAGCCGGAGGGCGCGGCCCGCAGGGCAGGGCGTTCGCGGGCATTGATCGCCTTCGGGCCGATGCTGGCCTTGCCCCTGGGCGGGCTGTTGACGTTATGGGCAGGGCCGCGCCCGATCTTTCTGGTTCTCGCCGGTTGCTGCCTGGTGGGGCTGTGGCTCGCCCGCGGCTTGCCCACCAGCGGTCATGATTTGCACAGCACTCCGGGGCGCCGCTTCAAGTGGCCGGACAGTGTGGCGCTGTGGTCGTTTATCGAAGGCGTGGCGCTGGACGGCTTGTTTATCTTTGGCCTGTCACTCCAGGCACAGAAAATCATGGGCGGTGATGCAGTGCTGATCGCCGGTGGCTTGATGGGCCTGCGCTACCTGTCTGAATTGCTGTTGAGCTCATTGGGCGGGCGTGCGGCCCAGCGCTTCGGGGCCACGTCGATGTTACTGCTGTTTTCGTTCTTGAGCGCCCTGGCCTTGGCCGCGTTCGGCAGTCATTGGGTGATCGTCGGCGCGGCGGCGGTGCTGGTGCTGCGTGCCCTGCAACTGCCACTGGTGACCACGCTGGTGGCTGAGCGCAACCCAGGTGCCATGCGCGTATCGGCATTGGCGTCCAACGCCGTATGGCGCGATATCGGCGCAGGCCTCGGGCCGCTGCTGGCGGGCCTGTTGCTGCCGGTGGCCGCTGCGCCTTGGGTGTTTGGCCTGGCTGGCGCAGCAATTGTCGTGAGCGCGCTGTTCTGCTGGCGGGCCAAGGTCGCCCACTGACGTTACGTTAAGCGCTTTTCAGGCTTTGCAGCCATGTGGGATCGAGCCGGGTTTGGTCGATATCGATCCCCAGAGCCTCCATCTTTGTCTTATGAGCCTCAATCTCGCCGACCAGTTGCGCCTGGGCGCTGGAGTTGGCGTCCAGTTCATGCATCTGCGTCAGCCCCAAGTGATAGAAGCGCAATAACTTGATGGCCGCCGGGTCGTTGGCCTGGACCCGCTCGGTGACCTTGTGCATTACATTGGTCACACTCATCAGGCTGCGTTTGAGCTGCCAACCGTATACAGCCGGCGCCAGCCAGGGCTGGGTCCAGAACGGGCCACGCACCAGCGCGACAGTAATCAACACCCCGGCAAATACGCCGCCGACATTGAAGCGAAAGTTGTCGCCTCCGGGCTCGCCGAACAGCACCACCGCCAGGCTCGACAGCAGCATGGCCAGGGCCAGGAACAGCACGGCGACGATCAGCGTGCTGCGGCGGGTCTGTTGACGGTAGGTGACGGGGTCGCAGGGTTTGAGCTCGAACATCCGAGGAAGGTCTCCAGAAAGGGCTGCCATCTTCTCATGCTTGCAGCAATGAAGTTGAACGATAGCCACGGGCAGTTTCTCTAAATTTGTGAAGCCCCCATGAGGTAAGCCGTCATGTCCGAACACAAACAGCCACCACCTGGTACACCCGACCCGAACCGCACGCCCGGTGAAGAAGAGCGCGACAACGATGCGTTGCGCCCCAATGACCCGAAAGAGCGTGGCCCGGACGATGATGTCGAGCGCGTCGAAGAAGACCTGGAAAACCTCCACGACAAAGCTCGCCCGCTTTAACAGGAGAACCTGATGAACAAGCGTACCGATGGCCCCCACTCCAATGAACATGCCAGCGGCAAGGATGAGCTGGGCTTTGACCCGGACTCGCCGGATGTGGCAGACCCGCAGGTCGATCCGATAGGCCCGGCCATCGCGCCGTTGGACAAAGACAAAAAGGCTAAGGAAGAGGCGAAAAAAAAGCCGCCCTACGATCCGTTGGGCGACTTGAAAAAGTGAACCGAGCCCCGCCGTCGTGCGGGGCTTTGTTTATTTGGGCGGCGTCCAGCTGACGTCGGTAATGCCATACTTTTCCGCCCAGGGCCGGGTGGTTTTTTTCACCTGCTCGTGACCCACGCGGCCGATGCGGCTGACATGTGCAATGTCGGCATCAACGGCCGCCCAATGCCATGCCTCGGCGTTGTTCATCACTTCGGCGCGCACCACGAAAGACTTGGGTTTACCGTGTAGCTGATAGTGGATGGTGTAGATTTTTGCGGTACTCATGTTGCCTCCCTGTCTTGTTATAGATGGATAGGCCAGCGTTCAAAAAGGTTCATTCAAAATGACAACGTGTGCGGGGGCGCGGCATAGTGACGCTCCGCCTCGTGCCAAGGACCGCGCCATGCCTGAACTCACTCATAGTCATCTCTATTTGAAACGCCTGGGCTACGATTCGCCGCCACCCCCCACCTTGCAAACCCTGCAGGACTTGCAACTGCGCCATGTGTGCACCTTTGCCTTTGAAAATCTGTCGACGCTGATGTACGCGCCGGTGCCGATCGACCTGCCCAGCGTCGAGCACAAGGTGCTGCACCAGGGGCGCGGTGGTTATTGCTACGAGTTGAACCAGTTGTTCCTGGCCCTGCTGCAGGAACTGGGCTTCGAAGCCCGCGGCATCACCGGTCGCGTGATAATTGGCGGGCCACCGGACGCCCACACCGGGCGCACCCACCGCCTGAGCCTGGTGACGCTTGAAGGGGTGCGCTACATCACCGACGTCGGCTTTGGCGGCATGGTACCCAGCAGCCCGTTGCAACTGGACACCGACGCATCCCAGGCCACTGCCCACGAGCCCTATCGCCTGACCTTCAATCAGGGCAGCTACACGCTCTGGGCCCAGGTCGCCGAAGAGTGGCGCGGCCTGTATGTGTTCGATCTGCAAGTCCAGGCAGACATCGACTACGAAATCGGCAATTGGTACGTCTCCACGCACCCGGGGTCGCCGTTTGTGGGGCAGTTGAAGGCCGCACTGCTGGCACCCGGTAAACGTCATACCTTAGCCAACGCCCACTATGCGCTCCATTACCTGGATCGGCCCAGTGAAAAGCGCACGCTTCGGACTGCCGATGAATTGCTGGGGCTATTGCGCGACACCTTCGGCATTCGGCTGCCGGATCAGCCTCAACTTAGCGAAGCCGTGGAGCGCCTTATCTGTATGAATCCTGAAGAATATTGAGATAGAGCCTTCGCTGAACCGTTTTTTCTCCTTTTTGGTGCAAATCAGTTCGAACTTTTTGCAAACGCCAAGGTTCGAACCGATTCCTGAATACTTTGCCCACCTTAAAATGGAGATGTAAAACGATGTCCAAACTATTCGGAAAATTCCTCAAGAACACCTCGTTGCTGGCCCTGGTGGCTGCGCCTGGCGTGGTGTTCGCTGCACCTTCCACCGACCCGATTTCCACCTTCGGGATCCTCGGCAGCTACAACGACTTCAAACTCGAAGGCGGTAGCCAAAGCGACAAAGACCACATGCCTGAAGCCGGCCTGTTCTATAACTTCGGCAACAAGCTCACTGCCGAGTCCGGTTTTATCTACCAGGCCGGTATCGAAGCCAAGTACGGCGAAAAGAGCGATAACAAGCTCAAGGAAGGCCAGGCCGACCTCGACCTCGGCTGGCGTGCCGCGCTGGATGCGCGCAACTTTGTCGACGTGATCGTGGGCGGTGGCTACACCTGGACCCGCTATGAGCCGGACACCAATGGCTACGACATGAAACTGACCAACAAGTCGCCGTTTGCCAAGGCTGCGCTGGGCTACAACCACCAGTTCGATGACATGACCCTGCGCGTTGAAGCCGGCGCCCGTCACACCATCGATGGCCGTGCCAAACTCAAGGTAGACGGCGTTGGCAGCGACAGCGTGGACCTCAAGGACCGCACCAACCCCTATGCCGAAGTCAGCCTGCTGATGAACCAGAAGGGCGACCTGCCAGTGATGGCGGGCCTGTACTACACCCGCACCGAGTACAAGCTCGACGATGACTCCTATGTGGCCGACAACACCAAGCTCAAGCGTGACGAATACGGCTTCAAGGTCGGTATTGCATTCTGACGCTGTTGTACTGCAAAAAACGCCTCGATAATCGGGGCGTTTTTTTTGGCTTTCGCAGGTCAGCCCAATGCGGCAAGTTGCGCCACGGTTTCAGGAAAACGCGCTACCAGACGGATCAGGGTGACGGCCTGGGCGTTGGGCTTGGCCCGGCCTTGTTCCCAGTTCTCCAGGGTGCGGGTGTTGGTACGCAGGTACATGGCGAATACCGACCGGGAAAGGTTGAGTTGCTGGCGCACGGCGATCACCTCATCAGCGGTGAGCGGCGCCAGCTTGTTGAGGTGGACCTTGTGGTTGCGCAGGGTGATTTTACCCTGGCGCTCATCGGCCAGGGCGTCGAAGCCTTCGACCAGTTCGGAAAAGATGTCACGTTTCATGATGTGTTCTCGCTTTGATTTCCCTGTCCAGCATGTGTTTAAGAGCTTTCTTGTGGTGGGGTGTCAGGTCGCTCTGTTCGTGCTTGCCGTACAAGGTGAATAACCAGAATTGCGTGCCGTCTGACCACCAGTAGTAAATGACTCGCAGGCCACCACGCTTGCCTTTGTTTCGCCGCTCATCAACGAAGCGAACCTTTCTCAGCCCGCCCGTTCCTTCGATCACATCTCCTGCTTCGGGGTTTTTCATTAACTCCTGTTGAAAACCCTGGAAAAGCTCCTCACTCAGATAGTCCTTGCGATGCCGCTCGAATGCCGGCAGTTCGATAAATAGAGCATCCATGTTCTGTACGTAGCCTGCGTAGAGTTTGGTGGCCCGCCCGCGTTAGGTCAAGTGACCGCGCTGTGGGAACTTTCTTAAAACGCAAACACCATACGGCCGGCTTCATCGGGTAGATGCCGGATGAAGAGGCAGATCGAGGAGGAAAATTCAGCGAGCAGGGGAGGGGAAAAGCAGATCCTGGGAAACGCAAAACGGCGCCCAAAGGCGCCGTTCTGTTGACTGCATCAACCTAAGCGATCAAACCCCCAGCACCGCATGCTGCACCAAGGTGAGCAACGGTTGTGGGTACACGCCCAGGAAGAACGCGAGCAGGGCGATGGCCAGCAGCATCACGCCGCCTGCCTTCTGTTCCCAATGCAACTCGGCATCCACACGGCGCAGGTTGGGCTCGATCAGGTAGAGGGTGACCATCACGCGCAGGTAGTAGAACACGCCGATGGCGCTGCCCAGCACCAGCGATGCTACCAACCACCACTCGTGGGCTTCGACACCCGTGGCGACAATGTAGAACTTGCCGATAAAGCCCGCAGTCAGCGGGATACCGGCCAGGGACAGCATCATTACGGTCAGCACGGCAGTCAGGTACGGACGGCGCCAGAACAGGCCGCGGTATTCGTACAGGGCGTCGGCGTCACGGCCTTTGTAAGGCGAGGACATCAGCGTGATCACACCGAAGGCGCCAAGGCTGGTGATCACGTAGGTGACCAGGTACACGCCAATGGCTTCCACGGCCAGGCCCTTGCTCGCCACCAGGGCGATCAGCAGGTAGCCGAAGTGGGCGATGGACGAGTAACCCAGCAGACGCTTGAGGTTGTTCTGGGTCAGCGCCAGCAGGTTACCGAACAGGATCGACGCAATGGCGATCACGGTCAGCACGTTGCTCAGCACGCCGGTGTTGGCGGCAGGCGAGATCTGGAACAGACGCACCATCACCGCAAACACCGCCACCTTCGACGCAGTCGCCAGGAACGCGGCCACCGGCGCCGGGGCGCCTTCGTACACGTCCGGGGTCCACAGGTGGAAGGGTACCAGCGACAGCTTGAACGCCAGGCCGATCAGCATCATCGCCAGGCCCAGCTGGGCAATCGGCGCCGGGCTGTTGGTGGCGGCCAGGGCCTGGCCGATACCCGTGAAGCTCAGGCTGCCGGCTTCGGCGTAGAGCAGGGCCATGCCGAACAACAGGAACGCGGAACCAGCAGCCGACAGCACCATGTACTTGATGCCGGCTTCCAGGGAGCGCTTGTTGAAGAAGGCGTAGGCCACCAGGCCGTAGGTCGGGATCGACAGCAGTTCCAGGCCGATGAACAGGCCGGCCAGGTGCTGCGCGCTGACCAGCACGATACCGCCGGCCGCAGCCAGCAGGATCAGCAGGTACAACTCTTCCTTGTTACCTGGGTAACCGGTGCCGCCTTCGCCGAGGTAGGCGTGGGCGAGGGTCACGCACGCCAGGGTCGCCACCAGGATCAGGGCGATGTACAGCAGCGCGAAGTCATCGACCATCATCAAAGGCGTGACCGCCAATGGCGCGACCTTGAGGGCCGGGATGATCGACAGCAGGGCCAGGTTCAAACCGGCACAGGACAGCAGGAACGTTTGCGAGTGATTGCGGCGCCAGGCGATCGCCAGCATCACCACCACAATGGTGAGGCTGGTGATCAACAGCGGCGCAAGCGCGATAAAGTGTTGGATCGTGAATTCCATAGCGCTCTTACCGGGCCGAAGCGAGTTGGGAGAAGGCGGTGCCGAACCACTGCTGCACGCCATGCATCGTTGCGGCAGAAGTGTCCAGGAACGGTTGCGGGTACACGCCAATGAAGATCAGCAATACCGCAAGGCCGAGCACCATGATCAGTTCGCGGGCATCCATACCGTGCAAAACGGTGTCTGACTTGGCCGGGCCGAAGTACGCGCGGTGGATCATGATCAGCGAGTAGACCGAACCGAACACCAGGCCGGACGTGGCGATGGCGCTGATCCATGGCGTCTGCACGAAGGCCCCCATCAGGATCAGGAACTCGCCGATGAAGTTACCGGTACCCGGCAAGCCCAGGGACGCCGCGGCGAAGAACAGGCTGATCGCCGGCAGGTATGCGATGCGCGACCACACGCCACCCATCTCACGCATGTCACGGGTGTGCAGGCGTTCGTACAGCTGACCACTGAGGATAAACAGGGCAGCCGCCGAAACACCGTGGGCCAACATCTGGATCACCGCGCCTTGCAGCGCCAGCTGGCTGCCGGAGTAGATGCCGATCAGTACGAAACCCATGTGGGAAACGGACGAGAAGGCAATCAGGCGCTTGATGTCGGTTTGCGCGAAGGCCAGGAACGCACCGTAGAAGATCCCGATCAGACCCAGGGTCATGGCGATCGGCGCAAACTCGGCCGAGGCATTCGGGAACAGCGGCAGGGCGAAACGCAACAGGCCGTAGGCCGCCGTCTTCAGCAGGATACCAGCCAGGTCCACGGAACCGGCAGTCGGCGCCTGGGCGTGGGCGTCAGGCAACCAGGAGTGGAACGGCACCACCGGCAGCTTCACCGCGAAGGCGATGAAGAAGCCGAGCATCAGGATGTACTCGGTGGTCAGCGACATCTTGGTTTTCAACAGGTCGGCGTAGTTGAACGTAATCACGCCGGTGCTGTTGAAGTTGACCAGGACCAGGCCCAGGATCGCCACCAACATGATCAGGCCGGAAGCCTGGGTGAAGATGAAGAACTTGGTCGCCGCGTAGATCCGGGTTTTCTTGCCGTCCGAAGAACTGTGACCCCAGAGCGCGATGAGGAAATACATCGGCACCAGCATCATTTCCCAGAAGAAGAAGAACATGAACAGGTCCAGCGCCAGGAACACGCCGACAACGCCGCCCAGGATCCACATCAGGTTCAGGTGGAAGAAGCCCACGTGACGCTGGATCTCTTTCCAGGAGCAGAGTACCGAGAGGATACCCAGCAGGCCGGTCAGCAGGATCATCAACAGCGACAAGCCGTCGAGAGCCAGGTGCACGTTGATGCCGAAGCGCTGGATCCACACGTGCTTGAATTCAAGCGCGAAGGTCGGATCGACACCCGGTGCCGGAGCAAATGAATAGTCGCCATGGGCCCACAGCCAGAGGCCGAGTGCGAGTTCCAGGGACATGGTCAGCAACGCAATCCAGCGGGGCAGGGTGGCGCCGAAGCGTTCACCCATCCAGCAGAGCAGGCCGCCGATAAAGGGGATCAGGATTAGCCAGGGCAGAATCATGACGGGCTCGTTTCCTTTCGCAAGTTCGCAAAGTACGCAGTGCACTTAAACATAGTCAGACCGCTACCACGACGATGGCGCCGATCACCAGCACGGCACCCGCCGCCATGGATGCTGCATACCAACGCAGTTGGCCAGTCTCGCTGCGGCTCAGGGCTGTGTGACCAGCCTTGGCGGCGCGCGGGATCAAACCGATGGTCTGGTCGAGCGGGTCTTTGCGCAGTACATGGCTGATGGCGAGGTATGGCTTGACGAACAGTTTGTCGTAGATCCAATCGAAGCCCCAGGCAGCGAACCACCAGGCCGACAGGAAGCGCCCGATGCCACTGTTGGCCACGGCGGTCACGAAGCGACGCTTGCCGAGGAACAGCAGGGCGGCCAGCAGGATACCAGCGATGGCGATGGCGCCCGAGGCGATTTCCAGGCTGTGCTTGTCTGCGCCGCCGGCATGGCCGACGCTTTCTGGCAATACACCGGCCAGTGGTGGAGTGATCATGGCGCCGATGAAGGTCGACAGGATGATCAGCACCGACAGTGGCAGCCAGTGGGAGATGCCGTGGCCTGCGTGCGCTTCGGTCTTGGCTTCACCGTGGAAGGTGATGAAGATCAGGCGGAAGGTGTACAGCGAGGTCATGAATGCACCCACCAGGCCTGCGTACAGCAGGTTCTGGTTACCGCTGGCAAAGGCTTCCCAGAGGATTTCATCCTTGGAGTAGAAACCGGCGGTCACCAGCGGCAGGGCGGCCAGGGCTGCACCACCGACGATGAAGCTGGCGTAGGCCAGTGGCAGTTTCTTCCACAGGCCGCCCATCTTGAAGATGTTCTGCTCGTGGTGGCAGGCCACGATCACCGCACCGGAGGCAAGGAACAGCAGGGCCTTGAAGAACGCGTGGGTCATCAGGTGGAAGATCGCCGCGTCCCAGGCACCAACGCCCAGGGCCAGGAACATGTAGCCGATCTGGCTCATGGTCGAGTAGGCGAGGATACGCTTGATGTCGGTCTGCACCAGCGCGGCGAAGCCGGCCAGTACCAGGGTCACCCCGCCGACGATGCCGACAAGATGCAGGATATCCGGCGCCAGGGTGAACAGGCCGTGGGTACGGGCGATCAGGTAGACACCGGCGGTCACCATGGTTGCGGCGTGGATCAGTGCCGAAACCGGGGTCGGGCCGGCCATCGCATCCGCGAGCCAGGTTTGCAGCGGCAGTTGCGCGGATTTACCCACGGCGCCGCCCAGCAGCATCAGGGTCGCCAGGGTGATCCAGAAGTCGCCGACCTGGAATTTCTGCGGTGCCAGCACCAGCAGTTCCTGGATGTTCAGCGTGCCCACCTGTTGGAACAGGATGAACAGGCCGATGGCCATGAACACGTCGCCGATGCGGGTGACGATAAAGGCCTTGAGTGCCGCGTTACCGTTGTTGCGGTTGCTGTAGTAGAAACCGATCAGCAGGTACGAGCACAGGCCCACGCCTTCCCAGCCGAAGTACAGGAACAACAGGTTATCGCCCAGCACCAGGAACAGCATGCTGGCGATAAACAGGTTGGTGTACGAGAAGAAGCGCGAGTAACCGGCTTCACCGCGCATGTACCAGGACGCGAACAGGTGGATCAGGAAGCCTACACCCACCACCACGCCGAGCATGGTGATCGACAGTCCGTCGACGTAGAGGGCGAAGTTGGGCTTGAAGCCCTCCACCGACATCCACTGCCACAGTACCAGGGTGTAGTGACCGCCTTCGGGCGGTGCAACGTTGAATTGCCAGATGACGTAGGCAGCCACGATGGCCGACAGGCCAATGGAGCCCACGCCGATCAGGGCCGAGAGGTTTTCCGACCAGCGCCCGCGAGAGAACGACAGCAGCAGGAAACCGATCAGGGGGAATACGAAAGTCAGAAAGATCATGTTCATCCGCGCATCTCACTGGCAGCGTCGATATCAAGCGTGTGGAAGCGACGATACAGTTGCAGCAGGATCGCCAGGCCGATACTGGCCTCGGCGGCTGCCAGGCTGATCACCAGGATGAACATCACTTGTCCATCCGGCTGGCCCCAACGTGCACCGGCAACGATGAACGCCAGTGCCGCGGCGTTCATCATGATTTCCAGGCTCATCAACACGAACAGAATGTTACGGCGCACCATCAGGCCGACCAGGCCAAGGCAGAACAGGATGCCGGCGACCGCCAGACCATGCTCCAAAGGGATAGCAGGCATCGTCATTGCTCCTTGGCTTCGTTGCGGCCCAAGTGGAAGGCGGTGATGGCTGCGGCGAGCAGCAGCATCGAAGCCAGTTCGACCACCAGCAGGTACGGGCCGAACAGGCTGATGCCCACGGCTTTCGCGTCCACGGTGGTGTGGCCGATGGCCTGGCCGCTCTGGTGAGCGAACAGCACATACAGCAGTTCACCCAGCAGCAGCGCTGCGAGGACAACCGGGCCGAGCCAGATGCCGGGCTTGAGCCAGACGCGCTCCTGGGCGACCGAAGCCGGCCCGAGGTTGAGCATCATCACCACAAACACGAACAGCACCATGATGGCGCCGGCGTAGGCGATCACTTCCAGTACACCGGCGAACGGTGCGCCGAGGCTGAAGAAGGTCATGGCCACGGCGATCAGCGAAATGATCAGGTAGAGCAGGGCGTGCACGGGGTTGGTGTTGGTGATCACGCGAAGCGTGGACACCACTGCAATACCCGATGCGAAATAGAAAGCGAATTCCATCTTTCTTCCTTAAGGCAGCAAGCTCTTCACGTTGATCGGCTCGGCTTCGTTTTGTGCGGCGCCCTTCGGCTTACCGGCAACGGCCATACCTGCAACACGATAGAAGTTGTAATCAGGGTTTTTACCGGGACCAGAGATCAAAAGATCTTCTTTCTCGTACACCAGGTCCTGACGTTTGAACTCGGCCATCTCGAAATCCGGTGTGAGCTGGATCGCGGTGGTCGGGCAAGCTTCCTCGCAGAGGCCGCAGAAAATGCAGCGCGAGAAGTTGATACGGAAGAAGTCCGGGTACCAGCGACCGTCTTCGGTTTCAGCTTTCTGCAGGGAGATGCAACCCACCGGGCACGCCACGGCGCACAGGTTGCAGGCTACGCAACGCTCTTCGCCGTCGGGGTCGCGGGTCAGTACGATGCGGCCGCGATAGCGCGGCGGCAGGTACACCGCTTCTTCGGGGTATTGCAGGGTGTCGCGTTTGCGAAAGCCGTGACCGAACACCATCACCAGGCTTCGCAACTGGGTACCGGTACCCTTAACGATGTCGCCAATATATTTGAACATGGGTCAAATCCTCACTGAACCGCGGCAGCTGGCGTGTTCAACAACACGACGGCAGCCGTCACCAGCAAATTGATCAGGGTCAGCGGCAGGCAGAATCTCCAGCTGAAATCCATCACCTGGTCATAGCGCGGGCGCGGAATCGAGGCGCGCAGCAGGATGAACAGCATGATGAAGAACGCGGTCTTCAAGAAGAACCAGAAGAAGGCCAACTGCGGCAAGATGCCGAACGGACCGTGCCAGCCGCCAAAGAACAGCGTGACCAGCAGGGCCGAGATCAAGATGATGCCGATGTATTCGCCAACGAAGAACATGCCCCATTTCATACCGGCATATTCAATGTGGTAACCGTCGGCCAGTTCCTGTTCCGCTTCCGGCTGGTCGAACGGGTGACGGTGAGTCACGGCCACGCCAGCGATGAAGAAGGTACAGAAGCCAAAGAACTGCGGAATGATGAACCACAGGTTCTGTGCCTGGTACTCGACGATATCGCGCATGTTGAACGAGCCAACCTGCACCACGATGCCCATCAGCGCCAGGCCCATGAACACTTCGTAGGACACGGTCTGGGCCGAGGCACGCAAGCTGCCCAGCAGGGCGAACTTGTTGTTACTGGCCCAACCGGCGAACAGCACCGCATACACCGACAGACCGGCCATGGCGAAGAAGAACAGCAGGCCGATGTTCAGGTCCGCCACGCCCCAGGTCGGGGTGATCGGGATGATCGCGAAGGCGACCAGCAAGGCGCTCATGGCCACCACCGGTGCCAGGGTGAAGATCACCTTGTCGGCGAACGGCGGGGTCCAGTCTTCCTTGAAGAACATTTTCAGCATGTCGGCGGCGATCTGGAACATGCCGAACGGGCCAACGCGGTTCGGACCGTAGCGGTCCTGCCACCAGCCCAGCAGGCGACGCTCGACGAAGCTGAGCAGGGCGCCCGCCACGACCACGGCCAACAGGATCACGATGGCCTTGACCACCGAAATGATCACGTCAATTACTTCCGGCGTGAACCAGGTCATTGCGCTGCCTCCTGCAGACCGTCAACGGTTTGGCCAAAGATAGCGGGCGGAATGCCGGCAAGGCCTTTAGGCAGTGCAACCAGGCCAGCGCCCAACTCCTCGTTGATACGCAGCGGCAGGCGCAGGGTCTGGCCGGCCACGTTAAGGCTGAGCAGGGCACCGTCGTTGACGCCCAGGCGGTCGGCTTCGGACTTGGCCAGCGACACGTAGGCCGCAGGGATACGTTCCTGCACCGGCGCGGCCTTGGAAGAGGTCTCTTCGCTGCCGAACAGGTGGAAGAACGGCACGACCTGCCAGGTGCCCGGGGCCGGGTTGAACGGACGCGGTACCGCAGCGAACCAGTTCAGCGAGTCACCGGTGCTTTCGATCAGGCGAGTACCCGGGTCGCCAGCACGGATGTGACCACCGACTTCGTCCTGGAACTTGTTCCAGGCCTGCGGCGAGTTCCAGCCCGGCGACCAGGCAAACGGCACCTGCTGACGCGGCTCGGCCGACCCCGAATAACCTTCCATGGAGAAGGCGAACGCGGTGTCGATGTCTTGCGGGGTACGCGGTTCGTGCACGCTGATATCAGCACGCATGGCGGTACGCCCGGAGTAGCGCAGCGGTTCACGGGCCAGTTTCAAGCCCTTGATACGGAACGCGGCGGACGGTGCAGCGTCGACGATGCGGGCCAACTGCGGCGCGCTCGCAGCGGTGGCTGCGGTGACGTGGTCGAGCTGGGTCCAGTCAATCGGCTGGTTCAGCAGGGTGGCGCGCAGGGCATGCAGCCAGCGCCAGCCTTCGTGCACCAGGATGCTGGCATCCATGTACTTCGGATCGAACACCTGGAAGAAGCGCTGGGCGCGGCCTTCCTGGCTGACCAGGGTACCGTCGCCTTCGGCGAAGGTGGCGGCTGGCAGCACCAGGTCGGCACGCTCGCTGGTAGCGGTCTTCTGGTGGTCGGCGACGATCAGCACCTTGGCGGCGTTGAGTGCAGCGTCAACCTTGGCGGCAGCGGTGCGGGTGTACAGGTCGTTTTCCAGCACCACGATGGCGTCGGCGCTGCCGTCGGTCACCGCTTGCAGGGCGGCGTCCAGGGACTCGCCACCGAGCATGGCCAGGCCGAGGCTGTTGGCTTCCGGCACCACCAGGCTGATGGAGCCGTTCTTATCGCGCAGCTTCAGGGCTTTGGCGATGTTGGCAGCCGCTTCGATCAGCGCCTTGGAACCCAGGGAGGTGCCGGCGATGATCAATGGGCGCTTGGCCGCCAGCAGTGCGTCGGCGATGCGCTGGGCCAGTTCGACCGCTTCGGTGTCCAGGCCATCGACGGCAGGCGCGCTGGCGTCGAGGGCGTGGGCCACGGCGAAACCGATCCGGGCCAGGTCGTCCGGTGCGGCATGGACGCATTCTTCGGCGATGTCGTCGAGCTTGGTTTCAGCCAGGGAGGCGATAAACAGCGGGTTCAGCGCGTGCTGGCCGATGTTTTTCACCGCGGCGTCGAGCCACGGTTGCACGCGCATGGCATCGGCCATCTCTTCGGCCTTGCCCTTGACCGACTGGCGCAGCGACAGGGCGATGCGGGCAGCGGTCTGGGTCAGGTCTTCACCGAGCACAAAGATGGCATCGTGGTCTTCGATGTCGCGCATGTTCGGCACTGGCAGCGGGCTGTCATTCAGCACTTGCAGGACCAGGCGGATACGCTCCAGCTCACCAGCTTCGATACCGCAATAGAAGTGCTCGGCGCCGACCAGCTCGCGCAAGGCGAAGTTGCTTTCGAGGCTGGCACGCGGCGAACCGATACCGACGATGTTGCGCCCGCGCAGCAGGTCGGCGGCTTTATCCAGCGCCGCGTCCAGGCTCAGCTTGGCGCCATCGGCCAGCAGTGGCTGGCGTGGGCGGTCTTCGCGGTTGACGTAGCCATAGCCGAAACGGCCACGGTCGCACAGGAAGTACTGGTTGACCGAACCGTTGAAGCGGTTTTCGATGCGACGCAATTCACCGTAGCGCTCGCCCGGGGAGATGTTGCACCCGCTGGAGCAGCCATGGCAGATGCTCGGTGCGAACTGCATGTCCCACTTACGGTTGTAGCGCTCGGAGTGGGTCTTGTCGGTAAACACACCGGTCGGGCAGACCTCGGTGAGGTTGCCGGAGAATTCGCTCTCGAGCACGCCGTCTTCAACGCGACCGAAGTACACGTTGTCGTGGGCGCCGAATACACCAAGGTCGGTGCCGCCGGCGTAGTCTTTATAGAAGCGCACGCAGCGGTAGCAGGCGATGCAGCGGTTCATCTCGTGGGAAATGAACGGGCCGAGGTCCTGGTTCTGGTGGGTACGCTTGGTGAAGCGATAGCGGCGCTCGTTGTGGCCGGTCATCACCGTCATGTCTTGCAGGTGGCAGTGACCGCCTTCCTCACAGACCGGGCAGTCGTGGGGGTGGTTGGTCATCAGCCATTCGACAACGCTGGCGCGGAACGCCTTGGATTCTTCATCGTCGATGGAGATCCAGGTGTTGTCGGTGGCTGGGGTCATACAGGACATGACGATACGACCACGGGTGTCGTTCTCGTCGGTGTATTGCTTGACCGCGCACTGGCGACAGGCACCGACGCTACCGAGCGCGGGGTGCCAGCAGAAATACGGGATATCAAGGCCGAGTGACAGACACGCCTGTAACAGGTTGTCCGCCCCATCGACTTCGAGCGCTTTGCCGTCTACGTGGATAGTGGCCATGGTTCAAAGTTCTTCGTTGGCCCGTTGTCAGCGGGCGTGGCTAATGGAATCTTGTTATTCATGTGCATCTACACAGCCTTTACGGCGTCAGCACATGAGCAGGCGAAGGGCACGAACCCTTCGCCTGTTTAAGCGTTACGCGCCGACTACGATCGGCTTCGCCAGAGGCGGGACGGCGGCGCTGGTGGGCGCGATACCGGCTTCGAACTCCGAGCGGAAGTATTTGATTGCGCTGCCCAATGGCTCTACGGCGCCCGGTGCGTGAGCACAGAAGGTCTTACCTGGGCCGAGGAAGCCGACCAGGCCCAGCAGGGTTTCGATATCACCCTCGCGACCTTCGCCATTTTCCAGGGCCATCAGCAGCTTGACGCTCCACGGCAGGCCGTCACGGCATGGGGTGCAGAAGCCGCACGATTCACGGGCAAAGAACTGCTCCATGTTGCGCAGCAGCGACACCATGTTCACTGTGTTGTCCACCGCCATCGCCAGGCCGGTGCCCATGCGGGTGCCGACCTTGCCGATGCCGCCGGCATACATCTGGGCGTCCAGGTGTTCGGGCAACAGGAAACCGGTACCGGCACCGCCTGGCTGCCAGGCTTTCAAGGTGTAGCCGTCGCGCATGCCGCCGGCGTAGTCCTCAAACAGCTCGCGGGCGGTCACGCCGAACGGCAGCTCCCACAGGCCAGGGTTCTTGACCTTGCCGGAGAAACCCATGAGCTTGGTGCCCATGTCTTCACTGCCTTCACGGGCCAGGGATTTGTACCAGTCCACGCCGTCGGCGATGATCGCCGGCACGTTGCACAGGGTCTCGACGTTGTTCACGCAGGTCGGCTTGCCCCACACGCCGACGGCGGCAGGGAAGGGCGGCTTGGAGCGCGGATTGGCGCGGCGACCTTCGAGGGAGTTGATCAGTGCGGTTTCTTCACCACAGATATAACGCCCGGCGCCGGTGTGCACGAACAGTTCGAAGTCGAAGCCGGAACCGAGGATGTTCTTGCCCAGCAGGCCCGCAGCCTTGGCTTCTGCCACTGCACGGTTGAGGTGCTTGGCGGCGGTGGTGTACTCGCCACGCAGGAAGATGTAGCCACGGTAGGTCTTGAGCGCACGGGCGCTGATCAGCATGCCTTCGATCAGCAGATGGGGCAGTTGCTCCATCAGCATGCGGTCTTTCCAGGTGTTGGGCTCCATCTCATCCGCGTTGCACAGCAGGTAGCGGATATTGATGGATTCGTCCTTGGGCATCAGACCCCACTTCACACCCGTGGGGAAGCCTGCGCCGCCGCGGCCCTTGAGGCCGGCGTCTTTGACGGTCTGGACGATATCGTCCTGGGCCATGTCGGCGAAGGCTTTGCGCGCAGCGGCGTAACCGTTCTTGGCCTGGTATTCGTCGAGCCATACCGGCTCGCCATCGTCACGCAGGCGCCAGGTCAGCGGGTGGGTCTCGGCCGAACGCTTGATCAGGTTGGCCGGGCCGAAAGAGGTCAGGGTCATGGGTAGCCCTCGAGCAATTGGGTCACGCCAGCAGGCTGTACGTCACCGAATGTGTCGTCGTCGATCATCAACGCCGGCGCCTTGTCGCAGTTGCCCAGGCAGCACACCGGCAGCAGCGTGAAGCGGCCGTCGGCGGTGGTCTGGCCGAGGCCGATGCCGAGCTTGGCCTGGATTTCGCTGACCACGGACTCATGGCCGCCGATGTAGCAGACCATGCTGTCGCACACGCGAATGATGTGACGGCCGACTGGCTGACGGAAGATCTGGCTGTAGAACGTCGCCACCCCTTCAACATCGCTGGCCGGGATGCCGAGGATCTCGCCAATGGCGTAGAGAGCGCCGTCGGGCACCCAGCCACGTTCCTTCTGGACGATCTTCAAGGCTTCGATCGACGCCGCGCGCGGGTCTTCATAGTGATGCAGCTCGTGCTCGATGGCCGAGCGCTCGGTTTCACTCAAGGTGAAACGGTCTGTCTGGATAAGCGTGCTGTTCATGCTTAGCGGTCCACGTCGGCCATAACGAAATCGATACTACCCAGGTACGCAATCAAGTCCGCGACCATCTCGCCTTTGATCACCGAAGGGATCT
The DNA here is from genome assembly GCF_001427465.1 of Pseudomonas sp. Root569. Lineage (NCBI taxonomy): Bacteria > Pseudomonadati > Pseudomonadota > Gammaproteobacteria > Pseudomonadales > Pseudomonadaceae > Pseudomonas > Pseudomonas sp. Root569. The sequence goes on along the minus strand of NZ_LMGQ01000012.1, from coordinate 109,036 downwards.
GCTGCAAGTGGGCAAAACTTGGGGTACGAATCCGGGTGCGGTAGCTCATGGTGCCGCCATCGCTCGTCAGGTAATAACTGTTGATACCCTTGGTCGCTTCGATCATCTGGAAGGATTCGTTGGCCGGCATGACCGGGCCCCACGAAACCTGCAGGAAGTGCGTGATCAGGGTTTCGATGTGTTGCAGCGTGCGCTCTTTGGGCGGCGGCGTGGTCAGCGGGTGATCCGCCTTGTACGGACCTGCCGGCATGTTGCGCATGCACTGCTCGATGATCTTCAGGCTCTGGCGCATTTCTTCGACACGCACGATGCAACGGTCGTAGGCATCACCATTGGCCGCCAACGGTACTTCGAACTCGAAGTTCTCGTAGCCGGAGTACGGGCGGGCTTTACGCAGGTCGAAGTCGCAACCGGTGGAACGCAGGCCGGCACCAGTGACGCCCCATTCCAGGGCTTCCTTGGTGTTGTACTGCGCAACGCCGATGGTGCGGCCCTTGAGGATGCTGTTGTCCAGCGCGGCTTTCTGGTACTCGTCCAGACGCTTGGGCATCCAGTCGATGAATTCCTTGACCAGGCGCTCCCAGCCGTTGGGCAGGTCGTGGGCCACGCCGCCGATGCGGTACCAGGCCGGGTGCAGGCGGAAACCGGTGATGGCTTCGATAACCTTATAGGCGCGTTGACGGTCGGTGAAGGTGAAGAACACCGGGGTCATGGCGCCGACGTCCTGGATATAGGTACCCAGGAACAGCAGGTGGCTGGTAATGCGGAAGAACTCGGCCATCATGATGCGGATGGTATCGACGCGGTCCGGCACCTTGATACCGGCCAGCTTCTCCACCGAGAGCACGTACGGCAGGTTGTTCATCACGCCGCCGAGGTAGTCGATACGATCGGTGTAGGGGATGAAGCTGTGCCACGACTGACGCTCGGCCATCTTCTCGGCACCACGGTGGTGGTAGCCGATGTCCGGCACGCAGTCGACGATTTCTTCGCCGTCCAGTTGCAGGATGATACGGAACGCACCGTGGGCCGAAGGGTGGTTCGGGCCCAGGTTGAGGAACATGTAGTCCTCGTTGGTGCCGGAACGCTTCATGCCCCAGTCTTCCGGACGGAAGCGCGCAGCCTCTTCTTCAAGCTGCTGCTTGGCCAGGGTCAGGCTGAACGGGTCGAATTCGGTTGCGCGGGCAGGGTAGTCCTTGCGCAGCGGGTGACCTTCCCAGGTCGGCGGCATCATGATGCGCGTCAGGTGCGGGTGGCCGGGGAAGTCGATGCCGAACATGTCCCAGACTTCGCGCTCGTACCAGCTGGCGTTGGGCCAGATACCGGTCACGGTTGGAACGCTGAGATCGTTTTCGCTCAGGGCGACCTTGATCATCACGTCACTGTTACGTTCCAGCGACATCAAGTGGTAGAACACGGTGAAATCGGCGCCGCTCGGCAGCCCCTGGCGCTTGGTGCGCAGACGCTCGTCCACGCCATGCAGGTCATAGAGCATGACGTACGGCTTGGGCAGGTTGCGCAGGAAGGTCAGGACTTCGACAAGCCTGGCACGCGCCACCCACAGCACCGGCATGCCGGTGCGTGTGGCCTGGGCGGTGAAGGCGTCAGGGCCAAAACGGTTATTGAGTTCGACAACCACGTCCTGGTCGTCTGCCTTATAAGGCGGGATGTACAGAGCACTGCCTGTAGTCATGGTTTTTTATCGCTTTCGGTCAACGTAAAGAATGAAGCCAGGTTTTCGTTCTATAAAAGAAGCGGGTCTGGATCAGACTTCGTCGGGGCTGCGCAGGTTAGTGACTGCGATTCGCTGTTCGCGGCGCTGTTCTTTTTGGGACGGCATCTCGGCGCGGTACACGCCTTGATCGCCGACGACCCAGGACAGCGGGCGACGCTCCTTGCCAATCGATTCCTGCAACAGCATCAAGCCTTGAAGGAATGCTTCGGGGCGGGGCGGGCAGCCAGGCACGTAGACGTCCACGGGTAGGAACTTGTCCACCCCTTGAACGACGGAGTAGATGTCGTACATGCCACCGGAGTTGGCGCACGAACCCATGGAGATTACCCATTTCGGCTCGAGCATTTGCTCATAGAGACGCTGGATGATCGGCGCCATCTTGATAAAGCAGGTACCGGCGATAACCATGAAATCCGCCTGGCGCGGTGATGCCCGGATCACTTCGGCGCCAAAACGCGCGATGTCGTGGGGCGCCGTGAAGGCGGTGGTCATTTCCACGTAGCAGCACGAAAGGCCGAAGTTGTACGGCCACAGGGAGTTTTTACGCCCCCAGTTGACCGCGCCACTCAGCACGTCTTCCAGCTTGCCCATGTAGATGTTCTTGTGGACTTGGTCTTCTAACGGGTCGGAAACGGTTTCCCGTTCGCCGATGGGGTACTGCTCGTTAGGAGCATCCGGGTCGATCCTGGTGAGATTGTATTGCATTGCCAAAGCCTCATTGTTTCAGCTTCGCCTGCCGCTTGCGACGAGCTTCCGGAGCCCAGTCAAGGGCGCCCACTCGGAACAGGTAGACAAGACCTGCCAACAGAATTGCTATGAAAACGAGAGCTTCGACGAATCCGGTCCAGCCGCTTTCGCGGACGGACACAGACCAGGCAAAGAGAAAGAGGGCTTCGATATCGAAGATCACGAACAGCATCGCGACCAGATAGAATTTGGCTGAGAGCCGCAAGCGGGCGCCACCTGTAGGTAGCATGCCGGACTCGAACGGTTCGTTTTTGCTGCGGCCCCAGGCTTTTGACCCAAGGAGGCTGGAGACGCCGAGCATGAAGGCGCAAAGGCCGACAACACCGAGGAGGAAAATGGCAAAGCCCCAGTTGTGGGCCATGAGTCCTGTCGCTTCGGTCATGCTGGAAATCCTTAACAGAGAGCAAAGGTCTCTGAGCTCGAAAAAGTAACGATGCAGTGACGATATGTCGCACTGCAATCAATCGCGGTGATTTTATGGCTAAACACCGGGCAAGTAAAATTCCTGGGGTGAAATTATTCGGTGGAATAAGCACATAGTGCACCTTCTTGGGGCTGTAGCCCTTGTGGTGTGGGCATTAGCGAGCTTTTCATCAATTATGTTTTGTTTAAGCTGTAACGAATTTTTTAAGCGCTAAATGATAATGAATATTGTTTGCGTGGGGTTTGAGCGATTGTTTCTCATGTGGCGGGGGAAGTTGCCGTTACTTGGTTGAGTGCCGTTTAGTTGCCGCGACGGTTCTTTTAACCGATTTGATGTGCGCGAGTACCGCTCTGGATCAATGTTTTGCGCAAAATTACTTGTGGGAGGGGGCTTGCTCCCGATAGCTGAGTATCAGCCAACCCAGCTGTTGCTGATCCGCCGCTATCGGGAGCAAGCCCCCTCCCACATTGGGTCCGCAGTGCATCGGTAGGTTTTGTGCAGGCAAAAAAACGCCCCGAACCAGTCGGGGCGTGATTGTTGTGCGGCACTGCGGTTAGGTCTTCCGTGGGGCCGCGGTGGCCGGGTACTCAGTTGATCAGTGGAACTGATCTTCTTCGGTCGAACCGGTCAGCGCGGTAACCGACGAAGTGCCGCCCTGGATCACGGTGGTCATGTCGTCGAAGTAACCGGTGCCCACTTCCTGCTGGTGCGCCACGAAGGTGTAGCCTTTGGCGGCGTCCGCGAACTCCTGCTCTTGCAGCTTCACGTAGGCAGTCATGTCGTTACGGGCGTAGTCGTGCGCCAGGTTGAACATGCTGTGCCACATGTTGTGAATGCCGGCCAGGGTAATGAACTGGTGCTTGTAGCCCATTGCCGACAGTTCACGCTGGAACTTGGCGATGGTCGCGTCGTCCAGGTTCTTCTTCCAGTTGAAAGAAGGCGAGCAGTTGTAGGACAGCAGTTGGTCCGGGTATTCCTTCTTGATCGCTTCGGCGAAGCGACGAGCTTCGTCCAGGTCCGGCTTGGCGGTCTCGCACCAGATCAGGTCGGCGTACGGCGCGTAGGCCAGGCCGCGGGCAATGGCCTGGTCGAGGCCGGCGCGGACTTTATAGAAGCCTTCCTGAGTACGCTCGCCAGTCACGAACGGCTGGTCGTATGGGTCGCAGTCCGAAGTCAGCAGGTCAGCGGCGTTGGCATCGGTACGGGCCAGGATGATGGTCGGTGTACCGGCAACGTCAGCGGCCAAACGCGCAGCGGTCAGCTTCTGTACGGCTTCCTGGGTCGGTACCAGTACCTTGCCGCCCATGTGGCCGCATTTCTTCACTGACGCAAGCTGGTCTTCGAAGTGCACGCCGGCAGCGCCAGCCTCGATCATGCTCTTCATCAGTTCGTAAGCGTTCAGTACGCCGCCGAAGCCGGCTTCGGCGTCAGCCACGATGGGGGCGAAGTAGTCGATGTAGCCTTCATCGCCTGGGTTCTTGCCGGCTTTCCACTGGATCTGGTCGGCACGACGGAACGAGTTATTGATGCGCTTGACCACGGTCGGTACGGAGTCCACCGGGTACAGCGATTGGTCGGGGTACATGGATTCAGCGGAGTTGTTGTCCGCTGCCACTTGCCAGCCGGACAGGTAGATCGCCTGGATACCGGCTTTTACCTGTTGTACTGCCTGGCCGCCAGTGAGGGCGCCCATGCAGTTGACGAAATCTTTGTCGGGACGGAAGGACGGCTTGGCACCTTGGGTGACCAGGTTCCACAGCTTCTCGGCGCCGAGTTTTGCAAAGGTGTGCTCAGGTTGGACCGAGCCACGCAGGCGGACGACGTCAGCAGCGGAATAAGCGCGGGTCACGCCTTTCCAGCGTGGGTTTTCAGCCCAGTCTTTTTCAAGGGCTGCAATTTGCTGTTCGCGTGTCAGTGCCATGGGGAAAAACCTCGTCGCATAGGTCTAGGTGGAGAATTCCATTTGCCAGCCACGGATTGAATGCGTGGTGATGGCTGCTCGCTGACCAGAAGCTCAGGTGGTCAAGCCGGGCTTGGCGGGGAAGGCGACGGGATGAACGAGTGGCTCAAGGCGGAGTTGAGCAGGTAAAGGCGAACTGCGAACGGTCTTCGGGCGTCGTGGGCCTTTGTACGATCCATCAGTGCGTAGCCGGGTTACCTGGTTAGCTTCCGTCCCTCGGGACAACTTCGTTCCAGTCGCAACCTCGTCAAACACGCCTTATGGGCGGTACAGACACGAATCGGCTCGAGTGGGTAGCTTGGAGCGGCGATCCGAAGGCCCTTACCAGGGCCCCTGATTAGCGGGAGCGAGGCCATCATGCCCATGCTTTTTTGGATCGTCAAATGTTTTGTAGTGCTTTTTTTCAGGCACTACATCTTTAGTCTTATACGACTCGTCAGTCAGTTTTCGGTGCTTCAGTTCAGGGTATCGACCTTGACCCGCAAAGTCAGGTCATCGCGGCCCTGAGTAGAGTAGCTGCGGGTTGTAGAGGATTTATCGGCCTGGGTCTCGCGATTTATCCCTGCTAGGGTGATCCATTCGCCCAGGCGCCCGCTGACGGTTGTGTCGGTACTCTGAACATTCACTACATCGGGACGTTCGTGGCTCATGCGGTCACGGTTGGTACTGATAGCCAGGTGTACGGTCTCGCCGGTGACGCTGGCGGTGACGTAAAAGCCCTGGGTGACGTTGCGATACTGGGTCTGGTTCTGCAGGCGGCCATAGCCATCCTGGTGCGTGGTGGTCAGCGGTACGCTCTGGCCGACCTGAATCAGCGCAGGCACGCCTTCGCTGGCCTGGATCTGCTGGATGCCGCCATCGCGGCTGACGGTGCCATAGCTGATGATGCGGGTCTGGCTGTCGCCGCTGTTCTGCTGGTTGGTTTCGTTGGTGTCGACGGTGATCAGCAGGCGCTTGGCCGGCGTGTCCAGTTGGGAGAGCAGGGTACGCAAGCCCTCTATCTTCGCAGGGTCGGCGTTAACGATAAGCTGGTTGCCGTAGGCGCTGACGGTGCCGTCCTTGCCGATGAAGTTCTGCGCCACGGGCAGCAGGTCGGCGCTGGTGCGGTTGCTCAGGTTGACGACCTCGGTGGCAGCCATGGCCGAAACACTGGCGGTCAGGAGTAGGGCGGTGAGCAAGGTGCGTAGCGACATGTCCGTTATCTCTGCGAGTCATTTTGCTTGATAGTGCCAGTTTGTCGGCCTGGCGGGGCGCAAGTTGAATCGTAGACGGCAAAATGCCCCGGCAAGCAGGGCATTTTGTGGTGTTGCTGATAGGGCTTGCTCCCGATATAGGCGACGCGGTCGTGAGTCAGCCCTCGCGCACCATATCCACATGCGGAATCCCGACTTCAAGAAACTCATCACTGACGATCTTGAAACCCAGTCGTTCATAAAACGGCGCCGCATACACCTGCGCACTGAGGAACTGCCGGGTCTGGCCGCGCTGTTCAGCCACCCCAATCACCGCTTCCATCAGCTTGTCGCCTACCTTCAGCCCGCGCCAGTCCTTGAGCACCGACACGCGACCAATCTCGCCGCTGGGCAGCAGGCGTGCGGTACCAATCGGAAAGTCGCCTTCGAATGCGAGGAAATGCATGGCGCCAGCGTCGTCCGCATCCCACTCGAGCTCGGCTGGAACCGATTGTTCGGCGATAAATACCGCTTCACGAATGCGCCGAATCTCGTCGATATCCTTTCGCCAGTCCGCGACACTTACGTGAATCTTATTCATCCGCGAACCCCAGGCTGCCTTGCTTGACCAGTTCGCACAGCAGGTCGCGGCCGTCTTCGTCGGCCAGCCATACGCTGAGGTTTTCGCTGTGCAGTGCGTCGGCCGAGCACACCAGCTTCAACAGTTCACGCAGTTTGCCCGGCAGGTAACGGCTCTGGCCGCTGGCGAACAGCAGCACGTCGTCGTCCACTTCGGACCAGGCCAGGCGCGCGCTTGGGTTGCGCACCAGGATCGCGCCGTCTTGCAGGCTGCTGATGAAGTCTTCTTCGCCCAGCTCTTCGCCGGCTACCAGTTCGGGGTAGCGCGGTTCGGTCATGAACTGGCCGAACCAGGTCAGCAGCATGCGCTCGTCGCTCATGTGCTCGGCCAAAAGGCTCTTGAGTCGATCGAGGGCGTCGACCTGGATCTGGTGCGGGTCGCTGACCGGCTGGGCATCGGCGTCGGTGTAGCGCTCTTCGTCAGTCAGGTACTGGCTGAGGAAGTCGGTGAAGTGGGTCAGCACTTCGGCGGCGCTCGGGGCACGGAAACCCACCGAGTAGGTCATGCAATCGTCTTCGGCGATGCCGAAGTGCGCCAGGCGCGGTGGCAGGTAGAGCATGTCGCCTGGTTCCAGCACCCATTCGGCGCTTTCTTCGAATTCGGCGAGGATGCGCAGGTCGGCGTGTTGCAGCAGCGGGCTTTCGGAGCTGCACATCTGGCCGATCTTCCAGTTGCGCTTGCCTTGGGCTTGCAGCAGGAACACGTCATAGTTGTCGAAGTGCGGGCCGACGCTGCCGCCGGGCGCGGCGAAGCTGATCATCACATCGTCGATGCGCCAGCTTGGCAGGAAACGGAAGTGCTCCAGCAGTTCGGCGACTTCCGGCACGAACTGGTCGACCGCCTGCACCAGCAGGGTCCACTCACGCTCTGGCAGGGCGCTGAAGGCATCTTCGGCGAATGGGCCGCGACGCAGTTCCCACGGGCGCTCGCCGTGTTCGATCACCAGGCGCGATTCGACTTCTTCTTCCAGAGCCAGGCCTGCCAGTTCGTCGGCGTCGATCGGGCTTTCGAAGTCAGGGATGGCCTGACGGATCAGCAGGGGTTTCTTCTGCCAGTAGTCGCGCAGGAATTCCCGTGCCGTGATGCCGCCCAGAAGTTGAAGAGGAATATCAGGATTCATGTGTAACCTATTGAAAAAAAGCACTTTTCAGACTGGAATAAAAACGCCCGGCGCGGCCGGGCGTCTCAAGGGGGCTTGCTTGAATCAGATGCGCTTGGCTTGCTCTACAGCGTTGCCGATGTAATTGGCCGGGGTGAGCAGTTTCAGCTCAGCCTTGGCCGCGGCTGGCATGTCCAGGCCGTCAATGAAAGTTTGCAGCGCTTCGGGGCTGATGCCCTTGCCGCGTGTCAACTCTTTGAGTTTCTCGTAGGGGTTTTCGATGTTGTAGCGGCGCATTACGGTCTGGATCGGCTCGGCCAAAACTTCCCAGCAGGCGTCCAGGTCAGCGGCGATCTTCTGCTCGTTGAGTTCAAGCTTGCTGATGCCCTTGAGGCTGGCTTCGTAGGCGATCACGCTATGAGCGAAGCCCACGCCGAGGTTGCGCAATACGGTGGAGTCGGTCAGGTCGCGCTGCCAGCGGGAGATCGGCAACTTGCTGGCCAGGTGCTGGAACAGGGCGTTGGCGATGCCGAGGTTGCCTTCGGAGTTTTCGAAGTCGATCGGGTTGACCTTGTGCGGCATGGTCGACGATCCGATTTCACCGGCAATGGTGCGCTGCTTGAAATAGCCCAGGGAAATGTAGCCCCAGATATCGCGATCGAAGTCGATCAGGATGGTGTTGAAGCGCGCAATGGCGTCGAACAGCTCGGCGATGTAGTCGTGGGGTTCGATCTGCGTGGTGTACGGGTTGAAGCCCAGGCCCAGCTCGTCTTCGATGAAGGCGCGGGCGTTGGCTTCCCAGTCGATCTCAGGGTAGGCCGACAGGTGAGCGTTGTAGTTGCCCACGGCGCCGTTGATCTTGCCCAGCAATGGCACGGCGGCGACCTGGGCGATCTGGCGCTCCAGGCGGTACACCACGTTGGCCAGTTCCTTGCCCAGGGTGGTCGGCGACGCTGGCTGGCCATGGGTGCGCGACAGCATCGGCACGGCGGCGAAACGGATCGCCAGCTCACGGATGGCTTCGGCAGTCTGGCGCATCAGGGGCAGCATGACGTCATCGCGGCCTTCGCGCAGCATCAGGGCGTGGGACAGGTTGTTGATGTCTTCGCTGGTGCAGGCAAAGTGGATGAACTCGCTGACCTGGGCCAGTTCCGGCAGTTTGGCCGCTTGCTCCTTGAGCAGGTATTCGATGGCCTTGACGTCGTGGTTGGTGGTGCGCTCGATCTCTTTCACACGCTCGGCGTGCTCCAGAGAGAAGTTTTCCGCCAGGGTGTTGAGCACAGCGTTGGCTTCGGCAGAGAACGCCGGCACTTCGCTGATGGCGGGGTGAGCGGCCAGGCGCTGGAGCCAGCGCACTTCAACCAGAACGCGGGCACGGATCAGGCCGTATTCGCTGAAAATAGGGCGCAGGGCCTGGGTTTTGCCGGCGTAGCGGCCGTCAACAGGGGAAACCGCAGTGAGCGAAGAGAGCTGCATGGGGTGTTCTCGGACAGTCGGGCAACGAAATGGGGCGCGTATCATACATGAAAAAATCCGCCGGTCCGTTGCCAACTGACCGGCGTATTACGCGTAACGGCTTGAAAAGGGCCTGTCGCTGCGACTTATTCGTTGCGCATCAACGGGTAAAGCTCCTTGAGCAATTTGCGTCGGCTGATCACCAGCTGCCAACGATGACCGCCCAACTGCCGCCACAACCGCGCCGAGCGAATACCGGCCAGGAGCAGCGCACGGATTTTCGAGGCATTGTTGGGTTGTTGCAGGTTGCGCATGTCGCCGTGCACTTGAATACGTTGGCGCAAGGTGCTCAGGGTGTCCTGGTATAGCGCGCCACAGGCAGCGATCACGTTTTCGTGGGCCGGGCCGAAGTGTTCCACCTGGGACTGGATCTGCGGCAGGCGCTTGCCGATGGTTTCCAGCATGTCGTCACGCTTGGCCAGTTGGCGCTCAAGGCCGAGCATCGACAAGGCATAGCGCAATGGCTCGCGCTGCAAGGTGCTGGGGTCGCGCTCCAAGGCGCCGATCAGTGCACGATAACCTTCGCGCAGGGCCAGGTCGTCACCGCCGTAGACCTCCAGGGTGTCCTTGGGGTCGCGAATCAACAGGCTGCCGAGCATGCAGGTCAGGCCGGCTTCGGTGACCTGGCCGGTCTTGGCGATCTTGTCCACCAGTACGGCGGCAAGAAACACACCACCAAGGGCCGTCAATTGCTCCTGGGTCGGGCTCATGCCGGGCTGCTCCAGGCTTGCGCAACTTCTATCACGCCGCCGCCCAGGCAGATTTCGCCGTCATAGAACACCACGGATTGGCCTGGGGTGACCGCGCGTTGCGGGTCATCGAAGGTGGCGCGGTAGCCCGTGGCGGTTTTTTCCAGTGTGCAGGGCTGGTCGCTCTGGCGATAGCGTACCTTGGCGGTCAGGCGACGCGGCGTGCTCAAGTCGATCGGGTTGACCCAATAGATCTCGGAAGCGAGCAGGGCGCCGGAGAATAGCAGTGGGTGCTCGTTGCCCTGGCCGACGATCAGCACATTGTTTTCCAGGTCCTTGACCAGCACGTACCACGGCTCTTCGCCGGCGTCTTTCAGGCCCCCGATTCCCAGGCCCTGGCGCTGGCCGATGGTGTGGTACATCAGGCCGTGGTGGCGGCCGATCACTTCACCTTCGGTGGTCTTGATTTCACCCGGCTGTGCCGGCAGGTACTGCTTGAGGAAGTCGCTGAAGCGGCGCTCGCCGATAAAGCAGATCCCGGTGGAGTCTTTCTTCTTGGCTGTGGCCAGGCCGTGTTTCTCGGCAATCTTGCGTACTTCGGGCTTTTCCAGCTCACCCACCGGGAACAGGGTCTTGGCGATCTGTTCGCCGCCGACGGCGTGCAGGAAGTAGCTCTGGTCCTTGTTCGGGTCCAGGCCCTTGAGCAGTTCGGTGCGCCCATCGATATCGCGACGGCGCACGTAGTGACCAGTGGCAATCAGGTCGGCGCCAAGCATCATGGCGTAGTCGAGGAACGCCTTGAACTTGATCTCGCGGTTACACAGGATGTCCGGGTTCGGTGTGCGCCCGGCCTTGTATTCAGCCAGGAAGTGCTCGAACACGTTGTCCCAGTACTCGGCGGCGAAGTTGGCGGTGTGCAGCTTGATGCCGATCTTGTCGCACACCGCCTGGGCGTCCGCCAGGTCGTCCATGGCGGTGCAATATTCCGTTCCATCGTCTTCTTCCCAGTTCTTCATGAACAGGCCTTCCACCTCATAACCCTGCTCCATGAGCAGAACGGCGGAAACGGAAGAATCCACGCCGCCGGACATGCCGACGATGACGCGCTTCTTTTGTGTGTCAGAAGGGGCTGGATCACGCATAGGGTTTCAACGGGTGTCTTGAAAAAGGACGCGATTCTAACAGGCTCACGCCCGCAAGGCTAAAGAGAAGGGCGGATCAATTCGAGGCTGTGCCTGTGGCCGGCCAGATAATCATCGATGCAGCGGATGATCAGCTCGCTGCGCCAGTCATCGCGCACGGCCATCAGCTCGTCACGGGTCAGCCAGCGGGCGCGCAGGATGCCTTCGTCGAGTTGATAGTCCGGGTGGTGTTTCAGGGCCTTGGCGATGAAGCAAACCCGTTGATAGGTCACGCCGTTGCTGGGGGCAGTGTAGAGGTAGATGCCGACGATGCCGGTGGCTTCGACATCCCAGCCGGTTTCCTCGAGGGTCTCGCGCACGGCGGCTTCGGTGAGGGTTTCGTTCGGGTCCAGGTGGCCGGCGGGCTGATTGAGCACGGCGCGGCCGCCCTTGAGTTCTTCGACCATCAGGAAGCGGCCGTTGTCTTCAACGATGGTGGCGACGGTGATGTGGGGGAGCCAGGTCATGGTTGCCTCGATTCAGGACGCAGTGCGTCTTACAGCAGGATTACAGTCAGTGTGGGAGGGGGCTTGCTCCCGATGAGGGAGGGTCAGTAAATACATCTGGGGCTGACCCACTGCCATCGGGAGCAAGCTCCCTCCCACATTTTTATCCGGTTTCTACAGTTGAACGGTAGAAACAGAAACCCCGGCACTTGGCCGGGGCTTCTTTGCAGCTTTACAACCTTACTTCAACTTGGCAATCGCCGCATTCAAGGTGTTGCTTGGGCGCATGGCCTTGCTGGTCAACTCCGGGTTCGGCGCGTAGTAGCCGCCGATGTCCACTGGCTTGCCCTGTACTGCGTTGAGCTCGGCAACGATGGTTGCTTCGTTCGCGGCCAGGGTCTGGGCCAATTCGCCGAACTGCGCTTGCAGTGCAGTGTCTTCGGACTGTGCCGCCAGGGCCTGGGCCCAGTACAGCGCCAGGTAGAAGTGGCTGCCGCGGTTGTCGATGTTGCCGACTTTGCGCGATGGCGACTTGTTGTTGTCGAGGAACTGGCCGGTGGCCTGGTCCAGGGTCTTGGACAGTACCAGGGCTTTCGGGTTGTTATACGTGACACCCAGGTGCTCAAGGGACGCGGCCAGGGCCAGGAACTCGCCCAGGGAATCCCAGCGCAGGAAGTTTTCTTCCAGCAGTTGCTGCACGTGTTTCGGTGCCGAACCGCCAGCGCCGGTTTCGAACAGGCCGCCGCCGTTCATCAGCGGCACGATCGACAGCATCTTGGCGCTGGTGCCCAGCTCCATGATCGGGAACAGGTCGGTCAGGTAGTCGCGCAGTACGTTGCCGGTCACCGAGATGGTGTCCAGGCCCTTGCGGGTGCGCTCCAGGGTGAACTTCATCGCGTCCACCGGGGCCATGATGCGGATGTCCAGGCCTTCGGTGTTGTGGTCTTTCAGGTACGCCTGGACTTTCTCGACTACGACGCCATCGTGGGCACGCTGAGGGTCCAGCCAGAAGATGGCCGGGGTGCTGCTGGCGCGGGCACGGTTTACGGCGAGCTTGACCCAGTCCTGGATCGGCGCGTCTTTGGTCTGGCACATGCGGAAGATGTCGCCGGCCTCGACTTTCTGTTCCATCAGCAGGTTGCCCTGGCTGTCGGTGACGCGAACAACGCCGTCAGCCTTGATCTGGAAGGTCTTGTCGTGGGAGCCGTACTCTTCGGCTTTCTTGGCCATCAGGCCTACGTTTGGCACGCTGCCCATGGTGGTCGGGTCGAAGGCACCATTGGCCTTGCAGTCTTCGATGACCGCCTGGTAGATGGTGGCGTAGCAGCGATCCGGGATTACAGCCTTGGTGTCGTGCAGTTGGCCGTCGGTGCCCCACATTTTGCCGGAGTCACGGATCATGGCAGGCATCGAGGCGTCGACGATGACGTCGCTTGGCACGTGCAGGTTGGTGATGCCTTTGTCGGAGTTGACCATCGCCAGGGCAGGGCGAGCGGCGTACACCGCCTGGATGTCAGCTTCGATCTGCGCTTGCTGGTCAGCCGGCAGCGCCTTGATGCGGGCGTACAGGTCGCCGATGCCGTTGTTCAGGTTGAAGCCGATCTGCTCCAGCACCGCAGCGTGCTTGCTCAGGGCGTCTTTGTAGAACTCGGCAACGATCTGGCCGAACATGATCGGGTCGGAGACCTTCATCATGGTGGCTTTCAAGTGAACCGACAGCAGAACGCCTTGTTGCTTGGCGTCTTCGATTTCAGCGGCGATGAAGCTGCGCAGGGCTTTCTTGCTCAGCACGGCGGTATCGATGATTTCGCCGGCCTGGACGCTGGTCTTTTCCTTCAGCACGGTGGTGGTGCCGTCCTGGGCAATCAGCGCAATTTTGACAGCATCAGCGGCTTCGATCTGTACGGCTTTTTCGCTGCCGTAGAAGTCGCCATTGCTCATGTGGGCAATGTGCGACTTGGAGTCGGCAGCCCAGGCGCCCATCTTGTGCGGGTGCTTGCGTGCGTAGTTCTTGACCGACAGCGGTGCACGGCGGTCGGAGTTGCCTTCGCGCAGGACCGGGTTCACGGCGCTGCCCTTGACCTTGTCGTAACGTGCACGGGTTTCTTTTTCCGCGTCGGTGGTTACGGTTTCAGGGTAGTCCGGCAGGGCATAGCCCTGGGCCTGCAGTTCCTTGATCGCGGCTTGCAGCTGCGGGGTCGAGGCGCTGATGTTTGGCAGCTTGATGATGTTGGCTTCAGGTGTAACGGCCAGGTCGCCCAGTTCGGCGAGGTGGTCCGGGATAGCCTTGTCGCCCAGTTGCTCGGGGAAGCTTGCGAGGATGCGCCCTGCGAGGGAAATGTCGCGGGTTTCCACGGCAATATCAGCGGAAGCGGTGAAGGCCTCTACGATAGGCAGCAGTGAATAGGTGGCGAGGGCTGGGGCTTCGTCGGTGAAGGTGTAGATGATCTTCGAGCGGGTGGGCATATTCGGATTAACTCTCTTCTTTGCTGAAAGCGTGCGCAGAAACTCGAGATGCGCCGGGTGGAGCGCGTTCGTTCAAGTCATCCATGAGCGAAAGGTCGAGGTTTCTTCGCGGTGATGTTGGGTTGCATCAGTCGAGCGTCAAGCGGGTGGACTATTGTATTAGTCCTGCTTTGCAGCGGAGGGCCATGTTCTAGAGCGGTCCGCTGTCGTGACTCTTTGGTCAGCGGCGGCATTATACATAGGTCGCTATGCTTACGCCGAGCCTTCATACAAAAGGCGGGTCGTCCATTGGTCTAAAGGTCGCAGGTGCCGGTTTACGCCTAAAGTCGCACGTTGTGCTCAGGATTGGCACTTTTCCCTTTGATTTCAGGCTTGTAGGCGACAATTTATGCTGTTTTCGATGCAAATGAGCATGGCGCGAGGTTTCAGTCGCCATTTATCTGGAGTACGCTCGAACGCAGCCAGATGTTCAATCCATAGATGGAGTTCAGCATGGGATACAAGAAGATTCAGGTTCCGGCAGTCGGCGACAAAATCACCGTCAATGCAGACCATTCTCTCAATGTTCCTGACCAACCGATCATTCCCTACATCGAAGGTGACGGTATCGGTGTCGACATCAGCCCGGTGATGATCAAGGTGGTCGACGCAGCTGTTGAAAAGGCTTACGGCGGCAAGCGCAAGATCTCGTGGATGGAGGTTTACGCCGGCGAAAAGGCTACACAGGTCTACGACCAGGATACCTGGCTGCCCCAGGAAACCCTGGATGCGGTCAAGGATTACGTGGTGTCCATCAAGGGGCCGCTGACCACACCGGTCGGTGGTGGTATCCGCTCGCTGAACGTGGCGCTGCGCCAGCAGCTCGACCTGTATGTGTGCCTGCGCCCGGTGCGCTGGTTCGAAGGCGTGCCCAGCCCGGTCAAGAAACCTGGCGACGTGGACATGACCATCTTTCGCGAGAACTCCGAAGATATTTACGCCGGCATCGAGTGGAAAGCTGGTTCGCCTGAGGCGATCAAGGTAATCAAGTTTCTCAAGGAGGAAATGGGCGTTACCAAGATCCGTTTCGACCAGGACTGCGGGATCGGCGTCAAGCCGGTGTCGAAAGAAGGCACCAAGCGCCTGGCGCGCAAGGCCCTGCAATATGTCGTGGATAACGATCGCGATTCGCTGACCATCGTGCACAAAGGCAACATCATGAAGTTCACCGAAGGTGCCTTCAAGGAATGGGCCTACGAAGTGGCGGCCGAAGAGTTCGGTGCGACCCTGCTGGACGGCGGCCCGTGGATGCAGTTCAAGAACCCCAAGACCGGAAAGAACGTAGTCGTCAAGGATGCCATCGCCGACGCCATGCTTCAGCAGATACTGTTGCGCCCGGCTGAATATGACGTTATCGCGACGCTTAACCTGAACGGCGACTATTTGTCTGACGCTTTGGCGGCGGAAGTGGGCGGTATCGGCATCGCGCCGGGGGCCAACTTGTCCGACACCGTGGCGATGTTCGAAGCGACCCACGGTACCGCGCCTAAATATGCGGGCAAGGACCAGGTCAACCCGGGCTCATTGATCCTGTCGGCAGAAATGATGCTACGCCATATGGGGTGGGTCGAAGCGGCTGACTTGATTATCAAGGGCACCAACGGCGCTATTTCGGCCAAGACCGTGACCTATGACTTCGAGCGCCTGATGGATGGCGCTACGCTGGTGTCGTCGTCGGGCTTCGGTGATGCGCTGATCAAGCATATGTAAACAGGCAGAGAAAACCGGCCGCCCTGATGAATCGGGCGGCCGGTTTGCTTTCAGTGCTTTATTCAGTGGCTGATCAGGCCTGTTTCTTTTTTTGAGTTTTGATCGGGCGCTGTAACTTTTTCTGCGGCAGACGGTGGGGTGACTAACTTGATATTCACCGCATTCAAGCCCTTTGGGCCCTGTTTGAGATCAAAGGACACCGGTTGACCCGCCTTCAGCGTTTTGTACCCATCCATATCGATCACGGAGAAATGCGCAAAAAGGTCTTCATCCTTGCCGTCCTCGACAATGAAGCCGTAACCCTTGGCATTGTTGAACCACTTGACCTTACCCCTAGCCATTCCCATATCCCTCTGCACCAGACTCCATCACTGGAGTATCATCCTGTCTATCCGTCCTAACCCGAATAAATAAGGTTGACTGCGCGGACCTTTTTTACCCACTGTGGGCTCTATTGGTTGTAACACCGATTCGCCGATAGTCAAGGCGACCAGCCGGTCAGAGTTGAAATTCTGACAGGTCGCCCCCACCACTGTAATCGAACCACTGACGAACCTTTCTTTCCATGCATGCAAACAGCCAGATTCGACTAACATTCAATCAGGATCGCCCGGATCAGGAACATGATGACGACGGTTCTGCAGGCATTGCTGTCCAGGAGGCCAAGCCTGCTCTACAGGCGCCGCCGATGTACAAGGTGGTTTTGTTCAATGATGACTACACACCGATGGATTTCGTCGTCGAAGTGCTCGAGGTGTTTTTTAACCTGAACCGCGAGTTGGCGACCAAGGTAATGCTGGCCGTTCACACAGAAGGACGGGCAGTATGTGGAGTGTTTACCCGCGACATCGCCGAGACAAAGGCCATGCAGGTCAACCAGTACGCCAGGGAAAGCCAGCATCCGCTACTCTGTGAAATCGAGAAGGACGGTTAACGCCGACCACTTGGGTATGAGGTGAAGCTATGTTAAACCGCGAGCTCGAAGTCACCCTTAATCTTGCCTTCAAGGAGGCTCGTTCGAAGCGTCATGAATTCATGACCGTCGAACACCTGCTGCTGGCACTTTTGGATAACGAAGCTGCCGCCACCGTTCTGCGTGCGTGCGGCGCCAACCTCGACAAGCTCAAGCATGATCTGCAGGAGTTCATCGACTCCACCACGCCACTGATCCCCGTGCATGACGAGGACCGTGAAACCCAGCCAACCCTGGGCTTCCAGCGGGTATTGCAGCGTGCTGTTTTCCATGTACAGAGCTCCGGTAAGCGTGAGGTCACGGGCGCGAACGTGCTTGTGGCGATTTTCAGCGAACAGGAAAGCCAGGCCGTGTTCCTGCTCAAGCAGCAGAGCGTTGCCCGTATTGATGTAGTCAATTACATCGCCCACGGTATCTCCAAAGTGCCTGGGCACGGCGATCATTCCGAGGGTGAGCAGGAAATGCAGGATGACGAGGGCGGTGAGTCTTCTTCTTCGGGCAATCCACTGGATGCCTATGCCAGCAATCTCAACGAATTGGCGCGCCAGGGGCGGATCGATCCGCTGGTGGGGCGTGAGCTTGAGGTTGAGCGTGTGGCGCAGATCCTTGCTCGTCGGCGCAAGAACAATCCGTTGCTGGTTGGGGAGGCGGGCGTGGGTAAAACCGCGATCGCCGAAGGCCTGGCCAAGCGCATTGTCGACAATCAGGTCCCAGACCTGTTGGCCAACAGCGTTGTCTACTCCCTTGACCTGGGCGCCTTGCTCGCCGGGACCAAGTACCGGGGCGATTTCGAGAAGCGCTTCAAGGCGCTGCTCGGCGAGCTGAAAAAACGCCCGCAGGCGATTCTGTTTATCGACGAGATCCATACCATTATCGGGGCCGGTGCGGCATCCGGTGGGGTGATGGACGCCTCCAACCTGCTCAAGCCGTTGCTGTCGTCGGGCGATATCCGCTGCATCGGTTCGACCACGTTCCAGGAATTCCGTGGCATCTTCGAGAAAGACCGTGCCCTGGCGCGCCGCTTCCAGAAAGTCGACGTGTCCGAGCCTTCGGTTGAAGACACCATCGGCATCCTGCGCGGGCTCAAGGGGCGCTTCGAGGCGCACCATGGCATCGAATACACCGATGAGGCCCTGCGTGCCGCGGCTGAGCTGGCGTCGCGCTACATCAATGACCGGCACATGCCAGACAAGGCCATCGACGTGATCGACGAGGCGGGGGCCTATCAGCGCCTGCAACCGGTCGAGAAGCGTGTGAAGCGCATTGACGTGCCTCAGGTCGAGGATATCGTGGCGAAGATCGCGCGGATTCCGCCAAAACACGTCACCAGTTCCGACAAGGAGCTGCTGCGTAACCTGGAGCGCGACCTCAAGCTCACCGTGTTTGGTCAGGATGCGGCAATCGATTCGCTGTCCACCGCGATCAAGCTGTCCCGTGCGGGCCTCAAGTCGCCGGACAAGCCGGTCGGGTCGTTCCTGTTCGCAGGCCCTACCGGGGTCGGCAAGACCGAAGCGGCGCGGCAATTGGCCAAGGCCATGGGAATCGAGCTGGTGCGTTTCGACATGTCCGAGTATATGGAGCGCCACACCGTTTCGCGCCTGATCGGTGCGCCTCCAGGCTATGTCGGCTTCGACCAGGGCGGTCTGTTGACCGAGGCGATCACCAAGCAGCCACATTGCGTACTGTTGCTCGATGAAATCGAGAAGGCTCACCCGGAAGTCTTCAACTTGCTGCTGCAGGTCATGGACCACGGAACCCTGACTGACAACAACGGGCGCAAGGCGGACTTCCGCAACGTGATCGTGATCATGACCACCAACGCCGGTGCTGAAACCGCTGCGCGGGCCTCTATTGGCTTTACGCATCAGGATCACTCCTCCGATGCCATGGAAGTGATCAAGAAGAGCTTCACGCCGGAGTTCCGTAACCGCCTGGACACCATTATCCAATTTGGTCGCCTCAGCCATGAGGTCATCAAAAGCGTGGTGGACAAGTTCCTCACCGAGCTTCAAGCGCAGCTGGAAGACAAGCGCGTGCAGCTGGATGTGACGGAGGCGGCGCGCAGCTGGATCGCAGAGGGCGGCTACGACGCGGCGATGGGCGCTCGCCCGATGGCGCGCCTGATCCAGGACAAGATCAAGCGGCCATTGGCCGAAGAGATCCTGTTCGGCGAGCTCTCCGACCATGGCGGCGTGGTGCATATCGACCTGAAGGATGGCGAGCTGACCTTCGAGTTCGAGACCACGGCGGAAATGGCCTGATCGTTCTGCAGCAACAAAAAAAGGCGCCGAAAGGCGCCTTTTTGCTGACTTGAAATGCAATTCTCAGAACAGTGGAGATCCACTGTGGGAGGGGCAAGCCCCCTCCCACAGGGCCCTCCATTGCTTGGTAAACCCCGCACACACAAAAACGCCCGGCATAACCGGGCGTCTTGTATTGACTTGCTTAACGAGCGCGGTAAGTGATGCGCCCTTTGCTCAAGTCATAGGGCGTCAGCTCGACGCGCACTTTGTCACCGGTAAGAATACGAATGTAGTTCTTGCGCATCTTGCCGGAGATATGCGCGGTTACGACGTGCCCATTTTCCAACTCCACACGAAACATGGTGTTGGGCAGGGTGTCGACGACAGTGCCTTCCATTTCGAAGCTGTCTTCTTTCGACATGCAGTAAAGCCCTCGGTATCCAGTGAATGGCCCGGTGCAACTGCGCCAGGCAAAAGCGGCGTGCATTGTGCCCGAAAAAGGGTGTTTAAGCCAAGGGGTTCTAGTTAAGCGTGACCCATCTTTGATTAATCAGCAGCTCAATGGGCCGATATTGGGTCTTGTAGTTCATCTTTTTGCAGTTCTTGATCCAGTATCCGAGGTATACCGCGTCCAATTCCTGGCGCAGTGCCTCGCCTATTTGCCAGAGGATGGCAAAGCGTCCGAGGCTGCGGCGTTCTTCGGCCGGTTCATAGAAGGTGTACACCGCCGACAGGCCGTTGGGCAGCAGGTCGGTGACGGCTACGGCCAGCAGGCGGCCGTCGAGGCGGAACTCGTAGAAGCGCGAGAACGGCAGGTCGCGTACCAGGAAGGTAGAAAATTGATCGCGGCTGGGCGGGAACATATCGCCATCGGCGTGGCGTTGTTCGATGTAGCGCTGGTAAAGATCGAAATATTCTTCACTGTACTGCGGCTTGGTGGCCGTTACCGTCAGGTCGGCGTTGCGCTTGAGGATGCGTTTCTGATTTCGATCCGGCAGAAACTGCGTGACAGGGATGCGCGCCGGCACGCAGGCATTGCAATTCTGGCAATGAGGTCGGTACAGATGATCACCGCTGCGCCGAAACCCCATCTCGGACAGGTCGGCGTACACATGCACGTCCATCGGCTGGCTGGGGTCGAGGAACAGCGTGGTGGCCTGCTCGTCGGGCAGGTAGCTGCAAGAGTGGGCTTGAGTGGCATAAAACTTCAAGCGCGCCAGCTCGGTCATGATCAACCCTCGGGTTAAAGCTTTGAAATAAGTGTAAGCCAGGTGGGCGAAAGTCGCCTAGGAAACCCATGGTCCAGAGCTGGGCTGGTCCAAGTGTTTGCGCAGGAAGTCTGCGAAGTCGCTGCGCGGTATGGCGCGGGCACCCAGGCTATGCAGGTGATCGTTGGGCATCTGGCAGTCGATGAGCACAAAGCCCCAGGCCTGCAATTGGCGGGTGAGTGTGGCGAAACCAAATTTTGAGGCATTGTCGGCGCGGCTGAACATGGACTCGCCAAAGAACAGTTGGCCCATCGCCAGGCCATACAGGCCACCCACCAGTTCGCCCTGGTCCCACACCTCGACGGAATGGGCGTAGCCACGCTGGTGCAGCGCCAGATAGGCGCTCTGGATGCCTTCGGTGATCCAGGTGCCATCCGCATAGGCTCGGGGCGCGGCGCAGGCCTGGATGACTGCTGCGAAGTCCTGGTCGAAAGTCACTGTATAGCGTTGTTGGCGTAATAGCTTGGCGAGACTGCGTGAAACATGCAGCTCATCGGGAAAGATCACCGTACGCGGGTCGGGTGACCACCAGAGGATCGGCTGGCCTTCGGAGAACCACGGAAAGCAGCCATGACGATAGGCTTGGATCAGTCGCTCGGCCGACAGATCGCCGCCGGCGGCGAGCAGGCCATTGGGTTCGCGCATGGCCTTGGCCAAGGGTGGGAAAGTCAGGGTGTCGCGTTGTAACCAGGTCAGCATGGCATCCAGGCTTATGGCAGGGGAGGGGAGTGGCAGGCAACGCCTGCCCCGCAAGCGTTGATTATTGTCGACCCGGCGCCAGGGGGCCAGCCCGAATAGGTTATCGGCCAGGATTAGCATGAGCGGGTGTTTCTGCAACTCCGTGCATCAAGCGTGGTCGTAATCGGGGCTGAGGCATGCCGGCCATCTGCCAAGCTTGCCTGGATTGCTAAATACAGCTCATAAGCCTTTGTCAGCAAAGACAATGCATGCTCAAATTGAACAGGCTGTGACAAGGCAATTGTCCAGTCGGCCGGGTGAAGGGCAAGTGTGTGGCATCGCGCACGCAAACCCGTACAATGCGGCCATTGTGGCGTTATCGCCATTTCACCTATCCATCACCCGGTGTTAAAAGTAGATTCAGCAACATTCGTTCATTTTTCAGCTGCTCGGGATAGAGCAGTCATGTGTAGTCATTCAACAGATGGACGCGCTAAAGGCGCAGGAAAAGACCCGTTTTGAAGAAATCCGCCGCAGCACCTAAAGCAGCAGTCGTACCGGCCTGGCGCCAGCACCTGCATTATCGACTCAAGGAAGGCGCACTGATTGCCATCGGTGCTCTGTGCCTGTTCCTGATGATGGCCTTGCTCACCTACGGCAAGGACGACCCTGGCTGGAGCCACAACAGCAAGATCGATGATGTGCAGAATTTCGGTGGCCCCGTAGGTTCCTACAGTGCCGATATCCTGTTCATGATCCTGGGTTACTTCGCCTACATTTTCCCGCTGCTGCTGGCGATTAAGACCTGGCAGATCTTCCGCCAGCGCCATGAGCCATGGCAGTGGAGCGGCTGGCTGTTCTCCTGGCGCCTGATCGGCCTGGTGTTCCTGGTGCTCTCCGGCGCGGCGCTGGCGCATATTCATTTCCATGCACCTACCGGGCTGCCGGCGGGCGCGGGCGGGGCCCTGGGCGAAAGCCTTGGCGATCTGGCCCGCAGGACCCTGAATATCCAGGGCAGCACGCTGATGTTTATCGCGCTGTTCCTGTTCGGCCTCACGGTCTTTACCGACCTGTCATGGTTCAAGGTGATGGACGTGACCGGCAAGATCACCCTTGATCTGTTCGAATTGTTCCAAGGCGCCGCCAACCGCTGGTGGGCTGCCCGTGTGGAGCGAAAGCAGATGGTTGCGCAGCTTCGCGAGGTGGACACTCGTGTCAACGAGGTAGTGGCCCCAAGCACCCCGGACCGGCGCGAGCAGGCCAAGGTCAAGGAGCGCTTGATCGAGCGTGAGCAAGCCCTGAGCAAGCACATGTCGGACCGCGAGAAGCAGGTGCCGCCGGTGATCGCGCCGGCACCGCCCAAGGCGCCGGAACCCAGCCATCGTGTGCAGAAAGAGAAACAGGCTCCGTTGTTCATCGACAGCGCCGTGGAAGGCACCTTGCCGCCGATCTCGATTCTCGACCCGGCAGAAAAGAAACAGCTCAATTATTCCCCGGAATCCCTGGCGGCCGTCGGCCACTTGCTGGAAATCAAGCTCAAGGAGTTCGGTGTCGAAGTTTCGGTGGACTCGATTCACCCAGGCCCGGTGATTACCCGTTACGAAATCCAGCCGGCCGCGGGTGTAAAGGTCAGCCGTATTTCCAACCTGGCCAAAGACCTGGCGCGCTCCCTGGCCGTGACCAGTGTGCGGGTGGTGGAAGTGATCCCGGGCAAGACCACCGTGGGTATCGAGATTCCCAACGAAGACCGCCAGATCGTGCGTTTCTCCGAAGTACTGTCGACCCCGGAATATGACAACTTCAAGTCACCGGTCACCCTGGCCCTCGGCCATGACATCGGCGGCAAGCCGGTGATCACGGACCTGGCGAAAATGCCCCACCTGCTGGTGGCTGGTACCACCGGTTCCGGTAAGTCGGTGGGTGTGAACGCGATGATCCTGTCGATCCTGTTCAAGTCCGGGCCGGATGACGCCAAGCTGATCATGATCGACCCGAAAATGTTGGAACTGTCGATCTACGAAGGCATTCCGCACCTGCTGTGCCCGGTGGTCACCGACATGAAGGACGCCGCCAACGCCCTGCGCTGGAGCGTGGCCGAGATGGAGCGCCGCTACAAGCTGATGGCGAAGATGGGCGTACGCAACCTGTCGGGCTTCAACGCCAAGGTCAAGGAAGCGCAGGATGCCGGTACGCCGCTGACCGACCCGCTGTACAAGCGCGAGAGCATCCATGATGAAGCCCCGCTGCTGACCAAGCTGCCGACCATCGTAGTGGTGGTCGATGAATTCGCCGACATGATGATGATCGTCGGCAAGAAAGTCGAAGAGCTGATTGCCCGTATCGCCCAGAAGGCTCGTGCCGCCGGTATCCACTTGATCCTGGCGACCCAGCGTCCTTCGGTCGACGTGATCACCGGCCTGATCAAGGCCAACATCCCGACGCGCATGGCGTTCCAGGTGTCCAGCAAGATCGACTCGCGCACCATCATCGACCAGGGTGGCGCCGAGCAACTGCTGGGCCACGGTGACATGCTCTACATGCCGCCCGGCACCAGCCTGCCGATCCGCGTGCACGGGGCCTTCGTGTCCGATGACGAAGTCCATCGCGTGGTCGAAGCCTGGAAACTGCGCGGCGCGCCGGAATACAACGATGACATCCTCGCTGGCGTCGAAGAAGCCGGCAGCGGCTTCGACGGTGGCAGCGGCGGTGGCGACGATGATGCCGAAACCGACGCGCTGTACGACGAAGCGGTGGCCTTCGTGCTGGAAAGCCGTCGTGCCTCGATCTCTGCTGTACAACGCAAGTTGAAGATCGGCTACAACCGCGCCGCCCGCATGATCGAAGCCATGGAACACGCCGGCGTCGTGACAGCCCCCCGTGGCGCGGGGCAACACGCGCCACGCCCTGACCATTCAATGAGGACTCCCATGCGCTTTATCCGCATGCTGTTGTTGCCGGCCCTGGCCCTGACCGCTGTCTCGGCCCATGCTGACCCGGCTTCCGTCGCCAGCCTGAAGAACCTGTTGGACAAATCCCAGACCTTGACCGCGCGTTTCTCGCAGTTGACCCTGGATGCCGGTGGCACCCAACTGCAGGAAACTGCCGGTGAAATGGCGGTGCAGCGTCCTGGTTTGTTTTATTGGCATACCGAAGGCAAGGCCGAGCAGACCATCGTTTCCGATGGCCAGAAAGTCACCCTCTGGGACCCGGACCTGGAACAGGCGACCATCAAGAAGCTCGACCCGCGCCTGAACCAAACCCCGGCGCTGCTGCTCTCAGGTGACGTGTCGAAAATCAACGACAGTTTCGACATCACTTCCAAGCAGACCAGCAACGTGATCGAGTTCACCCTCAAGCCAAAATCCAAGGACACGCTGTTTGATACCCTGTCCCTGTCGTTCGGCAACGGCGTGATCAATAACATGCGCCTGGTCGACAGCGTTGGCCAGCGCACCGATATCCTGTTTTCCGGGGTCAAGGCCAACCAGCCGGTGCCTGCCTCCAAGTTCAAGTTCGACATCCCCAAGGGTGCCGACGTGATCCAGGAATAAACTGCCCAGAGGTTTCAAGCGCTGCCCATGGATCTGTTTCGAAGTGACCCGATTGCCCAGCCCCTGGCCGCGCGCCTACGCTCGACCAACCTGGATGAGTACGTCGGTCAGGAACACCTGCTCGCTCGCGGCAAGCCTTTGCGCGAAGCCCTGGAGCAGGGCGCGCTGCACTCGATGATTTTCTGGGGCCCGCCGGGCGTGGGCAAGACCACCCTGGCGCGACTGCTGGCGAAAGTCTCGGATGCGCACTTTGAAACGGTCTCGGCGGTGCTGGCCGGGGTCAAGGAGATCCGCCAGGCGGTGGAAGTCGCCAAGCAGCAGGCCGGGCAATACGGCAAGCGCACCATCCTGTTCGTCGACGAAGTGCATCGCTTCAACAAGTCGCAGCAGGATGCGTTCCTGCCCTATGTCGAAGACGGCACCTTGATCTTTATCGGCGCCACCACTGAAAACCCTTCGTTTGAACTCAACAACGCCTTGTTGTCGCGAGCGCGTGTCTACGTGCTTAAGAGCCTGGACGAAGCGGCGATGCAAAAGCTGTTGCAGCGGGCCTTGAATGAAGACAAGGGCCTGGGCAAGCGCCAGCTGAGCGTCAGTGAAGAAGGCTTCAAGATCCTGCTCACCGCCGCAGATGGCGATGGCAGGCGCTTTCTCAATTTGCTGGAAAATGCCTCGGACCTGGCCGAAGACGGCGGCGAAATTGGCGTCGACTTGCTGCAAAGCCTGCTCGGCGATACCCGTCGGCGCTTCGACAAGGGCGGCGAAGCCTTCTACGACCAGATTTCCGCGCTGCACAAATCCGTACGCGGCTCCAACCCCGACGGTGCGCTGTACTGGTTCGCGCGCATGATCGACGGCGGTTGCGACCCGCTTTACCTCGCCCGTCGCGTGGTGCGCATGGCCAGTGAAGACATCGGCAATGCCGATCCGCGAGCGCTGAGCCTGTGCCTGGCGGCCTGGGAGGTGCAGGAGCGCCTTGGCAGCCCGGAAGGCGAGTTGGCGGTGGCCCAGGCCATCACCTACCTGGCCTGCGCACCCAAAAGCAACGCGGTTTACATGGGCTTTAAGTCGGCACTGCGGGCGGCGGCCGAACATGGCTCGCTGGAAGTGCCGATGCACTTGCGCAACGCGCCGACCAAACTGATGAAGCAGCTGGGTTACGGTGACGAATATCGCTACGCCCATGACGAACCGGATGCCTATGCGGCCGGCGAAGACTACTTCCCCGATGCGCTGGAACCGTTGCCGCTCTACCAGCCAGTGCCCCGTGGCCTGGAGCTGAAGATCGGCGAAAAGCTCAACCATCTGGCCCAACTCGACCGTCTCAGCCCCCGCCAGCGGAGAAAGTAGTGCTCAAGACGATTCTTGCCGTGTCCATAGCCGGCATCGCTGGTACATTATTGCGTTTCGCCACCAGCACCTGGGTCAGCGCCCAGTGGCCGAAGCATTTTTATGCGGCGACCTTGGCGGTCAACCTGGTGGGCTGTTTGATTATCGGGCTGTTGTATGGCTGGTTCCTGTTGCGCCCGGAAGTGCCAATTGAAATTCGCGCCGGCTTGATTGTCGGCTTTGTAGGCGGTCTGACGACCTTTTCATCCTTTTCACTGGATACGCTGCGCCTGCTGGAAAGCGGGCAGGCCCTGGTCGCCTTCGGGTACCTGGGCATCAGCGTGTTCGGCGGGCTGCTCGCCACCTGGGCCGGCCTGTCCTTGACCAAACTTTGATAACGAGAGACCGACATGCTCGATTCCAAACTGTTACGTAGCAACCTTCAGGACGTAGCGGACCGCCTGGCATCCCGTGGCTTTGCCTTGGATGTTGCGCGCATCGAAGCGCTGGAAGAACAGCGCAAGACCGTCCAGACCCGCACCGAAGCACTGCAGGCTGAGCGTAATGCGCGTTCCAAATCCATCGGCCAGGCCAAGCAGCGCGGCGAAGATATCGCGCCGTTGATGGCGGATGTGGAGCGCATGGGCACTGAGCTGTCCGAGGGCAAGATCGAGCTGGAAGGTATTCAGACCGAGCTGGATTCGATCCTGCTGGGCATCCCGAACCTGCCCCACGAATCCGTGCCGGTAGGCGAAGACGAAGACGGCAACGTTGAAGTACGCCGCTGGGGCACGCCCAAAGCCTTCGATTTCGAGATCAAGGACCATGTGGCCCTGGGGGAACTGACCGGCGGCCTGGATTTCGAGACCGCGGCAAAAATGTCCGGCGCGCGCTTTGCCCTGCTGCGCGGCCCGATTGCGCGCATGCACCGTGCACTGGCGCAGTTCATGATCAACCTGCACACCGGTGAGCATGGTTACGAAGAGGCCTACACCCCGTATCTGGTCCAGGCGCCGGCGCTGATGGGCACCAGTCAGTTGCCGAAGTTCGAGGAAGACCTGTTCAAGATCACACGTGATGGCGAAGCTGACCTGTACCTGATCCCGACTGCCGAAGTGTCGCTGACCAATATCGTGGCCGGCGAGATCCTCGATGCCAAGCAATTGCCATTGAAGCTGGTTGCCCACAGCCCATGCTTTCGCAGTGAAGCCGGCGCGTCGGGTCGCGATACGCGCGGCATGATTCGCCAGCACCAGTTCGACAAGGTCGAGATGGTGCAGGTGGTCGAGCCGTCGACTTCCATGGAAGCCCTGGAAGGCCTGACCGCCAATGCCGAACGCGTGCTGCAACTGCTGGAGCTGCCATACCGCGTCCTGGCCCTGTGCACCGGCGACATGGGCTTCAGCGCCGTGAAGACCTACGACCTCGAAGTGTGGGTGCCGAGCCAGGACAAGTACCGCGAAATCTCGTCGTGCTCCAACTGCGGTGATTTCCAGGCCCGTCGCATGCAGGCGCGTTTCCGTAACCCGGAAACCGGCAAGCCGGAGCTGGTGCATACCCTTAACGGTTCGGGCCTGGCCGTAGGTCGTACCCTGGTGGCCGTGCTGGAAAACTACCAGCAGGCTGACGGCTCGATCCGTGTACCTGAGGTGCTCAAGCCGTACATGGGCGGCGTTGAGGTCATCGGCTAAATGGAATTTCTGCCGCTGTTTCATAACCTGCGCGGCAGTCGTGTGTTGGTCGTCGGTGGCGGGGAGATTGCCTTGCGCAAATCCCGGCTGCTGGCTGACGCCGGTGCATTGCTGCGGGTGGTTGCTCCCCAGATCGAAGACCAGCTGCGCGAGCTGGTGCTGGGCAGTGGCGGGGAATTGATTTTGCGCGGTTATCAGGAGGCCGACCTTGACGGTTGCACCTTGATCATCGCGGCGACCGACGATGAACCACTGAACGCGCAGGTGTCCAGTGACGCCAAGCGTCGCTGCGTACCGGTCAACGTGGTGGACGCGCCGGCCTTGTGCAGCGTGATCTTCCCAGCGATTGTCGACCGTTCGCCCTTGGTGATTGCGGTCTCCAGTGGCGGCGATGCGCCGGTACTGGCGCGCTTGATCCGGGCCAAGCTGGAAACCTGGATTCCCTCTACCTACGGTCAGTTGGCCGGGTTGGCGGCGCGTTTTCGTGCCCAGGTCAAAGGTTTGTACCCGGATGTGCAGCAACGCCGGGCGTTCTGGGAAGAGGTATTCCAGGGGCCGATTGCCGACCGTCAATTGGCCGGGCAGGGCGACGAGGCCGAGCGCCTGTTGATCGACAAGGTCAACGGCGCACCGCCGCACGCGCCCGGTGAGGTTTACCTGGTGGGCGCTGGCCCGGGCGATCCGGACCTGCTGACCTTCCGCGCCCTGCGCCTGATGCAGCAAGCCGACGTGGTGCTCTACGACCGCCTGGTGGCGCCGGCGATTCTCGAGCTGTGCCGTCGCGACGCCGAACGTGTGTACGTCGGCAAGCGCCGCGCTGACCACGCCGTACCGCAAGCCCAGATCAACCAGCAACTGGTGGACCTGGCCAAGCAAGGCAAGCGCGTGCTGCGCCTCAAGGGCGGCGATCCGTTCATTTTTGGGCGCGGTGGCGAAGAAATCGAGGAATTGGCGGCCCATGGCATTCCGTTCCAGGTGGTGCCAGGCATCACGGCGGCCAGTGGTTGCGCGGCGTATGCCGGGATTCCGCTGACGCATCGCGACTATGCGCAGTCGGTGCGCTTTATCACCGGACACCTTAAGAACGGTACGTCGGATCTGCCCTGGCAGGACTTGGTGGGGCCGTCGCAGACCCTGGTGTTCTATATGGGCTTGATTGGCTTGCCGATCATTTGCGAGCAGTTGATCAAGCACGGGCGCTCGGCGGACACGCCGGCCGCTTTGATCCAGCAGGGCACCACTTCCAACCAGCGCGTGTTCACCGGCACCCTGGCCGATTTGCCGCGCATGGTGGCGGAGCATGAAGTGCATGCGCCGACATTGGTGATCGTGGGTGAGGTAGTGGTACTGCGCGAGAAGCTCAAATGGTTCGAAGGGGCTCAGTCTCAGGTCTGAGCCTTAAAAGCATCGGGAGCAAGCCCCCTCCCACATTTTGATTTGTGAACACAGTCAAAATGTGGGAGGGGGCTTGCTCCCGATGAGGCCATCAAATACAACCGATGATCCCGATCAACTAAAGACACCTTTACCTGAAAGTCGCGCCCGATCATGGCTGTTGTCAAACCCCTGCAACGGCCCCTTCGGCACAATCCCGGTCGGATTGATCGTGCGATGGCTGGCATAGTAATGTCCCTTGATATGCTCGAAATCCACCGTCTCCGCCACGCCCGGCCACTGATACATCTCCCTCAGCCAGTTCGACAAATTCGCATAATCCGCAATCCGCCGCAGGTTGCACTTGAAGTGGCTGTAGTACACCGCATCAAAACGAATCAGCGTGGTGAACAGCCGTACATCGGCCTCGGTCAGGTATTCGCCGGCCAGATAACGATGCTGGTCCAGGTGCTGTTCCAAATGATCCAGCTCGGCAAACACATCATCAAAGGCACTTTCATAAGCCTGTTGTGACGTGGCGAAGCCTGCGCGGTACACGCCGTTGTTCACGGCCGGATAGATGCGTTCGTTCAGTGCGTCGATTGTTGGGCGCAGGGTGTCGGGATAAAAATCCAGGGTGTTGCCAGTCAGCCCGTTGAATGCGCTGTTGAACATGCGGATGATCTCCGCCGACTCATTGCTGACGATGCGCTTGAGCTTCTTGTCCCATAGCACCGGCACGGTGACGCGCCCGGTGTAATCGGCGGTTTCGGCGGTGTAGCGCTGGTGCATGAAGTCCAGACCGTGCAGTTTGTCGCCGCTGGAGCCGTGGGCCTTGTCGAAGGTCCAACCGTTTTCCAGCATCAACCAGCTGACCACCGAGACGTCAATCAGGCTTTCCAGGCCCTTGAGTTTGCGCAGGATCAAGGTGCGATGCGCCCAGGGGCAGGCGAGGGAAACATACAAATGATAGCGACCTGCCTCGGCCTGGAAGCCACCTTCACCGCTGGGGCCAGGCTGGCCATCGGCGGTTACCCAGTTGCGGCGTTGTGCCTGTTCCCGTTGGAAAGCGCCGTCTTTGCTACTTTCGTACCACTGGTCTTTCCAGTGTCCTTCGATCAGTAAACCCATGACTGGCTCCTTGGCTGATAAACGTTGGAGCCCAGTCTAAAGGGATGAGTTCGAACTAAAAGCGCAAAGACCGGGGGTGAATGATCGACTAAATCGATTTATCCCGTGCATCCCAGTATTGCTGGGCCAATTCGAATGCCTGTTGCCGTGGGTGGCCCAGGCCGCGTAACGCCAGGGCCATGGTGGCGATCAGGGCCAATTGCGGGTAGCTGTCCTCGACGTCGCCGCGCCACAGCGCTTTCAGATGCTCGGGCTCCAGGGTCGCCGGCTTGACGTGACGCTGGGCGGAGAGGGCGGGCCACTCTTCGTCCCAACTCTGGCCGCCAGTGGTGCCATACAAGTGACTGAGGGTATCGGGGTTGATCTCGATCTCGCCACCGTCGCCCTTGACCACAATCACATTGTCACCGAGCAGGCCACTGGCATCGCGATGTACGCCCTGGTAACCCGGGTGGAAGATGCTTTGCAGGCCGCAACGCGCGTTCAGCGGGTTGAGCAACCGTGCTAGCGAGTGGATGGGCGAGCGCAGGCCGAGGGTGTTGCGCAGGTCGATCATGCGTTGCAATTGCGGCGCCCAGTCGCCTAGCGGGATAAACGCCAGGTTAGCGTGCTCAAAGGCGCCCTCGACCTGTTGCCAATTGCGGCACAGCGGGATCTGTAGAGTCTCCAGCAACTGCTCGGTGTACAACCGGCCCGCCGTGTGGGCACCACCGCCGTGCATCAGGATGCGCACACCGTTTTGTGCCAGGCACTTGGCCGCGAGCAGGAACCACGGCAGGTGGCGTTTCTTGCCGGCATAGGTCGGCCAGTCGATGTCCACATTCAGCGCTGGTGCGTTGAGCCGTTCACGTACCGCTTCGGTGAAGCCGGCAAGCTCTTCGGGGCTTTCTTCCTTGTGGCGCAGCAGCATCAGGAAGGCACCGAGCTGGGTATCCTCGACCTTTTCATCGAGCAGCATGCCCATGGCTTCCCGGGCTTCCTCGCGGGTGAGGTTGCGCGCGCCGCGCTTGCCTTTGCCGAGGATGCGCACGAACTGCGCAAAGGGGTGCTCTTCAGGCGTTGCGAGGGTCAGGGGGGCAAAGTCGGTCATAAGCAATTCGTCGGCCTGGGCAGGCCCGCCAGCTTGGCGGCGAGTTTGGCGGGAGTGCCATTGAACAGTTTGTTGAGGTGCAGGCTGTTGCCCTTTTCCGGGCCCAGCTTCAAGGCGGTGTACTTGATCAGCGGGCGCGTGGCCGGGGACAGCTGGAATTGGGCATAGAACTGGCGCAGCAGCCGGAGGATCTCCCAGTGATCCGGGGTCAGCTCCAGGGCTTCGGCGGCGGCCAGGGCCTGCGCCACCTCTTCGGACCAGTCATCCAGGTCGACGAGGTAGCCGTCCTTGTCCAGTTCCAGGGCGCGAGCGCCTACGGTCAAGGTGTTCATAGCCAGGTGTTGACCTTGTCGTAGTCGATCGACAGTTGTACGAAACCTGGGTAGTCCACGCTGTCGGCCCAGTCGGGCAGGGGCAAATTACGCGCCTGCATGTCTTCGGCCAGTACAAACACCTTCACGCCCTTGGTGCGCAACGCCGGGCTGTGCAAGCCGTAGGCGCCATCGCCGCAGAGCAGGATCGCGTCTTCGCGCCCACACAGGCGCAGGCAGCTGTCGAGGCGGCTATCGGTGAACGGAGAATGAGACAGCACATGTAAAGTCGACATCAGAGGGTTATCACCTGGTCGTAACGGTCAATCAGCCTGCAAATGTCTTCGTTGCCCAGGGGCTGGGCGCTGGCCGGCGGGGTGAGCCCGCGCTCCGCCAGGCTATGGCTGCAAGCGAATACGTCATCAATGCCAAACAGCCCCAATGCCTGCAGATTGGCACCGAGGTCCTTTTGCTGCACAGCCTTGGCGTCCTGGTGCGGTGCCAGCTGAAACACACCGTCGTCAAGAAACAGCAGGCCAATGGGCAGATCGAACGCGCCGCCGGCCAGCACGATATCCAGCGCTTCCCGCGCACTTGGCCCGGACCATGGGGCCTGGCGGCTGATTACCAACAAGGATTTGGACATGTCATGGCCCTCCAAAACAGATCAGGCGGTCGGCGCCCTGTATAGCGTCATGCAATTGCCCCAGGCCCGACAGCGCCCAGGGTGCCTCAAGGTTGACCGCGCTGCGTTGATAGCGCGTGGCTTCCTCGGCATTGAGCACGCCACGGCGCAAGGCCGCGGCGATGCATACCACGCCATCAAGCTGGTGCTGGCTGACAAACTCGCGCCATTGGTGGGCGATATCTTGCTCATCCTGGGGGGCAACGATGTTATTGGACGCGCTGTACACGCCATCTTGATAAAAAAACAGCCGCACAATCTCATGCCCGCCGGCCAGCGCCGCCTGGGCGAACAACAGGGCGCGGCGCGAGGAGGGCGTGTGGGCGGCGCTATACAGTGCAATCGCGAACTTCATGGAACACTCTGCCAACAAACGTGGGCCAATGATAAAGCCGCCGCCGCGAAAAAGCCCGCCGTGATCAAAACGGTCACTGCCGCTGATCGTTCTGACGATTGCCGGCAGGCGCAAGGCTGCCTAGTCTGTGGGGATTCGCAACCCGGATGGAGTCCTTATGTCAGGTCCCTTGGCGTCCCTTAAAGTACTGGATTTTTCCACCTTGCTGCCCGGCCCGTTTGCCTCCTTGCTGCTGGCGGACATGGGCGCCGAGGTGTTGCGTATCGAGTCGCCTACGCGCATGGACCTGCTGCGCGTGTTGCCGCCCCATGACCGCGGCACGTCGGCGAGCCATGCCTATCTCAATCGCAACAAGCGCAGCCTGGCCCTGGATCTCAAGCAGGCCGAGGCGGTGGAGATCGTGCGTGAGTTGGTCAAGGGTCATGACATTGTGCTTGAGCAGTTTCGTCCCGGGGTCATGGAGCGGCTGGGTTTGGGGTATGAAGCGCTCAAGGCTATCAACCCCCGGCTGATCTATGTATCGATTACTGGCTACGGCCAGACCGGCCCTTATAAGGACCGCGCCGGCCACGATATCAATTACCTGGCGTTGGCCGGCGTGGCCAGCCACACCGGGCGCCGGGACAGCGGGCCGCTGCCGCTGGGGGTGCAACTGGCCGATGTGGCAGGTGGGTCGCTGCATGCTGTCGTGGGCTTGCTGGCAGCGGTGATTGCCAGGCAGCAGAGCGGGGTGGGGCAGTACCTGGATGTGAGCATGACCGATTGCTCGTTCAGCTTGAACGCCATGGCCGGCGCCGGTTACCTGGCCTGTGGGGTGACGCCTGAGTGGGAGAACCATGTGCTCAATGGTGGGAGTTTCTACGACTACTACCGCAGTCGTGATGGACGCTGGATGTCGGTGGGGAGTTTGGAGCCAGCGTTTATGCAGCAATTATGCGAGGCACTGGGACAGCCGGAGCTGGCGGCCCACAGCGTGAAGCCTGAACAGCAGGCCGTTCTTAAGCAGGCCCTGCGGGTGGAGTTTGAGAAGCGCAGCTTTGAGGAACTTTGCGAGCTGTTCGCCGGGGTGGATGCGTGTGTGGAACCGGTGTTGAGCCTGGCGGAGGCTGTTGAACATCCGCAGTTGAAGGCTCGAGAACTGGTCAGCCAGGTGCCCAGAGGGGATGGCTCGACACAAGCGCAATTGGCCTGCCCGCTGAAGTTTTCCGAGGGTTTGCCGGCGCCACGGCATATTGGTGCGCCAGTGGGGGCGCACAGTGATGAAGTGTTGGCGCAGTTGGGGCTCAGTGCTCAGCGAATAGAGGAGTTGCGGCAGGCCAAGGTGGTTGGGTGAATGTACTGGCCTCATCGGGAGCAAGCCCCCTCCCACATTTAGAATGTATTCACAGATCCAAAGGTGGGAGGGGCGGTGCGACGATTCGACTTGCTCCCGATGAGGCCCTTATTCCACCCGAGTTTCGCCAGTAAACACCAGGGTCTGCCGACACCGCCGACACAAATACCGCCGCCCCTGGTTCACCAGGCCATGGCGCTGCGCCGAAAACGGAAAATCACTGTCCGCACATGGGCATCGGTAGATATAGCGCTTTACCTGGCGACGCTTGATCTCATAGGTATGGCAACGATCCGGCGGCAGTTCATAAACCCCGCGCATGATCAGCTGCCATTCCTCGCCATGGGGCTGGATACGTTCGCCGAACAACTGGTGGGCAATCAGGTGCGCCACTTCGTGGGCCACGGTTTGCTTGAGAAAGTGCTGGCTGTTTTCACGGTACAGCTGAGGGTTGAAGCGCAGCAGGTTCTCGTGCAAATGCGCGACACCGGCCTTCTGGCCCCGCAGCTTGAGGCTGACCTGGGGGCGTTTGAAGCTTCGTTTGAAAAAGGATTCGGCTTGCAGGAAACAATCTTCGACGCGGGTATTGAGTTGCTCGGGCATGCTGTACATATCTCCAGAGACACCCAGTATGCCGCAAAACCAGGTGTTTCCGAATCTGTCAGGCGCCGAATGGTCATGCATGACGCACAAAGCCACCTTGCGGTGGCCTTGCCTCAGGGTTTTGTTTGTTCAGCTGGTATAGATCGGCCCGACGCCCAAGCCCCAGACGATGACAGTAAAGGCCATGATCGCCACCAGTACCACGAGGCCCACGGCCAATACCGAGCTGGAGAACAGGAAGCCTTCGTCCGGGTCGATGCTCATGAAAGTCGGCAACCCCACATACAGCAGGTACACCGTGTAGCAGATCGCCGCCGTGCCGACGACCATGCCTAGCCACATATGCGGGTAGAGCGCCGCCAGCCCACCGATAAACAGTGGGGTCGCGGTGTAGGTGGCAAAGGCCACGCAACGGGCCATGCTGGGGCTGGCGTCGTAGGTGCGCGCCATCCAGTGAATGAACGCCCCCATCACTGCTACACCGCCGAGCATGGCGGCGTAAGACATCAGGGTCATCCACAGCGCGCTTTCCTGGGTCAGCATGACCGGTGCGCGGTTGCCGATGACCCAGCCGACCTGGGTGGTGCCGATAAAGGCGGATACGGCGGGGATCGCCGCAAGAATCAGGGTATGAGTGAGGTACATGTGGCCAATGCTTTCTTCCTTATCGCCACGAATTTCCCGCCATTCCTGGTCGGGATGGGTAAACAGCCCCACGACGTGATGGATCATGCCAGTCACTCCTGTCGTTATTACCATCGCCCCCCATCGGAGCGCCCACGGGCCAGATGGCCTGAAAGGTCTGGATAGTTGTGTGCGACCTCAAGTCGCAGTATAGGAAGTGATGACCGGAATAACTGTAGGGCCTTTAGAGCAAATTGCGCTGTAAACCTGAGGTTTAATCGCGGCGGGATCTGTCAAATGTGGGAGGGGGCTTGCTCCCGATAGCGGTGTATCAGCCAGCACTTGTAGTGCCTGGCACACCGCTATCGGGAGCAAGCCCCCTCCCACATTGGAACTTGGTCGTTCATATCGCTAAAATACCCGGCTTTTCGTCACACCTTCAGCGGATCCAAGCGCCATGGGCACTCTTACGGTCAACCAGAACAAACTGCAAAAACGCCTGCGTCGCCTGGCCGGTGAAGCGGTCGCCGATTTCAACATGATCGAGGATGGCGACAAGGTCATGGTCTGCCTCTCCGGCGGCAAAGACAGCTACACCATGCTCGACGTGTTGCTGCACCTGCAAAAGGTCGCGCCGATCCAGTTCGAGATCGTCGCCGTCAACATGGACCAGAAACAGCCTGGCTTCCCCGAGCATGTGCTGCCGGCCTACCTGAAAGAACTGGGCGTCGAGTACCACATCGTCGAGAAAGACACCTACTCGGTGGTCAAGGAGCTGATCCCGGAAGGCAAGACCACCTGCTCGCTGTGCTCGCGCCTGCGCCGTGGCACGCTCTACACCTTTGCCGACGAGATCGGCGCGACCAAGATGGCCCTGGGTCATCACCGCGATGACATCGTCGAGACCTTCTTCCTGAATATGTTCTTCAATGGCTCGCTCAAGGCCATGCCGCCCAAGCTGCGCGCCGATGACGGGCGCAATGTGGTAATCCGCCCGTTGGCGTATTGCAACGAGAAGGACATCCAGGCGTACTCCGACTTCAAGCAATTCCCGATCATCCCCTGCAACCTGTGCGGCTCCCAGGAAAACCTGCAGCGCCAGGTGGTCAAGGACATGCTGCTGGACTGGGAGCGCAAGACCCCCGGGCGTACCGAGAGCATCTTCCGCAGCCTGCAAAATGTGATCCCGTCTCAACTGGCTGATCGCAACCTGTTCGATTTCACCAGCTTGAAAATCGATGAGACGGCTGCTTCGCGTTTCGTCAATGTAGTGAACCTCTAAGCCTCGTCGAGGCTCTAGTAAACGGCGCTTGCGGGCGCCGTTTTCAATTCAACTGCCAGGAGAGGGCATGCGCGATTACAAGTGGCTGCACGAATATTGTCTGAACCGCTTCGGTTCGGCGGCCGAGCTGGAAGCCCACCTGCCTGTGCCCAAGACCCCGGCGCAATTGCGCAAGATCACCGATGACCGTTACCTGTCGACTTTGGCGCTACGGGTGTTTCGTGCGGGCTTGAAGCACAGTGTGGTCGATGCCAAGTGGCCGGCGTTTGAGCAGGTTTTTTTCGGCTTCGATCCGGAAAAAGTCGTGCTGATGGGCGCCGAGCACTTGGAACGCCTGATGCAGGACACCCGCATCATCCGCCACCTGGGCAAGCTCAAGAGTGTGCCGCGCAATGCGCAGATGATCCTCGATATCGAGCAGGAAAAGGGCAGCTTCGGTGCGTTCGTCGCCGATTGGCCGGTAACCGATATCGTCGGGTTATGGAAATACCTGAGCAAACACGGCCACCAGTTGGGCGGGCTGTCGGCGCCGCGGTTTCTGCGGATGGTGGGCAAGGATACGTTTGTGCCGAGCTATGACGTGGTGGCGGCGTTGAACGCACAGAAGATCGTCGACAAGGCACCCACCAGCCTGCGGGATCTGGCCACGGTGCAGGGCGCCTTCAACCAGTGGCATGCCGAGAGTGGGCGTCCGATGTGCCAGTTGTCGATGATGCTGGCGTATACCGTCAACCATTGATCATTGTAGGAGCGTGTCAATCGGCCAGTCGACGGTTCAGTTGATGCCGCCAACGCACATACAACAGCGCCGTGCAAAACACCGCCAGGCTCGCCAGCATCTCCAATACCCCGAACCACTGGCGGTTCGGGTCGTACGCCGCCAGCGCGCCCTTGATGAAATACAGGTTCACCACAAAGCACACCCACGAATGCCCGCGGGCGCTGCCTATGATCATCCCGGGCGCGAGTACCAGCAGCGGCACCAGTTCGATCAGCAGGATCACCCATGGACGCGCCCCGTGCAGGTCGGCGATGAACAGGTAGTACACGCACAACAAACCCACCAGCCCAAAAAACGCCAGCAGGCTCAGTGCCCGTGCAACCTTGACCCGCGGTTCCAGCCATGCCTGGGGCGGCAGGATTTTAGGCTTCCTGGCCACGGCCGTTCTCCAGCAGCGTGGCGGTCTTGGCCAGGCGCAAGCCCAGGGCTCGGCACAGGGTGATTTCATGGGGGTCGAGCATGCGCTTGCCGTCGGGCCCGGAATGGTGACTGGCGCCGTAAGGCGTGCCGCCGCCCTGGGTATCGAGCAGCGCCTGCTCGCTGTAGGGCAGGCCGGTGATGAGCATGCCGTGGTGCAACAGCGGCAGCAGCATCGACATCAGCGTGGTCTCCTGGCCGCCATGCAGGCTGGCGGTGGAGGTGAACACGCCGGCAGGCTTGCCCACCAGCGCGCCGGTGAGCCACAGGTTGCTGGTGCCGTCGAGGAAGTACTTGAGCGGCGCGGCCATGTTGCCGAAACGGGTCGGACTGCCCAGGGCCAGGCCCGAGCAGTGTTTCAGGTCATCCAGGCTGGCATACAGCGCGCCTTCATCGGGAATGCTCGGCGCCACGGTTTCGCACTCGGTGGAAATCGCCGGCACCGTGCGCAGCCGCGCTTCCATGCCGCCTTGTTCGATACCGCGGGCAATCTGTCGGGCCATCTCGCTCACCGAGCCATTGCGGCTGTAATACAACACCAGCACATAGGGCGCGCTCACGGCAGGATCTCCAGTACGTTCTCGGGTGGGCGGCCAATGATGGCTTTATCGGCGGTTTCCAGGATCGGGCGCTCCATCAGCTTGGGGTGGGCGGCGATGGCGGCGATCAATTGCGCTTCGCTGAGGTTGGCGTCGGCCAGGTTGAGGGTCTTGTATTCGTCTTCGCCGGTGCGCAGCAGCTGACGGGCGTTGATCCCCAGTTTTTCCAGCAGGGCCTTGATTTGCGCCGCATCCAGTGGGGTTTCCAGGTAGCGCACCACGTTTGGGGTGAGGCCACGGGCCTCCAGCAGTTCGAGCGCACCGCGGGATTTCGAGCAGCGCGGGTTGTGATAAAGCGTCAGATCGGTCATGTGCGGGTCGCATCTTGCGTAAGGTGGCGGGTATTCTACCTGCGCTGGCGCCTGTCCTTAAACCGTAAGAGGCGATAGGCCGCAGCCCATGTTCATTTTTGCGAAGGAATACCCCATGACAAGGCGACTGATCGGTGCATTGGCGATCATCACAACCCTGCTGCTCAGCGGCTGCGGTAACGATTACGGCGTTGACCAATACGGCCAGAAAGTGGCGGCCGAACGCCTGGACAAGCAGTGGCTGGTGGTCAATTACTGGGCCGAATGGTGTGGACCGTGCCGCACGGAAATCCCCGAACTCAACGCCTTGGCCGAGCAATTGAAGGGGCAGGGTGTGGGGGTGTTTGGAGTCAACTTCGACAATGTGCAGGGCGAGGAATTGAAGGCTGCCAGCGACAAGCTGGGGATCAAGTTCACGGTCCTGGCCCAGAACCCGGATGGGATCTTCGAGATTCCCCGCAGCGAGGCCTTGCCGGTGACCTATATCATCGATGACAAGGGCAAGGTGCGGGAGCAATTGATGGGGGAACAGACCGCAGAAGGGGTGCTGGGCAAGCTCAAGGCCCTGCGCGGTTAAAGCAACACCTCAGAGAAAGTGTGGGAGGGGGCTTGCTCCCGATAGCGGTGTAACAGTCAATTGATGTATTGACTGACACACTGCTATCGGGACCAAGCCCCCTCCCACATTGAGATCCCATCAATCCGAAGATTGGGGATATCAGCCTTCTTCAAGCCACAAGCGAATCGGCTTGCCCTCGGCCGGCCAGAACCGCGTCTGTTCGATCGGCGAGATGTCCCAGCGCTGCACGCCTTGCAGGGCCTGGAAAAAGCGCTGCTCCTGCTCCATCAGTGCCTCGGCGCAGAGT
This sequence comes from Pseudomonas sp. Root569, assembly GCF_001427465.1. Lineage (NCBI taxonomy): Bacteria > Pseudomonadati > Pseudomonadota > Gammaproteobacteria > Pseudomonadales > Pseudomonadaceae > Pseudomonas > Pseudomonas sp. Root569. The sequence continues at coordinate 69,718 of NZ_LMGQ01000012.1, read as the reverse complement.
TTGCGGGTGCTGCCGATCTGGCCGAAGCTGAGCTTGTCGCCCTCGACGGTGTACGGCGCGAACCAGTGGTTGCAGCCGCCATTGCCATAGGCACGACCATCGGCGCCGAGGGTGACGGTCAGGTGCGCATAGTCCATCAGCGGCCGTTCACCGATCCATTCCACCACATAGCTGTGGTCGCGCTCCAGCTTCGCGCCATCCGCGGCGCAGCCGGCCAGGCCCATACCGATTGCACCGAGCAACAACGCGCCTTTCATTGCGCAGCCTGCTGGCATTTCGGGCAGCGGTGCTTGTCGCCTTCGCTGGCCCAGCCGAGTTCTTTGATGCGTGCGTTGGCAGCCGGCTGCAGTGGCTCCTTGGTCAGCTTGGTTTCCACCGCAAATTCAAACTCCAGCACGGTGTCGCAGCTGTCGCAATTGACCTTCCAGGTATGAATCTCCAGCTCACCGAACTTCGGCCCCTGGGCCATGGCGACCCATTGGCCGGCTGGGCGGATGGAGTAGCGTGCGTCACCTTCGACGGTCAGGCGCATCGACAGGGTTTTACTGCCGCGCAAGGTGACGATCAGCACGTCGCCATGCTTGATCGAACCACCGTTGCCGGTGACTTGGTAACGGCCCGGCACCAGGGCGCGGCATTCGATCAGGGTGTGTTGCGGGCTCAGCAAGCTGAAGCGGAAATCGTGTTCGGCCATGGATCCTCCAAATAGGCGCGGCATCCTATCACGGGTGCCGGCCTATCATGAGCCTGGTATGTGACCGCTGATCATCCCTCGACCCGGTTCTGCGCCCGGCCCTCGGCCCAGGCCGCGATGTTGGCCAGTGTTGTGCCGGCAATCGCCGCCAGGGCCTCGCGGGTGAGGAATGCCTGGTGCGCGGTAATGATCACATTGGGGAAGGTCAGCAGGCGGGCGAGCACGTCGTCTTGCAGGGGCAGGTCCGAGCGATCCTCGAAAAACAGCTGGGCTTCTTCCTCGTATACATCCAGCCCCAAATAGCCCAACTGGCCCTCCTTGAGCGCTTCGATCAGCGCCGGGGTATCGACCAGGCCACCGCGCCCAGTATTGATCAGCATCGCGCCGGGCTGCATCTGCGCCAGGGAGCGGGCGTTGATCAGGTGCTGGCTGTCGACGGTCAACGGGCAGTGCAGGCTGATGATCTGCGCCTCGGCCAGCAATTCGGGCAGGCTCACGTAACGGGCGCCGAGGGCCTGGACCTGCGGATTCGGGAAGGGATCGCAGGCCAGCAGCTGGCAGCCGAAGCCGGCCATGATCTTGGCGAACGTGGCGCCGATTTGCCCGGTGCCGACCACGCCGACGGTCTTGCCGACCAGATCGAAACCGGTGAGCCCGTGCAGGCTGAAATCGCCATCGCGGGTGCGGTTGTAGGCCCGGTGCAGCCGCCGATTGAGCGCCAGGATCAGCGCCACGGCATGCTCGGCCACGGCGTGGGGCGAATACGCGGGCACGCGCACGATGGTCAGGCCCAGGCGCTTGGCAGCCGGCAAGTCGACGTGGTTGTAACCGGCCGAACGCAGGGCAATCAGGCGCGTGCCGCCTTTGGCCAGTTGCTCCAATACCGGTGCGCTGAGGTCGTCGTTGATAAAGGCGCAGACCACCTCGTGGTGTTCGGCCAGGGCCACGGTGTCGAGGTTGAGGCGGGCGGGTTGGAATTGCAGCTCGATGCCCTGGGGGCGCGGCTCTCCGAGAAAGCTGTCACGGTCGTAGGCTTGGCTGCTGAACAGAATGACGCGCATCAAGAAGGCTCCCTGCAGTTTACACGTTGGAAATGCTGACTAAATGTGGGAGGGGGCTTGCCCCCGATGGCAGTGTGTCAGTCGAAATATCTGTAACTGATACACCGCCATCGGGAGCAAGCCCCCTCCCACATTGTTGATTCGTTGCCCATGAAAACAGGATCAGGCGCTGACCCTGGCTTCACTGGCCAATCGCGCAATGGCCATGTCCAGTTCATCCAGCGCGGCCATGGCCTTGGCATCATCCTGCTTGAGCAGGGTTTCGGCGCGTTGGCAGGCTGCGCGCAGTTGCGGCACGCCGCAGTAGCGCGTGGCGCCGTGCAGACGGTGGACGCGTTCGATCAGGGCATGGTTGTCATTGGCTTCGCGGGCGAGGGTGATTGCCAGGCGATCAGCTTCCAGGGAAGCCAGCAGCATGGCGAGCATGTCAGCGGCGAGGTCTGCCTTGTTGGCGGCCAGGCGCAGGCCTTCCTCGTGGTCGAGCACCAGCAGTTGTACGCCCTGGGCCAGGCCGTCGTTGGCGCGCTCCTGGCCTTGGTTGCGCAGGGCCAGCCCGGTCCATTTCAACACCACCTGGGCCAATTGGCGCTCACTGATGGGCTTGGTCAGGTAGTCGTCCATGCCGCTTTGCAGCAGGGCGCGTTTTTCGTTGGCCATGGCGTGGGCCGTGAGGGCGACCACCGGCAGCGGCGTGCCGTGGCGTTCGCTTTCCCATTGGCGGATAGCCTCGGTGCTCTGGCGCCCGTCCATGCCGGGCATTTGCACGTCCATCAACACCAGGTCGAAGGTTTCTTGCTTGACGGCATCGATGGCTGCATAGCCACTTTCCACCGCCTGCACCTTGGCCCCCATGTCTTCCAGCAGGGTTTGCACCAGTAGCAGGTTGGCCGGATTGTCGTCCACGCACAGCACCCGTGGCGCACGGCTGGACAGCGGCTCTCCCGGTTCGCTGCGCGAGGGGCGCGGGCTGATCAGGTCGGCCAGGGAGCGGCGCAGCTTGCGTGTACAAGCGGGCTTGGCCTGCAACTGGCTGTTGGGGTTGGGCACCGATTGGTTGAACAGCATCTGCTCGGTAGTCGGGCACAGTACCAGCACCTTGCAGCCCAGGTGTTCGAGGTCCCACAAGTGTTGGTTGAGACGCTCGGGTGGAATGTCATTGGCGGTGACGCCGAGCACCGCCAGGCTGATCGCCTGTTCGGTCTGGTGTGCACTGGTGATGCCATTGGTCAGGCTTTCCAGGGTGTTGAACGGTGTGACTTCCAGGCCGCAGTCTTCCAGTTGATGTTGCAGGGCCTGGCGCGCCAGTTCGTGGTTTTCCAGCACGGCCACGCGGCGACCCAGCAGCGGCGGGCCGGGCAGGTCTTCAACGTCGTCACGGGTTTTGGGCAGGTTCAGGCTGATCCAGAACTCGGAGCCTTCACCTGGCGTGCTGTCGACGCCGATTTCCCCGCCCATCTGCTCGATCAAACGCTTGGAAATTACCAACCCCAGGCCAGTGCCGCCGGGCTGGCGCGACAGCGAGTTGTCGGCCTGGCTGAACGCCTGGAACAGTGCCCGGACATCCTGGTTGGACAGACCAATGCCGGTGTCTTGCACGCTGATGCGCAACTGCACGCTGTCTTCCTGCTCATCCTCGATCATCGCCCGGGCAACGATGGTGCCTTCGCGGGTGAACTTGATCGCGTTGCTGATCAGGTTGGTCAGGATCTGCTTGAGGCGCAGCGGGTCGCCCACCAACGCCAGCGGCGTGTCGCGGTACACCAGGCTGACCAGTTCGAGCTGCTTGGCATGGGCGGCGGGGGCGAGGATGGTCAGGGTGTCTTGCAGCAGGTCCCGCAGGTTGAACGGCACGCTGTCGAGTACCAGCTTGCCGGCCTCGATCTTCGAGAAGTCGAGGATCTCGTTGATGATACCCAGCAGGTTGTCGGCGGATTTTTCGATGGTGCCCAGGTAATCCAGCTGGCGCGGTGACAGCTCGCTTTTTTGCAGCAGGTGGGTAAAGCCGAGGATGCCGTTGAGTGGCGTGCGGATCTCATGGCTCATGTTGGCCAGGAATTCCGACTTGATGCGGCTGGCTTCCAGGGCTTCCTTGCGGGCCAGGTCCAGCTCGATGTTCTGGATCTCGATGGTCTCCAGGTTCTGGCGCACGTCTTCGGTGGCCTGGTCGATGCTGTGTTGCAATTCTTCCTGGGCATTCTGCAGTGTTTCGGCCATGCGGTTGATGCCCGACGCGAGCTGGTCCAGCTCCTGGCTGCCCAACAGTGGCAAACGTGTTTCCAGGTTGCCGTCCTTGAGCTGGGCCACGGCTTGCTTGATCTGGCCAATCGGCGAATTGATGGTGCGGCTGATTCGCAGGGCGAGGGCAGCGGTACACATCAGACCGATGGCGATCAGCAACAGGCTGGCGAACAGGCTGCGGTAGCCACGCAGCAGCATGCCGTTGTGGGACAGCTCCACTTCGACCCACCCCAGCAGGCGGTCAGACTCATCGGGGATGAGTTCGCCCGCCAGGTTGCGATGCCGGCCGAATACCGGCAGCAAATAACGGGTGGCATCGTTGCCGGTGCGCTGCAGTAGGTGCGAGCTGTTGCCGGTAGGCGGCGGGTTGAGCATGGTCGGGCCGGCGTGGGCCAAGGGCGAACGGTCTGGGGCGAGGAACGACACCGCGCGCACGTCTGACTGCTCCAAGGATTGAGTGGCGATGCGCTCCAGCAGTTCAGTGTTCTTGTGGCCCAGGGCAGGCGCCACCAGCGGCGCCAATTGTTCGGCGATCATTTCGCCGCGTTGCAGCAACTGGCTCTGCAATTCCGACAGTTGCATCCAGGTGAAATAGCCTCCCAACACCAAGGCCATCAGGCTGGTCGGTAATAAGGTCAGCAACAGTACGCGGCCTTTTATCCCCATTCTTCTAAGCACGCCACTCTCCTGCTACCACGTTGTTATCAATTATCCACGCTGGCATCCGGCCCGCGCCACCTGCGCAGTGTAGCCATTTGCACGGTCTGGAATCTTGCAAATTAATGACATGCGGCAATCTTCGGGCCATTCGGCGCCGGGTGGCGATTGCCTGTAGCCATTTAATCTTGAATAATCAGTGATTGAGAATGACTTGCAGACGCTAATGACTCCCGCAACAGTTGGCCTACCTACTATCCTGACCATCGAAGATGACCCTGTGTTGGGGGCCTACGTGCATGAGCAGCTTGGCCGCAGTGGTTTTCAGGTGACGTGGTGTCGCAACGGCCAGCAAGGCCTGCAAATGGCCCGAGACCAGGCATTTGACCTGGTGTTGATGGACATCCTGTTGCCGGGACTGGACGGGCTGTCGATCCTCACGCATTTGCGTCAGAGCCACGCCATGCCAGTGATTCTGATGTCGGCCCTGGGCGCCGAAGCCGACCGCATCAGCGGCTTTCGCCTGGGCGCGGATGACTATCTGCCCAAGCCGTTCAGCATGGCTGAATTGCGCGTGCGCATTGAAGCCATCCTGCGCCGGGTGGCCCTGGATCGCCGGCCTGAGCCGCCGCGCGCAGTGATGCGGGAGAATGTCCCGGTGCTGCATTTTGATGATGAGCGCTGTGATGTGTGCTGCCAGGCACAGTGGGCCGGACTGACGCGCAGCGAGTACCGGCTGCTGGAAACCCTGCACCGCAACGCTGAAGAAGTCCTCAGCAAAGCCTTCCTGTATCAGCAAGTGCTGCAGCGTGGGTATGCGCCCCATGACCGCAGCCTCGACATGCACGTCAGCCAGATTCGCCGCAAACTCAAGGCCATCGGCTATGCCGAGCGTGAAGTGCGCACGGTGTGGGGCAAGGGCTACGTGCTGAGTGGTGTTGATGAAGGGCTTTGAGCGGCTGCCGGGCAAGCACTCGCTGTTCTGGAAACTGGCCTGCCTGTTGATCGCGTTCTGTTTGCTGATGATCTGGCTCAGTTGGTCGTGGGGCCGCTATATGGAGCAGCAGAGCGCGTACCTGTCGGACAAGTCGCGGGAGATTCTCAGTGGCTATGCGGCAGGCGCCGAGCTGGCCTGGAGCACACAAGGTCGCGCCGGGGTGGATGCCTGGTTGCAACTGATGGCCAAGCGTGAAACCACCTGGGTTGGCGTGATCGGCAACGATTTGCAGTCCCTCAGCAACACGCCCCTGAGTGACAAGGAAAGCCAGCGCCTGACCTTTTTGCGCGGGCTGGATTGGCCGGTCAGCCGGCATGTCACAGGGCTGCCCTGGATGAAGGTGCCGTTTCCGGTCGATCCTGGCCTGGGGTCGCTGGTGATCGAGTTGCCGCAACGTTTTATGCCGGGGCGCTATCAACTGTTCTGGCGGATAGTCACCAATGGTGTGATTCCGGGCCTGTTCACCCTGTTGCTGTGCATCGGCCTCTATCGGCTGCTGATCATGCCCCTTAATCAATTGCGCGAGCAGGCCAATGCCTGGCGTGCGGACCAGTTGCATACGCGGCTGTCCCGGGATGCGACCAGCCGCCAGGATGAATTGGGAGAGTTGGGGCGCGCCTTTGACCATATGTCCGAACGCCTGCAAGGCACGGTGCGCTTGCAGCAGCAGTTGCTGCGCGACATGTCCCATGAACTGCGTACGCCCTTGAGCCGCCTGCGGGTGGCCTGCGACAGCGAGCAAGACCCGGCCCGCCTGCGTGAGCGCCTGGGGCGGGAAATCGACGCCATGCAACGCCTGGTGGAAGACAGCCTGCAACTGGCCTGGCTCGACAGCGAAACAGCGCCGCTGCCCCAGGAAGACATTCAACTCCAGGCTTTGTGGGACATGTTGCGCGAAAACGCCTGTTTCGAAAGCCACTGGCCGGCGTCGCGCTTGCCGTGCCTGTTGCCGGCGGACAGTTGGGTGCGTGGCAACCTGAACGCACTGGCCCAGGCCCTGGAAAATATCCTGCGCAACGCCATACGCCATTCTCCCGACGATGGCTGCGTGCAACTTGACGGGTGTCGCGAGGTGGATTATTGGCATATCTGGCTGCAGGATCAGGGCGGCGGTATTGATGAGCGGGATTTGGAACGCATCTTCGCGCCTTTCACCCGTTTGGACGGCTCGCGGCCCGGCGATGGTGGGTTCGGCCTGGGCCTGAGCATCGCCCGCAACGCGGTGCAGCGCCAGGGCGGGCGCTTATGGGCGGAAAATACCGGGCAGGGCCTGCGGGTGCATCTGCGCTTGCTGGCGCGTTAGCTTTTCAGCGCCGACGCAATTTACGTTTTTTCCACTGGTGCGCCACCCACCAGCGCCAGTACGCCATCGTCAAGCAATAGGCCAGAGCCCCCAATACCAGGCCCAGCACCACCGAACCCAGCAGGAACGGCTGCCAGAGCGTGCTCAGCTGGCCGCTGATCCATTCCCATGTGAGGTTATCGGGCAGGCTGCGCGGCGGTACGTTCATCAGCCAGGCGCCCGTCATGTAGGTACACACAAACACCACCGGCATGGTGATCGGATTGGTCAGCCACACCAGGCTGACGGCGATCGGCATATTGCCGCGCACGACGATCGCCAGGATTGCCGCAAGCAGCATCTGCAACGGAATCGGAATAAACGCCGCAAATAAACCCACCGCCATGGCACGAGCCACTGAATGCCGGTTCAGGTGCCAGAGGTTCGGATCATGCAGCAGGGTGCCAAGAAACTGTAATGACTTATGTTCCCTGATACTGCTGGGATCGGGCATGTACCGTTTGAATAAGCGCCGGGGCATAAGGGGTCCAGGTCAATTTGAGGGGCAAGTATGCCCGGATTCTATAAACAGAAAATTCAGACTTTGTGACAAAACATCATAGGCGCTGCCGGTCAGCCAGCTAAAACTGAGTGGATCAGTGGAAAAGGATGATCCATGAAAACAGCGATGTTGGCCTTGGCGCTGGGGCTACTGGCGTTGCGTTGGTTACCTGCGTTGCCGTCTGGCGCAGGGGTGTTGGGCATGTTGGTGCTGGTGTTGATGCTGCTGCCTTTTCGCACCTATCCCGTGGCGTTCTTCCTGTTGGGTTTGAGTTGGGCCTGTATCAGTGCGCAGTGGGCGCTGGATGACCGCTTGCGGCCGGTGCTGGATGGGCAGACGCGCTGGGTCGAAGGGCGTGTCATCGGCCTGCCGCAACAGACGGGCACAAGCGTGCGCTTCGAACTGGCCGACAGCCGGTCGCGCACTGCGCGGCTGCCCAAGCGCATCCGCGTGTCCTGGCATGGCGGGCCGACGGTTAACAGTGGGGAGCGCTGGCGCCTGGCATTGACGCTAAAGCGGCCTGCCGGCCTGCTTAATTTCCACGGGTTTGACCATGAGGCCTGGTTGCTGGCCCAGCGTATCGGCGCCACCGCGACGGTAAAGGACGGCGAGCGCCTGGCGCCGGCCCGCAATGCCTGGCGCGATGCTGTCCGCCAGCGCCTGCTGGCTGTGGATGCCCAGGGCCGCGAGGCGGGCTTGGCTGCATTGGTACTGGGCGACGGTTCCGGGCTGGCGCCTGAGGATTGGCAGGTGTTGCAGGACACCGGCACGGTGCATCTGCTGGTGATTTCCGGGCAGCACATTGGCTTGCTGGCGGGTTTGATCTACGGCTTGATCGCTTTGTTGGCGCGCCATGGGTGCTGGCCCCGAACCTGGCCGTGGCTGCCGTGGGCGTGCGGCTTGGCATTTTCCGGGGCGTTGGCTTATGGCCTGCTGGCGGGGGGCGGCGTGCCGGTGCAGCGGGCTTGCGTCATGGTGGGCCTGGTATTGCTGTGGCGTTTGCGCTTTCGTCACTTGGGTGTTTGGTGGCCGTTGTTGCTGGCGCTGAACGCTGTGCTGGCGCTTGAGCCCCTGGCCAGCCTGCAACCGGGGTTCTGGCTGTCGTTTGCGGCGGTCGCAGCGCTGGTCCTGGCGTTCAGCGGGCGCCTGGGGCCGTGGAGCGCCTGGCAGGTCTGGACGCGTCCCCAGTGGTTGATCGCCATTGGCTTGTTCCCGTTGTTGCTGGTATTGGGTTTGCCCATCAGCCTCAGTGCACCCGTGGCCAACCTGGTTGCGGTGCCGTGGATCAGCCTGGTGGTGCTGCCCTTGGCGCTGCTGGGCACGGCGCTGCTGTGGGTGCCGTTGGCCGGTGACGCTTTGCTGTGGTTGGCGGGTGGCGCGCTGGACGGCTTGTTCAAGGGCCTGGCGCTGCTTGCTGTGCGACTGCCTGCCTGGATACCGGCCGAAGTACCTTTGGGCTATTGGCTGGTGAGTCTGGCCGGCGCAGTAATTTTGCTATTGCCCAAGGGGCTGCCGTTTCGGTTATTGGGCTGGCCCATGCTGTTGTTGGCGGTTTTTCCACCCAGGGAGTCGATACCCCATGGGCAGGTGGACGTGGTGCAGCTGGATGTCGGCCAGGGGCAGGCCCTGATCCTGCGCACTCGCCATCACTCCTTGCTTTATGACGCCGGGCCCCGGTCGGGGCCTGTCGACCAGGGGGCGCGGGTCGTCTTGCCGTCGTTGAAAAAGCTGGGGGTAGGGCAGTTGGACATGATGCTGCTCAGCCATGCTGATGCCGATCATGCCGGCGGTGCGGAGGCAGTGGCCCGGGGGCTGCCCGTCAAGCGCGTGGTGGGCGGCGAAACCGAAGGCCTGCCGGGGTTTCTCGGTACCCAGGCCTGTACCCGTGGCGAGCGTTGGGACTGGGATGGCGTGGCCTTTGAGCTGTGGCAATGGGCCGGTGCGATTGATGGCAATCCGAGATCCTGCGTACTGCAGGTCGAGGCCAATGGCGAACGCCTGCTGCTCACCGGCGATATTGATCGCGCCGCCGAACAGGCATTCCTGGCCTCGCCGCTGGCGGTGCCGACCGATTGGCTGCAGGCCCCGCACCATGGCAGCCGCAGCTCTTCGTCCTGGCCCTTCCTGCAGCGGCTGGCGCCGGCATCGGTGCTGATCTCCCGTGGGCGCAGCAATGCATTCGGCCATCCTCATCCACAAGTAATGGAGCGCTATCAGGCCCTGGGCAGTCGGGTATATGACAGCGCTGAACAAGGCGCAGTGCGCCTGCGCCTGGGAACGTTCCTTCCACCGACTGTTGCGCGCAGTCAACGCAGGTTCTGGCGCGAACCGTTACCGTAATCCGGCGTTACCAAAGACTCTGGGCCGTGACGGGCGGGCCTGTAGCCGACGAACCCCGCTGCCGAACCTATATGGTAAAGTGGCGCACTTTTTCGAGGGGACATTCACTGTGTGGGAATTGGTCAAATCCGGCGGCTGGATGATGTTGCCGATCATTCTGAGCTCCATCGCCGCACTCGGCATCGTTGCCGAACGCCTGTGGACCCTGCGCGCCAGTCGCGTCACCCCCGAGCACCTGCTGGGGCAAGTCTGGGGCTGGATCAAGAACAAGCAGCTCGACAAGCAAAAACTCAAGGAACTGCGCGCCAATTCGCCGCTGGGTGAAATCCTCGCCGCCGGTCTGGCCAACTCCAAGCACGGTCGCGAGATCATGAAAGAGTGCATTGAAGAAGCGGCTGCGCGGGTGATCCATGAGCTGGAGCGTTACATCAACGCCCTCGGTACCATCGCCGCCATGGCACCGCTGCTAGGCCTGCTCGGCACGGTGCTGGGCATGATCGACATCTTCAGCTCGTTCATGGGCGCGGGCATGGCGACCAACGCGGCGGTACTTGCCGGCGGTATTTCCAAGGCCTTGATCACCACGGCTGCGGGCCTGATGGTGGGGATTCCCGCGGTGTTCTTCCACCGCTTCCTGCAACGGCGCATCGATGAGCTGGTGGTCGGCATGGAACAGGAAGCTATCAAACTGGTGGAAGTGGTGCAGGGCGACCGTGACGTGGACCTGGTCGAGGGTAAAGCGTGAAATTTCGCCGCAAGCAACGGGAAAATGTCGATATCAACCTCGCGTCATTGATCGACGTGGTGTTTATCCTGCTGCTGTTCTTTGTCGTGACCACCACCTTCACCCGGGAAACCCAGCTGCGTGTCGATTTGCCTGAAGCAGTGAGCGGTTCGCCTGCCGAAGACCAGCAGGTCAAGCAACTGGACATCGCCATCAGCGCCGATGGCGTGTTTTCGGTGAATAATCAGTTGCTGGAGAAAAACGACCTCGCCAGCCTGATGGAAGCCTTGCAGAAGGAATCTGGTGGTGACACCCAGTTGCCGCTGTCCATCAGCGCTGACGGCAAGACCCAGCACCAAGCCGTGATCACCGCCATGGACGCTGCCGGCAAGCTCGGTTTCAGTCATTTGCGCATGACCACCGTCGAGGCGGCGAGCCCACCCTGATGGCCATGTCCGATCGTTTGCTCAAGGCCTGGTACGAGGGCCATCCGGCACTGATGTTGTTGCGCCCGCTGGAGTCACTGTATCGCCGGGTAGTGCAACGCAAGCGTGCGCGCTTTGTGGCGGGCGAGGGCGAGATCTATCAATCGCCGGTGCCGGTAGTGGTGGTCGGCAACATCACCGTAGGAGGCACCGGCAAGACGCCGTTGATCCTGTGGCTGATCGAACACTGCCGGCGCAGCGGTTTGCGCGTGGGCGTGGTCAGCCGTGGCTATGGTGCCAAGCCACCGCAACTGCCGTGGCGGGTCGAGGCCGGCCACAGCGCCGACGTGGCCGGCGACGAGCCCTTGCTGATCGTGCAGCGCAGCGGCGTAGCGCTGATGATCGACCCCGACCGCAGTCGCGCGGTAAAGGCCCTGCTGGCCAGTGAACCCTTGGACCTGATCCTTTCCGACGACGGCTTGCAGCATTACCGCCTGGCCCGCGATCTCGAACTGGTGCTGATCGATGCCGCCCGCGGGCTTGGCAATCGACGCTGCCTGCCTGCCGGGCCGTTGCGCGAGCCGGTGGAGCGCCTGCAGAGTGTCGATGCGCTGCTGTATAACGGTGCCGCGACGGACCGTGAAGATGGCTTTGCCTTTCGCCTGCAACCCACTGCGCTGATCAACCTGCACAGTGGCGATCGCCAGCCGGTAGCCTACTTTCCCGAGGGCCAGCAGGTGCATGCGGTCGCTGGCATCGGCAATCCGCAACGTTTCTTCAATACCCTTGAAACGCTACACTGGCAGCCGATACCCCATGCTTTTGCCGACCACGCGCCCTACAGCGCCGAGGTCTTGAGTTTTACCCCGTCATTGCCGCTGGTCATGACCGAAAAGGACGCGGTGAAGTGCCGCGCCTTTGCCCAGCCCGACTGGTGGTACCTTGCGGTGGATGCGGTGCCGTCACCGGCGTTCATCGCCTGGTTCGACACGCAGCTGATGCGTCTGCTGCCCGACCGTCTCTTGCCTTAAAACGCTTCTTTCCAGGAAACACTCATGGACACCAAACTGCTCGATATCCTCGCTTGCCCGATCTGCAAAGGCCCGCTCAAGCTCAGCGCCGACAAGACCGAGCTGATCAGCAAGGGCGCCGGCCTGGCTTACCCCATCCGTGACGGCATCCCGGTCATGCTCGAAAGCGAAGCCCGTACCTTGACTACCGATGAGCGCCTGGATAAATGACCACCGCCTTTACCGTTGTCATTCCCTCCCGCTATGCCTCGACGCGCCTGCCGGGCAAGCCGCTGCAAATGATCGGCGACAAGCCGATGATCCAGCTGGTGTGGGAACAGGCCTGCAAAAGCAGCGCCGAGCGCGTGGTGGTCGCCACCGATGACCCGCGTATTATCGAGGCGTGCAAAGGCTTTGGTGCTGAAGCGGTACTGACCCGTGAGGACCACAACTCCGGTACTGATCGCCTGGCCGAAGTGGCCACCCAGCTCGGTTTGGCGCCAGACGCCATCGTGGTGAACGTACAAGGCGACGAGCCGTTGATCCCGCCGAGCGTCATCGACCAGGTTGCCGCCAACCTGGCGGCCCATGGCGAAGCCCGCATGGCGACCCTGGCCGAACCGATCGAAGATATTGAAACGCTGTTCAATCCGAACGTGGTGAAAGTGGTCAGCGACATCAATGGCCTTGCACTGACGTTCAGTCGCTCGACCCTGCCTTGGGCGCGGGATGCCTTCGCCAGCAATCGCGACATATTGCCGGAAGGCGTGCCGTATCGCCGCCACATCGGCATATACGCCTATCGTGCCGGTTTCCTGCATGATTTCGTCAATTGGGGCCCCTGCTGGCTGGAAAACACCGAATCCCTGGAGCAACTGCGTGCCCTGTGGCACGGGGTGCGCATCCATGTCAGCGATGCGTTGGAGGCGCCGCCAGCAGGTGTCGACACCCAGGAAGACCTGGAGCGCGTCCGTCGCCTGCTGGGCGTCTGATGGAAGTCCTGTTTGTATGCCTGGGCAATATCTGCCGCTCGCCGACCGCTGAAGGCGTGCTACGCCATAAATTGCGCGACGCAGGCTTGTCCGGCCAGGTTGAAGTGGCGTCTGCCGGCACCGGCGAATGGCATATCGGCAACCCGCCGGACCAGCGCAGCCAACGTGCGGCGCTGGCGCGGGGTTATGACCTGTCGTCCCAGCGTGCCCAACAGGTCAGCCGCGCCGACTTCGCGCGCTATGACCTGATCCTGGCCATGGACCACAGCAACCTGCGCAACCTCAAGGCCATGCAGCCGGGGCAGGGCAAGGCAGAACTGGATTTGTTCCTGCGTCGCTTTGACGGCGGAGTGGACGAGGTGCCAGACCCTTACTATGAAGGTGAGCAAGGTTTCGAGCGGGTCCTGGACCTGATCGAGCGCGCCTGCGATTTATTGGTGATCGAATTGAAGGGCCGCTTATGACCTTGCAAGTGCTTGCGCAGGTATCGCTCAAGCCATTCAACAGCTTCGGCATTGATGTGCGTGCGCAATTGTTTGCCGAGGCCCACAGTGATGCGGATGTCCGCGAGGCTCTGGCCTACGCGGCTGCACAATCGCTGCCACTGTTGGTGATCGGTGGTGGCAGCAACCTGTTGCTGACCCAGGATGTGCCTGCGCTGGTATTGCGCATGGCCACCCAAGGCATTCGCGTGGTGCACGACGATGGCGTGCACGTGGTCGTCGAGGCCGAAGCAGGCGAAGCCTGGCATCCGTTTGTGTTGTGGACCCTTGAGCACGGCTTTTGCGGTCTGGAAAACCTCAGCCTGATCCCCGGCACCGTCGGCGCCGCACCCATGCAGAACATCGGTGCCTACGGCGTGGAGATCAAGGATGTGTTCGCCGGCCTCACCGCCCTGGATCGCCAAACCGGCGAGCTGCGGGATTTCAGCCTGGACGAATGCAGGTTTGCTTACCGTGACAGCCTGTTCAAGCATGAAGTCGGGCGGTGGTTGATCCTGCGGGTACGCTTTGCCCTCAGCCGCACCACTCACCTGAAACTCGACTACGGCCCGGTGCAACAGCGCCTGACCGTGCAGGGCATCACCCACGCTACACCAAGCGATGTGAGCCGGGCGATTTGCAGCATTCGCCGCGAGAAACTGCCGGACCCGGCAGAGTTGGGTAATGCCGGCAGCTTCTTCAAGAACCCACTGGTGTCCCAGGCCCTCGCTGCCGAACTGCAAAGCCAATACCCGGACTTGGTCGCATACCCTCAGGCCGACGGGCAAATGAAACTCGCCGCCGGCTGGCTGATCGACAAGGCAGGGTGGAAGGGCTTTCGAGACGGCGATGCGGGGGTACACAAGATGCAGGCGCTGGTGCTGGTCAACTACGGCACCGCCACAGGCCGCGAGATTGCCAACCTGGCGTTGCGTATCCAGCAGGATATCTTCAAGCGCTTCAAGGTCGAGCTGGAAATGGAACCCAACCAGTACTGACCATTCGTGCAGGCCTGGAAATAAAAATGCCCCGTATCTCGCGATACGGGGCATTTTTTATTGTGACTGACTGATCAGTCGTCGCGGCTCATGATGCCGAAGATCTGCAACAGGCTGATAAACAGGTTGTAGATCGAAACATACAGGCTCACGGTCGCCATAATGTAGTTACGCTCACCGCCGTGGATGATGGCGCTGGTCTGGAACAGGATGCACACCGAGGAAAACAGCACAAAACCCGCGCTGATCGCCAGTTGCAAGCCGCTGATCTGGAAGAACATGCTGGCCACTACTGCCGCCAGCAACACGAAGAAACCCGCGGTAATGAAGCCACCCAGGAAGCTCATGTCCTTACGGCTGATCAGCACGTAGGCCGACAGGCCACCAAACACCAGGGCAGTCATGGCAAACGCCGAACTGACCACTTCCGCACCGCCGGCCATGCCGAGGTAACGGTTGAGGATCGGGCCGAGGATGAAGCCCATGAAACCGGTCAAGGCAAACGCCGACACCAGGCCCCAGGCCGAATCGCGCAACTTGTTGGTCAGGAAGAACAGACCATAGAAGCCGATCAGCACGACAAAGATATTCGGATAACCAACGCGCATCTGCTGGGCCACGTAGGCCATCACGCCGCTGAATGCGAGGGTAAGGGCGAGCAGTCCGTACGTGTTGCGCAAGACGCGGCTGACTTCAAGCTGCTCAGCCTGCGCGTTACCATTCACTGCGTAATTCTGTTCGCGCATGGCGACACTCCTTCAGTTTTGAAACGTTCAGTCGCAAAGATCATAACAGACGCCCTGTAACAAGCGATGCAGAGAGTTTGACAGTGTGTTTCATTCGGGTATTATGGCGCCCGCTGAGACGGGATGAGCTACTATAATCCTGTGATGCACAAGGGAAATTGGCAGAGTGGTTGAATGCACCGGTCTTGAAAACCGGCGAACGTTAATAGCGTTCCCAGGGTTCGAATCCCTGGTTTCCCGCCAAGATTTACACGAAAGCCTCGCGAAAGCGGGGCTTTTGTGTTTCTGGGGTTCGAGAATGTTTCTTCTGCTTTTGGCGGGAGTTCCGAAACTTTTGAGTAGGGGTTCCGAAACATTGCCTATTTGGACGGTTTCGCGGTGGCGCCAATCCTCCTGTAACCCGCTTTGTGATCTCCTGTTTGCTGTGTCCCAGCAGCAGGCTTGCATCCCCGATATCGATGATTTCCGACGCGGCCTTCGGCCGGATGTCGCGGAACTGAAACCCTCCAATCTTGGCCGCCAGCAGCGGGTCGCCTTGTTCGATGGCGTTCTGCTGGGCTTTCTCCCGAGCCTTGTCCCAGCGCAAGCGCAACATCCCCTTCGTCATTCGCTTTCCATACCTGTTGATCAACAGGTACTTGGATGAATGACCGACATTCCTTTCGCCAATCTCCCTGACCAATCTCCCCAAGCTGTTTTCCCCGGCTTCCGTACGCATCAGGATTCGAAGCTTCTGGCCGGTCTTGCCCTGCGTTACCAGGAAGTAGTCACCTTCGGTATCGTCGCTACGCATGATCAGCACGTCAGCAGGCCGCTGTCCGGTCAAATAGCCCAGGTCCATGGCTTCCTTGAGTTCTTGTTCGGCAACTGCGTAGACGGCATCCCAAACAGCCGCGTTGGCGTAGTAATCACGCGGCGCTTCCTTGTTCTTCCTGATGCCCTGGCAAGGGTTCTCCCGTTCCGTCAGCCCCCACTCCCTGGCCATGTTGAAAACGTGGGACAGGAGCGCGATCTCGCGGTTGGCACGAACCTTCGCTGAGCGGGCATCACGGTAGCCGGCGATGTTGAATGGCGTAATTGAATCGATGGGCGCCTCATCAAACGTAGGACGAAGCTGTTTCAGTTCGGCCATGTTGTCCTTCTGGGTCCGCTCCCCCTTTTTTGGGATGACGTCGCGCACGTACCGGTCGAAGATGCCCTTCATCGTTGTCAGGTCGGCAGGCTTTTCTTTGGCCTCCAGTTCGGCCCACTTCAGCCGGGCTTTGCTCAGGTCTGTACCAAGCGGAATCTCTTTTCCCGCTGAGTCACGGTAGTAGTAGCCGATCCAGACCTTGCCATTCTTCCTTGGGCGCTTACGACGCACCATTCCTGGCGGCAAGTCCCTGTTTTCCGTGTTTCGGGGGCGCATATCAGTTCACTCTGGAGAAATCAGGCGTCCAAGCTGGACGCGCCGGCGGCGGGTTTGGATCTGCGATTGCGGCGTTAACCATGCCAAGCTTCATGCGCGCGTACATCCGACCCACCAGAGGGCGGCCGCCACGGCTCTCGATGAACACCCAGTTTCGGTCTTTCAGCCATTTGCGCTGGTGAGCGCGCTGCTTGTAGCCGGTTAGGTCGGCGAGCTCGTCGTCCGACAGGATCTCTGCTTGCATGCCTACCTCCGGCCGGCCGCCGTGGGCCGTGCTGTCTTGATGATTTGGATGGCCAGGCCGAAGGTGATCAGCAGCCAGCCGCAAGTGCCGGCGAAGGCGTAGAGGATGTCGGCCGTTTCGCCGTCGGCCAGAAGGCGGGGGGCGATCCAGAATAGCCAGCATCCGCTGCCGACCAGGTACAGCAAAGCGCCCAGCAGTGTCAGGGTGAGTTTCATGGCGAGCATGGAGTTTCCCTTGCCGCGCGTGGCGGTAGACGGTGGGGTTGTTAAAGTGGGGACGCGAGATTGATATCTCGGTTGTAAAATATGTTGCTTCTTCCGTTGCATTTGCGGAACATGCTTTGCCCTTAACATGGAAATGGATTTCAATATGACCTCACTAGCAAAGACAGCATTCGAAGCTAACAAAATTGATATTGAAAGGCTTTGGGAGATACATGGGATAGTTGCAGGTCATGGCGTCGGAAGAAAGTTCGGCGTTGAAGTTCTTAATCGTTCTGCTATTGTTTTTATTACCGCGTGCTGGGAGTCATTTATTGAGGATTTGGCTACTCAGTCCTTTGACTTTTTGCTTGCCAATGCTAAAAATCACGAAGTAATACCCGCTAAAGTCAGGAATTATGCTGCTCGGAAATTGGTTGATGTTAAGGACCCTTCTAGGCTTTGGGATTTGGCAGATGGCGGTTGGCGGAATATTTTGAGCGCTCACAAGCAAAGCGTCTATGACGATTGGGTGGGGACGCTAAACACTCCAAAAACTCCTCAGGTGAATGCGCTGTATTCGCAGTTATTAGGTATACCTAAGTTGAGCGAATGTTGGTATTGGCAGAAAATGTCCGCTGTTAATGCTGAGTCAAAATTAGATGAATATATAACTATTAGGGGGAATATCGCCCATCGTATCCGAAACGAAAACCCAATACCAAAGCTTGTTCCACAAAATTTTCTGGTTCATATTGCTCAACTCGTTGATAGGACTGAGTCTTATGTGGAGAATTATCTCTTTGAATTAACAGAAGTTAAACCATTTTTAGTTCGCTCGCTGGACACCAACTAAATTTTTGAGTTGCCTATTAATTTAGGCAGCTCATTAGCCTGCGGGGGGGCATTCACTTTATGCGGCGAGGCGTTGGTAAAGCTCGATGATGTCCGCGGCGTTGGCAGCGACCAGTGCCTCGGCCTCATCTGGGCAGACGCTGTTGCCGATCAGGCGCACCTGGTCGGCCTTCTTTATTTCGCGCCATTCCTCGGCGCCGGTAACCGGGTCGACAAACAGCCCGCGGTCAATGATGTAGTCCTTGTCGAAGCCCTGCGCGGCCTTCAGCTCCGGCGGTTGCAACATGCGCAGGGTGATGTCGCTCAGCACATAGCCACCGACCATCACCATTTCCGACGGGTCTTTGAAGTGCTCCGGCAAATACTTGTGCATGAACGCGGCGCAGCGGCGGGCGCCTTCCATCTGCTCAGATGTCAGTGTATCTGGCACCTGTACTGTCTCGACGACCGCCACCCGATCTTTTGTCGGCAGCGTGTGCATCGGCTCATTGAGCGAGATGCCGTCCTTCTCGCTGCCGTAGTACTTGACCAGATAAGCGCTCACCAGGCGCTGGTTGGCGCCGGACTGGCAGATTGTCGATATCGGGTCGTAGGCCGATCGGCCGTCCCCTTTGTAGAAACCGCCATTCGCCTGTTCGAAGAACGCTGTGACGATGCCGTGGCGCGCAGCACCGGCCAGAACTGTCTGCGCCGGGTCGTCAGGTGAGCTGCCCACTGCGTTTTGCCCGAATGCAGTCATGTGTGCAGCAACCATCGCGAAGTGGCCGCCCTTGACTTGGGCGACCTGCGTGCGCAGTGGCTCCTTGGCGTCGAAGTTGCGTTCAGATGAGCCGTTGGCGCACTCGGTGAGGAACGGCGCAGCTACCGGCTGCACCAAAGCGTGATGCGTGCCGCCCGCGCTGATGGTCGATAGCGCCTCGTGGACACCGTGGGTGCTCGTGTGCCCCGACGACGTTCCGCGCATAGGGACGATGAAGGGCTTCGCACTGGTCAGCACATGCCGCCAGCAGCCCTTGGCCACGCGGCGCATGGTGTTCTCGGCCATCGGCTTTTCACGAAAAATCGTGCGTCCGAGGTTGCTCCAGTCGATGCACTCGGCGGCAGAACGCCACGGCAATTGCATTGCGGCGGGCCGCTTATGGTGTTTTGGCGCTGGCCAAACGATCGGCTTGCCGTCGCTACGGGCAACCAGGTAAAGGCGTTTGCGAATGGTGGGCGTGCCGGCGTTCGCCGCGATCCGCTCCCGCCACTCGGCGTTGTAACCAAGCCCGCGCTCCAGAGCTTCCATCGGCACGAACTCTCCGATGGCCTCGATGATTTCCGGCATGTCAGGGTGATCAGCTGGTAGCCCGGTACTGATTGCGGAGATGAACGCTTTAAAGGTGCGGCCACGCTCAGACTTGATCGGCTGGCCGTCGTCGTCGATCGGCCCCCAATCGCAGAACTCTTCAACGTTTTCAAGGAAGAGAAGGCGGGATTTCGTGACGAACAGCCAGCGGATCACCACCCATGCCAGTCCACGCACCCCGCGATCACGCGGTGCCCCACCTTTGGCCTTGCTGTGATGGCGACAATCAGGCGATGCCCAGATAATCGCGACGGGCTGCCCGTCAGTGGCTTTCCGTGGGTCAACCTCGTACACGTCGGCGACGTAATGCGCTGTGTTTGGGTGGTTGGCGCGGTGTACAGCCAAGGCTATTGGATTGTGGTTCGCCGCTACGTCCGGCTCCCGGTATGCCCTGGCGATACCGGTGCTGGCGCCGCCACCGCCAGCGAACAGGTCGACCACCAGTTCCTTTTCGAACGGCAAGCCCATGCTCGGCTGGCCATGGATGAATTTGGGTTTCTTCTGTTGTGCGGACATAGATGGTCCTCGCCAGCTGGCGCTATATGCTGAAGTGAGTTATTTCTATTCCCTCATAGGAAATGAGGTTCAAAAAATGCGGGATGATCAGGAAGTTGTGCGAGCCGCAGCGGAAAACATAGCTCGGCGTGCCGGAGCTATTAAAGAGTGCGAATTCCACGGTGAAATTCTCACCAAAGACTGTGATGGTGAAGCTTTCGCATTGGGAAACAGTCTCTACGATAGCGAGTTTCGCGGTGTATTCAGCTCAAGAGATGAAATGAATGCCGCCATCCAATCTGTGCTCAGCGATGCGGCATGGGATTGCGGGTTATGTGACAAAAATAGGGATGACTGATTAACGTCTTCTGAGCTGTAAGGCAGTCTGGACGCCGGCATCGTTAGTCGGCGATTCAGGCCGCCTCCTGCTTCGGCGGCCACTCCGAAAACCCAACCTTCGGCGCCTTCGTCCTTGGATTTATGATCGGCTTGCCCTTGGCGTCCACCAGCACGGCCTTCGCCCGAATCTCCATATCGCGGCACCGGCTACCCTTGCGAGCTAGCTCAATGAACTGCTCGGCGTACTGCGGTGCGTCGAAGAGCGGGCTGAGCTGCTTCACCCTGACCCCCCCATGATCTGTTCGGCCTTCTGGGTGACCTTGATCAGCCAGTCTTCGACCGAAAGCTCTATCTTGTGGCCGGGGCGCTTTGGGTCGGGCCGGGTGGTTTTGACGGTCTTCCTAGCCTCAGCCATGGCGACATCGAGGGTCATTCCAAACACTGCAAAGGTGCTCATGGGTTATCTCCAAGCGTGCGCCTGCCTCCCCGGCTGGCGTGATTCGTTGATATGGGGTATTACGGGTGACCGGCATGGAGCCGAAGGGGAATCAGCATGCGATTTACGGTAGGAACGAGAACCAAAGGCGTCGAGGACTGGACCTACTCACTGGAGTTCGAAGAGGAAACCGGCGAGTTTTATCTGCACACGGAGCGCTTCGGTCTTGGCGATGACCATAATGAAGGGCGGGTCCTTTTGCGTGATGCTAAAAACAGTAGGGGCTACAGTTCCGCGGTTCGATTTTTGAAAGAGAGGCTTGGGCCTTCTACTGTCTGACCTGAAAGAGCGGCAAGACTTGTTCAGGCGCGCCGGACTTTGAGGTGGTGCATCGCCCTGATGCTGTGGCAGTAATCCTGAAGCTTTTCATAGGCCTTGTATTTTGCCTGGCTTCGAGTGGCTGCCCAGACCCTGACCAAGTCTTCGCGCGCCTCTCGGTTCCAGTTGAGATCGTTCCAATCGTGCTTGAACGGTAGGACCAACCACTCTTTGAGCGGCAGCGTTTCGGCCATCTCGCCGTACTGCATTTCATGGGTAGGGTGGAAGTTGCTGATCCGCTTCTTCGGATCTTCATCCAGCACTACACCGATGTAGTGGCCGCGATCCGCCAGGATGATGCCGGGCTTTCCGTAGGCGATGACGCGGCGGCCGACTTCGGCAGGCACCTGATAGTGCTGCCGAACGTATGCGCAGTTGTGGTTCATGGATTATCTCCAGTCAGGCGCCGCCCTCCGGTTACCGGATGCAGCGAGTAGGGTGGGTTATGCTGGTGTTTCGATTTCGTCTTCAGGCTCGGCCGGGTCATCGGCGAGCGACTTCAGGCCCGCTGCCATGATGATCTGCGACACCTTTTCGGTAACCACAAAAGGTGTTGTTCATGCCATTGAACCCGTCTAGCGATACTGGCTCTTCTGGAGCGGATGCGCGGGCTATATCGACAACTCCCTGAGCTTGCGCTCCGTTGCCCTATCAAACTGAAGGATAAGTACCTCGCCTTGCTCTTCTGTGATTGCGCCTACGCATGTCAGGCCGATCACGAAGCCATGAGCTTTCGCACCGTATTTAACAGCCAGTATCATTGATCCAGCAGTCTCTATCTCTCTGAGAATTTTTTCTGCAGGACGTTGCGCTGCGACTGGCAAGTCGAAACTGTCACTGGTCGTCATCGACTCCACACACAAGGTTCTGAGGCTTTATGCCACGCGGGGCTTTTAGCCCTCTAAAAAATCATGACTGCCCCGGTAAGGCGGGGTTCAAAAAATGAAATGGTACGGCTGACGAGCTCAGACTGGCAAAAAATATTCGTCGCCCGCCAGCCGCTTCTGCGCAGCTTTGGCCGATCGTTCCTGAGCAGTCTTGGCCATGGCCTACCTCTTCGATTTCATATGCTGGCAAATCAAGCCATGTCTGACGGCGACGTTGTCGCACCTGGTTATTGATGCGCCTCATGGGGGGCGGCGAACTTGAAGCCGTTCTCCTGAGCGATCAGCGTCACGCGCTTGATGTGAGTGCCCAGGTTCTTTGCTGCCATGTTGTAATGCCTTCGACTGCGTTTGCTCGTACATTAGCTGCCAGAATGGTCGTGTCCTCGTTTGTGTTGGGCAACAACCGCCGAGAGGAACGGCTCGAGCTTGTGTCGCGGCCTTGATGCCGCTGCACACAGAACCGTATGTGATATCGGACATATGGGAACCTCGTCGGCTGGCTTGATGTTGATTTTAGGAGTATTGGTATTTGAATAACTCATCCAGGCAGGAGGCCTATATGAGACTGCAAAGCGATATTGATGCACTCGCAGCAATCGAAGAGGACGCGCGTGCGATGCTGAGGCGGATAGGGATTCCAAACGACATGCAAAAGCTTGAAGTCCTGATCTGCTTGCGGGAAATAATTGATCTTGCCAGCTATAACCAGGAGGTGGACGAGTACTCGTGGCTACCGGCTTGATAGTGATCGAACGGCACAGCTGTTTGGTATGAAGTATTACGTGTTACCGGCATGGAGCCAAATCAAGGAGGTATGTATGCGTGATGACAACTACGAAGCAGGCCTTCTCGAGCTTCAAATCGCAAAGGACGAAGCTGAGGCAGCGGCGGAAGATTTCTACGAGAAATACTGGCCGTTCCAGACTGACGAGATAGCCGCTCAGTACGGGGAGTTGCAGTTCACGGCGGTTATCATGTTCGCCGAGTTTGAACAATTCGCGCAGCCGGGCAGCGCCAAGCGTTCACGTTGATGCTCCTCAAGGCGTGTTGCTTGTTCCGCAGTTCCGACAGTCTTCCCGGTAGCGCTGCGCGTCGCTTATGAACCGACCGCAACCATCGCAGTTAAACATCATCATTCGCGGCTTTTGCGGCTTGGCCAGTTTTATGCCGGTGCCACGCAAGGCCTCCTTGATGTTCACGTCGTCTCGCTCAACCAGCCTTCGGGCGAACTTATCGATGTATGGCTTGGGCCACACTATGGCGCCTGTTGAGCCAAGCTTGCCTATCCAGGTGATGGTGTGAGCCTTCGGTACTACGACTGCCTTCGAGAGATCGCTCGTGAATACTCCGTCCTCACAAAGCCAAATCAGGTTGTTGCCGTTCCAGCACTGCGGCTTCTGGATGTAAAACTCGGCTGCGTCAGGGTGTTGGTCCAGCGCCTCACTCAACGTGACATTCTGGCAATCGACACCGACTCGCGCCCGGGCGTCGACATAGGCCTTGGGCCAAGGGATGTCGGTGTCGCGGTGATCGCAAGCGCCTTTACGGGTGAACACCTGGGCCTTTGCCAAGTCGGTGACATATCCGGAGCCGCCAAAGCCCCAGAACGACAACCCATCGCCGACGTAGGCGTGGCTGCGGCTGTCTTGCAGGTAGAACTGGTCGTCCATCGATTATCTCCAGTCAGGCGCCGCCCTCCGTTGGCCGGTGGTGGCAATTTGGTTTGGGGTATTACGGGTGACCGGCATGGAGCCGGATCAGGCGGCCTGAGAAATCGGCACGGCCTTCAGGTCGTCTTTTTCGTCAGCGTCGCCCAGATAAGGCTTCAACTCCGCGCGGGTGTACTTGCCAGCCCTGATCGTGTCACTGGTATATCCGCTGTAATTGGGACGGAAATAGACCCCGTCTTTCATGTTGAGGATCATGAACAATGGCTCAGGCTCAGGGAAAAGAACCTTGCGCAAAACCTCGGCCCGCCGATAGTTCATCCCGGCCACTGCTCTGGCCCTCATGTCTTCCAAGCGCTGGCGGCGGGCCCGCTCGTTTTTCTTGGTCCTGATGTCTGCCGGCCGGTCAACAAATAGCTCAAAGCACGCCTTGTTGGTGTATCCGTATTTGCCGTAAGCCACCCACCACATGTTGTTGATGTTCACGAACGCGGTGCCCTGGTACCAGCGGCCTTTGTGGTCAGTCGTCCAAACCTTCGAGCCATGCTGAATGGTTTTCTTGTCGCCTGATAGCGAGTTGTAATCGGCAGCGGGAATGTTTGGCGGACGGAAGCGGCGCTTGCTTACATAGTCGGCATTGATCCACTCGATGTTGGTCAAGTCGCCTAAACCGCACTTCCGATCTGACGCCTTGAACGTGTAGCCCGTGAAGACATTGCACAGATAGTCACGAATGCGTGTGCGGTTATGCTGCATTTCCAGGCGAGCCAGGTACCGCATGTGCTTTTCTTTGTCGCTTTGGTACCGCCCGCTATGATCAGCGCGATCCGGCGTGTTCACGGCCTGGAAGAACTCCAGTTCAATGCTGCGACCGCGGATCTTGAGGTCGGCTTGCAGATCGCCTTACACGCAATGGTGAGCTATCAGGTGGGCAGCAACGCTGAGGGGCACCGATCTTTCAGCACCAGGGGGGCGAAGTTGTTCGTCGTGGATTAACGCTGGGATAGACCGCTATTGGCCCAGGGTTCCGGTGGTGTTGAGGACGATAGCCAGAAGATAATGCCGCAATCAAAAAACCACAGCAGGTGCGCTGGCCTCGTACATGTCGTTGCTCATGGATTATGTGCATTCAGGCGCCGCTCTTCGTGATCGCGGATGGTGGCGCAAAGGTTGATAAGGTTACGATGTGAGGAAATCTACAATTTCATTTTTATCAGGGAGACGAAAAAATGTTCCACAGGTACGTGCGCCCAGTTGGCTATGGGTTGGTGGTAGTAGGGACGATCTCGCTACTATTTTCGGCGTTTGAGTTGTTTGCTGGAAGAGATTCTCTGTTCGCCGTGGCTAAATCAGCAGCGTTTGTTCTTGTTGGTGTTTGGGTGATCAAGAGCTCGGTAAAGCCCTAGTTACATGCTCACGTAGCAATCATAAGCAGTTGTCGCCCTTCGGTTACCGGATGCAGCATGGCAGACAAAAGGTGTCTAAGTTAGGATTGCCGCATTTTTCAAGGAAGGAAGCGCAATGAATAAACTCAAGGCTATGAACGCGGCGGCAAGTCGTTTTTTAAGCCAATTTTCTCGTAAGCAGTTTTTCTTGGCATTCGCCGTAATCACCGCAGCCAACTACTGGTTGGCCTATAACGTTTCCGGCTATAAGTCTGTCTATCTGGCCATGGTCGGGGGCTTTTTCTTCGGCATGATGTTCGCGAAATTCGAGCCCAATAAGTAGGTTCGAATCAAATTTCAGCCTGGCTGATTCACTCGTCTTCACCGTTGTGTTCGGTGTTCATTCGCAGGGGGTTGGCAAAGTCTGTTTGCCCTAATTTGCGGGTGTAACGTTGGCCATGGCCGGTGCCCGCCCCATATTCATGGTCACGTATTGGCAGCCAGTGGATACCTGTCTATTGCTAGGCCGGCACTCAAACCTCAGGCAATTTATGACGAGATCTGCGGGTGATGCAGTGTTTCATTCGAGGCTGATCGTGGAACAGCATGCTTGGGATGACGATTTTGTTGTACAGGCAAGAATTTTTCGTATAGGAAAATGTCTACGGCTCATGTTTTGCACAGGTGCTTAGGGCCATGACCAGTAACGACGACTTCCGATTCGAAGCGCACAAACGTCTGCTCGAACTCGACGCAGCCATAAGTGATCTGATGATGCTTGTAGTTGCGGGAAAAATTGGCGGTGTAGAGTGGAGCGGCGCAAATGCACGCTACGACGCTGCTCACTCAGCGTGGACGCATTTTCTGAAGCCTAAAGTGGATGATCAGGCCTCTCCACCGCTTGGCTGCCTCAGTCCAAGGCACGTGGATCAGTGACATCGAGCCTCACGGAAACAGAAAATTTCCTGCGCTCTGTACTATTTTCCTCCCCAATCCAGTCGCATAATTGCCGCCTTAACATCGGGGCGCTTACATGAGAAACAGGGGTAAGGTTTTCTGGGACTGGGCTGATCCCGCCCTTCATACTCGATCCGTAGATGAGCGGCAGCCTGATGGCACGCTTCTAAACGTCCAAGTCCGAATGTCGCTTCTCGGCAGAACGGAGTTGTTCATAGGGGTCTACGGAGTTGATGGGAAGATGCTTTTTGAGGAGGCGCCCGATTCATTGCCGGGAGAAACGATGACAAACGCTCTGGCGAGGGGGCTCGATAGGGCTAGGTTAAATGCCCCACTGGCCACCCAATCAATTTCGACCCGAAAACCCGAGAATTCGCCAAGGGCTGGCTCCCGGCGATTCCGCAAGAGCATTAGCGGCTGACTTTGAACGGGAAGGGATCACAGGTTCTGTGGGCCGAGTACGGATGCGCTCTTACAGAATGGGCACCGGCAGCAGGCGGGGAGTTGGATTAGGTCGAGGCACCCGCCGCTGATTGCAGGGAGGATAGGTTAACGGTCGGTATCAGTATGTAGTCGCAATCGCCTGGGCGAGTTGCATATCGGACATGAGGGGCGATCTATAAGTTGAGCGATAATGCCGGGATGCTTGCTCAAACTGCGCACCGCGAATCTCGCCATTCGAGCCTATGTAGGCAAGAGCATCGGTTTTGGCTGATTTGAAAAGCTCTGGCGGTTCGGTCGTGAGAGACGTCGTTGCCCCAATCAGAATAGTTGGCAGGAACGTCGTGATCATCAGACCTTTATCGAAAGGGTTGGCATTTTCCGCCGCTACTACCTGGTTGCCGATCAACGTCATCACGACGATTACAACAGTCTTCCATGAGTCCATTCTTTGATGCTTGCGTTGCGGTATGAGGGCGCCACCATAGCAGAGTGGGGGATCACTAGAAACAAGAAGGCCGGCGCTGGGCCGGGGGCGCAAATCGTCCGTTCTTGAAAGAACACCTCCGATAAAACGAGATATGGTTACGAAGAATGTACTCATCTTCTTCGCAACCAAGGACGGTGATCATAAATTTCAAATATCTGTTGCCCCTGTTCCTGCTTGCCGGTTGCGTCTCACAACCCAATCATCGAGGGGTTGATTGGGGTGACGGCTCCTGCCCCAGGCCTGCTCCAGAAGACATCTCCGCCACCCATCACCTGATCATCCAGGATGGCAAAACCCTGAAGTGCCAAATCCGTCCATATGTATCGAACATGGCATGCCAAGGAATTGTCGACGGAGAAACTGAGGGCGTTGTTTGTCAGGACTCTGGGGGCAACCAGATGATTTTTCTTTTTGATAAGAAAGGGGTGCTGTCTACGCATCGCAGTATGAAGTCAGGTTAGGGCGTTTTTCCGTGAGGGTGAACCAAGCTGTGTTCGGGAGTATCTGAGACCCTTGCATTTCAGCCTTTGGCCTTCAGTGGCCCGAGGCTGCTGGCCCCGTCTCGTCGCAAGTGGTACTGGCACTGTCTGACGCCTGGCTCAAGCACACCATCGCCCAAATGTGGGAGGGGGCTTGCTCCCGATGGGCAGTGGGTCAGTATCAGATGTGCTGACTGACCCTCCGCCATCGGGAGCAAGCCCCCTCCCACAGTTTGATTGCATTTGTACCCCAGCCGAGTACGTCAGGAACCTGGCATTCAAACGCATCTACAGGCTCCATCGTTGCTGCATGCTCCTTGTGCGGCATCGGACGCAGGGAACACGATGAAGAGCGCACCATTCAATATACCAACCAGCGCCGCCGCTTTTGTAGCGTTCGGGATCAAGCTGGCTTCTGTGCAAGGTAATTTGGTTTCATGAACACCGACTGATTCGGTTCAGCAGTTGAACACCGGCGCATAACGCTCTTCGCGCTTTTTGAAGTGAATCGGCGCCATGGGGACTTTTTCACCGTTGACGAAGATATCCGGAAAGGTCAGCGTGAAGTCGTCCATATCGCCTTTACCCAAAGGTGTGCCTTTAATCGAGGACGTGGATATTTGCTTGGGGTCGAACCCAGTTTTCAACTGCTCGATACTGACCTGATAGCTCTGCCCCGAAGCCAGTTTCACGGTTACGTCAGGCGAGGCCGCACTTACCCAAAGTGACGTGGCGGGGTTGCCCAGATGCGGTTTATACAGGCGACCGAACAGGCGAAGTTCTGTGTCGGTAGCCCTCACCTTACCCGGCCAACTGAGTGTCCCCGGTGGGGCCACATACACCAGCACGCGAACCCAGTTGAGTTCTTCGGACAATGGCGTAAAACTGATTGCGGCGTGTGCACCCGGGCAGGTTCGTGAAAGCAGGGCGTTCTGGCCCACCGACGATTCCGGGTGCAGATAAGGCCCCGTGCTGCACCCCGCGACCAGTGCCATTAGCGAACACAGCAGGTATTTGTTCATCGCGCAATTTCCTTTGCTATCTGGGTATCGCGTGCATTAAAGCATTTATATCGCGCTGGGCCGTGCACGGCAGATAACTAACGGGCAGATGAAAAAAAGCCCGCAACCGCGGGCTCTTCTTACATCACTGTGCGGCTTACTTAAACAGTCCACCAATCGCATTAATCGCATCCGCAGCCTTGTTCACGTTTTGCTGGCGTTGACTGCTGGTATCCACCTGCGCCTGGGCATTGTAGCTACCGTTGGCGCAGCTTTTATTGGTCTGTGTCAGCGCTGCCTGGAAGGCCGTGGCGCGTAGGGTGTCGCCCTTGGCATTGGCCGCATTGATGTTGGCTTGCAGGTCGCGGATCTGCTGCTGGCAGGACGCGTTGTTGGCGTTAGCGGTAGTGTTCTGATTGGCGCCGCCGAGGGCCGATGACAGGGCGCCTGTCAGGGCAGACAGGTCCGCAGCATGGGCGGTCAGCGTGAACAGGCTGAGCAAGGCGGCGGCGGGTGCGAGTGTGGAAAGGCGCATGGCAAACCTCAATGTTTGATTGCCTGCGCACACGTGGGAACTCGAGCTGGCGCAGAGCAATATCCCTATAAAGTTGGCGCTCGAGTGAAGCGAGATACTATTTGCTCGGTTTTTAGCCTTCAATATCGGCATTCCATAATTGTGAATTGCTTCACGTTGCCTCTATGATCGACACGCCCGCTAGTGGGCCGCTGAGCCTCAACCCCCTGTGAAGGATACGAGCATGGACAAGTACTTCGATAATTCAGGCCTTTTCAAACGCACTTCGTATGAAGGCAATGCCTCCCTGGACGCCAGCATCACTGGCTGGGAGCTGAAAAATATCGCGCTGAATACGAAGGAATTTTTGATATGTCCAAAGAACTACTCGGAGTTTTTGCTCTAGGGTTGATGGTGATCGGGGAGTTTTGTGCAATCTACAGCGAGGTGGTAACCGCCAGGCTGGCCCACACCGGCGGCGGCTCCTGGGGAGCATTTGTGCTGCCCGTCGTGGTGATGTGTTTTGCCGGGTTTTGCCTGCTGGGCGCCTATTGGCTGGGGTACAGGGCGGTGGGTGACATCTGGATTGTCACCGTGGTCTCGGTCACGTCCTTGTTGCTACTTGAGCCAGTGGTGGTGTGGTCGCTGTTTCATGAAGCGCCAGGGCGCGGTGCGCTGGTCGGGTTTTGCCTGGGCGCCTTGGGCATGCTTGCCACGATACTGCTTTAACGCACCCGTTCATCCAGTGCCGGGTCAGATCAGCGCCTGTAGTCCTATGCTTATCTGACCCGTGCGGCTGCACTTTTTTCCATTCTGCTGATCTATCCCTGTCCCGGCTACCCGACTCCCGCGGGTAGCCCACAGAATCAGACCCGGTGCCGATGGATCGAACGTCAATTGTTTTTACCTCGCTATGGCCGCTGTTGCTGGCCTTGGTGTTCGCGCTCTGCGTAGTGGGTTGCAGCCAGCAACAAGGCCGCGATATCGCCAGGCAGTTCAGCAGCGGCAAGCCCGATGAGTTCTTCCAGACCAGCGTCGACCGCATGGCGACCCTGGGCATGCGCGACAACCTGCAAAGCCTCTACCTGCTGATGAGCAAGCTCTACCTGCGTAACCCCAGCCAGTGGCGCCAGTCGGGTTACCCGGATGCGGTGAGCGCGGCGCGGGTAATCCGTCAGGCCATCGAGAATCGTCAACCCTTGCCCGCACTGGGAGACCGGCGTGATCTGGCTGCCCTGAGTTATTCCTTGAGTCCCGACTTTCGTGGCGACCGGGTCGGTGCGTTTATCTACGCGATCGGCAGCATGCTCGTGACCGCCCACGGAGGGCGCACGCAGTTTTATGTGACTGACTCAATCAACCCGCAGTTCGTCAGCAATGCCGCACGCAATATCGAGAAGGCCACCTGGCTGCTCAGTCAACGCCAGGATGCCAACGGTGTATTGCTGCTGTTTTCCAATGAGATATCGGAAGAGGGCAGCAACCTCAGTTTCGCTGTCGAGTTCGGCAAGATCGTCGCGCGCCTCGACTTGCTCACCGAAATCCTCGATGAGCGTTACCGCCGCATCGGCCTCAATTACGCACAAAGCCTGTTGCTGATGAATTTTCTGCCGGTGCAGTGAGACGCGGCAGCGCGCATAAATAGCTCAAACGGTGCGGTGTTTCCCTTTCCACTGTAGGAAGCGGCCTATCTTGCCTCCTGCTGCTTGAAACGCGTCCCTGCGGGCAATAGCCTCGGATTTTTCTTAAACACGAGGCCCTACCTTGGGTAAACGAAAAACGGTTTGGCCCACGGATCGCGAAATACGTTTGCGGTTTATCCTCTTCGCCGTGATTGATGCCGCGACTGTCCAGGGCGTCTCTGCCGAGTTGCTGTTGCCGGCCCACAAGCTGCTGCGTGACTCGCCCACGGAAACCCAGTTGCGCGATGCGCTGGGTGAGATTCTGGCCACGGAGCAAATGTGCGGGTTCCGCTTCCCGGCAGGATCGGAGGCCGACGATCTGATGCGCGCGTTGAAGGCGCCGGACGGCTAAAACAGGTTCGATACTGTCTTGGACGCCGCCTGGTCCGTCAATAAGGCGTGACCTGACGGGCGTGCCTGCCTTCCCATCACTGTTCGCGTGGTGGGCTCGGCCTGCCACGCTCCTGAATTCCAAGGACCCGCCCCAATGCTGCTGCGTCAACCCCCGTTCCTTTTTGCCGCCCTGACCCTCAGCTCGCTGGTACAGGCCGAAGGCTTGCAATTGGCGCCGGTCGAAGTCACCACCACTGAGGCCAGCGCTGGCGAAATCGCCCAGGCGCAGCTCAACAGCGTGCCCGGCGGCACCAACTACATCGATATGAGCAGCGTGCAACAGGGGCGTGTCAGCACTAACGAAGATGTGTTCAAGTACCAGGCCGGGGTGTACGCCAAGGCGGCGAATAATGAAGGGGTGAAGTTATCCATTCGCGGCTCGGGCTTGAACCGCAGCCCGGGTGCCCATGGCTCCGGCCTTTATGAGATGTTCGACGGCCTGCCGCTGACCGGCCCGGGCGGCACCCCTTATGAACTCAAGGACCCGCTGTGGCAAAGCCGGGTGGAAGTGCTGCGGGGCGCCAATGGGTTCGATCAGGGCGCATTGGCCTTGGGCGGTTCGGTCAATTACGTCACCCACACCGGCTACGACGCGCCCAAGCTGCAAATGCGCTACGAGGTCGGCAGTCGCGGCTACGCCCAGCGCGAGGTCAGTTCCGGCCAGGTGCTGGGGGATGCCGACTACTACATCAGCCTTACCGATTCAGAGTCCGACGGCTACCAGCACCAGAGCGCCGGCACCGGCAAGGGCATTGCCGCCAACTTTGGCTACCGCTTCAACCCGGACCTGGAAACGCGTTTCTACCTGCGCTACCGCGAAACCACCAACGATTCCCCCGGCAAGCTCACGCGCTACCAGGTCAGCCATGACCCGCGTGCCGCCAACAGCGTGAATGCTGCTCGCGATTCCAAACGCCTGCAACCGGGCTCCACCTGGATCGCCAACAAGACCACCTTGCAACTGGACGACGCATCAAGGGTCGAGGTCGGGCTGGCCTATCATGACTACCCCATGGACCTGCGCGAAGGCAGCAACCGCCTGAAAGTCGCCTACACCGATATCAGCGGCACCCTCAACTACATCCGCCAGGACAGCCTGTTCGGCCATGCCAGCAAAACCACCGTCGGCTTGCGTACCACCCAGGCGCTGCCCAACAATGGCGCCTCCGAGTACGTACGCACCCCCACTGGCAATACCGCCAGCTACGCCCCCGGCACCAAGACCCGCGACTACAGCTACCTGGGGTCAGACACCGTGCTGCACATCGGCAACGACCTGGAGCTGGTCCCCGACCTATGGCTCACCACCGGCCTCGCCGCGATCTACACCCGCCGCGAAACCCAGGTGACTTACCCCGAGGGCCAGGCGCCGCTCAGTCAGCATGACTGGGACTACGCACCGCGCATCGGCCTGCGTTACGACTTCACCCCGCAATTGCAGCTGTACACCAACCTGAGCCGCTCGGTGGAGCCGCCCCATGCCTGGTCGATGATCTGGGGTTCCAACAAGTACTTCAGCACCGGACCCGCGAATGGGCTGGCACGCGAAGGCGTCAGCCTGAAGAACCAGACCGCCACCACCCTGGAAATCGGCGGGCGCGGCGAAGCCTGGCTCGGCCAGTGGGACCTGGCCCTCTACCGCTCCGAAGTACGCCACGAACTGCTCTCCGTGGAAACCCAGGCCCAGACCTCCACCAGCAATGCCGTTATCGCCGAATCCAACGCCAGCCCCACCGTGCACCAGGGTGTGGAACTGGGCCTGCTCAGCCCGTTATGGGACGGCGGCCGCAGCGGCAAGCTCGACCTGCGCCAGGCCTACACCTTCAGCGATTTCCACTACCGCGACGATGAGCGTTTCGGTGACAACACCCTGCCCGGCATCCCCAAGCACTACTACCAGGCGCAGGTGCGCTACAGCCACCCGACGGGTTTCTACACCAGCCTCAACACCGAGCATGCTTCACGGGTTGCTGTGGACTACGCCAATTCCTACTATGCCGCGGCCTACACTACCTTCGGTGCCACCTTCGGCTACGACGCACCCAAACAGGACTGGCAAGCCTGGGTCGACTTGCGCAACCTCACCAACCGTCGTTATGCCAATACCGTTACGCCGGGTTACGACGACAAGGGCATGGACGCAGCACGCTCTACCCCTGCCGATGGACGTGGTGTTTACACCGGTGTGTCTTGGAGTTGGCGTTAAATCAGCCTTCGTGCTGGCGCAGGCGTTTGTACAGGGTGTTGCGGCTTACCCCCAGTTCCCGCGCCAGGTGGGAAATATTTCCGCCCACGGCCTCAAGGCGTTGGCTCAGATCCAGGTTGTCATCCAGGCGCTCACGTGTAGACAGCGGCGCCGCCTCTTTTAGATCGACAAAAAAATCATCGGGCAGATGCTCCGCACGGATCGGCTGTTCTTCGGCCATTGCCAGCGCCACCTGTAACACGCTGCTCACCTGGCGCAAATTCCCCGGCCACGGATGTTGCTCGAACAACCCCAGCACCTCGGCACTCAGCCCGGCCCACTGGGTCGGCTCGCGGTGTTGCTGCCACAGTTGCTGGAACAACGCCTGTTTGTCAGTGCGCTCGCGCAACGCCGGCAACTCCAGGGTCAGGCCGCCGATGCGGTAGTACAAATCCTCACGAAAACGCCCGGCCTGCACCAGCTCACGCAGGGCCCGGTTGGTCGCCGAGATGATGCGCAAGTCCACCGGGAACACCTCGCTGCTGCCCACCGGTTGCACGCAGCGCTCTTGCAACACCCGCAACAGCCGGGCCTGGGTCGGCAATGGCATATCGCCAATCTCATCGAGAAACAGCGTGCCCTTGTCCGCCTTGCGGATCAGACCGATGCTGCCTTTCTGATTGGCGCCGGTGAAGGCGCCTTTTTCATAGCCGAACAGTTCCGATTCCACCAACTCAGCGGGAATCGCCGCACAGTTCACCGCGATAAACGCCTGGCGGCTGCGGGAACTGGCCTGATGCAGGGCCTTGACGAACACCTCTTTGCCCACCCCGGTCTCGCCGTGGATCAGCAACGGAATGTCCTTTTCCAACAGGCGCTCGGCCTGGCGCACGGCTTTTTCCACCCGTGCATCGCCAAAATGCAGGGTCTTGAGGTTGATCGAGGTCGGGGTTGGCGGCGGCGTCGGTTCATTGAACACCCGCGCTTGCACCGGCAGCTGCTTGGGCCGCTTCAACAGGCACTGGAACCGATTGCGTCCCGCGGCCTGCAGCGAGAACGGCAAGCCCTCCGGCTGGTTGAGCAGCTCCAGCAGCGAGACCTTGAACAAACGGTCGATCATCACCCGCGACAGGCTGATACCCAGCAGGTTGTCCGCACGCCGGTTGGCCGACAGCACCTGGCCGCTTTCATCGAAGATCAACAGGCCGGCCCACTGACTGTCGAGATTGCTCAAGCCGGTGTTGAACGTCAGTTGGAAATGTTCGCCGCGGAACAGGTTGAGGATCAGCCGGTTTTCCACGGTCTGGCTCATCATCTTGACCATGCCCAGGGTGTGGGAGGGCGGCAGGTAGCTGTCGCTGGACACATCCAGCACCGCGATGATTTCGCGCTGTGCATCGAAAATGGGGGCGGCCGAGCCGGTCATGAAGCGGTTGGCCTTGAGAAAGTGTTCATCGTGTTCGATATGCACCGCCTGGGCGCAAGCCAGCGCGGTGCCAATGGCATTGGTGCCGCTGGAACGCTCCTTCCAGCTGGCGCCAGGGCTGAAACCACGGGCCAGCTTGGGCTCGATAAAGCGCTGGGTGCCCCACGAGGTCAGCACCTGGCCCTGGTTGTCGGCCAGCATGATCAGGCAGTTGGAATTGCTGAGGATGTTCTCGTAGTAGGGCAGCACTTCCTGGTGGGTGGTCTGCACCAGTGAATGCTGGCTCTCCAACAGTTGGCGAATGCCTTCGGCGGGGAGTTGGTCAAAGCTGGGAGCGCTCTGGTGATCCAGGCCAAAGGCGCGGCAACGGCGCCAGGAATCCTGGATTAGGGTGTCGTGAGCCAGGGGTTCGGCCATGGTGCGACCTTCATTTTTATTGTTATTGGATGTGCACAATCTAACGGATCTAACCAGATCAATGTGGGAGGGGGCTTGCTCCCGATAGCGGTATATCAGTGAAAAAAATGCTGACTGATACACCGCTATCGGGAGCAAGCCCCCTCCCACATTTTTATCCTCTGTTGGTCATGAGAGTGTTGTTCAGAACTGTTCATTGTCAACCCCGAAAGTGTTCAGTTGTTCAGCCACTTTGTTCACTCCTGAACATCACCATTAACCCATTCCCTTACGTATCAAGCGCTTGCAGTTTTGGCACGAAACTCGCTCTGACGACTCGCCAGATTCATTCCAATAATAAAAAGGTCGTGTCATGTCATTGACCCTGGAACATGTCTCCCGCGTTGTCGACGGCCAAACCTGGATCGACGACGCCAACCTGCGTTTCGAAGCCGGTTCGTTCAACGTCTTGCTCGGTCGCACGCTGTCCGGCAAGACCAGCCTGATGCGCCTGATGGCCGGCCTGGACAAGCCCGACAGCGGGCGCATCCTGATGAACGGCGTGGACGTCACGCAAAAACCGGTGCGCCTGCGCAATGTGTCGATGGTCTACCAGCAGTTCATTAATTACCCGACCATGACCGTGTTCGAAAACATCGCCTCGCCGTTGCGCCAGGCCGGTGTGTCCAATGAGCTGATCCAGAGCAAGGTGCTGGAAACCGCCAGGATGCTGCGCATCGAGAAGTTCCTGCAACGCCACCCGCTGGAACTGTCCGGCGGTCAGCAGCAACGCACTGCCATGGCCCGTGCCTTGGTCAAAGATGCTGAACTGATTCTGTTCGATGAGCCGCTGGTCAACCTGGACTACAAACTGCGCGAAGAGCTGCGTCAGGAAATGCGCGAGCTGTTCAAGGCGCGCCATACCATTGCCATCTATGCCACCACCGAACCCAACGAAGCCCTGGCCCTGGGGGGCACCACTACCATTCTTCACGAGGGCCGCGTGATCCAGAGCGGCAAGGCCGCCGAGGTCTATCACCAACCGCAGACCGTGCTCGCCGCCGAGCTGTTCTCCGAGCCGCCGATCAACCTGATGCCCGGGCGCATCAGTGGCAATGAGGTCAGCTTTGCCAACTTCGTGCATTTCCCGCTCAACGTCGACCTGCGTCCCATCGGCGAAGGCGAATTTCGCTTTGGTGTGCGCCCCAGCCATATCAGCCTGGTGCCGAGCAACGACGATGACCTGGAGTTGGCCGTGACCGTGGAAGTCGCCGAGATCAGCGGCTCGGAAACCTTCCTGCATGTACGCAGCGAACATTTCCTGCTGGTGCTGCACCTGCCGGGGGTGCACGAGTACGACGTCGACGCGCCGATCCGCGTGTATATCCCCACCCATAAACTGTTTGTGTTCGATGGCCAGGGCCGTTTGGTCCAGGCCCCCGGGCGCCGTATCGCGAGGGTTGCCTGATGGCCGAGATCCATTTGCGTAACCTTGCCCATAGCTATAGTCCTACGCCAGCGGGGCCTGAGGACTATGCCATTCGGGAAATGAACCACGTATGGGAGCAGGGCGGCGCCTACGCCTTGCTCGGGCCATCGGGCTGCGGCAAGTCCACGTTGCTCAATATCATCTCCGGCCTGCTCAGCCCCTCTGAGGGCCAGGTGCTGTTCGACACCCAGGTGGTCAACGACCTGACCCCGGAGAAACGCAATATCGCCCAGGTGTTCCAGTTCCCGGTGGTGTACGACACCATGACGGTGTTCGACAACCTGGCCTTCCCGCTGCGAAACCAGGGCATGGCCGAGGCGAAAATCCACAGCAAGGTGCAGGAAATTGCCGAAGTCCTCGACCTGCAAAACCTGCTGAGCAAAAAAGCCCGCAACCTCACCGCCGACGAAAAACAGAAAGTCTCCATGGGCCGTGGCCTGGTGCGCGATGACGTCTCGGCGATCCTGTTCGACGAGCCGTTGACCGTGATCGACCCGCACCTGAAATGGAAACTGCGGCGCAAGCTCAAGCAGATCCACGAGCAGTTCAATATCACCATGGTCTACGTCACCCATGATCAACTGGAAGCTTCCACCTTCGCCGACAAGATCGCGGTGATGTACGGCGGGCAGATCGTGCAGTTCGGCACTCCGCGTGAATTGTTCGAGCGGCCGAGCCATACCTTTGTCGGTTATTTCATCGGCAGTCCCGGGATGAATCTGATTGAGGTGCAGGCCAAGCCCGGCGGCGTCGGCTTTGCCGGCACGCTGCTGCCGTTGTCCGAAGCGTTGCAACAACGTATCAGCGCCACCGACTACCAAAAGCTGCAGGTAGGCATCCGCCCGGAATTTATCCACGTATGGGACGAGTACAACCCTGACGCCCTGCAAGCCGAAATCGTGCATGTGGAAGACCTCGGCACCTACAAGATCATGACCCTCAACCTCGACGGCGCGCCGCTGAAAGTGCGCCTGGCTGAAGACAAGCCAGTGCCGGAGGGCAGGGCGTCGATCAGCTTCCCCGCGCAATGGCTGATGCTCTACGCCGACGATTACCTGCTGGAGGTGGCGCCATGAACAAGGTGCAGAACAACAAGGCCTGGTGGCTGGTGTTGCCGGTGTTCCTGCTGGTGGCGTTCAGTGCGGTGATCCCGATGATGACCGTGATCAATTACTCGGTGCAGGATATTTTCGACCAGTCCAGCCGCTACTTCGTCGGGGCCGACTGGTACAAGCAGGTGCTGCTCGATCCGCGCCTGCACGACTCGTTGCTGCGCCAGTTCATCTACTCGGCCTGTGTGCTGCTGATTGAAATCCCGCTGGGCATCGCCATCGCCTTGACCATGCCGACCAAAGGACGCTGGTCATCACTGGTGCTGATTATCCTCGCCATTCCGCTGCTGATTCCATGGAACGTGGTCGGCACCATCTGGCAGATCTTTGGCCGTGCCGACATCGGCCTGCTGGGTTCGACCCTCAACGCCATGGGCATCAGCTACAACTATGCGGCTAACACCATGGACGCCTGGGTCACCGTGCTGGTGATGGACGTATGGCACTGGACCTCGTTGGTGGCGCTGTTGTGCTACTCAGGTTTAAGGGCCATTCCGGACGTCTACTACCAGGCCGCGCGGATTGATCGTGCATCGGCCTGGGCAGTGTTCCGACATATCCAGTTGCCGAAGATGAAAAGCGTGCTGTTGATCGCGGTGATGCTGCGCTTCATGGACAGTTTCATGATCTACACCGAGCCTTTCGTACTCACGGGGGGCGGGCCGGGGAACGCCACCACCTTCTTGAGTCAGACGCTCACCCAGATGGCCGTAGGCCAATTCGACCTGGGCCCGGCAGCGGCGTTTTCGCTGGTGTATTTCCTGATCATCCTGTTGGTGTCCTGGCTGTTCTACACCGCCATGACCCATTCCGACGCCAACCGCTGAGGCCGCCAACATGAGCAAGCGCAAGCTTATTCCGTTACTGATTTATATCCTGTTCCTGCTGGTGCCGATCTACTGGCTGTTGAACATGTCGTTCAAGAGCAACACCGAAATCCTCGGCGGCCTGACCCTGTTTCCCCAGGAGTTCACCCTGGCCAACTACAAAGTGATCTTCACCGACCCGAGTTGGTACACCGGCTACCTCAACTCGCTGTACTACGTGAGCCTGAACACGGTGATCTCTCTGAGCGTGGCGCTGCCGGCAGCCTATGCGTTCTCGCGCTACCGCTTCCTGGGTGACAAGCACCTGTTCTTCTGGCTGCTGACCAACCGCATGGCGCCGCCGGCGGTGTTTCTGCTGCCGTTTTTCCAGCTGTATTCCTCCATCGGCCTGTTCGATACGCACATCGCCGTGGCCCTGGCTCACTGCCTGTTCAACGTGCCGTTGGCGGTGTGGATCCTTGAAGGCTTCATGTCCGGCGTGCCCAAGGAAATCGACGAAACCGCCTACATCGATGGCTATAGTTTTCCCAAGTTCTTTGTGAAGATTTTTATCCCGCTGATTGGCTCCGGCATCGGCGTCACGGCGTTTTTCTGCTTTATGTTTTCCTGGGTCGAGCTGCTGTTGGCGCGCACCTTGACCTCAGTCAACGCCAAGCCCATCGCGGCGGTGATGACCCGTACGGTCTCTGCCTCGGGCATTGACTGGGGCGTGCTGGCAGCGGCGGGGGTGTTGACGATCCTGCCGGGCATGCTGGTGATCTGGTTTGTTCGCAACCACGTGGCCAAGGGCTTCGCCCTGGGCCGGGTCTAGAGGAATCGATGATGGAATGGATGGCCTGGACCACCCCCACTGCGCTGTTCTTTGGCGGCATCGCGCTGATCCTGGCGGGCATGACCACCTGGGAACTGCGCTCGCCGAGCATCGCCCGGCGCGGTTTTCTACCGATCAGTACCACTCGTGGTGATCGCTTGTTTATCGGACTTCTCGGCAGCGCCTACCTGCATTTGCTGGTGATCGGCGTTACCGACTGGAGCATCTGGGTGGCGTCCGCGCTCTCCCTGGTATGGCTGTTGAGTGTGATGCGTTGGGGCTAGTGCCCTTATGAATAAACAACCAGGAGGTCTCTATGTTGAATAAAAACAATAAGCTGCGACATAGCATTTCATTGGCCGCCGTACTGGCCCTCAGCGGTTTGAGCGCCTCGGCCTGGGCCGATGCTTATGAAGATGCCGCAAAAAAATGGATCGGCAGTGAGTTCAAGCCCTCCACCCTCACCGAAGCCCAGCAGCTCGAGGAGTTGAAGTGGTTTATCAAGGCGTCGGAGCCCTTCCGTGGGATGAAGATCAACGTGGTGTCGGAAACCCTTACCACCCACGAGTACGAGTCCAAGGTACTGGCCAAGGCTTTCAGTGAAATCACCGGCATCAAGCTGACCCACGACCTGCTGCAGGAAGGCGACGTGGTGGAGAAGCTGCAGACCCAGATGCAGTCCGACAAGAATATCTATGACGGCTGGGTCAACGACTCGGACCTGATCGGTACGCACTTCCGCTACGGCAAGACCGAGTCCATCACCGACCTGATGGCCAACGAAGGCAAGGACTTCACCTCGCCAACCCTGGACCTCAAGGACTTTATCGGCCTGTCCTTCACCACCGCGCCGGACGGCAAGATCTACCAGCTGCCCGACCAGCAGTTCGCCAACCTCTACTGGTTTCGCGCCGACTGGTTCGAACGCCCGGAGCTGAAAGCCAAGTTCAAGGAAAAATACGGCTACGACCTCGGCGTCCCGGTGAACTGGTCGGCCTATGAAGACATCGCCAAATTCTTCAGCGAAGACGTCAAGGAAATCGACGGCAAGCGCATCTACGGGCACATGGACTACGGCAAGAAAGACCCGTCCCTGGGCTGGCGCTTCACCGATGCGTGGTTCTCCATGGCCGGCGGCGGCGACAAGGGCTTGCCCAACGGCCTGCCGGTGGACGAGTGGGGCATTCGTGTGGAGGACTGCCACCCGGTGGGCTCCAGCGTGACCCGCGGCGGCGATACCAACGGCCCGGCGGCAGTGTTCGCCACGCAGAAATACGTGGACTGGATGAAGGCCTACGCGCCACCGGAAGCAGCCGGCATGACCTTCTCCGAATCCGGCCCGGTGCCGTCCCAGGGCAACATCGCCCAGCAGATCTTCTGGTACACCGCGTTTACCGCCGACATGGTCAAGCCGGGCTTGCCGGTGGTGAACGCCGACGGCACGCCGAAATGGCGCATGGCGCCGTCACCGGTCGGGCCTTACTGGGAAAAGGGCATGAAAAAGGGCTATCAGGACGTAGGCTCCTGGACCTTCCTCAAGTCCACCCCCGAGAAGCAGAAACTCGCGGCCTGGCTCTACGCGCAGTTCGTCACCTCGAAAACCGTGTCGCTGAAGAAAACCATCGTCGGCCTGACGCCGATTCGTGAGTCGGATATCAACTCCCAGGCCATGACCGACATGGCCCCCAAACTCGGCGGCCTGGTGGAGTTCTACCGCAGCCCGGCCCGCACCGAATGGTCGCCGACCGGCACCAACGTGCCGGACTACCCGCGTCTGGCGCAACTGTGGTGGAGCAACATCGCCGCCGCCGCCAGCGGCGAGAAAACCCCGCAACAGGCGTTGGACAACCTGGCCAAGGAGCAGGATGCGATCATGACGCGCCTGGAACGCTCCAAGGTGCAACCGGTGTGCGGCCCGAAAATGAACCCCGAGCGTGACGCGCAATACTGGTTCGACCAGCCAGGTGCGCCGAAGCCGAAACTGGCGAACGAGAAGCCCAAAGGCGAAACCGTGAACTACAACGACTTGCTCAAGCAGTGGGAGGCGGCGCGTAAATAGTTCATCAGAGTGTGCAGAATGTGGGAGGGGGCTTGCTCCCGATAGCGGTGGTTCAGTCACAGATGGAATGGCTGATACACCGCTATCGGGAGCAAGCCCCCTCCCACATTTGGACCTGCGTTGTGCCGTCAATGACCGCTTATCTACCCCAACCCAACCTCATTTGAATTTTTCGCACATCCCAATGCTCTGCTTTTTAGAAGCGCACATTTTTGAGCGCTCTTGCGGGGCCGCCTTGTGGGAGGCCCGTTGTAACGGACTTTGCGGAAACTGCCATCATGACACTCCTTACAGCGCTGTCAGGCCAGCCGGCCTCCATGACCCCATCGGCTCACGGCCCCTACCAGGAGCTTTACCAGCAGCTTTATGGGGAAACCCATGGCTGTGAAGAAGCCGCGCGCAACTTCCTGCAAGCCCAATTGGCCCTGGTGCGCGAGGCGCCCAGTGAATTGCCCCAGATGCCGGAGCAATTGCCGGCCTGGATCGAACTGCGTTGCGCGGACGTGGCCCAGGCTTACGCCGA
Organism: Pseudomonas sp. Root569; assembly: GCF_001427465.1. Taxonomy (NCBI): domain Bacteria; kingdom Pseudomonadati; phylum Pseudomonadota; class Gammaproteobacteria; order Pseudomonadales; family Pseudomonadaceae; genus Pseudomonas; species Pseudomonas sp. Root569. The sequence continues at coordinate 28,083 of NZ_LMGQ01000012.1, read as the reverse complement.
CTATCTTGAGCAACGTCAGCAAGGCCGGCCTCGGCGCTATTTCCAGAACAAGGCCCATGCGTTGTATTTCCTGCAGCGCGTGGGCCCGACCAAGCAGGTGGATGGCGCCTGGCTCAACGGCTTGCTGCGCTATTGGCAGGACCCGCGTTTTGATGGCCTGCTCACCACCTACCTGGAAGAATTGGGCGATGGCGAGGCCGCGCAGAACCATGTGGTGATCTATCGCAAATTACTCAGTGAACACGATGCCGACAGCGAAGCCGGACTGGACGATGACCACTACCTGCAAGGTGCGCTGCAACTGGCCCTGGGCCTGTGCGCTGAAGAGTTCCTGCCGGAGATCATCGGCTTCAACCTGGGCTACGAACAGTTGCCCCTGCACCTATTGATCACCGCCTACGAGCTGAGCGAACTGGGCATCGACCCCTATTACTTCACCCTCCACGTCACCATCGACAACGCCAGCAGCGGCCATGCCTGCAAGGCTGCGCAATCGGTGCTGAGCTTGTTGCCGCTGGGCGAGGGCAGGGCGGATTTCTACCGTCGCGTGGCGCAAGGGTATCGCCTCAATGATCTTGGCCCGGGCACCACGGCGGTGATCAAGCAGTTCAACCTGCAGGACGAGGTGGTCGCCATGCTTGAGCGCAAGCGCACCTTTGGCCAGCACATGCATTCGGACTACTGCCGCTTCGAAGGCAAGACCGTCAACCAGTGGCTGGCCAAGCCGGGGCAGATCGGCGATTTCCTCAAGGCCCTGGAAGACAAGGGCTGGATCAAACGCAACCAGGATCCCGCCGAGAGCCGCTTTTGGCAACTGATCGAGGGCGCCGGCGCGGCGATGTTTGGTGTGTTCAGCGGCTATGAAAAACAACTGATGCATGACTGGATCGCCGGGGACTGGATCAGCAGCCAGCGCGTGCCGCCGGTTCGTCCGGGTCGTGGCAGCCGTTTCTCCCGCGAGCAGCATCGCCCGGCGGATCCGGACACTCAGGCCCTGGTGGATTCATTGTGGAAACTGCCCGATGACCAGCAGCTCACCGCGCTGATCCCCTGGATGTCGGCGCGCCGTCACTGTACGCCCGCGGGGCTGTATGCGACCCGCCGCTTTATCCAATTGCGCGCGCGTTTGCGCTAAGGAACCTGCTCATGTCTGCACAACAATTGGCTGATCGCGCCTTGCTGAACCTGGGCCGAGGGTTGAAGGAAAGCGGTTATCGCTTTATCACGCCGACGCCCCTGACCCACGAGCGTGTCTATCGGCGATTGGCGACGCCGCTGGCGATGAATATGCGTGACGTGTTCGGCTGGTCGATGCCGTTTGACAATGAGCTGTTGCCGGAGGCGTTTCGCGAAGAGTTGCTGCAAGCCGGGGCGATCGAAAAACACGATTCTTTATGGCGCAGCACGGTGCGTTGGTCGAGCCTCGATGGGCTGCTGTTTGCCCATTCGCCATACCCCACCGTGCAAGCGGATGCGGTATTTTTCGGCCCCGACAGCTACCGTTTTGCCCAAGTGATCGAAGCCCATTTGCAACAGCGATTCGAGCCGCTCAAGCGCGCCGTGGATATCGGCTGTGGAGCCGGCGTCGGCGCCCTGGTAGTTGCCCGCGCGCGGCATGACGCCGAGGTGCTGGCGGTGGATATCAACCCCCGCGCCCTGCGAATGACTGCGGTGAATGCCGAGCTGGCCGGGCTGAATAACGTCAGCGTCTATCACAGCGATGTGCTGGCCAGCGTCGAGGGTGAATTCGACCTGATCGTCGCCAACCCTCCGTACATGAATGACGATTGCCAGCGCGCCTATCGCCACGGCGGCGGCGCGTTGGGCGAGCAGTTGTCGGTGCGCATCGTCAGTGAGTCCATCGGGCGCCTGGCCCTTGGCGGCAGTCTGGTGCTCTACACCGGCGTGGCGATGGTGGCAGGTGGTGATCCGTTCCTGGAGGCGGTCAAGCCGCTGTTGGCCAACGATGCCTATGGCTGGACCTACCGCGAATTGGACCCCGACGTCTTCGGCGAAGAACTCGAAAAACCGGGGTACGAAGGTGTGGAGCGCATCGCCGTGGTCGCGCTTACTGTCACTCGGCTGCGCTGACGTCCATGCTCACCTTTGGTATCGAAGAGGAATATCTGCTCACCGATCTGCACACCCGCTGCATGCTCGCCGAACCCTCGGCGGCGGTGCTGGCGGCCTGCCGTGAGGCGATTGGCGGGGGCTTCGCCTATGAGATGTTCCAGGGGCAGATCGAGGCCGCCTCACCAGTCTTCACCACCAGCGGCGAAGCGGTGGATTACCTGGCGACAGTGCGCGGCAGCCTGGCCGATGCCCTGAGCGAATTCGGCCTCGGTGTCGTGTGTGCCGGCAGCCATCCCCTGGCCGATTGGCGCATGCAGCGGCCAACCCCACAGGTGCATTTCCAGCAACTGTTCGACGATATCCAGTATGTGGCGCGGCGCAGTGTGTTGTGCGGGCTGCACGTGCATGTGCAGGTCCCGCAAAGCCTGGACCGCATCGCCGTGATGAACCAGGTGTCGCCATGGCTGCCGTTGTTGTTGCTGCTCAGTTGCTCGTCGCCGTTTTGGGACGGCGCGCCCAGCGGCTTCATGAGTTATCGCCAGGCGGCTTGTGATGAGTGGCCGCGCATGGGCGTGCCCGAACATTTTGCCGATTGGAACGACTACCTGCACTACCTTGCCTTGCTGCAGCGCATAGGCGCAATCAAGGCAGATGGCAACGGCTGGTGGGGGATTCGCCCGGCAGCGCGTTACCCGACCCTTGAGCTGCGCATGACTGACGCCTGCCCACGGCTGGCGGATGCCCTGGCCCTTGCCACGCTGTTTCGGGTGATGGTCACCCACGCCTGCACCCTGGAGCGCCCCGGCGCCGAATTCAGCGCCCAAGCGCGTTGGCTGCTCAAGGAAAACCGCTGGCAGGCTAAACGCTACGGCGCAGCGGGCCGGTTTGCGTTGGACGACACGGGTGACATGGGCAGCGCTGAGCAATGGCTGCAATGCGCCCGACAGACCTTTGCCGCCACCGCCGAAGCCATGGGCGAGGCGCAGCTGTTCGATTCCCTGCAAGCACTGCTGCGGCGCGGCAACAGCGCGACCGAACAATTGCACTGGTACACCCAGGCACGGGCCGAGGGTGCCGATGACCTCGAGCGCCTGCGCTATGTGGTCGACCAGTTGCTGGCCCAGGGCAGGGGCGACCACTGATCGGGTGCTGCACCAGGTGGAAGGAACACTGACGCACTTGCGCCGCCCTTAACTAGTAACCCCTCAACGGCAGGAGCGCAGAGCATGCGAGCGATGACTTACCAGGGCGCACACAAGGTGCAGGTCGACACCGTGCCCGATCCGACCATTGAACAACCCGACGATATCATTCTGCGTGTCACCGCCACGGCCATCTGCGGCTCGGACCTGCACCTGTACCGCGGCAAGATCCCCACCGTGGAACACGGCGACATCTTCGGCCATGAATTCATGGGCATTGTCGAAGAAACCGGCCCGGCGGTCACCGCGGTGCAGCGTGGCGACCGCGTGGTGATTCCGTTCGTGATTGCCTGTGGCGATTGCTTTTTCTGCCAGCTCCAGCAATACGCCGCCTGCGAAACCACCAACGACGGGCGCGGGGCGATCCTGAATAAAAAAGCCATTCCACCGGGCGCGGCGCTGTTCGGCTATAGCCGTCTGTATGGCGGCATTCCCGGCGGCCAGGCAGAGTTGGTTCGGGTGCCCAAGGCCAACACCGGGCCGTTCAAGGTGCCGGGCACCCTGGCCGATGAAAAGGTACTGTTCCTCTCCGATATCCTGCCCACCGCCTGGCAGGCGGTGACCAATGCCGGTATCGGCAAGGGCTCCAGCGTGGCGATCTATGGCGCCGGCCCCGTGGGCCTGCTCAGTGCGGCGTGTGCGCAGATGCTGGGGGCCGGGCAAATCTTCATGGTCGACGACCATCCGTACCGGCTGGCCTATGCGCAGAAGATGTACGGTGTGATCCCGATCAACTTCGAAGAAGACGATGACCCGGCCGATACCATCATCCGCCAGACCGCCGGCATGCGTGGCGTCGATGGCGTGGTGGATGCGGTAGGTTTCGAAGCCAAGGGCAGCACCACGGAAACCATCCTCACCACCCTCAAGATCGAAGGCAGCAGCGGCAAGGCCCTGCGCCAGTGCATCGCTGCCGTGCGCCGAGGTGGCGTGGTCAGCGTAGCCGGGGTGTATGCCGGGTTTATCCATGGCTTCATGTTCGGTGATGCCTTCGACAAGGGCCTGACCTTCAAGATGGGCCAGACCCATGTGCAGCGCTTTTTACCCGAACTGTTGGAGCATATCGAACTGGGGCACCTGAACCCCGAGGCGATCGTCACCCATCGGCTGTCCCTGGAACAGGCTGCGCGGGGCTATGCACTGTTTGATAAAGCCGAGGAAGAGTGCCGCAAGGTGATCCTGCTGCCGGGGATCAGTGATCGGCCGCTGACCGAGCCGCTGGAAGAGGAACTGACCCCTGAGTTGCGCGTGCAGGGCGTGCCCGGTTTCTAGAAAGTACCCGGTACAAATGTGGGAGGGGGCTTGCTCCCGATAGCAGTGTGTCAGCCAATACATCGGTTGACTGACACGCCGCCATCGGGAGCAAGCCCCCTCCCACATTTACAGTGTCAGGCCATGGCTTGGGGCTGAATGCGCAACTCGCCGTCCACATCCTTGACCAGCCCGCTGGCCACGAACAACGGCGCCAGGCGCTTGTGCAACTGCGGCTCGACAAACTCCTTCACCATCTCCAGCACCAGCACGCCGCTGAGCGGCAGTTCGACCTTGGTGTACGACAACCACGCCTTTTTCAATGCCATCAACACATCACTGCCCGCTGTCGAAGCAAAGCGACGGTGCATCGGCTTACCGTCGAAGGTGAACGTGTGCTGGAATTCATAGCCGCTTTCATCACCACCGCTGGCAGCGCAACGCACGCAGGTGCACGGGCCATCACCGAAGGCGCTGCGCAGGTAAGCGTTGAAGTCCACCACGGGCTTGAGTGACAGGCGCTTATCGACCTCAAACAGGTCCCCGGTCATTTTTTCGTCAGTGTTCAACGTCCATTTCCTCGCAGGTCAGTAGCGGTATTTCAAAGCGCGGCACAATACCAGCCGAGCGCGGGTTTGTGGGTTATTTGCATTACAATAGATCCCGATATTCTGTCCGGGCCCCATGGAGCGCAGGCGGCCAACCCCATTCTAGACATGAAATGCCCTCCCACATTTTGATCCTCACAGCCCCAAAGGATCAGCGGAAAAACTCACCAGGTGTCGTCTCAAACTGCTGGCGAAATGCATTGATAAATGCCGACGTCGATTCATACCCACATCCCAACGCCACATCCGTCACCCGCTCACCCCGTTCCAGGGCGGGCAGGGCGCTCAGCAGTCGCAGGCGCTGGCGCCAGGCGCGGAACGTCAGCCCGGTGTCACTCAGAAACACGCGGCTTAGGGTCTTTTCGCTGACCCCCAGCCTGGCGCTCCAATCCCCCAGTGTGGTCTGCTGCTCCGGGCGCTGGCTCAGGCTGCGATAGATCTGCCGCAGCCGTGGGTCATGGGGCAACGGCAACATCAGGTCAACCTGGGGCGCGGCGGCGAGTTGGTCGAGCAGCACCTGGGCCAGGCGTCCATCGGCCCCGTCCTTGGCATATTCCACCGGCACTTCGCTGAAACTGCGGATCAACTCGCGTAGCAGGCTGCTCACTTCCAGCACCTGGCAACGCTCGGCCGCCCAGGCAGTGACGCTGCAATCGAGGTACAAACTGCGCATTTCCGTATGGGGCGAACTGAACACCCGATGGGGCATGCCCGCCGGGATCCACACTGCACGTTGCGGCGGCGCGACGAAGCGGCCGACGCTGGTCTGGATCTCCAGCACCCCGGAAATCGCATAGGACAACTGCACCCACGGGTGACTGTGCCGTCGTGTCAGCGCCCGATTGGGCAAGGATTCAGTACGCCCATACACCGGCCGTGGCAGGCTGGAAAGCCCGGGCACACTGCGTCGCACGGCTTTTTCATGTCCTTTAGGCGGCATTTACTGGCTCATTGGCGTTAGTCGGTAACAGGTGGTTACGTTAGAGTCGCCACGACGCTCTTGGCAACCCCTGGAAGACTTGCTTATGACCCGCCCGCGCTTTCTACCCGATAACTTCACCCTGACCCTGATCGCCACAGTGATCCTTGCCTCCCTGCTACCGGCCAGCGGCCAGACCGCCGTGGCCTTCGGCTGGGTCACCAACCTGGCCATCGCGCTGCTGTTTTTCCTGCACGGCGCCAAGCTGTCACGCCAGGCCATCGTTGCCGGTGCCGGTCACTGGCGCTTGCACCTGCTGGTGTTCAGCCTGACCTTCGTGCTGTTCCCGTTGCTGGGCCTGGCGCTCAAGCCGGTGCTGTCGCCGCTGGTTGGCAAAGATTTGTACATGGGCATGCTCTACCTCTGCGCGTTGCCGGCTACTGTGCAGTCGGCGATTGCCTTTACGTCACTGGCTCGCGGCAATATCCCGGCGGCGATTTGCAGCGCGGCGGCTTCGAGTCTGTTCGGAATTTTCCTGACGCCGTTGTTGGTGGCGCTGCTGCTCAATGTGCAGGGGGACGGCGGCTCCACGGTCGACGCGATCTTGAAGATCAGCGTGCAGTTGCTGCTGCCATTCATAGCCGGGCAAATCGCCCGCCGCTGGATCGGTGACTGGGTCGGTCGCAATAAAGCCTGGCTGAAATTCGTCGACCAGGGCTCGATCCTGCTGGTGGTCTACGGCGCGTTCAGCGAAGCGGTCACCGAAGGCATCTGGCACCAGATCCCGTTATGGCAACTGGGCGGTCTGGTGGTGGCCTGCTGCGTATTGCTCGCGCTGGTGCTGGTGGCGTCCACGTTGCTGAGCAAGGCATTTGGCTTTAACCAGGAAGACCGCATCACCATCCTGTTCTGCGGCTCGAAGAAAAGCCTGGCCACCGGTGTGCCCATGGCTCAGGTGCTGTTCGCCGGGGCGAGCATGGGCGTGTTGATCTTGCCGTTGATGCTGTTCCACCAGATCCAGTTGATGGTGTGCGCGGCGCTGGCCCAGCGTTATGCCCAGCGCCCGGAGAGTATTCCTGAGTTGATGGGGCAGGTGGATCCGTGATCCACCGCTCATTCTCAGGCAAATAAACTCAAGTTAACCGCCGCGCCGACGACTAACTTCTTACTAACCCAAGAAGGAGTGTCGGCATGAACGTTGGTGGTTTTTCGGTAATGACGAGCCTCCTTTGCCTATGGGCAAGCACCTGCGGCGCTGCGCAGACGGTTGGGCAGGGCACCCTCAGGTTCACTGGCGCCATCGTCGAGTCGGGCTGTGCGACAAATGCGCGCAGCGGTTCGGTGATGGAGCTGACCGGTTGCGCCAGTGTCAGTCGCGGCAGCCGCTTAGATGTGCGTAGTGTTGAGCCAGTGGCCAGCGTCAATGCCGCCCATGTACGGCTGGTGGCGGACAGTGGCGAGGGGCGCTATTACGACCAGCGCTATCTGCTGGTGGACAATGCCGGTAAGCCCATCGAGTCGGGCAACTACGTGATTACCATGACTTCGCCATAGCTCCCGGGGCGACGATCCGCCTCAACAGCCGCCCGAGAAACCTATAGAATGCTCGGCGGCGGCGCTTGTCCTGGGCGGCGCCTGACCATCGCCAGAGTACCGCGCCCGTCAATGAGCCTTTCAGCCGCAACCCCCCAAGCCAATTGGCAACCGGTCATCGCCCTGGCGCTGGCCGCGTTTGTGTTCAATACCACCGAATTCGTACCTGTCGGGTTGCTCAGCGCCATCGGTGCCAGCTTCGACATGCCCGTGGCCAGCGTCGGCCTGATGCTCACCATCTATGCCTGGATCGTGTCCCTGACCTCGCTGCCGGTGATGCTGCTGACGCGCAACGTAGAACGGCGCAAACTACTCATCGTACTGTTCGGCCTGTTTATCGCCAGCCATATCCTTTCCAGCGTGGCTACCAGTTTTGGCCTGCTGATGGTCAGTCGCATCGGCATTGCCTTGGCCCACGCGCTGTTCTGGTCGATCACCGCTTCGCTGGCGGTACGCCTGGCGCCGCAAGGCAAGCAGGTGCAGGCCCTTGGCTTGTTGGCCACGGGTACGTCCCTGGCGATGGTGCTCGGCATTCCCTTGGGCCGCCTGCTCGGCGAGGCCATGGGCTGGCGCACTACCTTCCTGGTGATCGCCGCGTTCGCCGCGGCCCTGGTGTTCTGGCTGGCACGCACCTTGCCGCCGCTGCCCAGCCAAAACTCCGGCTCGCTGCGTAGCCTGCCGCTGTTGTTCAAGCGCCCGGCACTGGTGGCGCTCTACGTGCTGACCGCGATGACAGTCACCGCGCAATTTACCGCCTACAGCTATATCGAACCTTTCGTCGAAGGCGTCGCCGGGCTGGGCGGCAGTGCGGTGACGTTGATCCTCTTGGTGTTCGGTGGTGCTGGCATTATTGGTTCGTTGTTGTTCAGCCTGGTGCATCGCTTCAACCCCCACCTGTTCGTGGTCGGCGCAGTGTTCATCCTCGCCGCGTGCCTGGCCTTGATGCTGCCGTTGAGCGGCGCCGAGTCTTACCTGGTGGTGCTGAGCATTTTCTGGGGCATGGCGATCATGGGCTTTGGCCTGGCCATGCAATCCAAGGTGCTGGTACTGGCACCGGACGCCACCGACGTGGCCATGGCGATGTTCTCCGGTATCTACAACATCGGCATCGGCGGTGGCGCGTTGATGGGCAGTTGGGTCGGCAGCCACTTCGGCTTCGCCTGGATCGGCGCGGCGGGCGGGTTGCTGGCGGCGCTGGCGCTGGTGGGGTATTGCCTGGCGATTCGGCGGTTTGGTCAGGGTGTGCCGCTCAACAAATAAATTCACAGGGACTGGTGATTGATGAAGTACTTAATTGTTGTATGTGTTCTGTTATCGCTCAGTGGCTGTGTTACCAACCAGTTGCACTTCGCGGCGTACTCGACGGAGGCCGAGTTGGCGGCAATCAAAGGTCGTGTTGTACAGGCCGATATCGTGCAAGTGACTGGCGGTGAAAAGTGTACTCGCTGTAAGGAGTCGAGCAAGATTGTTTGGCATGCTGCGAATTACAATGTCGGCCTTTACGAGGGGTTCGCCAACGTTCCTGTTGACGATTGGACCGAGTTCACCAAACGTGCTGTGGGCGCTTCTCCCACTTCGACACTCAAAACCAGCGTCGAAATCGACAGAGTCTTCGTCAAAACTTGGAACTCTCCTGACTATTACGCCTGTGAGGTTAACTTGACGGTGGACATCGCCGGCGCGAAATACCCTGGGCGCTCCAGGCTCAAGTTGAAGCAGGTGGGGCAAAGCTTAATCGGTGATAAGCTTGCTGCTCTTAACGCGCAGGTATTGGATACTGTAGGCCTGACAGTTAAAGCGGCCTATATGAATGCTTTGACCAACTATCACAAGGTGCACTGAATAAGTGCGGTTTTGCTGATTTGCTGAGCTTATAGAGGGCGACCGCGAGGTCGCCCGTTTTCGTCTACGACATCCTTGCCCTTAGCCTACGCCCAATCACATCCAGTAAATCGCAGCCGTCACGCAATGGAATACTTAACAGCAACGCGAAGTCCTGCAACACAACGGTATCGCTGTTTATTTCATCGCGAAGTGCCAGGTTTTCCAGAACTTGAGTGACTGCCCGAATGCGAAAAACAGCTGCGTCATGCAAGGCATCTAGCGGTGCCTGAGTATCGATTAGCAGGGTAGGTATGGTGCAATCGGGGCCCGTGATGGGCATGTATCGATCAGATGAGGTCATGGTTCTTGCTCCTATATCTAAGTGAGCCGTCACCTTCTGCCGCCAAGCAGAATTAGGGTGGCGGATTACGCAAGGTTGGCGGACCGGGGATATAGGACCCGGCACTTCCGAAGAAGTCCCTGCGCAACCCGCCATTGCACGAAATCACGGGCGCAAAAAAAGCGCCTGCAATCGTGTTGGGGGCGCCGTTGCGCCTATATCTGGTCGGACCGCCAAGTCCAATCGCAGCACTTGCTGCGAGTTGGAAGAGTAGCCTGGAGGATGCTCTATCGCAACCGGGAAGTGGACGACATCAAAAAATTGAATCGATCTCTCCCTGTCAATGTGGTGAGCAACGCGAAGTTCTACGCCACCGGAATCAACGGATCCGCCGCCGCCAGCGCCACTGCCCGATCCGCCGTCGGTGGGTAGATCCACACACTGTTGATCTGCTGCTTGAGTGCCTTGGCCTCCTGGCGCACCAGTTTCAGCTGGCGGTCCCAGCCTTCGGTGTACACCGCGCCCCAGGCGCCGAGGTCGAGGCAGGTCACGTATTTGGGTTGGCTGTAGGCCATCGGCGCCACGCCGATCAGGTCGGCGGCGACGTTGTTGCCGGCGTAGCGGCCCAGGGCGATGGCGTGTTGGCAGGACGTGGCGGCGAAGTGACCCCGCTCATCGGTAGCGGTATAGGCCACGTCACCGGCGGCCCCTTGTACAAAGGCCACGCCTACGGCATCGAACAGCGGGCCCAAGGGCGCCAGCATGCTGTGCACCTCGGGCTCGTAGAACCGTGGGCGGACCCGCAGTTCCGCTTGCGGGGCGAGCAGGCTGATGTGCACATCGTTGCGGTCATGTTTGTCCAGCAGCCTGTCGGACCTGACCCGTGAACAACAACGCAGGGATGTGATGGAGATTATGGCCGTGCTCTCCAGGAAAAGGGGCAGGGCTCCTTTTGTACCACTTCCCGCCGGCCTTGTTTACCTTAGGGCTGCCAGGTCTGTACTGCCTTGGCATCCACCGCTTTGGGCAACAGCCCCGCCTTGAAGAACGCATCGGCAATCTTCTGCTGCTCCCCCAGTTGCTCGAATGTCACCGGCTGCACCAGGTAGCTGCGGTGCGCATTGGCAGCTTCCACCGTCGCCGCATCAAGGTTGCCCCATAACGGCCCGAGCACTTTTGCCGCGTCTTGGGGATGGGCCTTGACCCATTGACCGGCTTGTTCCAACTGCGCGTATACCACCTTCAACACCTCGGGATGAGCCTGAGCGTAAGGCGTGCCGGTCAGGTAATAACGCTTGTAGCTCGCCAACCTGGCGCCGTCCGCCAGGGTGCGTGTGGGCAGTTGCCGCTGCACACTGGTGAGGAAAGGCTCCCAGGTGACCCATGCGTCCACCTTGTTGTTTTCAAATGCGGCGCGGCCGTCAGCGGGGGACAGATAGGCTGGCTGGATATCGGCAAACGCCAGGCCGGCTTTGTTCAACGCGGCGATCAATAAATAGTGAGTGCCGGCGGCTTTGGTCACGGCGATTTTCTTGCCTTTGAGGTCCGCCAACTGCTGGATTGACGAGTCCTTGCGTACAACGATGGCCTGGGCCGCGGGCGAGGGCGCTTCCTGGGCGAAGTAGGTGAGCTGGGCTTGGGCGGCCTGGGCGAAGATCGGCACGGTATCGGCCACATCGGCGCTGATATCCACGTTGCCGACGTTCAGCGCTTCGAGCAAGGGCAGGCCGCTGGGGAACTCATGCCAACTGACGTCGACGTGGTTGGCCTTGAGAGCTTTTTCCAGGGTGCCTTGGGTTTTCAGCAAGGTGATCAGAGTCGAGGATTTCTGGTAGCCGATGCGCAAAGTTTCCTGAGCCTGGGCACTTACAGCGACAGCAAAAGCCAGCAATCCTAATACAGCGGCGAGAGGGTGGCGAAGGGTCATGAGGCGCTCGATTTTTCAACAAAATGAACCGAAGCATAAGGGTCTGAAAACCATTCGATAAATACTCTTTCGATCTGAGCTTAAGGCGCTTTTTTCGGCTTTTGCTGAATCTGGCATATCTATAGAGTTATATGTTTCTATCATAATAACCAGTCATTAATATAATAAAAGCACAATCAATCTGCGTATAAACAAGGATATCGTGCATGGCTGCCTTCGACCCTTTAACCCGTCGCTGTCTGCTCGGCATGGCCGGCCTGACCCTGGCCAGCCTGACGCTGCCGCGCCTGGTCTTTGCTGGCGACGCACACGCCGGCCACAACATCCCCCAGGAACCTGCCGGCACCGGTGAGTTCATCCGCCTCGATGCACCGCGCAAGTTGAAATTGGCAGTCAATCTCAACGCGGTGTGCCTGGCGCCGGTGGTGATCGCCCACGGCCAGGGCTTCTTCACTCAGCACAACCTCGACGTGGAACTGGTCAACTTCGGTAACTCCACCGAGGTATTGCTCGAAGCCATCGCCACCGGCAAGGCCGACGCTGGGGTGGGCATGGCGCTGCGTTGGCTCAAGGCTCTGGAACAGGGCTTCGACGTGAAGCTCACCGCCGGCACCCACGGTGGTTGCCTGCGCTTGCTCAGTGCGGCAAGCGGCAGCGTGAGCAAGCTGGAAGACCTAAAGGGAAAGGCCATTGGCGTCACCGACATGGCCAGCCCGGATCGCAATTTCTTTTCGATCCTACTGAAAAAGCATGGGGTCGATCCGGTGCGCGATGTGGAATGGCGCCTGTACCCGGCCGACTTGTTGGGCACCGCCTTGGAGCGTGGCGAAGTGCAGGCGGTCAGCGGCAGTGATCCGTTCATGTACCGCCTGATCAAGTCCGGCGTGGCACGCGAGCTGTCCACTAACCTGGTGGAGGAATACGCCAACCTCAGTTGCTGCGTGGTCGGCGTCACCGGCAAGTTGGTGCGCGAGGACAAGCGCGTGGTCGCGGCCCTGACCCAGGCGATCCTCGAAGCCCATGATTATTCCGTGCAACACCCAGAAGCCGTGGCCAAAGGCTTCCAGGCTTTTGCACTGAACACCTCTACCGAAGAAGTGCAGGCGATTCTCCACGATCACACCCACGGCCACCACGCGGTGGGCGCAGCGCTGACTGAGGAAATCACCACCTATGTGACCGACCTGAAAACCGTGGAGGTGATCAGCAAAGGCACCGACCCGGTAGAATTCGCCAAGGAGATCACCGCCGATGTCTTCAGTTGACGCCAGCACCCTCAACCCACCCCTGGCCTTCAAGCTCGGCTGGCACGGCGCAGCCGTCGTAGCAGCCTGGGTGGCCGTCGCGCTGCTGATCAGCTATTGGCCCAACGCGACACGCCACTGGCCGATGACCCAAGGCTTGGCCAATTTCTGCGTGGGCGTGGCCGTGGTGTTCAGTACCTTGAGCCTGTTGGGGCGCAGGCTGTCGACATTGGCGCTGCGCCTGCGCAATGCCACGCCCTGGCTGATTGCGTTGCCGCTGCTGCTGGGTCTTTGGGAACTGCTCACGGCCAAGCTTGCGCTGTTACCGGTGCCGTTCTTCGCGCCGCCCCAGGCCCTGCTGGCGGTGTATATCGAAGACTACCCGCGCTTGGCCGACAGCCTGCTGCACTCGGCATTGCTGCTGGGCTCGGGCGTGGCCCTTGGCGCGGCGACGGGGTTTATCGCCGGCGTGGCCATTGGTTGGTCCACGCGCATCGGCTATTGGCTGCACCCGGTGCTGCGCATCCTCGGCCCGGTGCCTTCCACGGCGCTGTTGCCACTGTGTTTTTTCCTGTTTCCCAGCAGTTGGAGCGCCAGCGTGTTTCTAATCGCCTTGGCTACCTGGTTTCCGGTCACGGTGCTGACCTGGTCGGGGGTGGCTAGTGTCGATAAAGCTTATTACGACGTGGCCCGCACCCTCGGCGCCAAGCCCGGTTTCCTGATCTTCAAAGTGGCGATTCCGGCGGCGATGCCCCATGTGTTTGTCGGCCTGTTCATGGGCTTGGGCGCCTCATTCTCAACCTTGGTGGTGGCGGAAATGATGGGGGTCAAGTCCGGCATCGGCTTTTACCTGCAATGGGCCCAGGGCTGGGCGGCCTACGCGAATATGTACGCTGCATTGTTGATCATGGCCCTGGCCTGTTCGGGGTTGATCACCGGGCTGTTCCTGGTGCGTGACCGGTTGCTTGCCTGGCAGAAAGGAACGATGAAATGGTAGCCCTCGCACCAACAGCAGCGGCATCGACAGGGTTGGCGCTGAGCATTGAAAACCTCAGCCACGGCTTTGCCTTGGACGGCCAGCACTTGCCGGTGCTGGAACGGGTCTCGTTGGACGTGACAGCGGGAGAGTTCGTCGCGTTGCTGGGCCCGTCCGGGTGTGGAAAATCCACCTTGCTGCGCCTGGTGGCCGGGCTTGAGCCGGCGGACAGCGGCAGGTTGCTGGCCGACGGGCAGCCCATCACCGGCCCCGACCCCAGCCGCGTGGTGGTGTTCCAGGACCCCACGCTCTACCCGTGGCGACGGGTGTGGGACAACGTCGCGGTGGGCCTGGAGGCCCAGGGCTTGCTCAAGGGCCATGCGGCGAAGGTCGACCAGGCCCTGGAGAAAGTCGGCCTCAGCCAGTTTGCCCGGGCTTACCCGCGCCAACTCTCCGGCGGCATGGCGCAACGGGTGGCCCTGGCCCGTGCACTGGTCAATGAGCCGCGGCTGCTGATTCTTGATGAGCCACTGGGCAAGCTGGACTCCCTGACGCGAATCACCATGCAAAAGGAGTTGATTGGGCTGTGGCAGCGCCAGGGGTATACGGCGTTGCTGGTGACCCATGATGTAGAAGAGGCGCTGCTGTTGGCCAACCGGGTGGTTGTGTTCAGCGATCGGCCAGCCAAGGTTCAGGCGCAGTTGACGATTGAGCGACCGTATCCCAGGCATCGGGATGATCCTTATCTGGTGGATTTGCGGCGCAGCATTTTGGGGTTGTTGGGGTTGGGGGGCGATTGGTAGCCGGTCAGCCCTGGACACAAAATGTGGGAGGGGGCTTGCTGCCGATGGCGGTGGGTCAGATATGGATTAATTGACTGACCCACCGCCATCGGGAGCAATCCCCCTCCCACAGGGGTTATGGGGTGTTGGTAGGTTTGGTTTGCAGGCAATCCAGTGCGCGGTCGGCGAGGGTGCGGGCCATGTCGATCAAGTGGGTGGTGGAGCAGGCCATGTCGCGTTGGGTGCCTTTGAGGCCCTCGGCGGTTTCGGTGGCGGTGGTGGTGGCGCAGCGTAGCAGCGAGGAAATGCTGGCGATCGCGCCTTCGAAGCTCAGGTCTTCGTGGGCGACAAAAACGGGATAGGGTGGATCGGGGACGACTTTGCTCATGGGTGAAGCTCCTGCTTGGATTGGGAGCCATTCTTTTGCCGATCTCACACGTCAAAAGGTGGCAGCTATGTGCGGGGTGAGATACCGGAAAGCAGGACCCGGCCAGACCGAAGTCTGCCCGCACATAGCCGCCATAGACGGTTGTAGCGCATGGTGCCTGCTCATACACGGGATCTCACACCCGATCGCTGATGTGCAGCGACGAAGCAAAGGCTAGCCAGCCAGTGGATTGAGCAGGCGCAAGCCCGAAGGATTGTCTAGGAAACGTCCTGCAAATTAAAGGGATATGGATTGCTGGCCTTTAACAATGCATGTCGAGCAGGCGACACAGACCAAATGTGGGATTAAAAGCTTGTGTTGTCGTCTGTGGCGTACATCCACCGCAACAACGAATGCCGACCGCTGATGCCCAGCTTGATCGCCGCGCGCTTGAGGTAGCTTTCGATGGTGTTGACCTTCAGCGCCATTTGCTCGGCCAGTTCCGGCGCGGTGCGGCCGGCCAGCAGGCCCACGCATACTTCCAATTCACGCTTGGACAGGCTCAGCCCCGACTGCACCAGGCGCTCCTGGATGCGTCGGCGCAGGGTGTCGATGCCCTGGTTTTGCGGCACTGGCGGCCCATTGTCCTGGCGGCACGGCTGGATCGCGGTGATGTGCTTTTCCACCATGGGCAGCAACATCGTGGAGAAGTCCTGCAGCATGCTGCGCTCTTGCGCGGAAAAACTCTCGGATGGGTGTGAGCGGTACACCGACAGCACGTAGCGCACATCGTCCTTGCGCCGTGTGAGGTGCAGTTGTGCCGCAGGTTGCTCAGGCCCCAGGGTCGCCACCGAGTCGGTGTAGACCGGGCTGATCTTGCGGCGGCTATGGCCTTTGCTGCTGACCCGCAGCTGGGTGATATGGGTGGCATCCACTGCCAATTGGGTGAGGATAAGATCATGCAGCATGCGTGGAAAATGGCGGCTGCCGGTGCTGGCGATGACCTTGCCTATATGGGGGAACAGGTGTGAGTTCATCAATTCGTCCATGAGTATCGAGCGCGGGCATCCAGCCATATAGCGACGGGGTTTAACAAGATGACCAATATGAATAACCCGCAGTGATAATACTTCCCGCCGAGACCCATGCTAGTACAGGCTGGCGAAGGGAAGGGGATTCCAACCAAAAAAAACAGATTAAATCCTATAGCGACGAGCGATAAGTTCGACCACCGCTTGCAGGAAAGAACAACGTCTGATGAGGCGTTATCTCAGGACGTGGGCTGCTGTTGCGGCAGGGCGCATGCTGGGGCGGCTGCACTTGGCCAGGGCCTGGTGCACATCCGCCAGCAGGTCCGCGATATCCTCAAGCCCCACCGATAAACGCACCAAGCCTTCGCTGATACCGTGCTGCTCCCGTTCCTCGGGGGTGTAGGTTGAATGGGTCATGCTCGCCGGGTGTTGGGCCAGCGACTCGGCATCCCCCAGGCTCACTGCGCGGGTGAACAGGCGCAATGCGTTCATGAAGCGCCGGCCCATCTCGATGCCGCCCTTGAGTTCAAAGGCAATCATGCCGCCGGGCAGCTTCATCTGTCGTTTCGCCAGCGCGTACTGCGGGAAAGACCGCAGCCCAGGGTAGGTCACCCATTGCACCGCCGGGTGCGCCTGCAAGGCTTCGGCCACTGCCTGGGCGCTGCTGCAATGGCGGTCCATGCGCAGGGCCAGTGTCTTGAGGCCGCGCATCAGCAACGACGCGTCCTGGGGTGACATCACTGCACCGGTCAGGTCCTTGAGCCCTTGCAGGCGAATGCGCTGCGCCAGGGCATGACTGCTCACGGCAATGCCTGCGGTGATGTCGCCATGGCCGCTGAGGTATTTGGTGGCTGAGTGCACCACCACATCCGCGCCCAACTCCAGCGGACGTTGCAGGTACGGCGTGCAGTAGGTGTTATCCACCACCAGGGTGATATTCGGCTGGCGGTGGGCAAGCTTGGCCACCGCGGCGATGTCGATCAGGCGCAGGTTGGGGTTGGCCGGGGTCTCGCAATAGATCATGCGGGTCGCCGGCGACAGCGCCGCTTCCAGGGCGGCCAGGTCGGTCAGGTCGACGTGCCGCACCTGAATGCCGAACTCGCCGATGCCGTGGTGCAACAGCGCGAAGGTACAGCCGTAGAGGGTCTGGCTGACGATGATCTCATCGCCTGGGCGCAGCAGGGTCCAGAACGTCGCGGCAATCGCGCCCATGCCGGAACTGAACGCCACCGCGGCTTCGCCGTTTTCCAGGGTAGCCATGCGCGATTCCAGCAGGGCCAGGGTCGGGTTGGAAATGCGCGTATAGAAGTGGCCGCTGGCTTCACCGGCGAAGCAGGCAGCGCCATATTCGGCGGTGGGAAAAGCGAAAGTGGCGGACAGGTAGATCGGCGGTACGAGGGCGCCGTGGTGGTCTTGGGGGTCATAGCCGTGGTGAATGGCGCGGGTAGAAAAGCCGAATGTGTTGTGTTTATTGTTCATGTAGGGCGCTCCTTATTTCCTACAATGCTATGCTCATAACCGCAGATAAACCTTGCAAAAAATGTTGGGAAAAGCCGCGTTTGTGGATCAAACACCGATAAAAATAATGATTAGAGGCACGTTATGCCCATCAAGCTGGACCGTACTGATAAAGCGCTGTTAAACGCATTGCAAGGCAACGCCCGCCTGACCGTGGCCGAACTGGCGGAGCGGGTAGCCTTGACCACTTCACCGTGCTGGCGGAGGGTGCGCGCGCTGGAAGACAGCGGGGTGATCAGTGGCTATCAGGCGATCCTTTCACCCAAGGCGCTGGGCTACGGCGTGACGGCCTTTGTCAGCATCATGATGGACAGCCACACCCAGGACATCGCCCGGGCGTTCGAGCAGCGGCTGTTGGAAATTCCCGAGATTGTGGCGTGCCATAACGTGTCGGGGCGCTATGACTTTTTGCTGGAAGTAGTGGCCAAGGACCTGGAGTCGTTTGGCGAGTTTGCCCGTGAGGTCTTGCAGACCTTGCCCTGCGTCAAGGAGATCTACTCGAGCTTTTCCTATAAGTCGGTGCGGCCGTTGCGAGTGATTCCGCTGCCGGGGTGAAAGGTTCATTGGGCGACGCTTACGCGCGGCAATTGCTCTGGGCAACTCCATGCAATAACAGCGCCTCAAACACCCGCTGCACCCGCGGCTCATCACTGTGGGCCACATTGAAGCGCATTGAGTCGCGATGGGCCGGGTCGTAGCCAAACAGCGCGCCGGGCGCGAGCACCATGCTGCGTTTCAATGCCTCCTGGGCCAGCAGTTCACCGTTGACCCCTGGCGGCAGGCGCGCCCAGATGAACATCCCGCCTTCATAGGCCATCGGCAGTTCGCAGCCGCAACGCTTGAGCCATTGCTCGACGCGCCCGCCAGCCTCGATCAGGCGTTGCACCATGCGCTTGCGATGCTTGGCGTAGCTGCCTTCGCTGAGCATGCGGTAGACGATCTGTTCGAACAGTTCGGAGGTCACGCCGCCGCTCATCAGTTTCATGTTGGTCAGGTTGGCGGCCAGTTGCGGTGCAGCCACCACGTAGCTGACCCGGGTGTTGGCGCTGAGGATCTTCGAGAACCCCGACAGGTAGGTAACCTGGTCCAGCCCGGCGACGGCGGCCAGGCGCGGTGGCGGGTTGGGATGCAGGTCGCCGTAGAGGTCATCCTCGACGATATGGCAGTGGTACTGCTGGGTCAGTTGCAGCAAGCGAAACGCCTGGCTTGGGCTGAAGGAGTGGCCGGTGGGGTTATGCAGCACGCTGGTGGTCAGGTACAGGCTGGGGCGATGTTCGGCGAGCAGGTGTTCGAGGGCGGTGAAGTCGAAGCCGTCGGGGCGGCGTTCGATAGTGATGACCTTGACGCCGTGCAGCGCCAGGTTGGCGTGGAAGTTGAAATAGCACGGCGCATCAAGCAGCACGGTATCGCCCGGCCGGGCGAGCAGGCGCATGAGCATGTCCAGGCCCTGCACGGTATTGGGCGTCGTGATGATTTGCTCCACCGGCACTGACAAGCCCTCGCCATGCAGCTTCTGTTGCAACGCCTGACGCAACGGCAGCAACCCGGCCGGCGTGCCCAGCCCGGCGATGCGCAACGACGGCGCGCGCACCACACTGCGCATGGCCTGGCGAATTGCCTCGCCATTGAGCCATTCCTCCGGCAGGTGCCCGCCACCGGGACGCAGCTCGCCACTGGCGGTGACCAAGGGGCGGCGCAATACGCTGAGCAGGTCCTGGGGCAACAGGTCGACCCAGGTCACCGACGCCGGGCGGGCGTTGTCCATGGCCACGAAATACCCACGACCCTGGCTGGAGGTGAGCAGGTGGCGCCCGCGCAGGCGGTCCAGCGCTTCGTTGAGGGTGAACTTGCTGACGCCCAGGACCTGGGTCAGTTCACGCACCGACGGCAACTTGCTACCCGGTGCCCATTCGCCGTTTTCGATGGCCTGGCTGAACGCCTCGACGATCTGTTGCACCTTGGGGGTGCCATCCACAAAGGCGATAGCCGATACAAACATGAACCTTCCTTGTCTTTGCTGGTGCTTTTACCGGTGAAGTTAGGCCGGATTAGGCATCACTTTACCTGCCTTGTGCAATGCCAGTCCCCTAGACTGCGCGGCATCTCGCCAGGAGTTGGCGAAGTTTCCTACAAGCGGGCAATGGATTCTGCATTCTCATGAAGACTTATATGTGTGCTCCCTGCGGTTTTATGTACGTAGAAGAATTGGGTATCCCGGAGGACGGGATACCCGCAGGCACCCCTTGGGAAGAGGTGCCTGAAGACTGGACATGCCCGGATTGCGGCGTGACCAAGGCCGACTTCATGGCCATTGAGCTCCCCGAACCTCTAGAAGCCTGACGCTCCATCCACGAAAGGAATCGATCCATGGAAAGCAAACTGATCAACGCCACCGTGCCGTTCTGCACCGGTGTAGCCCACCAGAAATACCTGGGCGCCGAGAAAGGCCTGGAAACCGCCATCGAAGGCAACTGCACCCATTGGTATATCGACGGCAGCCTGTTTGGCGAAATGGTCGACGACTGGACCGATGCACGCATCGAAAGTCTGCAGGCGCAAATCGCTGCCACCGGCATCAAGCCGATCTTTCATGGCAACTTCAAGGCGCCGCTGGCCAGTGACGTCGAGGCGTTCCGTGCAGCAGCCGTGGAATATGTGAAGAAAGAAATCGACATTGCCAGCCGCCTGGGCGCGCCACTGATCATTCATGGCGGTTGCATCGTCGAACCGAAAATGGTGCTGATGGCCAAGAAGGTCGCCCTGGAGCATTACCTCAAGTCGGTGCAGGAACTGGCGATTTACGCCGAGGCCAAGGGCACGGATATCTACCTGGAAAACCTGTCCAACTACGTCAACTACCGGCCGTTCCACTACATCTTCACCCATGAAGCGGAATACGCCTTTGTGTTCGAGCGCCTGCAAGCCCACAGCAATCTGTACTTTTTCCTCGATGCCGGCCACGCCAACATCGAGAACGGCCTGCCGGCGGAAGTGGTGCGCAAGTATCACCACCTGATCAAGGGCATTTCCTTCAGCAACAACAATGGCGTGCAGGATCAGCATTTCGGCATTCACGACGGCAACTGTGACTATGCCGACGTCATGCAGGCCATCGTCGAGACCAACTGGAAGGGCTTGGTGGCTTTCGAAACCCGTAACCAGACTGCCAAGGCAGCCCTGGCTGACCTGGCGGTGATGTACCGCGAATCCCTGACGACCGAAATCGCTGTCGCCTGACGGACCCAGGGGTGGGCGCTTGCGGCGCTCGCCCCGTTGCTGTTTCTATCCACTCAAGGTCCCTGGCCATGACAAGTGCGTTAACCCTGTCTTCGTTTCTCTACTTCCTACTGTTTTGCGCCACCATGACCTTCAGCCCCGGCCCCATGACCCTGCTGTTGCTGAGCCTGGGCTTGAAGGACGGGCTGCGCAGTTCGATCCCGGCGCAGATCGGCGCCAGCGTGTCGTACCTGATTTCCATCCTGATCTTTGCCGTCGGCTTCTCGGAGTTGATCAAGGGCAACCTCGCCATTACCCAGACCATCCAGTTTGTCGGCGTGGCCTACATCCTGTACCTGGCCTACAAGCAGTGGACCAGCAGCGGTGTGGCGATCAACAACGCCGGCGCCGTGGAGGGTTCGCGCAGCCTGTTCGGCAAAGGGCTGTTGACCGGGTTTTCCAACCCCAAGACCATCATCATGTTCAGTGCGGTGTTCCCGCAGTTCGCCGGGTCGGGGGAGCACAGTTCAGCGGCGGATATCGCCATCCTCGGCCTGACGTTCCTGCTGCTGCAATTTGCCAGCGGCTGCCTGTATTGCTATTTCGGACAGCGTATCAAGCACGTGTTGGAAAACCCCAAGCGGCGGGTGTTGTTGCAGCGCATCACCGCGGTGTTGCTGTTGGGCGTTGCGTTGATGCTGGCGCGTGGGTTTTCACACTGACGTCAGCTTCTAAGCGGTAGTGGCGATTTGCCGCTGCCCTGATAGACTCGAGACACTCACCCAGGATCGCACCCCATCATGCCAGCCGTCGGAGGAAATGGACTTCCGCTCGCTTCGCGCTTGTACAAATCACGCCTCCTGGGGCTCACGCTCGGCTTTATCTGCGTCGCGTTTGGCATGTATCCGCTGAGTCCCTCTGTATGGGTGTGGGTTTGGATGCTGATCAACGCGTTTGTTTGGCCGCATGTGGCTCTTCAAATTTCCCTGCGTGCGGCCCACACGTTGCGCAGTGAACGCCGCAGCCTGTTGTTCGACTCCTTCTGCGGTGGCTTCTGGGTCGGCGCGATGCACTTCAACCCGCTGCCCAGCGTCACCACCTTGTCGATGATGAGCATGAACAACGTTGCCATCGGCGGCCCGCGCTTCATGTTCGCCGGCTGGGTGGCACAGGCGCTGGGGCTGGGCACGTCGCTGCTGATATTCGCCCCGGCGTTCATCGCCGTGACCACCCAGGCCCAGGTGTATGCCTGCCTGCCTATCCTGATGCTGTATCCCATGGCCCTGGGCTGGATCTGCTACCGCCAGGCGGTAACCCTGGCCCGCCACAAACGCGAACTGCTGGCCCTGAGCCGCACCGACAGCCTGTCCGGCCTGCTCAACCACGGGGCCTGGAAAGACCACCTGGACATTGAATTCCAACGCTGCCGCCGAGGCCCGGCTGGTGCAGCCATCGCCCTGATCGACATCGACCATTTCAAGACCATCAACGACACCTACGGTCATGTTACCGGCGATATCGTGCTGCGCCAGTTGAGCAAGGTGCTGCGCCAGAACCTGCGCACCACCGACTTGGCCGGACGTTACGGTGGTGATGAGTTCTGTGTGATCCTGCCAGACATGCCGCTCAACCGTGCCACTGAGGTCATGGAGGCGCTGCGCGATCGCTTCAACGCCTTGGCCTACACTCAGGACCCGGCGCTGCGCGTCAGCTTGAGCATCGGCCTGGCGCTTTATCAGCCGGCCCATGCCGACGCCATCAGTTGGCTCAACGATGCCGACCAGGCGTTGTACGAAGCCAAGAGCAGCGGGCGCAACCGCGTGAGCGCAGGGCAGGGGAGTTGGTTGCGCTCGGTCTAGTGGGGTAGGGTATTGGCGCGCCTTCCAACAAAAAAACAAGGATCGGTCCATGCTCTTCACTTTCCCGCGTACCCTCCTGGCCGCCACCCTGGCCTTTTCCTTCGCCCTGCCGGCCTACAGTGCCGAACCCCACAAGCAGGTCCAGGCTGATGCCGAACAGTACAAGGCCGAGGCCCTGAAACTGCTCGAACGCCTGGTGAACATCGATTCAGGTTCAGGCTACGAGCCGGGCCTGACCCAAGTGCGCGATATCGCAGTGGACGAGTTGAAACAGTTGGGTTTCAGCATTGAACTGGTGCCGGACAAAGCCGCCAACAACAGCCATGTGATCGCCACGCTCAAGGGCACAGGCAAGGCCAAAATCCTGCTGATGGCCCACATGGACACCGTGTTCAAGGAAGGCTCGGCCGCCGAGCGCCCGTTCCACATCAAGGACGGCCGCGCCTATGGCCCCGGCGTAATGGATGACAAGGGCGGCATCGTCGCCGGCATCTACGCACTTAAGGTCCTGAAGAACCAGGGCTTCAAGGACTACGCGCAAATCACCTTACTGCTCGACGCCAGCGAAGAAACCGGCTCCGAAGCCGCCTCCGAGCTGATCCGCAGCACCGCCAAGGGCCACGACGTAACCCTCAACCTCGAACCCGGCCGCCCAGCCGACGGCCTGGTGGTGTGGCGCAAAGGCAGCGCCACCGCCGTGGTCGAAGTCAAAGGCAAGGCCGCCCACGCCGGCGTCGCCCCGGAACTGGGACGCAACGCCGCCATGGAAGCCGCGCACCAGATCCTGCAACTGGGCAAGCTGGGCGATGAAGACAAGAAAACCACCATCAACTTCACCGTGCTCAAGGCCGGTGACCGCACCAATGTGATCCCCGACCAAGCCACCGCCAAGGCCGACGTACGCGCCGCCTTGCCGGAGGAATTTGACCGAATCGAAAAGGACCTGGCCCGGGTTTCAGCCAACAAGTTGATCCCCGAAACCGACGTGAAGACCAGCCTGCAACGCGGCTTGCCGCCGATGCCACAGACAGCGGAGTCGGATAAATTGGTGGCGATTGCCCAGGGCATTTATGCCGAGCTGGGACGTAAGTTGACCATTGAAGGCAGCGGTGGGGCGGCGGATGCGAGTTTGTCGGCCGGGGTAGGTACGCCGACGTTGGATGGGTTTGGGATAGTGGGCGGGAATATTCACACACCGGAGGAATATGCCGAGGTAGAGAGTGTGGTGCCGCGGGTGTATTTGTTGAGCCGGATGATTATGGAACTGGCCAAGCGCTGATCAGATCCGGGATCACAGGACGAAGTAGATTCAAATGTGCGGGGCTTGCAGCAGTGGCGATATCTCAGCCGCCGAATATTACCTGATGCGCCTCAGTCCAAATGTGGGAGGGGGCTTGCCCCCGATGGCGGTGGGTCAGCTTGCACATGCATTGACTGAACCCCTGCTATCGGGGGCAAGCCCCCTCCCACATTGGATACTCAGCGCATCCAAAACTGAGGGCACCATAGTGAGTGGACTTCGAAGCTGGCTTTGGGTCATCTTTCCATCACTTACTGGTTAGCAGAAGGTACGTCTGACCTGCTCTCGACAATGTCAAGGTTGTATCTGCTGAGGCAGT
This sequence comes from Pseudomonas sp. Root569, assembly GCF_001427465.1. NCBI lineage: Bacteria > Pseudomonadati > Pseudomonadota > Gammaproteobacteria > Pseudomonadales > Pseudomonadaceae > Pseudomonas > Pseudomonas sp. Root569. The sequence continues at coordinate 3,734 of NZ_LMGQ01000012.1, read as the reverse complement.
CCAATAGTGTTTTCATGAACTGCCGTTTGTCGATTATTTCATCATCAAAGTAAGTGTCAAACAGATAAAATACTGATTCAAAGCTTTCCCCAGTGCTAAGAAAATGCTGAAGTGTGTTGATGTACCATTCTCTTTCGTCCTGCCTATATTTCATGAATTCAGGTTTGGTTAGCTCATCGAATAGCCATGTAAGCTCCTCGTGATGATTCACGTTTATGGAGGTAATGAGCTCTTCTCTGTCTACATCCCTGGTATTTTCGATGCAGTAAGTGAAAAGCAGGCCTTGGAGTATCGAGAGGTTTGGCTTGAGTTTCATTCGAGATCCTTAAAACTATGAAGAAAATACGTTGTTTAGCTTCGTGTAACTGTAATGTCGTTTTGCACTATATCGGTCCACGCATTAGTTCGGTCTTCTGGACAGGGGCCGCTTTGCAGCCCGTGCGGGAAATTCGCTTGCCACAAGGGGCCAATATGGCGCTGGAGAGCTTTTTTTTAAAAATTTAAATTTGATTCGTTATGGTGATTTTTCAAACAGCTTAAAAGAATTTGCATAAATTTTTTCTGGTCGGTTACGGGTGCACTAAAGTAGGTTGACATGGTTTTAAAAACGGCATCGAAATTGTCGTCTATAGTTAGGAAGTGTGATATCGAATCAATGAACCACACTTGCTCATTCCTTGTGTAAAACAGGAATTCTGGTTTGGTCAGTTCGTCAAAAAGCTTTACGAGTTCTTCGTCGTTGTTTATGTTTGTTGATGAAATAATTTTCTCTCGTTCTAAGTCGTCCGTATTTTCAATGTCGTAAGTGAACAGGAGTCCACGGATTATTGACATGCTGGGTAGTTTTGTTTTCATATTGTTTTCTCGCGGCAGCCTCCGTTGTGTAGTTCTGTAAGCAGCGTAATAGCACGCTCATGAATTGCCTATGGTCAATTATCTCGTCATCGAAATAGGTGTCGAGAAGATAAAAAACAGAACTAAAATCTCCATCAGTATTTAGGTAGTGTTGAAGTGTTTCAATATGCCATTGTTGAATTTCAAGTTTGTATGATAGGAATTCTGGCTTGGTTAGTTTTTCAAAAAGCTCAGCGAGTTCTGTTTCGTTGTTGATGTTTTTTGAAGCGATGAAGCGCTCTCTTTCGGGGTCGTCGTAGTTTTCAATGCTATAGGTGAATAGTAGGCTTGTGAGTATTGATAGTTCTGGTGTGAGCTTCATGTTTAGAATTCCGTGTACGCAGTAATCGGATTGCGCTGATCAGATCGCCGGATTGCAGAACGAAGCAGATTTAAATGTGGGAGGGGGCTTGCTCCCGATAGCGATGTGTCAGCTTGCATATGCATTGACTGAACCACTGCTATCGGGGCAAGCCCTAATGCCAGTCAGTTAAGGCTTTTTTGTAGGAGCGAGCTTGCTCGCGAAAAACTTACAGGCGCCGCGTTCATTCAGCAAACACGCGTTATCGTTCACATTTTTCGCGAGCAAGCTCGCTCCTACAGAAGGCGATGACCGCTTAACTGACTGGCATTAGGGCAAGCCCCCTCCCACATTGGTGTATTCAATACTGGGGGTCACCATGTGGCAGGGTCTTCGAGGCTGGCTTTTTGGAGATCTTCTTTCCAGACCTCGTTGGCTAGCCGATAGATGTCCTCGAAGAAGCCTCGGGGGTCGGCTATTTCTGTTTCGTCCCAGGCCATCGTTATGTACTCGTCATAATCGCTTTCAAATTCTTTCGAAAAGTCGAAATCGGGTTTGTCTAGCACCTCTCTAAGTGCAGCCATCAATACGAAGCGATGTCTATATGACAAATACATAAGATCCTTCAGGATAAAAGAAATTATGATTGTTTCTCTGTCTTTCTCATTGTTAGGGTCGTACTTCCATAGTTCTTTGCCAATTGTATCTTCAAGATCGTATATCGATAAGGCTCCCAGTATATGAGAGATATTGGGGGTGTAAGGGATTTTCATGAATGGGCATTTCAGCATTGTCTTCTCACTTCGGGAATGCGGTAAATGGCCGAGTTGGATTGTTTCTATCAAATCTGACCTCTGCTCTGTCCATATTTTCAATATACTTAGGATCGTTTACGTCCCGGCGGTTAGGTTTGTAGCCTCGTCCGGCTCCGGGTAGCTCGACTATAACCACGGGGTTACCTCTTCTATCAAAACCTGTAGGAGATGGTGAATCGCCTTGCATTCTGCCCATAGCTTTATTTATAGCGTGAAGCTGCATCACCCAGGTTTTAAATTGAGAGCTGGAATTGACAGCTTCTCTCTCCCCCGTGGTTGGATTTGTTCCATCAATAGATCGTTGCCTTAAAGCGTTGTCTGGTATCTCTGGCCCATGCTTTTCAACCGAATGCATATCGTATTTCTGCTCCCAATCCAGTACTTTTTGTTTTGCATTTGCCTCTGCCAGTTCACCTATTCTCGCCTGTCGCTGAGTGCGCGCCAGTTGAGGTAAAGCGGGCGCGCCTTCATCTACGCTAGGCTTCGGAAGGATAGGAGGAGCGTTAGGCTTGCGTTCGTCACCAGGGCAGGTGCTTAAGCCTAGCGGATCCACCCATCCCGTAGGATTGGGCACGTACTGGTAACCATTGATCCCACCCGCCAACTTCACCGGATCCGGCGTCAGGTAACGACCAATATCCGGATTGTAGTAGCGATGGCGGTTGTAGTGCAGCCCGCTTTCCTGATCGANCCCACCCGCCAACTTCACCGGATCCGGCGTCAGGTAACGACCAATATCCGGATTGTAGTAGCGATGGCGGTTGTAGTGCAGCCCGCTTTCCTGATCGAAGTATTGACCCTGGAAACGCAGCGGGTTATCGATTTTACCTACGTCGAGCCGGGCGATTTGGCCGTAGGCGCGGTAGTGGGCGGACCAGACGATTTCGCCTTCGGGCGTGGTGAGTTCTTGCGGTGTGCCGAGGTGGTCGAGCTGGTAGTGGTAGGCCGTTGTGGCTTTTGGGCCGAAGCCTTCCAGCAGTGCCAGTGGGCGGAAGCTGCCGGGCTCGTAGATGTAGCTGCGGTGGCGGTCCGCGTGATGTTCGGCAATCAGCTTGTCGCCTTGCCAGAAAAACTCCGTGGTCTTGCCATCTACGGTCTTGCTGATGCGCCGCCCAAAGGGGTCATAGCGGTAACTGGCGGTTTCGCCGTTGGGCTTCGTCACGCTGATCAGCCGATGCTGACAGTCGTAGCGGTATTCAGTGACGAGCTGATGGCCCTTGCCGCGTCGTTCGCGGATGAGGTTGCCGAAGGCGTCGTAGTCGTAGTGACGGTCGCCCTGGATCACCAGGCGGTTCGCCTGAGTTCTTGCTCAGACATTAGCCGTGTTCCTTTTCGAACTCTGCCATNCCCTTGCCGCGTCGTTCGCGGATGAGGTTGCCGAAGGCGTCGTAGTCGTAGTGACGGTCGCCCTGGATCACCAGGCGGTTCGCCGCGACGATGTCCGGCCCCGGGCGGTCTTGCATCAGCAGGTTGCCCGCCGGGTTGTGGGCAAAGCGTTCCTGGACGTCTTGCGAATGATCGGCGCGGGTCAGGCGGGCGAGGGGGTCATAGTGGTAGCGGTGTTCGCCTTTGCGCGTGTCGAGCAGGCGGGTGAGGTTGCCGCTTTTGTCGTAGTCGTATTGGCGTTGGTAAAGGTAATTTTCCTGCTGTGTGACGGCGTGGGCGTGCAGGCGATTCTGGTCGTCGTAGTGGTAGTGGCTGAGCAGCTGGCCTTGTTGGCGTTG
>NZ_LMGQ01000011.1:0-153802 GCF_001427465.1 Pseudomonas sp. Root569 | reverse complement strand
GGTGTGTCAGTCACAGCATTTTTGACTGACACACCGCCATCGGGAGCAAGCCCCCTCCCACATTTTGATTGTGTTCCCATATTAGGTTTGTGGTGTGGCCACCGACAGGCTATAAATCAGCCCATCGTCCACCGAGAAGCGACAATGAACCCCTTCGAAGACATGCGCCTGTTCTGCCAGGTCATGGAGTCCGGCAGTTTCACCGCCGCCGCCGAGCAACTGGGCCTGTCCAAGCAATTCGTCAGCCGCCGCCTGATCCAGCTGGAAGAGCGCCTTGGTGTGCGCCTGCTCAATCGTTCTACGCGGCGCCTGGATGTCACGCCACTGGGCCAGAGCTACTACGAATCCGCCCTGCGCCTGCTCGGTGAAGTCGAGCAAGTGGAGCAGGGCATCGCTGGCCAGAACAGCGAGCCGCGCGGTACCATCCGCCTCAGCGCGCCGTTGTCATTCGCCATGGCTCACCTGGGCTGCCTGCTGCCGTTGTTCCTGCAACGTCATCCGCAGGTGTCGGTGGAAGTCGACCTGAGCGACCGCCCTGTGGACTTGATCGGCGAGGGCTACGACCTGGTGCTGCGCATCGGCACCCTGGAAGATTCCACCCTGATCGCCCGACGGATCGCCAGCGTGCAGCGGGTGTACTGCGCCAGCCCCGATTACCTGACGCTGCGCGGGACGCCATTGAAACCCGAGGACCTGACCGCGCACGACTGTCTGCCCTACGGCCATGGTCGCCAGGTGCAATGGCGCTTCAAAGGCAAGTTGCAGGGGTTGAATGTCAGTGGGCGTATGCGCGTGAATAACGGCGAGTTGTTGCGTGATACCGCCATTGCCGGGCTGGGGGTGACCTACCTGCCGACCTTTATCGTCGCGGATGCGTTGAAAGACGGGCGCCTGGTGACACTGCTGGACGACTTCGCCCCCGAAGCCCTGACCCTGTCGGCGGTGTATCCCCAGCACCGGCAAAGCTCACGGCCGGTGCAGGCGCTGGTGGAGTTTTTACGCGAGCGCCTGGCTAGCGGCTGTTGAACAGCTGGCGGATCAGGTTCGGGGTGCTGCCGGTCCAGCGCTTGAATGAGCGCCGGAAGTTCGCCGCATCGTTGAAGTTCAGGTACGCCGCCACCTCATCATTGCTGTAGCCCTTGAGCTGATACAGGTGCAACGCCACCTGCTTGCGTACCCGGTCCACCTGCTGTTGAAAACCGGTGTCGTGCTTGTTCAACTTGCGCTTGAGGGTCGCCGGGCTCATGGCGAAGGCCTGGGCCGCCTGTTCCAGGCTGGGCGGCTGGCGTACTTGATCGCGCAGGTAGTCGTAGAGACAGTCGAGAAAACTGCCGGCAAAACCCAGCTGTTCGATCTGCTCGCGGGCCTGCCTACGCGCAACCTGACCGGCCGTAACCGAGGCGCCAGGCCAGGGGCGGGTGAGGTATTCACGCGGGATACTCATCATGTCCAGCGGGCGTTCGAAGCGCGTGTCTTCGCCCAGGTGCACCCAGTACTGCTCGATATAACGCGGCTCGGCATGGCTGAAACTGCATGCCCATGGCAGGCGCTCGCCGCTTAGCCATTGGCTCATGGCGATCAGCGAGGTCATGCAGGCTTCCAGCAGGAAACGCCAGTGCTCGCCGGCGCCGCAACTGTCCAGCCAGTACAGGTAGGCGCGATGCTCATCCAGCTCCAATTGCAGGGTGGCCAACGGGCTGAGCAGCACCTGTTGCTGGACCAGGATCTCCAGGGCCTGGTGCAGGTTCTGCGCATGGCCAAGGGCGTGGCTGGCGGCGCCGTAATAGCCCGGCAGCAAACGCTGGCCAAACAGGAAGCTGCTGTCGTCGGCGTCCAATAACTTGCGGCTGTTGCCGATCAGGCCGAAGAACTGTTGCGGGCTCAGGTGCGCGGTGCCGGCCAGGATGTCCTCGTGAAACAGGCCGGTGCCGCGCAGCAGGCGATGGCTGTCGATGTCGCGGGACAAGGCCAGGTCGATCAGCGCGGCGGGTTGGTAATGCCCTGGGATGAAGCGGCTGTCGACTTCATACCAGCTGGTTTTCACGGCCATCTCAGGCACTTTTCGCAAGCGGTTGCTTAGCCCTGGCCAACGCCAGGTTCAGGCGCTTGAGCAAGTTCTGGGGCGGTTCTTCAAGGGCCATGACCACGGCGGTAGTCGCGGCCAGTTGCAGGCGTTCGCCTTGGTGCCGGGTCTTGTGGGCCAGGCCGAGCACTGCCTGCTGCAACTCCAGCGCCAGCTCCCTGGCCTGGCGTTCACCGGTATTGGGCAGCAGCACCACAAAGCGGTCGCCGGCCAGGCGGCACAGCAGGTCCTGGCGGCGCAGGTTGAGCAGCAGCAAATGGCTGAGGGCTTGTAGTACCGCGTCGCCCTCGGCATGCCCGTAGGCCTGGTTGATGGCGGCGAAGTTGTCCAGGTCCAGGGCCAGCAGCGACAGCGGCTGTTGCTGGTCGCGGCTGTCTTGCAGGCTGTCAGCCAACTGGCGCTTGAGGTAATCGGCGCCGGCCAGCGGCGTGAGTTTGTCGAACAGCCGATGCTCACGGAACAGCCGCTCGCGTTTTTCCATCTGCGCGCTGATCGCCAGTTGTTCGCGGTGCCAGTGGTAGATGCCGATGGTCAGCAGGACCATGCCCACCGGCATCGGTCCGGACTCCAGCCAATGGTCCCAGGTGATGCTGTCGGGCAGGCGGATAAACTCGTCGAGGCTGTCGATCCACCAGGAGAAAAAGATGCACGACAGGCCCAGCGCCAGGTAGTTGGTGACGCGCCCTGCGGGGCGGCTTTTGAGCACCAGCCCCAGCCATACCAGGGCGAGCAGGGCGGAACCGCCTTCGCCGACAATATCCAGCCACACCCACTCACTGACGCTTTTCAATTCGCCACAGGCCAGGTGCAGGATCAGCCCGAGATTGGCGGCGACCAGCAGCAATGAGAGTTTCCAGCGGTGGGGCTTGAGCACGCCAGGCATGGCTGCGATTCCTTGGGCGAATGAGCGATGGGCGCCAGCACAGCAGATGGATGTGACCGTTGGATGACGGTGGGCGAGGGTCGAATCAGCTCATCTCACAGGCAACAAAGATTAAACATGTGGGAGGGGGCTTGCTCCCGATGACGGTGTATCAGTCAGCTTATTTGTAGCTGTCACACCGCTATCGGGGGCAAGCCCCCTTCCACATGAGAACTGCTGAGGTCATATCAGCTCATTCCAAGCCAAAAATCCGTGCAAACCTGCGGTTTACGGACATGGCCACTCAATGCTGTCACAGAACCGTCATCCTCCACCCCTAGCGTGCCCTCCCAGTTGCCGGGCCCTCTTGCCTGGCGCCAACGGATTCTTGGGGAGGATTGCATGTACAAGCGCACCGGGCTCGTCAGCTTCACGCTTACCGCCTTGGCCCTGGCGATGGCCAGCGAGCGGCTCACGGCGGCCGAGGCGGCCACCACCGAGCATGTCGAAGTGGTCGGCCAGGCCGCTGCCATGGACAGCGCCCTCAAGGAACAACGTTCTTCCGACAGCATCAGGAGCGTGGTACATGCCGACGGTGTAGCCCAGTTACCGGATGAAAACGTCGCCGAAGCGGTGCAGCGCCTACCGGGCATCAGCGTGGAGCGCGACCAGGGCGAAGGGCGTTTTGTCAGCGTGCGCGGCCTGGGCCCGGACCTCAACAGCGTCACCATCAACGGCACCCTGGTGCCCGCGCCAGAGAGCGAGCGCCGCGCCGTGGCCCTCGATGTGCTGCCCTCGGAGTTGGTGCAGTCGCTGTCGGTGATCAAGACCCTGACACCGGACATGGACGCCAACTCTCTCGGTGGCACCGTGGATGTGAAGAGCTTGTCGGCGTTCGATCACAAGGGGCTGTTCTATACCGGTAGCACCGAAGCCAGCTACGACAAGAACACTCGCCAGACCAGCCCGAAATTCTCCGGTGCCGCCAGTAATCGCTTCAGCCTCGGCGACGGCATCGACAACTTCGGCGTGGCCGCAGCGCTGAGCTGGCAAAAGCGCGACTTTGGCTCAGACAACGTCGAAACCGGTGGCGCCTGGGATTTCACCGACGGCGCCAGGCTCAACGAGTTCGAACAGCGCGAGTACGACATCAGCCGCGAACGCGCAGGTGGCGGCCTGAACTTCGACTACAAGCCCGACGACCTGAGCAGCTATTACCTGCGTACCCTCTACAGCCGCTACAAGGACACCGAAACCCGCAACGCCGCCAGCCTTGAATTTGCCGACCCGCAAGCGCCTGGCGAGCTGGGCGATGCCGAGGGCAAGCGCAAGCTGAAAAACCGTGAGGAAACCCAGCAGATCCAGTCCTACGTGTTCGGCGGCGAGCGCATGCTGGGCCTGTGGACCCTCAGCGGCCAGGCCGGCTACAGCCAGTCCAGCGAAGACAGCCCGGCGCACATTGCGGGCGCCACCTTCGACGGCGGCGACTTTGCCAACAGCGGTTTCTACGACAAGGACAAACCTCGCCCGATCATCGCCAGCGGCTTCTACGACGCCAGCAACTTCAGCCTCGACAAGGTCGACTGGGAGAAACAGTACACAAAGGACACCGAGAAAAACCTGCGCCTGGACCTGGCCCGTGACTATGACCTGAGTGGCTATGCCTCCCAGTTCAAGTTCGGTGGCAAGGTCAGCCGCCGCAACAAGGACAACGACTTGGAGGCCTGGGTTTACAAGGACTTGGATCAACAAGGCTTCAGTGATGAACAGCTCAACCTCACGCAGTTCCAGAAGGGCAGCGTTGACTACCGTCTCGGCCGATATGGCCCAGGCATCAGCGCGGGTAATATCCGCCAACTGATTGGTGGCCTCAATCGGGATGATTTCTACGACCCCACCGAATCCAGGGTCAACGACTTCACCATCCGCGAAGATATCAACGCCGGCTACCTGATGAACACCGTCGATATCGACGACTGGCGGTTCATCGCCGGGATGCGTTACGAGGGCACCGAGTTCGAAGCCAAGGGCACCGGCGCCACCGACGGCCAGTTCAGCGCCACAGAGACCAAGCGGCGTTATCACCATTGGTTGCCGGGCCTGCACGCACGCTATCAGATCGATAAGAACACCCAGGTGCGCGCTGCCTGGACCAAATCCGTGGTGCGCCCAACATTCGGCCAGCTGGCGCCGGGTTTCGTGATCGATGATGACGAAGCCACCTTCGGTAACCCGGACCTCAAGCCCCTGGAATCGAGCAACCTGGACTTGGGCATCGAACACTTCATGGGCCGCGCCGGCACCGTATCGGCGTTCGTGTTCTACAAGGATATCCAGAACTTCGTCTACAACACCGACGTGGCCGGCACGGGTGCCTGGGCCAACTTCTCCGAGGCCCACACCTACGCCAATGGCGACAGCGCCAAACTCTACGGCCTGGAGCTGGCCTACTCACAGAAGTTCGACTGGTTGCCCGCGCCGTGGAACGGCTTGCTGGTCGGTGCCAACAGCACCTTCAGCCGCTCCAGCGCGGATATCGAGGGTTTCGACAGCGCCAGCGGGCGCAACCGCAAGCGCAGCATCAGCCTGCCCAATCAGTCGGACACGGTCGGCAACCTGATGCTTGGCTGGGAAGACGACAAGCTCAGCCTGCGCCTGTCGGCCAACTATAAATCGGCCTACCTGTATGAACTGGCCTCGATCAACGACAAGGCCCATGACCTGCACGTCGACGCGCAGACCTTCGTCGACTTCAGTGCGCGCTACTCGGTGACCAAGAACCTGCAAGTCAGCTTCGAGGCCCAGAACCTCACTGATGAATCGTACTTCGTCTACACCGGCCACCGCAGCTACAACGGCCAGTACGAAGAGTACGGCCCGACCTACAAAGTGGGCCTGACCTTCACCCATTTCTAAACCACACCTGGATTCCAATGTGGGAGGGGGCTTGCTCCCGATAGCGGTGTGTCAGCCTCCATTGTATTCACTGAACCACTGCCATCGGGAGCAAGCCCCCTCCCACATTGGATCTTTATCGTATTCGAAGGATTTTGCCTGTTCATGAGAATTTCCAAGCTGTACCTGTTGATCGCGCTGGTCACCAGCGCCAATGCCTTTGCCACCGACCTGGCCCTGTCGCCTTGGGCGCCGAGCTTGAATGCCGAAGCCGTGGCCTTCTTGCCCAACGCCACCGAGCGCCTGGCCGCCGGTACCCGCGACGGGCTACAACTGCTCGACAGCCAGGGCGTCGAACTGGCGCGCTTCAAAGGCAACTTCACCAGCCTCGACACCCGGCCTGCCGGTGCACAAGTACTGGTCGCCAGCCTCGACAATGACCGCCAACAGGCGTTGCTGATCAGCCTGGATACCGCCAGCAAAAACTGGGGCAAGCCCCTGTACCTGCCAACCCGTGACTACTCGGTGAATGGCCTGTGCCTTTATCGCGATTCGGCGGCCAACCTGTTCGTATTCCTGGTAGGTGAAGAGGGCAAGGGCGAGCAATGGCTGGTAGGCAACGGCTCGACGCTGCTCACTGAACCCCAGCGGGTACGCGGTTTGCCGCTGCCGCCGTCGGCGCAGTTCTGCCAGGTGGACGACGCCACCCAGCAGTTGGTTGTCAATGAAGAGAATGTCGGCTGGTGGGCCTACCCTGCGCATCCCGAAGCTGAGGTGAAACGCACGCCTGTGGCGCTGTTCGACAACCCCAAGCGCGAAGCCGGGGCCATGGCGCTGGTGCCGGGTGGCATGGTTGCGCTGGACCCGAAGACCGCCCAGTTGCACCTGTTCCAGCAAGCCGGCGAGCGCTGGGCGGAGCAATCGAGCTTGAGCCTGGCGGGTCTGAAAGAGCCACAGCAATTGGCGATCAATGGTCGCCAGTTGTTGGTGCGCGATGACGACAGCGGCAAGCTTTATCAGGCCAGGCTCGACTGGCAGGCCAAGCCCGTTGTAGTCGCCCCGGTGTTGCCGGAGGTCGCGGCCTTGCGCCAGAGCGACCCGGTCGGCCGTCAAGGCGATGCGGCGGATGACCCGGCGATTTGGATTCACCCTCAGACACCGGCCAGCAGCCGTGTGCTCGGCACCAACAAAAAACAGGGCCTGCTCGCCTATGACCTCGACGGCAAGCTGTTGCAGGAGCTGGCGGTGGGCCGTCTGAATAACGTCGATGTACGTTCCAACTTCAAGCTCGGCGCACAAACGGTCGACCTGGCCGTGGCGAGCAACCGCGACCGCAACAGCCTGAGCCTGTTCAGCATCGACCGTCAGAGCGGCGAGCTGCGTGAAGCCGGGGAAGTGACCACGCCGCTCAAGGACATCTATGGCATCTGCCTGTTCCAGCCTGCCAGCGGCGAGATCTACGCGATTGCCAACGGCAAGGACGGCACCTTCCTGCAATACCGTCTCAGCGCGCCGGATGGGCGTGTGCAAGGCGAGCTGGTGCGCCAGTTCAAGGTCGACAGCCAACCCGAAGGCTGCGTGGCCGATGATCAACGCCAGCGCCTGTTTATCGGTGAGGAAGACGTCGGTGTATGGGCAGTGGATGCACGCGCCGATCAGCCGGCAACGTTGACCAGCGTGATCAAGGTCGGCCCGCAGCTGCATGCGGATGTCGAGGGCCTGGCGCTGTACCAGAGCGATCAACGTGACTATCTGGTGATCTCCAGCCAGGGCAATGACAGCTACCTGGTGGTGGACGCCGAACCGCCGTTTGCCGTGCACGGTGCCCTGCGCGTTGGCTTGAATGCCGCCGCCGGTATCGATGGTGCCTCCGAAACCGACGGCCTCGAGGTCACGGCCGTCAACCTCGGCGGGCCATGGAGCCAGGGCATGCTGGTGGTGCAGGACGGACGCAAGCGCATGCCCGAGCAAACCCAGAACTTCAAGTTCGTGCCCTGGGCCGAGGTGGCCCGCGCCTTGAAGTTGCCTTGAGTCTGTCATCAGGCAGTCATTCATTTTCAATCGAATAGGAGTTTGACCATGCACGCGACGATGGAACATATGACGATCTGGGGGTTGATCAGCGACGCCAGCCTGTTGGTCAAGGCGGTCATGCTGACCTTGCTGTGGGCGTCCTTGCTCAGTTGGTACCTGATAATCCAGCGCGGCAGTGTGCTGCGCCGCCTGGAACGGCAGTTGAACGGTTTCGTGCAGCGTTTTCGTGCCGCACCGGATTTGCAGGCGCTGTACCGCGACACGCTGCAGGCGGGCGAGGGCGGCATCGCGCCGATCTTTATCGCCGGGGTCCAGGAATACCAGCACCTGCACAATCATGACCCGGCTGTGCTCGAAGGCGTGGAGCGCGCCTTGCAGGTAGCGATCACCGAGCAGGAAATCGAGCTGGAAAAGGGCCTGCAATTTCTCGCCACCGTGGGATCGGTCAGCCCTTACATCGGCCTGTTCGGCACGGTGTGGGGCATCATGAATTCCTTTATCGGCCTGTCCCAGGTGCAACAGGCCACGTTGTCCACCGTAGCGCCGGGCATCGCCGAAGCCTTGATCGCCACGGCCATCGGCCTGTTTGCGGCCATCCCCGCGGTAATCGCCTATAACCGCTTCGCGGCCCGCGGCCAGACACTGCTCACCCGCTACTACGCGTTTGGCAATGAGCTGCAAGTGCGCCTGCACCGCTCCCTGAGCGGCACGTCGAGCAACCTGGCCGTGGCCGCCTGAAAGGAGCAATTCCCATGTTAGTCAGGCCGCAACGCAAGCACGGGCCCAAGGCCGAAATGAACGTGGTGCCGTATATCGACGTGATGTTGGTGCTGCTGGTGATCTTCATGGTCACCGCGCCGATGCTGACCCAGGGCGTGAAGATCGAACTGCCCAAGGTCGCCGCCGAGGCGCTGGCCACCGACACCCGCCAGCAGATCCTCACGCTGTCGGTAAAGGCCGACGGTGGCTACTACTGGAACCTCGGCGGCGAACTCGATACCCAGCATCAGACCGACAGCGCCGTAAGCCTGGAAGAAATGGGCGCCAAGGTCATGCAGGTGGTGGCGGCGCGCAGTGACACCCAGGTGTATATCCGCGCTGACGACAACGCCGGTTATGGCCCGGTGGTCGCGGCCATGGCGGTGTTGCAAAAGAGCGGTGTCAGCAACCTGGGACTGGTGACCGAGGCCCCGCAATGACGGCGATGATCATGCATAGTCCCACTCCGGCGATGACGCCCAGGGATGCTTCGGGGGTTTGGAGAAACAGCCTCGCTGCCGGCCTGGCGGTGGCGCTGCATGTGGGCGTGCTGGCCGCGTTGATGATGGGCTGGTCGACGCAAAAGCCGGTGGTGGATGCGCCTCGGGTGATGCACACGCAGTTGGTCATGTTGCCAGCTGCGCCCGCGCCTGAACCGTTGGTGGCTACCTCCGCACCCCCTGAGCCTGAGCCTGTACCGGTGCCGGCAAAGCCCAGGGTCGACCCGCAGGTGCAGGTGCAAAAACTCGAGAAAGCCGCCTTGGCGCGTAAACGTGTCGAGGAGAAGAAAGCCGAACAACAGCAGGAGCGGCTCGCCACCGAACAACGCAACCGCGAGCTGGAACAACAACGCCTTGATCAGCAACGCCTGGCCGCTGAAAAAGCCCGGGCTGCCATACCTGCGCCAGCCTTCGACAGCCGCCAATATCAACCCCTGAGCAAGGCAGCGCCGGACTATCCCGAGCGCGCCCTGGACAAGAATATTGAAGGCGATTGCACCTTGGAGTACAGCGTCAACATTCAGGGTCGCGTGGAGAATCCCAAGGTACTGGACGGCTGCCACCCGCTGTTTATCCGGCCATCATTGGCGGCGGCGAATACCTTTCGTTACCAGCCCAGAGTCGTCGACGGCAAGCCCGTGGCCGTGCCGGCAGTGCGCAACACCTTCCACTACCGCATCAAATGAGTATTGCCCGTCAACAAAGAACCAATGTGGGAGGGAGCAAGCCCCCTCCCACATTTTGATCTGTGTTTGGCGTTATGGATTCGCCAGATTCGCCAAAGTAAGGCCGTCGATATACCGCTCCAGATTCGCCAAAAACGCATCGGCAATTTCATCCTTGCTGTTGGTCGAAATCGCCGACGTATGCGGTGACAACCGCACCCGTGGATGGCTGTACAACGGGTGCCCATCCGGCAAGGGTTCCGGCTCGGTCACGTCAAGCGAGGCCAGGCCGACCTGGCCGTTATCCAGCGCCTCCAGCAATGCCTCCTGATCGAGCAACCCTCCACGCGCAATGTTGATCAGGTGCAGCCCAGGCTTGGCGCTGGCCAGCACGTCACGGTTGATGATATGGCGTGTGGCTTCGGTCAGCGGTGCCGCCACCACCAGGTGGTCGGCGCGGGCGAACAGGTCGTGGATGTCCGTGGCCGCTTCAACACCGGCACTGAAGGGTGCCTGGCTCTGACGCAGCGCGACCACCTTGACGCCCAGGGCCAGGGCCTTTTGCGCCAGGCTTTCACCAATCGCACCAAAGCCAAGAATGCCCAGGGTGGTGCCCTTGAGCGGGCGCAGAGCAGTGAAATGCCACTGCGCGTCCTTCACCCAGATATCCGGCAAGTGCTTGGACGCGGCAAAGATCGCGGCTAGGGCGAACTCGGCGAGGTTGTCGGCGGCGCTGCCCCGGGACGTGGTCACGGGTGGGCCGTTGAACAGCCACTGTGGGTAAAAGTCGATACCCGACGACACCAGGTGCACCCATTGCGCGCCATAGGGCCAGCCCGGCGGCGGTGTGTCGGGCGCGGTGTAGCCGCGTACGTTGATCGGACGCAGCAACAGGATATTGGCCTGGGGCGGCAGGTCGCTGGGCACGCCGACCGGCAATCCGAACACCTGGGCCTCGGGGTGCAGCGGTGCCAGGCGCTCACGGATCACCTGGTTGAAGTCTTCGTCCAACTGACTGGCAATAATCACCTGGCTCATGTGCGTTCCTTCTGGCGTTGGGTGAACACGGCTTTGCCGACGCCTTGCAACACCGCGTCGTTCTGCGGGGTGTGTACGCGGCTGCACAGCACGTCGCGATAATGCCGTTGCAGCGGGCTGTGGCGTGACAGGCCGGGGTTGCCGGAGGCCTCGATGGCCAGTTCCACGGCGCGAATGGCGTTATGGGTGATCAGGTACTTCAACTGTGCAGCGTTAGCGGCCGGGGTATGCCCCTCGGCGGCGGCGTCGAGCAGGCTGCGGTTGGCGAACAGCAGGGTGTCGATATGGCCGACGGTCTCCTGGAAACGCGGCAAGCTGGACAGCGCCGCGCCGAGGTTGGATGGCTTGCGTTCCTCCAGCCAGTTCACCAGCCAGTCCCGCGCCGCCTGGGCCACGGCGTCGTAAACCGACGACAGCAGCACCGACATCCACAGCAAGCCGTCACCGTCGAGCTCCGACTGCGGTGCGCTCCAGGGGCTGGTGCTGACGGCGTGGTCCAGCGGCACCAGCACGTTGTCGAGTACCACCTCATGGCTGCAGGTGGCGCGCATGCCCAGGTGATCCCAGGTGTCGATGATGCTCACGCCGGGGCTGTCCTTGGGCACTAGCCAGGCGCCTACCAGCGGGTCGGCATCATCGCTGCGCGCCCACACGCTGAACCAGCTCAAGCCATGACTGCCGGTGGAGTAGAGCTTGCGCCCGCTGATACGCCAGCCGTCGGCACCGCGCACCGCGGTGGTGGCCGATAGACCGCCACGGGCCGGGGTGCCCAGGTCCGGCTCGACACGCAGGGCGTTGATCAGCGCGCCGTTGCGCACGGCATCCTCAGCAACTTTGATGCGCAGGTGTGCGGGCCAGGTCTGGCTGTCTTGCAGGCGACTGTGTTGCAGGTACTGCATCACCAGGATCAGCGCCGTGGACGGTTCGCCCTTGGCTATCGCGCTGATGGCCTTGCGCGCCTGGGCCAGGCTGGCACCGCCGCCGCCGAGAGCCTTGGGCACGGTCAGGGCGAGCAGGCCGTGCTGGTGCAAGAGCTTGAAGTTGGCGTGGGGGAAGGCGCCGCTTTCGTCATAGACGTGGGCGGTGCTGGCCAGTTCGGCGCTGAGGCGTTCGAGCGTGGTGTCGAAATCGACGACGTCCACAGCCCGTAGAGACGAGTGAGTCATCAGCAGGTACTCGGTCAAAGTGGGAAGGGAGAGTGTCCAGGCCAGCGCCTTGAGCGGGGCTGGCACTACAGCTGGAGCCCGCGCTTGGCGTTGAAGCTTGGGTCGAAGCCCTGGGAGACGTCGATGTGCTTGGGTAGCAGGCCTTCTTTGACATAGGTGTCGGCGGTGGCTTGCAGGCCGCGGACCACGCTGTCGTCAATTTTGACGGGTGACAGGTGGGTGTCCTTGGCCACTTCGATGTGCACGGCCAATGGCAAGCCAGTGATCCTGGCCTGGGCGGCGGCATATTCATCGGGGTGGGTGTTGGCCCAGGCGTAGGCGCGGTCAACCCGTGCGACAAAGTCGTCCAGTTGCACGCGTTTGTCGGCGATCGCCTGGCCGGTGGCGGCGAAATAGAGGTGATTGCTCAACAGGTTCTTGCCGCTGACCAGCACGCGGGCGTTGCTCTGTGAGGTGACCACGGTGGTGTAGGGGTCCCATGTTGCCCAGGCATCCGCAGTGCCGTTGTCCAGCACCAGCCGTGACTCGGCGGGCAGCAGAAAAATGAAGTGCACATCCTGGGTGCTCAGGCCTGCATCGTTCAGGGCTCTGATGGCCAGGTAGTGCCCGATGGAGCCGCGGCCGGTGACGATTTTCTTGCCCTTGAGATCCGCCGCGGTCTTGATCGGCGAGTCCTTGGGCACCAGCAGTGCAGTGGTGTTACGCCCTTCGGCATGGATGATGCTGATCACTTTGATCGATGCGCCCGCGCCCAAGGCGAATACATAGGGAGCATCGCCCAGGGCGCCTACATCCACGGCGCCGGCATTCAGCGCTTCGCCCAGGGGCGAGGCCGAGGGGAATTCCGACCACTTGATTTCATAGGGAACGTTTTGGCTTTCGCCAGAAGCGTCCAGCAGTGCCTTGATCGTGGACTTCTGGTTGGCTACGCGCAGCGGTTGCAGGTCGGCGGCCTGGGCGGTGGACAGGCCGAGGGCCAATGCAGCGCCCAGCAGCAGGCGTTTGAATGGGGTGGCGTACAGCATGGGGCAAACTCCAGGCGTTGGATAAAAGGAGATACCTCCGCCTGGAGAAGGGGTCGGATGTCCGTGGGAACGGTGCAGCGGTGACTCAGATCACATAGAAACCATGGGTGCCGTCGCGGGCCAGTTGCGCGACCAGGCCGAACTCCCAGTCCAGGTAAGCCTGCAGGGCTTCCCGAGGGTTATCGATGCCTTCATAGGGGCGGCGGTAGCGGTCGATACGCGGCGAGGCCAGGTGGGTTTCGCCTTCTTCCAGAGGCAGTTGCGCGGCGATCCAGCCGGCGGTGCCGTCCTGTAGCAGGAACACCTGCTTGCCAGTCAGGGCCTCGACTTCGGCCACCGCCAGGCGCGCCAACTGGCTGCTGCCGCAGGTCAATACGTAGCGTTGCGCAGGTGGCACATTGGCCAGGGCCTGGGGCAGTTGCCCGCGAAGGATCCACCAGGCCCCGGGAATATGGCGTTTGACATAGTTGGCGCTGGCAGTGAAGTCCAGCACCAGGGTGTCGCCATGGCCCAGCCAGTCGGCGAGGGTAGGCGCGCAGATCAGTTCGGCCTGGGGCGGCGCAGGGACCGGTGCGACCCACGCGCCACGTTCGCTGAAATGCGTCGCTTGCAGGTCATCCAGCACATGCACCTGCCAGCCCAACTGGGCCAGCCAGGAAGCGGACATATTGGCGCGCACGCCGTCGTCGTCCACCAGCACCAGGCGCGCCCCGCGTACGCTGGCAACGTGATCGGTTTCCTGCACCAATTGGCCGCCGGGCGTGGAGCGTGCGCCGGGCAAATGGCCGGTTTCGAATTCTTCCGGGGTGCGCACATCGAACAGGTAGGTGGTGCGCGTCGCATCCTGCTGCCAGCGGTGAAGATCGTTAAGGCTGGCGCGACCGACCCGGGCCTTGTCGGCGACGCGGCGCGCAGCCTCGGCGGCGCGCTGGCGGTGTTCCTCTGGCGTTGGCGCGAAGCGGCGGGCTTGGCCGTGGGCCAGTGTTTGCCCGGCCAATGTCCAGCCGATCGTGCCGTTGCGCAGGGCTGACACGGGGTTGGGAACGCCGGCATTGATCAGCGACTGGGTGCCGATAATGCTGCGGGTGCGCCCGGCGCAGTTGACGATAATGCGCGTGGCCGGGTCGGGTGCCAGTTCGCGGGCGCGCAGTACCAGTTCGGCGCCTGGCACGCTGATGCCGGTGGGGATGCTCATGGTCTGGTATTCGTCGAAACGGCGGGCGTCGAGCACCACCACATCGGCCTGGCTGTCGAGCAGGGCCTGCACGTCTTCGGCGGCCAGGGACGGCGTATGGCGCTGGCTCTCGACCAGTTCGCCAAAGGCCTTGCTGGGTACGTTGACGTCGATAAACAGCTCGCCACCGGCCCGGCGCCAACCCTCCAGCCCGCCTTCAAGCAGGCTGACCTGGGTGTAGCCCAGCGCAACCAGGCGTTCGGCGGCGCGGCTGGCCAGCCCTTCACCGTTGTCATACAGGGTGACCTGGGTGTCGCGGCGTGGAATGCGCGAATACACCTCCAGTTCCAGCTTGGACAGCGGGATATTCGCGGCGAACAGCGGGTGGGCCTCGGCAAACGGCGCTTCCTCGCGCACGTCGATCAGCGCGACTTCTTCACGGTCCAACAGGGCCTGGCGAATCTGCGCATAGCGGCGGGTCGATACGGTGGTCATAGGGCAGGGCTCTTTTCTTTGGACAAGTCCCAGATATTCGGGAGATAGGCGTTGGAATAACCAGAGATAAACAGTTTTTCGCTACCGTCGGGCTGATACACCGCACGGCGCACCGCACCGATATTGGCGCCGTATACATGGATGCTGATGGACACCTGGTCGGCGTGGGCATTGCTGACCTGATGAATATCGCCAATCCTGGGCGACACCGCTTCGACTTGACCCGGCAATAGCTGCGTCGGTTTGCCTTCAGCCATCAGGCTGCCATCGGGGGCACGGGCAAACCCCTGGGAAAATTCCGAGCCGCGCAACATGCCGATCAGCCCCCATACCCGATGGTCATGAATCGGTGTGCGTTGCCCCGGCCCCCACACGAAGCTGACAAGGCTGAAACGTTGGCGCGAATCGGCATGCAGCAAAAACTGCTGGTAGCGCTCGGGGTCAGGCTGGGCGAATTCGTCAGGGAGCCAGTCATCATGGCTGACCAGTTGCGCCAGCAGCTTGCCGCCACGGTGCAGCAGGTCGCCTTCACGCGGGTTGGCGTCGATCAGTTCCGCCAGGGCGCCTATGAAGGCTCTGAGTCTCTCGGGGTGTCGGGCCTGGGTCATGACCATTCCATCGGCTGGGTTGATGGCTTTATATAAGCATAATGTTTATGGTTAATATGCTATTTTTTAATGATTAGCTTATAGCCGAAGGTAATTTAGATCCGGTTTGAATAGGGTTAGACGTTATCGATCACAGCGTGGGCTATCCAGACCGGTTGGCGGCAACTATGCTTCACGCACATCTTAATGACTGATCTCTATGTGCGGCCCAAATGAAAATTGACGATATCGATGCCTTTGTCGAAGTGATTCGTTGCCAGTCCATCAGCCATGCCGCCGAGTCGTTGCAACTGACCCAGCCGGCCATTACCCGGCGTGTGCAGAACTTCGAGCAGGCCCTGGGCGTGGAGCTGTTCGACCGCAACACCAAGCCCCTCAAGCCGACGCTGATCGGCACGCGCGTCTATGAACAATGCCGGCTGATCCTGCGCGAGATGGACGCCCTGCGCGAACTGGTAGCTACCGATGCGCCGCCCACCGGCGTGTTGCGCCTGGGTGTACCGCAGACCATCGGCGACGTGGTGTTGCTGGACGCGCTCAAGCACCTGCGCACTGAATACACCGACCTGCGCGCCCAGGTCGCCACCGGCTGGGGCAGCCAATTGGTCGGCAAGATCGAACGCGGCGAGCTGGATGCGGCGGTGGCGTTGTTCCCGGCGGGCAAGATCTTTCCGGACAACATCGTCGGTGAGTCCATCGGCAAGATGGAGCTGGTGGTGGTCTGCGCCAAGGCGCAGTTGCCGAAAAAGCCGTGCAAGCTGGCGGATGTGTACCAGAACGGCTGGATCCTCAACCCGGACGGCTGCGGCTTCCGAGCCGGCTTGCAACGCACCTTGTCTGACCAGGGCCTGGCGCTGCGAGTGAACCTGGAAACCTTCGGCACCGAACTGCAATTAGGTTTGGTGGCCGACGGCCTCGGCCTTGGCCTGGTACCGCGTCCGTTATTGGAGCGCAGTGCCCATCGCGAGCAGCTGGCAGTGATGCCGCTCAAGGACTTCAAGCCGGTGATGGACCTGTGGCTGATCTACCCGCACTTCCTTGGCAACCTGCAGGGGCCGGTGGATGCGTTTGGCCAGTGGGTGGCAGACTCCCTGCACAAGATCCGCAACGTCGCGTGATATGAAAAAAAATAATAATTAGCTTAGATTAAAATGTGCTTTTTATTATTTTTTTGCTTCCCCTAGGCTGGCCTTGAGTCCTTAAGGCCATCCAGGAAGTTTTGCCATGAGCAGCGTCACCTCGCTTTCCAGTGTTTCCAATACCGTCCGCCAGCGCGTCACGCCAGAGGAATGGGAGGTGCGCGTCAAACTGGCCGCCGCCTACCGCCTGGCGGCCTTGTACAAGTGGACTGACCATATCTATACGCACTTCTCGGCCCGTGTACCGGGGCCCGACGAGCATTTCCTGATCAACGCCTTCGGGTTGTTGTTCGATGAAATCAGCGCCTCCAACCTGGTCAAGGTCGACCTCGATGGCACCATCGTCGACGACCCCACTGGCCTGGGGATCAACTACGCCGGCTACGTGATCCACAGCGCCATCCACGGCGCGCGCCATGACCTGCAAGCGGTGCTGCACACCCATACCCGCGAAGGTATTGCGGTGTCGGCGCAGAAGGACGGCTTGCTGCCGATTTCCCAGCACTCCATTGCGTTCTCCGGGCGCGTGGCCTACCACGGTTATGAGGGTGTGGCCCTGGACCTGGATGAGCGTGAGCGGCTGGTGGCAGACCTGGGCGACAAGAGCGTGATGATTCTGCGCAACCATGGCTTGTTGACGGCAGGCGTCAGCGTCGAGCACGCCTTCCAGCAACTGCAAAGCCTTGAGCGCGCCTGCAACATACAGATCGCCGCGCAGGCGGCGGGGAATGCCGAGTTGATCTTCCCGCCGGCAGAGGTGGTGGCCAAGGTCGAGGAGCAGGCCAAGGTGTTCAGCAATGGGCAAGGGCCCGGAGTGGCGCGGCATTGGAATGCGCTGGTGCGGCAGTTGGAGCGGACTGATACCGACTACAAAAACTGATCCTGAGTGCGCAGCAAATCAAATGTGGGAGGGGGCTTGCTCCCTCCCACATTGTTCTTAAGCCACTTGCTGGGCCTGCTCCCGCTCGGCAACCAACTGGCGGGTGAGGGGAATCAACTTCTTGCCATAGTCAATCGCATCATTGAGCGGGTCAAACCCACGAATCAGGAAGGTGGTAATTCCCAGGTCGTAGTAATCCAACAGCGCCTCTGCGACTT
Organism: Pseudomonas sp. Root569; assembly: GCF_001427465.1. NCBI lineage: Bacteria > Pseudomonadati > Pseudomonadota > Gammaproteobacteria > Pseudomonadales > Pseudomonadaceae > Pseudomonas > Pseudomonas sp. Root569. The sequence goes on along the minus strand of NZ_LMGQ01000011.1, from coordinate 136,261 downwards.
GCTCAGCAGCGCCCACCAACGACGTGGAATTGCCCTGCGCCCCGAGCAACCCGGCAATCCCGGTCCACAAACGCTTATCCAACCGCGACCCCTGAGCCGCCGCCGCCAGCAACCGTCGCGAGCCTTCATTCGGCGGCTCGCGGCGCACAAATCCATTCTTCTCGGCCAGCGCCGTGGCCTGCTGCAGAATCTGCTCGGCACGTTGCCACGCCAGTTCCTCGGTGTCGGCGAGGATCGGCCGCAACGACAGGCTGAAGCGAATCGTACGCCCATGCTTGGCCGCTTCGGCGCGCACCTGGGTCACCACCTCGCGCACCTGCTCATAGGTTTCGCCCCACAGCGCATACACATCCGCATGCTTGCCGGCCACGGCAATCGCCGCCGCTGAAGAGCCGCCAAAATACAGCGGGATATGCGGCTGTTGTGGCGACTTCACCGTGGAGTGCGCGCCTTGCACTTGGTAGTAAGTGCCGGTGAAGTCGAAGGGCTGCTCGCTGGTCCACTCCTGGCGCACCACGCTCAGGTACTCGTCGGTGCGCGCATAGCGTTCGTCCTTACCGATATGGCTGCCATCGGCACGCAGTTCGTTGTCATCGCCGCCGGTGATGATGTGCACGGCGGTACGCCCACCGTTGAACACATCCAGCGTGGCGAACTGGCGTGCAGCCAATGTGGGTTGGGCAAAACCCGGGCGGTGGGCGATTAAAAACTGCAGCCTGGTGGTGACGCTGGCCGCATGGGCGGCGATCAGCGTGCTGTCCGGGCTGTTGGAGTGGAAGGCTATCAGGGCGCGGTCGAAGCCCGCCGTTTCATGGGCGCGGGCGACGCTTTCGACGTAGTCCGGTTGCAGGGTCGGGCCGCTGCGCGGGTGGATTTCCGAGGCGTGGTGGCCGCCGATATAGCCGATGAATTCAATGCTCATGGTCAGGTCCTTGTCGAGGTCGGTAAACAAGCCTCCACCGGGCAGGGGGTCGGTCCGTAGACGTGAAAGTAGGGCCAGCGGCCGAGCCTGTAAAATGCCGTTTGGTTCTAACCTAATTATTAAAATATAAAATGTTGATATTTATTCAATATCAGAAATTTGCATTTAGTCCGCGACCTCGCGCATCGCGATACCGGGTTGGGCGTCCTGACTCGTCGCACCCATGCGGTCCGCCAGGTAGCGCGCCGGCGGCTGGCCCATCGCCTTGCGAAACATGGTGATAAAACCGCTGGCATTTTCGTAACCCAGGTCCAGGGCCACGCTCTGCACACTTTCGCCGTTGGCCAGGCGTTGCAGCGAGAGGATCACGTGCAGTTGGCGGCGCCAGCGGCCGAAACTCAAACCGATCTGCTCCAGCAACAGGCGCGTCATGCTGCGCTCGCTCATGCCTATGCGCATGGCCCACTCGCCCAAGGTGGATTTGTCGCCGGGGTTGGCCAGTAAGCTATTGGCCAATCGCATCAAGCGTGGGTCTTGGGGCATCGGCAAATGCAAGGCCTCGATGGGGGCCTCGGCCAGCTCATCCAGCAAGGTCGCCACCAGCCGGCCCTGGGCACCGTCTTCGTCGTAGAGCGGGGGGAAACTGACCGCCTTGCCGATCAACGCGTGCAGTAATGGCGACACCGACAGGGTGCAACATTGGCGGGGCAGGGCGCTGGCAGCGCCGGGATCGATCAGCAGGCAATACACATCGGCTTCCCCGGCCCCCCGCGCCGCGTGGATCACACCGCCGGGTATCCACAGTGCGCACTGTGGCGGCACGATCCAGATACCGGCCTCGATCACACAATGCACCACGCCGCGCAAGGTGTAGATCAGTTGCCCGTGCTGATGGTGGTGGGGGGTATGTTCCCAGCGCTCGGAAGTACTGGATGCGCCCACGGCAACTATCTGGCGCGGGATGGCAGCGGCATCGCGTACCCGGCTGGGGTCGTAGTGGTCGAGGCGGTGATGAACCATGGTGCTGGCTATCTTGGCTGGTTTGCGAAACATTCTGGCTATTATGTGCAATGCCGTCCAGCACCTTGGCGCTTATGATGAGAACCAATCTCATCCAAGGAGCTTTGCCATGCGACTCGACAGTTCAACTTTTCCTGTGGTGAAAATCGTTTTCGACGCGCCAAATCAGGGCGGCCCAGAGGATGCCTTTCTGCTTTTCGAACGCCTGCTGGCCCGCAAGCAGCCCTTCGTGCTACTGCACGAGAAAGCCGTGGATGAAAACAATCACGCGCACTCCCATGAAGAACGCAAGCAGGCCTCGATCTGGATGAAGAAGCACAAGGCGGCGTTACGCGCTTACGTCAGAGGCATGATCCAGGTCGAACCCAGCGCCGCCAAGCGCCTGGCCCTCAAGCCCTTTGCCGTGACATTCGGCAAGGCCTGGGGCTACCCATTGCTGGTGGTGGAGTCCAAGGACCGCGCCTGGGCGCTGGCCCGGGATGTGCTGGATGAGCAGGTCTCGGATGTGGCGCATTTCTAAGCCTGGCCAACGCTCGACAGCGCCCACAATTGAACTACCTTGATTGACGAGCCTTCCCACTCGGTACTTAAGCATGCGCACGTTATGGACGCGGTATCTGGCGTTGCTGGACAACGACCTGAGCACACAGATCTTCGACAACGTAAAGAATCTGCTGGTGTGCGCGCTGTTGTTCGCGGCGGGGACCAATACGCTGGTGGGGCAGCGTGAGTTGTTTATCGGGGTGTTCGCCTCCAACGTCGCCGGTTGGGGACTGATTATCCTGTCGACGCTATTGATGTTGCTGAACGTCAGTGATGGCATTCGAAGGCTGGCCAAGTTGCGCTATCACTTGGCGCTGCAACTGTTGTTGATCCTGATGTACGTTGTGGTTGCCGAGCGGGTGGTAGAGATTGTGTGGGGCTTCCGCGCCCATTAACGTATCCTGCGCGCCTGGTTTTTTACTGATTCAAACAAAGATGACAGGACAAGATATGCAGGCGCTGCTCGAGTCGATCCTCGACGAAGTGCGCCCCCTGATCGGCCTCGGCAAAGTGGCCGACTACATTCCCGCACTGGCCGATGTGCCTGCCGACCAACTCGGTATCGCGGTATACGGTAATGACGGCGCAGCTTATTGCGCCGGTGACGCCGACACCCTGTTCTCGGTGCAGAGCATCTCCAAGGTGTTCAGCCTGGTGCAGGCCATTGATCACGGCGGCGAGAGCATCTGGGAACGCCTGGGCCATGAACCGTCGGGGCAGCCGTTCAACTCCATGGTGCAACTGGAATTCGAACGCGGCCGCCCGCGCAACCCGTTTATCAATGCCGGCGCCCTGGTGATCTGCGACATCAACCAATCGCGCTTCGCCGTGCCGATCCTGTCGATGCGTGACTTTGTGCGGCGCCTGTCGGGCAACCCGCAGATCCTGGTCAACAGCCTGGTTGCCGAGTCCGAAGCCCAGCATGGCGCACGTAATGCGGCCATGGCCTACCTGATGAAATCCTTCGGCAACTTTCACAACGATGTGGACGCGGTGCTGCACAGCTACTTCAACTACTGCGCCTTGCAGATGAGCTGCCTGGACCTGGCCCGGGCGTTCAGTTTCCTGGCCAACGAAGGCGTGAGTGCCCACAGTGGCGAGCAGATTTTGACAGCGCGCCAGACCAAGCAGGTTAACTCGATCATGGCCACCAGCGGGCTGTATGACGAGGCGGGCAATTTTGCCTACCGCGTCGGGCTGCCGGGCAAGAGTGGGGTAGGTGGAGGGATCGTCGCGGTGGTGCCGGGGCAGTTCACGGTGTGCGTGTGGTCGCCGGAGTTGAACGCGGCGGGGAACTCGCTGGCGGGGATGAAGGCGTTGGAGTTGTTGAGTGAGCGGATTGGGTGGTCGGTGTTCTGAACACATCACCAAAGCAAAATGTGGGAGGGGGCTTGCTCCCGATAGCGTAGTGTCAGCAATAAATGTAGCGCCTGACACACTGCAATCGGGGGCAAGCCCCCTCCCACATTTGGATCTCCAATGGTTTGGAGGTCTTCATACGGTCTTGTCTTTACGCGACGGGGTGGGTTTCATCCAGCACCTTGCCTGCCAGTAGCTGCACGCCTTCGAGCATTCGGCAGATACCCAGCGCTACATTGCGGTTGGCGCCGTCGATTTCGAAAGCGAGGTGGGTGGCGATGTCGGTAATGGATGCCAGGTCTTGAGAGGCATTGACCAGCAGGGTTTCAGTGCCCAGGCCATCGCGTACATTGAAAAGTCGATTGTGGGATAGATCTTCGTTTTCTTCGGGATGGAGCTCAGAATTTTGTCGAGTAGTGTCATTGATCACGGGCAAACCCTCTGGTTGAAAAGCTTCCTTGACAGTTCGGACGGTCAAACCCGGTCGCTGAATTGGCAGCGACGGCCAGAGGTTAGTCAGCGAAGTTCCGAGCGACAACCTGAAACAGCTGTGGGAAACGTCCGAGCCATACCCCCCCGTAGGAGCGAGCTTGCTCGCGAAAAACTTACTGGCCCTACGGTCATCCAGGTTACCCCCGTTATCGTTGACGATCTTCGCGAGCAAGCTCGCTCCTACAGTGGGTAGGCGGCAGTGGGTTAGCGACGGGGCCTGTTGAGGCGCGGCACAACCATGCCCACTTCACTCTGATAGCGCCGATACCGCTCGCCAAACAGCATCACCAAATCCCTCTCTTCGAAGCGGGCGCCTATGAACAGATAAACCGACATCCCCAGCGCAAACACCAGATGACCCACCGTCATATGCGGCGTTGCCCAAAACGCGATCAAAAACCCCAGGTACAGCGGGTGACGCACGATTTTGTAGAGCAACGGGGTCCTGAATATCGGTGCCTGCTGCTGCGTGTTGCGCCAACGATCAATCGCCTGCTTCAACCCGAACAGTTCGAAGTGGCTGATCAAGAAGGTTGCCAGCAAGACGATACCCCAGCCCAGCCAGAACAGGCCGGTCAGGAGTGTCTTGGCCCACACGGCTTCAACCTCCCAGACGCTGTCGGGAATGGGTTGCCACAGCCAGAACATCACCCCGAGCACCAGGCTGCTGAGCAGTACATAGGTGGAGCGTTCAGCCGGCGCGGGAATGAATGTAGCCAGCCAGCGCTTGAAACCTTTGCGGGCCATTACCGTGTGCTGCACGCCGAATAAAATGATCAGTGCGCCGTTGATCAAGACGGCTGTGGGCCACGCAACCAATGGCCCATCGTTGATGTTTTTAGGCACCACCACACTGCCAACGAAACCGATCAAATATAAACAGGTAAACAAAAACGCCAAATAACAGCAGGTGCTGTACGCCAGCCCGATGACTCGGGCGGCGCGACTGTCTGGATTGTTCATAAACATGTCCCTTTCCATCGGCTCATCGCCCTGCAACTCAGCCAGCTCATCCTGAACTCCGATGCGTGAGCCTAGCGGGTATTGCTCGTGCGGTAACCTGTGAAAATTGACAGTGCTTGAAATGTGATCAACCGATATTGAGCCGATCCAACAAGCTGTACCAAGCCACCCCAGCGCCAATATAAAACCGCTGCAACCCATGCAACGGCAACCGCTGCAACGGCGTCACCGGGTAGGCAAACTCTGTATGGCTGTCGCACAGCCGCCCGGCCAGTTGCTGGCCCAGGCTGGTACACAGCGCGATCCCACGCCCATTGCAGCCCAGTGCCAAGGTCAGCCCCGGCGCCGGTTCGTGGACATGGGGCATGAAGTCCCGCGTGATCGCGATACGCCCGGCCCAGCGGTAGTCGAATTCCAGCGGTCCCAATTGCGGAAACAGCAGCGCCAATGAGCGCTCCAAGTGGGCAAAGTCGGCTGGTCCGGTGGGGTCATTGAACAGCCCGCGGCCACCCATCAGCAGACGCCCATAGGCGTCTTTACGAAGATACAGCAGCAACCTCTGTGCGGTAGACACGGTTTCCTGGCCCGGCAAGATGCTCTGGGCTGCGTGACCCTTCAATGGCTTGGTGGCGACGATAAAACTGTTGGCCGCCAGCACACTCTGAGCCATGCCGGGCCACAGGTTACTGCTGTAGCCATTGGTCGCCAGCACCACTTGATCGGCCGTGACCTGCGCGCCACCCGCTGTTTGCAACTGCCAAGCCGAACCCTGGCGCTGCAACCCTGTCACCGCGCTGTGGCCATGCACCCGCGCACCGGCCGCCAATGCTGCTGCGACCAAGCCACGGGCGTATGCCAAGGGTTGGATCGCGCCGGCACGCCCATCCAGCCAGCCGCCGGCAAACGCCGAGCTGCCCATGCGCGCCGCCACTGCACGGGCATCCAGATGTTGCACCGGCACACCGCGCCGAGCCCATTGGTCCGCCCGCGCATGCAGCCTGGTCACGCCTCTTTCGTTGTAAGACACCTGCATCCAACCCTTACGCACCGGGGCGCAATCGATGCCATGTCGCTCGATCAGCTTGAATACCAGGTCTGCCGAGCCCGACACCGTGGAGATCAGCGTCTCGGCGCGCTCCGGCCCGTACATCCTTACCAGTTGCTCCGGGTCATATTTGAGCGTGGGGTTGACCTGCCCACCGTTACGCCCCGATGCGCCCCAGCCTGGCTCATGGGCTTCCAGCACGCACACGTGCACGCCACGCTCGGCCAGGTGCAGCGCTGTCGACAAGCCGGTATAGCCAGCGCCGACAATCGCCACATCGACCTTCACTGACTCGTTCAACGCGGGCGTGGGCACTACTGACGGTGCAGTCGCCGACCACAACGACTTCATGACAGGCTCCGCGTGTTGCCGGTGGGGTGCAGCACGCGCCGCAGGAAGTCCTGGGTGCGCGCATGCTGTGGGTTGCCCAGCACCTGCTCGGCGGGGCCGCTTTCGACGATATAGCCGCCATGCAGGAAGCACACACGGTCGGCTACCTCACGGGCGAAGCCCATTTCGTGGGTGACCACGATCATGGTCATGCCTTCATCGGCGAGCGTGCGCATCACCGCCAGCACGTCGCCGACCAGCTCCGGGTCGAGGGCCGAGGTGGGTTCGTCGAACAACATGGCCTCGGGTTTCATCGCCAGGGCGCGGGCGATGGCCACGCGTTGCTGTTGGCCGCCGGAGAGTTGTTCCGGGTAGGCGTCGGCCTTGGCGCTCAGGCCGACTTTCTCCAGCAGCACCAGGGCTTCCTCGCGCACTTGCCGCGGCGGCTCACCTTTGACGTACACCGGGCCTTCCATCACGTTTTCCAGCACGGTGCGGTGGGGGAACAGATTGAAACGCTGGAACACCATGCCCATGCGGCTGCGCAGGGTGTGCACGGTCTTGCTGGCGCGCTGCACAGTTTCACCGAACACCTTGATATGGCCACCGTCGTAGGCTTCCAGTGCATTGATGCAGCGCAGCAGGGTGGATTTGCCCGAGCCCGAGGGGCCGACCAGGCACACTACTTCGCCCTTGGCCACGTCGAGGTCGACGCCGTGCAGCACGCGGTGGTCGCCGTAGTGTTTTTGCAGCTGACGAATCTCGATCATGCTTTTTTCCTCCGGCCCAGGTACTGCTCCATGCGGCGCAGGCCATATACCAGCGGCAAGCTCATCAGCAGGTAGAGCAGGGCGACCAGGGTGTAGACGGTCATGTTCTGAAAGGTCGACGAGGCGATCAGCTGGCCCTGGCGGGTCATCTCCGCCACGGTGATGGTGGACACCAGGGACGAGTCCTTGAGCATCATCACCAAAGTGTTGCCGTAGGGCGGCAGGGCGATGCGAAATGCCTGGGGCAGGATCACCCGGCGCATCATCAGCATCGGGCGCATGCCCAAGGCCTCGGCGGCTTCACGCTGGCCCTGTTCGACGGCAATGATGCCGGTGCGGAAGTTCTCGGCCTGGTACGCCGAATAGGCGATGCCCATGCCAATTACTCCGGCGTAGAACGCGGTGAGGTGGATGCCCATGTCCGGCAGCACGAAGTAGATGTAGAACAGCTGTACGATGATCGGCAGGCCACGGATCACATTGATGATGGTACTGGCCGTCCACGACAACGCACGGATCGGCGACAGCTTGAGCAACGCCAGCACCAGGCCGATGGCGCTGCTGAGCAGGAACGACAACACCGTGATCTGGATTGTCACCCAGGCGCCTTGCAGCAGGATCGGCAGGAAGTCCTGGGCGTTTTGCAGGAACTCAGCCAGGTTCATGGGCGCGCCTGGGTATCCAGCCCCCATTTCTTGAGAATACTGTCCAGGGTGCCATCGGCCTTGATGCTGGCGATGGCTTTGTTCAGGCGCTCCAGGGTTGCGACATCGCCCTTGCGCACCACCAGACAAACTTCGCCGACATTGGTGGGCTGGTAGTCAGACGCCAGTTTCACGCCTTTGAACAGCTTCTGGCGGATCTGGTAAGCCACCACCGGCTGGTCGCCGACGGCGGCCTTGATGCGGCCCAGGGACAGGTCGCGGACCATCTCGCCGATGGAGTCGTAGGTGCGGACTTCCTTGAAAATGCCCAGCTTGTTCAATTGGTCGTAGAAGATCGTCCCGGCTTGCACGCCGACCACCTGGTCTTTCAGCGGGGTGAGGTCGGGATATGCGCCATTGTCGTCGGCGCTGACGATCAGGCCTTCACCGTAGGCATACACCGGTGCGCTGAAGTCGACCACCTTGGTGCGTTCTTCGGTCTTGAGCATGCCGGCGGAAATAAAGTCCAGTTTGCCGGAAGTCAGCGAAGGGATCAGCGCGGCAAAGTTGGTCTGCTCGATCTGGCTGCTGAACCCACCGGCCTTGCCCACGGCTTCGGCCACGTCGACCATCACACCCTGAATGCTATTGCTCTTGATATCTAGGAAGGTAAACGGCGAACCACTGGCCGTTGCCCCGACTTTGTACGAGGACGCACTCTCTGCGTGCGCAACGCTGATACAAAGCGTGGCACACACACCGAAGGCAAGGCGGCGAAACAAGGGCGAAAGACTGTTCATCGGGTTGCTCCATAAGAAAAACAGAAGTCAGTTGCGCAAGCGACTGATGATAAAACCGCAAGCTCTATGCCATTTTGAATCAGAAAAATCGTAAACGACCTAATAAAGTTTGAGAAATGAACTTATCGTATCGATATGCGATATTTTGTGGTCATTTTACAGCTTTTAAGGTAGAAATATCGCCACGCCTGATTGACCAGCCCGCGAGTTCGCCATGCCCGAAGACCGCAACAGTTTGCACAACCAATCCCTGGAAAAAGGCCTGTCGGTGCTCAAGGCATTCAGCGCCCAGCGCCGCAGCATGAGCCTTGCAGAGGTGGCCGAGGCTGCTGGCATGACCAAAAGCTCGGCCCAGCGCATGGTGTTTACCCTCGAAAGCCTGGGTTACCTTCGGAAACACTCGCGCACACGGCATTACCAACTCACACCTCGAGTGCTGGAGCTGGGGTTCAGTTACCTGGATGCGCATTCGCTGATTGAAGTGGCCAACCCGTTCTTGTCCGAGTTGACGCGGTTGACCGGTGAGACGTCGTGCCTGACCGAGCCGGCGGGCCATGACATGACTTACATTGCGCGGTTTGTCAGCGCCGGGTTTGTGCCGGTGCACATGCCGATCGGCTCGCGGGTGCCGATGTACTGCACCGCGTCGGGGCGGGCGTATTTGAGCGCCTTGCCGCAGGATGAAGCGCTGGCACTTATCCAGAACAGTCAGCGAGTGGCGCATACCAGCCATACCGTGACAGACGTCGACCAAATTCTGGAGTCGCTGCAGCAAGTACGTGAGCAGGGGTATGCGGTAAATGGCCAGGAACTGTTCCTGGGCGACATGACCATCGGCGCGCCTGTGCTGGGCGCCAACGGTCGACCGGTAGCGGCGGTGCATGTGGTGGCGCCCACTAGTCGCTGGAGCCAGGCGGCGGCTGAAAAGCAGCTTGCACCGGCGTTGTTGCAATGCTCAAGAGCGCTGAGCAACTCGGCGCGTAACCTGGAATAACAGGCAAAGCAGATCAAAATGTGGGAGGGGGCTTGCTCCCGATAGCGGTGGGTCAGTAAAGAACAGGCTGGCTGACACACAGCCATCGGGGGCGAGCCCCCTCCCACATTTGGCTCTCCAGCGTTCTGGGAATATCTAGAATACCCAAACAAAAAATGCGCCCGGTTGGGCGCATTTTTTTGTGTAGTCAGCTATCGCCTATCAGGCAATCGCATCCCAAGCGCGATCACCGTTCTCGTCCTTGATCCGGGTCGGCAGGCCCATCACATCCAGCGCTTTCAGGAACGGCTCAGCCGGCAGTTCCTCAACGTTGGCCATGTGCTTCACATCCCACTCGCCACGCGCAACCAGCAGCGCAGCAGCGACCGGTGGAACGCCTGCGGTGTAGGAGATGCCCTGGCTGTCGGTCTCGGCATACGCCTCTTCGTGATCAGCCACGTTGTAGATGAACATTTCCCGCGACAGGCCATCCTTGGTGCCTTTGACCAGGTCGCCGATGCAGGTCTTGCCGGTGTAGCCCGGGGCAAGCGAAGACGGGTCAGGCAGCACGGCCTTGACCACTTTCAACGGCACCACTTCCAGGCCTTCGGCGGTCTTGACTGGCTTCTCGGAGAGCAGGCCGAGGTTTTTCAGTACGGTGAACACGTTGATGTAGTGTTCGCCGAAGCTCATCCAGAAACGCACGTTGGGCACGTCGAGGTTTTTCGACAGCGAGTGCACTTCATCGTGGCCGGTGAGGTAGAGGTTCTGCGAGCCAACTACCGGCAGGTCGTCGGTGCGTTTGACTTCGAACATGGTGTTGCTGGTCCACTGGCTGTTCTGCCAGCTCCACACCTGCCCGGTGAATTCGCGGAAGTTGATTTCCGGATCGAAATTGGTGGCGAAGTATTTGCCATGGGAGCCGGCATTGACGTCGAGAATGTCGATCGAATCAATGCGGTCGAAATGCTGTTGCTGCGCCAGCGCGGCGTACGCGTTGACGACACCTGGGTCGAAGCCCACGCCAAGGATGGCGGTGATGTTCTTCTGTTTGCATTCTTCCAGGTGATTCCATTCGTAGTTGCCGTACCACGGCGGGGTCTCGCAGACCTTGCCCGGCTCTTCGTGGATGGCGGTGTCGAGGTAGGCCACGCCGGTATCGATGCAGGCGCGCAGTACCGACATGTTAAGGAACGCGGAACCGACGTTGATAACGATCTGTGACTCAGTTTCGCGGATCAAGGCTTTGGTCGCTTCCACGTCCAGGGCGTTCAGCGCAAAGGCTTGGATATCGGCGGGTACCTTGAGGCTACCCTTGGCCTTGACGCTGTCGATGATGGCCTGGCATTTGGAGATGTTGCGCGACGCGATAGCAATACGACCGAGTTCGTCGTTGTGCTGCGCGCACTTGTGGGCCACCACCTTGGCGACACCTCCTGCACCAATGATAAGAACGTTCTTTTTCAATTGCTTTATTTCTCCTATATCCGCCAGCTTAGGAAAGGCTGGACAGGTAGTCGTCGTAACCAAATTCACGAACCACCTCGACTGTACCGTCGAGTTGTTTCACTACGATGGACGGCATTTTCAGGCCGTTGAACCAATTTTTCTTGACCATGGTGTAGCCCGCGGTGTCGATGAATGACAGCCGATCGCCGATGGCCAGCGGACGATCGAATTGATACTCGCCGAAGATGTCCCCGGCCAGGCAGGATTTGCCGCACACCATGTAGGTGTGTTCACCATCGCTTGGCGCCAGCTTGGCATTGAGGCGATAGATCAGCAGATCCAGCAGGTGGGCTTCGATGGAGCTGTCGACCACGGCAAGGTGCTTGCCGTTGTAGAGAGTGTCGAGCACGGTGACTTCCAGGGAGGCGCTGTTGGTGATCGCAGCTTCCCCCGGTTCCAGGTACACCTGCACGCCATACTTCTCGGAGAACGCCTTCAAGCGCGCGCAGAACGCGTCCAGCGCGTAGCCTTCACCGGTAAAGTGGATGCCGCCGCCGAGGCTGACCCACTTGACCTTGTGCAGCAGCTCACCGAAACGTTCCTCGATGGTGCCAAGCATTTTGTCGAACAGGCTGAAGTCGCCGTTCTCGCAGTTGTTGTGGAACATGAAGCCAGAGATCTGCTCGATCACGCCGTCGATCTTCACCGGGTCCCATTCGCCCAGGCGGCTGAACGGGCGCGCCGGGTCGGCCAGCAGGTAGTCGGAGCTGCTCACCTGCGGGTTCACGCGCAGGCCTCGGGTCTTGCCCTCGGAACGCTCGGCAAACCGCTGCAGTTGGCTGATGGAGTTGAAGATGATCTTGTCGCAGTTCTCAAGCATCTCTTCGATTTCATCATCGGCCCAGGCCACACTGTAGGCGTGCGCTTCACCTTCGAACTTCTGGCGGCCGAGCTTCAACTCGTACAGCGACGACGAGGTGGTGCCGTCCATGTATTGCTGCATCAGGTCGAACACCGACCAGGTGGCAAAGCACTTGAGTGCCAGCAGAGCCTTGGCGCCGGACTGCTCGCGCACGTAGGCAATCTTCTGCATGTTGACCAGAAGCTTCTGTTTATCGATGAGGTAATACGGCGTTTTGATCATTTTTGAGAGCCTGCGGCGGTGCCTGCCAAAAAAGGACACGCATTGTGCCCGCACTTGGAACAGATCGAAAGGTTAGCGGGCGGATTTTGCGCGCCGTGTTCAAGCATAGGGCCTGAGTGTGACCGTTCGTTGGGAGGAGGGCGGTACTACCCATCAAGTTAACGTTCGCGTATCAAAGCATGAGCATGAGCAGATCTTGTGATGATCTATAGAATAATGAGTTTGTCTCATTATCACCCTCTGCCGACAATGGCCGCCATCAATAACGACATTGGAGCTTTAGGTCATGGCAGTCGCTCATTCCCTCGGATTTCCGCGCATTGGACGCGATCGTGAACTGAAAAAAGCGCAGGAAGCGTTCTGGAAGGGCGAGCTCGACGAGGCCGGCCTGCGTGCCGTGGGCCGTGACTTGCGCAAGACCCATTGGGAGCTGCAAAAACAGGCAGGCATCGAATTGCTGCCCGCCGGTGATTTCGCCTGGTACGACCAGGTGCTGACCCACTCGCTGATGTTCGGCGTGATCCCCGAGCGCTTCCGCCCGGCCGATGGCCAGGCCACCTTGCATACCCTGTTCGCCATGGCCCGTGGGGTCAGTGACAGCTGCTGCGGCGGTGCCCACGCCCAGGAGATGACCAAGTGGTTCGACACCAACTATCACTACCTGGTGCCAGAGTTCAGCGCCGACCAGCAGTTCCACCTGGGTTGGGACCAGTTGTTCGAAGAGGTCAAGCAAGCCCGTGACCTCGGCCACACCGTCAAGCCAGTCGTACTCGGCCCGCTGACCTACCTGTGGCTGGGCAAAGCCAAGGGTGGCGATTTCGACAAACTCGATCTGCTCGAGCGCCTGCTGCCGCTGTACGGCCAGATCTTCCAGCGCCTGGCGGACCTGGGCGTGGAGTGGGTGCAGATCGACGAGCCGATCCTGGTGCTCGATTTACCCCAGGAATGGAAGAACGCGTTTGAGCGTGCCTACAACCTGATCCAGCGTGACCCGCTGAAAAAACTGGTGGCGACCTACTTCGGTGGCCTGGAAGAGAACCTCGGATTGGCCGCCAACCTGCCAGTGGACGGCCTGCACATCGACCTGGTGCGAGCGCCGGACCAGTACCCGACTATCCTCGACCGCCTGCCGGCTTATAAAGTGTTGTCCCTGGGCGTAGTCAATGGCCGCAACGTTTGGCGCTGCGACCTGGAAAAAGCCTTGGCCACCTTGCAGCATGCCCACGAGAAATTGGGTGATCGCCTGTGGGTTGCGCCGTCCTGTTCGCTGCTGCACAGCCCTGTAGACCTTGGCCGTGAGGACCAGCTGGATGCCGAGCTGAAAAGCTGGCTGGCCTTTGCTGTTCAGAAGTGCGAAGAGGTGGCGGTGCTGGCCCAGGCTGTTGACCAGCCCGAAGCCCCCAACGTACTTGTCGCCCTGGCCGAAAGCCGAGCCGTACAGGTTGCCCGCGCTGCTTCGCCACGGATCCATAAGCCTGCCGTTCAAGCCCGTGTGGCCGCCATCACCGCCCAAGACAGCCAGCGTCAGTCGCCGTTTGCCCAACGCATTGCGAAACAGCGGGCCGGCCTGGACCTGCCGCTGTTCCCAACCACCACCATCGGTTCATTCCCGCAAACTGCGTCGATCCGCCTGGCACGCCAGTCTTACAAGGCCGGCAAGTTGAGCGAAGCCGAATACATCGAGGCCATGCACAGTGAGATCAAGCACGCCGTCGAGGTTCAGGAAAACCTCGGGCTGGACGTGCTGGTGCACGGTGAAGCCGAGCGTAACGACATGGTCGAGTACTTCGCCGAACAACTGGATGGCTACGCGTTCACCCGTTTCGGCTGGGTGCAGAGCTATGGTTCGCGCTGTGTGAAACCGGCGGTAATTGTGGGTGATCTGAGCCGCCCGAAGGCCATGACGGTGGAGTGGATCCGCTACGCCCAGGGCCTGACCGGCAAAGTGATGAAGGGCATGCTGACTGGCCCGGTGACGATGCTGATGTGGTCGTTCCCAAGGGAAGACGTGAGCCGCGAAGTGCAGGCCCGGCAACTGGCCCTGGCGATTCGTGACGAAGTGCTGGACCTGGAAGCGGCCGGGATCAAGATCGTGCAGATCGATGAGGCCGCGTTCCGTGAAGGCTTGCCGTTGCGCCAGGCGCAGTGGCAGCACTACCTTGACTGGGCCACCGAGGTGTTCCGCCTGTGCGCCTGTGGTGTGCGAGACGAAACCCAAATCCACACCCACATGTGCTACAGCGAGTTCAATGATGTAATCGAGTCCATCGCGGCAATGGACGCCGACGTGATTACCATCGAAACCTCGCGTTCGGACATGGAGCTGCTTGACGCATTCGAAGCCTTCGCTTACCCGAATGAAATCGGCCCGGGAGTGTATGACATTCACTCGCCACGGGTGCCGGATGCGTCGGAGATGGCCAACTTATTGCGCAAGGCCGCCAAGCGGATTCCGGCAGAGCGCTTGTGGGTTAACCCCGATTGCGGGTTGAAGACCCGGGGTTGGCCTGAGACCGAAGCGGCGCTTGTTCACATGGTCACTGCAGCCCGCCAACTGCGTGCCGAATTGGCCTGACACAGTCTATAAAATGTGGGAGGGGGCTTGCCCCCGATGACGGAGTTTCAGTACCAAATCCATTGGCTGATCCAACGCTATCGGGAGCAAGCCCCCTCCCACATTTTCAGCCGCGTCAGGTCAGAGATATTTGAGCCAGGCGATGTCGCGCCGACGCGCTTTGAGCCCGGCAAACCAGCGCACGGGCGGGTACAACGCCAGCGGCAGCAACAGCGCGGCCAGCCACACCGTGCCGATGCTGTCGAAGCCGAAATAATTGCCGTGGTTGAGCCCAAGCAACGCGGCACAGGCCACATACAGTATTTTCAGCACATACAGGTGCAACAGGTAGAAGAACATCGGCGCGGCGCCAAACACGGCCAGTACACCGATCCAGCGTTTATGTCCGGCACGTTCGAACGCCAGCAACACCAACAAACCGATGCCCAGCGTCAGTGCCAGGAACAACAGCGAAGGCGGGTACTTGGTGATGTTGAAGAAACTCATCAGTGTCTGCACGCCGCTGTCATACGCCTGCCAAGGCTTGTCGCCGTACCCGTTGAGCATTCGCAACAGCACAAACCCCACCAGCGCGCCGATTCCCGCCGTCAGCAAATAACGCTGGCGCCTGGCCGGCGGTGTGACATTGGCAAACCAGGGGCCGACGCCGTAGCCTAGGGCAATCACGCCGATCCACGGCAACACCGGGTAGGTCACGCGCAGCCGCAGGTTTTCAGACACCTGGATCCAACTGCGTTCATGCAGGATCGACCACAGCGCCTGCGACGTCGATCCCGGGGCCAAGTGCACTGCATCGAGCAAGTTATGCCCGGCAATGATCACCAGGGCCAAGCTGATCAGCAACGCACGCGGCAACCACACCAGGGCGGCGAGTGCGATCATGCTCACGCCGATTGCCCAGATCACCTGCATATAGATCACCGTGGGCGGCAACTGGAAGGTCCAGGCGAAGTTGACCAGGGTGAACTCCAGCACCACCAAAAACAGCCCGCGCTTGAACAGAAACGCCGACACGTCGCGCCGGCCCTGGTATTTCTGGCCATACAGCCAAGCCGACAAGCCGGTGAGCAGCACAAACACCGGCGCGCATAGATGGGCCAGGGTGCGGCTGACAAACAGCGCAGGCTCGGTGCTGTCGATGCTCATCGGGTCGCTGACCTGGCGATGCAACAGGAAGGTTTCGCGCACATGGTCCAGTAGCATGAACAGGATCACCAGGCCGCGCAGGGCGTCGATGGACTGCAGGCGTTGGCGTAAGGTAGTAGCGTCAGTCATAAGTGGGAATCACAAGCGGGCAAATAATTGACGTTATCCTATAACATTTGAGGCGCATGATGATCAGCATAAAGACGCAATCAGCCGAGGCCGTGATCGAATTCTGGAAACAGGCGGGGTCCAAGCGTTGGTTCGCCAAGGACGATGGCTTCGACACAGCTTTTCGCGACACCTTCTATACCACCCATATGCAGGCCGCACGGCGCGAACTGGAAGATTGGCTGACCTGCGCCGACGGTGCGCTCGCGTTATTGATCCTGCTGGACCAGTACCCGCGTAACGCCTTTCGCGGCACCGCGCATATGTTCGCCACCGACCCGCTGGCACGCCTGTATGCACATCAGATGGTGGACGCCGGGCTGGATCAACAGATCGAACCCCAGTTGCGTGCGTTCTGTTATTTGCCGTTTGAACACTCGGAAGATCCGCAGGACCAGCAACGCTCGCTGACGCTCAACCAGCGGTTGGATGCCAATACCTACCACTGGGCCAAGGAACACGCCGTTATCATTGAGCGGTTCGGGCGCTTTCCTCATCGTAATGCGGTGTTGGGCAGGGCTACGACAGCCGCAGAACAGGCGTTTCTGGATGAAGGAGGGTTTGCGGGGTAGGCGTATCAGGGGCACCTGCCTATCCGCGTGTCCCTTTTCATAGAGCTTATCCATTCCAATGGCCCGGCATCGGTTTGAGTCTATGCGATAAGCCGTCCACCTCATTGAAGTGCATAATTGTTATTTGAGGAATTGGCCTACAAAGTTTTGGGCTGAATCCCATATCTTGCCTGCTTGTAAAGTTTTCCTGCATGTTCAAGTATTACTACTGACTTGTCATCCTCAACATGGATAGGTAGATGCATGAACAGTTACTCGGATATTCGAAAGATTTTCGCGGCGGGTGAGCCTTTTTGGGATCGCACACAAAAAGCAGGAATGAGCGGAGTTGTCGCTGAGCATAAAGGTGATGGGTTAATGGAGGCCACGGATAGGACGTTCATTAATATGTGCTCCTACTCGTATCTTGGCCTGGATTCGAATCCGAACATATTGGAAGGCGGTCTATCGGCGTTACGAGATGCCGGGGTGCTGAACTCTTCAACGTCCAGGGTCAGAATTAAACTGCCATTATTGGAGGATGTGGAATCATCCCTTTCCGAGTTGTTTTCTGTTAATGCGTTGACCACATCATCGTGTGCCGCGGCCGCTTGCGCTGTACTGCCATTATTGGCCGCAGGCTTTTTTACCGAGGGTCAATCGCCCTTAATGGTATTTGATCGGTCGGCGCACTTCTGCTTGAACCTGATGAAACCCATTTGTGCAGATGAAACACAGGTGCTGACGTCTCCTCATAACGATCTGAACTTTCTGGAGGATTGCTGCAAAAAAAATCCACGCGTTGCTTATATTGCAGATGGTGTGTACAGCACGGGAGGGGTGGCCAAAATCAAGGACCTGATGGGTCTGCAAGACAAGTATGGCCTGTTTGTCTTGTATGATGAAGCCCATGGCTTGTCCATCAAGGGCAAAAAAGGGCGTGGCGTTGTCCTTGAGGCAATGGGCGGGTTGAATGCTAATACGATGATCATTGCGTCACTGAATAAAGGGTTTGGTGGCTCTGGTGGCGCTATCTTCTTTGAAAAATCGATTAACAGTTCAAGGCTGTTATGCTTTGGGGGGCCTCTCTCGTGGTCTCAGCGAATCAATACGGCGGGGCTGGGCGCCATATTAGCGTCGATTAAAATACATGCATCGAGTGAGATAGGCATTCTGCAAGATAGGTTGGCGAGAAATATAAACAGGTTTGATCAACTTGTACCGAGTGCCGCCATCGGCGACGGGCTTCCAATACGCTTGATCCCGATGGTCGACGAAGTTCACGCCATTTCCGCTGCGGCAGCCTTGATGCACGAAGGCTTTTACACGTCTCCTTTATTTTATCCGGTGGTCGCCAGGGATTCGCCCGGCTTGCGAATCATGTTGCGGGCCAATCTTCGGGACGCTGACCTTGTGCGGTTTTGTAGCGCGGTCAACTCAGTGCTCTAGGTTTCAGTGCAGGTCAAATGTATCTGGAGAATGTAAAGTGCAGCCAAGTACAAGGATGCTGATGTTAGCCTGCAGTACGACAATGATGGCGCAATCGGGCGTGACTCTCTACTTACCGGCCATGCCTTATATTGCTACAGCGCTGAGTATGAGTGAGGCTGAAGGGTACAATTCCCTGCTGATGTATTTGGGTGGCGCTGTGGCTCCAATTATACTGGCTGCCCCAATTATTCGAATGTTTGGCCGTTCAGCCGTTCTACTAGGGTTTTGCGGCCTGTTTTTTAGCGCAAGTCTTTTGTCCGCATGGGCGTGTGACGACACGAGTTTCTACCTTTCCAGGCTGCTTCAGGGCTTTGGAGCTGGCGGCGCTGCTTTGATCGCGCGGGCCTTGTTGTCTGAAACCTTTTCGGGGGCGCGCTTGGCGAGAAGTTTGTCACTATTGTCCTATGCCTTTGTTTTTGCATTGATGGTAGGGCAAGTCGCAGGTGGCTCCTTGGTTGCATTTTTTCGCTGGGAAGCGGTTGCCGTTGTCATGGCCTTTGGTGCGTTTGTCTCGGCTGCCTTGGTGTTACCTGCAAGGCAAGCATTGTCTGAACTTGATACCGACAGCAGGCGGCGGGTAAGAGGCTCAGGTTACGCCTGCCTAAGCCAGCCCTCGTTTTATATGCCCGTCTTAGTCGGTGGGTGTGGCTACGGAGTGTTTGTCGTATATCAGGGTGTGGGCGTTTATGTCTTTGATCGGCTTCTGGGGTGGGGGAGCACTCAATACGGGATGTTGGGCGTATGGCTGGGGTTGGCTTACTTCCTCGGGGCGCTGACGGCAAGGCGTGCACTGAAATCGATGAGCGTTCATGCGCTCTCAATGGTGGGCGTCAGTGTGCTGGCTGTCGCGATCGTGCTGTTTTTATTAACGACCTTGAAGTACATGGATCGACACAGTGCGATCGCAGCGTATTTTGCAGTGTGGTATGCCCAGGCGCTGATGTATCCCTGCGTTGCGTCTATGGCGGTAAAAAAATACCCAGGTATAGAGTCAATGATGCTGTTTAGTTTTTTACAGCAGTTGGTCGCACTATTGTTTGGAGCGTTGGCGTCACTGGCCATTCCTTTTGGAATGCACATTGTGGCACTGCTGGCCCTTGGTCTAGGGAGCTTGGGTGTGGTGGTGATGATTCTACTGTCAATAAAAAGGATTTGATATGGATAGGCTGGCTAGAAGTTGGTTGTGTATCCCTGCCTTAAAGGATGGGCTTGAAGAGAAGATTGCCCAGTCTGTGGCGGATATCGTGCTGTTAGACTTGGAAGATTCCATACCCGAAAGCAAGAAACAGGTCGCCCGCGAAAGGCTTTTATCGTTCGAGAGTGACATCTGGCGCCAGTACGATCTCGCCATCAGGGTGAATGCGCTATCCAGGCCGGAAGGTGTCAGGGATTTGGTGTTTTTAATGGATAACAATATTGTTCCCAAGTACTTGGTCATTCCCAAGGTGGAGTCTCCCGGTGAATTACGCATCCTGGGTGAGTTGATATCGGTTACCGGCGCGCATACGAAGATCTTTGGAATTGTTGAAACGTTAAAAGGCTTGCGCGGCATTGATGCAATTATTAATGACTCCGTTAGCCTGTGCGGTGTGATTTTGGGCAGCGCAGATTTATCCGCTGAAATCAGCTTTCGTATTTCTAAAACTGCACTGATGCAAATAAAGTGTGAGGTGGCGCTGGCGGCGCTGAGTGCAGGCTTGAAAGTGATTGATACGCCTTGCTTTAACTTGAGTTGTAAAAAGCAACTGGCGGATGAAATTGAGTCGGCCAAGGCGCTCGGGTATTCGGGGAAAATTGCAATTCATCCTGCGCAGGTTGGATTGATCAATACATTGTTTTCGCCTACGCAAGAAGAACTGAGAAAGGCCAACGCTATTATTGCCAGTCTGAACGCGTCCGAGTTGCCTACTGCTATAGCCTCTGTCGGTGGTGAGATGGTTGGGCCGCCCTTCGAGCATTTGGCGAAAAAGCTGCTTGCCACTCATCAACTGGTGTTGCGCAAAGATAATAAGGGGGTTGTATGAGTGTCGAGGGTTATCACTATAAAGCATTAAGCAAGTTGGTTGAGATTTCGCCTGGGCGTTATCGCGAGGATCATGGGCTCAGTTTTGCTGATTTTGAGATAGGCGATGTTTATGAACACAGGCCAGGGCGAACAATTACGGAAACGGACAATATGTGGATGTCCTTGGTCTGTATGAATGATCACCCGCTGCACATTAATTCGGAATATGCAGGGGGCACGGAATTTGGTGCTGTTCTGGTGTCCAGTCTTGTCACATTTTCGATAGTGGGAGGGATGAGCTTAGCCAGCACTAGTAACAAAGGCATTGCAAACCTTGGGTGGGATAAGGTGCGGCTTTTGGCGCCGGTATTTGTGGGGGAGACGATCTATGCCGAAAGCGAGGTCATTGCGAAACGCCGTTCTGAAAGCAGGCCTGGGCAAGGGATTGTTACGGTAAAGACCAAAGGGGTGAAGGCTTCAGGAGAGATATTCCTGTCCTGTGAGCGTAGTTTTTTAATTGAGATCTAATCGCCATGCCAAGAGGTCGATATGGACGTTCTGACTGATACGGCTATACATCATGTGCTCAGTATGAGTGAGGCCATTAGTGCATTGTACGCAGGTTATACCTGCTATGACGGGGCGGATCATAATCCGCCTCGGACTTTGCTAAGAGTAGGTGAGCAAGGCGCCACATTTGGTATAATGCCTTACTATTCCATGCGCGATAATTTATTTATCGTAAAGGTGGTTTCCCATCATGTGTTTAATAGGCGCAGAGGACGCAAGTCCATTAATGGGCTTATTGTCGTTCAAGATGGCGCAACGGGGGAGGTGAAAGCGCAACTTGACGCCGCCACTATTACCGCACTGCGCACGGGAGCCACTGCGGGGCTCGCGACCGATCTGCTGGCCCGCAAGAACTCGAAAACACTTGCTGTTATTGGCACCGGAGACCAGGCCGCCGCCGCGCTTGATGCGGTGTTATGCGTAAGAGATATCGGACGCGTGGCTGTGTATTCCCGTAGTAAGGACAATGTAGGGAACTTTATCGATCATGCGACTGAAAAGTATGGGCGCCGCGTGGTATTCCATGGTTGCGAGGATGCACGCGCCGCGCTTTGTGGTGCTGACATAGTGTGTACCGCTACAACCTGTGCTGAGCCGCTATTTTCTGCAGATGATGTTGCGCAGGGCGTGCATGTGAACGCCATAGGCAAGCACACCCCAGTGTCTCGTGAGTTTCCACTTGAGCTTGTGCCCCGCTCGATACTGCTGGTTGAGGATAGAGAGGCGGCTATCAGAGAAGCGGGAGGTTATCACCGTCATGCGATTTCGATTCCTGAAATGCTTCAGGCAGAACAAGGTGAGTACCAAAGCCAGACCACCATCTTTTCTTCGGTGGGCACGGCTTTCCAAGATGCATGCATCTGTGTGGCTATTTTGAAAAAACTACAGCTCTTGAAGACGTAGGTCATATAGGTTGCTCGTCCCTGAATATCAACGAGTAGCCATAAGCCGCTATTCCCGCCAGGAATACCCCCATAAAACCCCGGCATTGTCTTTCTTGGCCCGGATCTCGTAGCGTGATGATTCATCCTTGGAGATCGCCCCATGAGCCAACGCCCGCTGCGCCTCTACGTTGATTCGCTGTTTACCAGCCCTTACGCCATGTCGGTATACGTTACCCTGCGGGAAAAAGGCCTGGCATTCGAAACCGGAACCTCGATGCCGGGCAGCACCAGACAGCAGATTTCACCCTGCGCTCCCTGACCCAGCGAGTGCCGACCCTGGAGGAGGGTGACTTCGCACTATCGGAGTCTTCGGCGATCACGGAATACCTGGAGCAGGCCTACCCCGGGGCCCGTGTTTACCCAACTGATCTGCAGCAGCGAGCGAGGGCGCGGCAGGTTCAGGCGTGGCTGCGCAGCGATTTGCTGCCGATTCGCCAGGAACGTTCGACGCTGGTGGTGTTCTACGGGCAGAAGATGCCGCCTTTATCGCCGGTGGCTCAGGCCGCTGCGGGCAAGCTGATCACTGCTGCTCAGGCACTTCTGGCAGGCAACCCTAAGTATTTGTTTGGCGAATGGTCGATTGCCGATGTGGACCTGGCGGTGATGCTTAATCGCCTGGTCCTCAACGGCGACGCTGTACCGACCGAGCTGATGGTGTACGCGCAGCGCCAGTGGCAACGGCCGTCAGTGCAGGAGTGGGTCAACCTGCAACGGCCGGTGCTCTAGCTGCCACTCTTCCTCGACACGTCGGTCGAGCTCCTCCCAGTGGGCCATGCCCAGCACCCGTGTGGTGTTCAAGCCCCGCAGGTAGCCGCGTAGTTGTTGGGCGCTAGCCGAGCGTTGTTCAGCATCGGCGCTTGGGTCCAGCAGCACGTTTTCATAATCGACCAGGTAATCGGCGACCCGCTCGCGAAACTCCGGCAGTACGGCTTCGCGGATGCGGTCGAAGGTTTTCTGGTAGGGCTTCATGGCGGGGTCCTTATAGATTTTATCGGCTGCCTGACACTATCGGTTCAAATGATAGTCACCATCAAGGATCACAAGTTCTGTTTTTTCGCCAATCGCGCAGAATCTGCACATCGAAACGCGGCTCAAGGAAATGCGCGATGAGGACAATTATCCAGTTTGCACTAATGGCCCTGATGCTGGGCACGGCGGCCATGACCACCCCGGCGATTGCCGATGAACTGCGTACAGGCCATTTGCTGCCACTTGCCGCTAGCGTAGACTCCCTGCAGCGCGCCCAGTCAGTGGGAGTGTTGTTCAGCGAAAACACTCGCGAGAACCTCAATTACCTTGAGCGCTACCACGCCATGGCGCTGAACGGCGCCAAGGACGCGTTGGATGGGCGGATTCGCGAGGCGTTCGTCAACAGCTCCGATCCGGAACTGGCCATCGACTGGTTGATGAATTCGCTACAGGGCACTTTTGTCTCGGTGACGGTCTACAGCAGCCTGGATGCCCTGGTGCGGGCACATCCGGACGTGGTGGTGGTGCTCGATGCCCATAACCAATTGCTGACCCAGCGTAACGACCGGGTCGAGGCGCGCTTTGCCGCACGCTTCTATGACGCGAACCTGCAGTACATCGCCAAGGCTGAGGGCTCGGTGGGCAAGCAAGTACCGTCGGTGTGGGTGCACGACAAGGCGGCGCCTGAAATTGCCGCGCTGATCGAGCAACAACGCGATGTCCAGCAAGACGCCCTGAAGCAATTCGACGTATCGCTCAAGGCCCTGGTTCGCGCAGGTTGACCCGCGAATGGATGTAAATTCTATTGGTTATTTTCAGGAATCTGTATGCGCTCTTTTTTTGCCCCGGCCCTGGCCTTCGCTGCTTTGTCGCTGACCGGATGTATCACTGCCCCGAATGCTCCCTCACTGACCCTGCAAACCGCCAAGACCCCTGAAGGCTATGTGCAGTGCGTATTGCCCAAGCTGGAAAAACACGGCATCACCTCGACCGTGACGCAGAACTCGCGCCACGCCAAGGTGTTGTTGACCAGCAAGATTGCTGCCGATGATGTGCTGGAGGCCTACAAGTCCCAGGACGGCACCAAGGTGTTCCTATATGAGCGCAAACCGCTGGCCTCGGCGATCAAGCCGTCGCGGCTTGAGCAGGCGGCCCAGGACTGCAAGTAAGCCCCCACATTTGGACCAGCATTCGGCTCAGGGTGTGGCTTCGTTACTGAAACTATCGACCGTTTTGATCAACCCCTGCGCCGCCAACGCTACCAGCTCGCCGCCTTTCTCCACCGTCGCCAGCGCCGGGTCCGAGCCCATGCGCCCATCGGGGAAGCGTGCGCGGAAGTCCAGGGCTTCGCGGATCGGGCCGGTGTTGGCAATTTGCGGCGAGTACTCGGCCGACTTGATCGACTGCGGGTACGCCCACTGTGTCACCGCAATCTCCGACGGCGTGGCGTGGCTGCCGTGGCCGACCGGGAATTGGCGGTGGGCCAAGTCCGTTACGCCTTCCAGGTCCCACCAATTGACCAGCTTCAGTGCGAACCCAGCCGGGCGGCGGGCGAAGCTGGCTTCGGCGTACAGCTCGGAAAACGCTGCTTCGATTGTGGCGATATTGCCGCCGTGGCCGTTCAAAAACAGGATCTTCTCGAAACCATGCCCGGCCAGCGAGCGCACCCAGTCGCCAATCGCGGCGATAAAGGTGGAAGGGCGCAGGGAGATGGTGCCGGGGAAGCCCAGGTGATGTTGGGCCATGCCGATATTGAAGGTCGGGCCGATGAGGATGTCGGCGTTTTTCTGTGCCTCATGGGCGATGATCTCCGGGCACATCCAGTCAGTGCCCAGCAGGCCGGTGGGGCCGTGTTGTTCGTTGGAGCCGATGGGAATCACCACCGTGCGACTGCGTTCCAGAAACTGCCCGATTTCGATCCAGGTGGAGGTGTGTAGAAGCATGCGACGCTCTCTTTTATCTGTGGGGACAGGCTATCCGCCACGGATTGTACGACTACTCGCCACCTGTTGGGGTTTGCAATTGAGGTAGGTCGAGGACTTCAACCAGCGCTGGTCCGGGTACCAGGAGAACATGAACTGCCCACCCTTGAGCTTGTCCACTACCTGGCGCGCCACCTGTGGGCGCACCGCCGGGCAACCCTGGCTGCGGCCGATGCGGCCCTCGCGCTTGCTCCACAAGGGGCTGACGTAGTCGGCGGCATGGATCACGATGGCACGGTCGCGCGCCAGGTCATTGAAGCCGGGTTCCAGGCCATCCATGCGCAGCGAGTAGCCGTGGGTGCCGAGGTAGCTTTCCTGGGTGCGGAACAAGCCGAGGCTGGACTGGTGGCTGCCCTCGAGGTTGGAGAACTGGGTGGCGAAGTTTTCCCCGGACTTGGCTCCATGGGCCACCAGGTCACGCAGCACCAGGGTCTGTTTGCGCAAATCGAAGATCCAAAGCCGACGAGCGGTCGAGGGCTGGGAGTAGTCAATAACCGCTAGGCGATCGGAACGTTCCTCGCCGTTATTGACCGCGCACTGCACCGCGCTCAAGGCGCTTTTCAGCACGGCGGGATTGAGTTCTGGAGCCGAGCGCGCCAGGCTGCTATACAAGGAAGGAGGGGGGCCATTGGCGGCGAGCGCAACATTGCTCAGTAAAGCCAGGCTCCCGGTCATCAAGCCCACGGTGGTTATTCCGAGGCGGCGCATAAAAGTCAGCATCTACAGTCGATCCCCAGGCTGTGGAGTGGAGCTCAGTCAATTGTTCAAAAAACACGCATGTTACTTGAGCATTTGCCTGCTCGTTGCACCATTGGTCGCCATGGCCGATGCACCGCCGCTAGAGCCGTTGCCGGTGACCACGCCGGCGCCGGTCGACCTGGCGCCCGTGCAACAGGCTTTGGCGCAATTGCCCAGCGTCTGCCCCCAGTTAGCCCCGCGGATCGACGCCACCGCGTTGGTGCGCCTGCAAGCCTTTTACCAACAGCAGGGCAATGCGTCGCTGTGGTCGGCCGACGAGCCCCGCAAAGCCTTGCAAACCCAGCTGCTGATGCTCGCTGACGACGGCCTGGATCCCACCCACTATAGCTTGCCCACGGTGGATGCCACGGCTAACGTGCTGTGCAGCGATATCGCGACCAGCCAGCAGTACCTGCAGGCCCTGCACGATTTGCATTACGGGCGCCTGCTGCAATCGCGCTATGAACCGCTGTGGCATTCTCAACCGCCCACAACAGACCCGAACACTCCAGTATTGGCATTTGCCGCTACCGGCTTGCAGGACATGGTCAAGGCGTTCGACCAGGCGCGCCCCAGTGCGGATTTGTATCGCAGCCTGCGCAATGCCTATTCCAACGTGCGCCAACAGCCTTTACCGCACTGGGACGCGGTGGGCAGTGGCCCGTTATTACGCCCCGGCATGGAAGATCCGCGCGTGCCGGAACTGGCGCGGCGCCTGCACAGTGGCGGTTACCTGGCCAAGTTGCCCGGCGGCAATGGCAAGCAATACCAGGGCGAATTGGTCAAGGCAGTGAAGGCGTTCCAGCTCAGCCACTCCTTGCAAGCCGACGGCGTGATCGGTGCGGGCACCGTGGCCGAGCTCAATATCAGCCCGGCCATGCGCCGCGAGCAACTGCGCATCAACCTGGAGCGTTTCCGCTGGCTGGCCCAGGACCTGGAACCCGAAGGCGTCGTGGTCAATGTGGCGGCCGCGCAACTGAGCGTATACCAGAGCGGCATCCCGGTGTGGCAAACCCGCCTGCAGGTCGGGCGCGCCGAACGCCAGACGCCGTTGCTCAAGTCGCGCATCACACGGTTGACCCTCAACCCCACCTGGACCATCCCGCCGACCATCATGCGCGAGGACAAGCTCCCGGCCATCCGTCTCAACCCTGAATACCTGCGCCAGCAAAACCTGCAGGTGCTCGACGCCGAAGGCCACCCGCTGGCGCCCGAGCAGGTTGACTGGGCGCGCCCAGGCAACATCTTGCTGCGCCAGCAGGCCGGCCCGCGTAACCCGTTGGGCAAGATCGTGATGCGTTTCCCCAACCCGTATTCTGTGTACCTGCACGACACCCCCAGCCAGCCGCTGTTTACCAAGGGGCCGCGGGCGTTCAGTTCCGGCTGTGTGCGGGTCGAGCAGCCGCTGCTGTTGCGCGACCTGCTGGTTACCCCGGCAGAACGCACCCGCACTGATGAATTGCTGGCCACTGGCGTCACCCATGAATTCAGGCTGGCAACGCCGGTGCCGGTGTTGTTGGGGTATTGGACCGTGGAGGTGGATCGCCAGGGGAGCCTGGTCTACGCGCCGGATATCTATGCATTTGATCCGGTGTTGATCAAGGCCATGGGGAGTGTGTTGTAGCGCTCAATGCCTCGGTCCCCCTGTGGGAGGGGGCTTGCCCCCTCCCACATTTGGTTCTCTGTGCCCCGACGATCTAGTCAGGTATCAACTGCTGGCGACACTCCAGCACCAGCCGGGCGCCGCCCAGTTCGCTGGTGCCGACGTCGAGCTTGAAGCCGTGCAAGTTGATGATCGCCGCCACAATCGACAACCCCAAGCCAAAACCGCCGTGCTGATCGCTTTCATCCACCCGATAAAAGCGCTGGAACACCGAAGCGCGTTCAGCTGCCGGAATTCCGGGCCCGGAGTCGAGTACTTCAATGCGCGTACTGCCCATATCATTGACCGCCCGCAGGATCACCTTGCCATTGGGCGGGGTGAACTTGATCGAGTTGCTCAACAGGTTGGCCAAGGCTTCAAACAACAGCGCGCGGTCGCCTGTCACCCATGGCAGTGATTCGGGTGCCTGTAATACCAACTCCATTTCACCCTCTTCGGCCAGGGGCAGATAGAAGTCGTGCAATTCGCGCAGCAGCGGCAGTGGGTCCAGCACTAGGAAGCCAGACCGACGCTGATGGTCTTCCAGTTCGGAAATACGTAGCAGCCCGCGAAAGCGCGCCATCAGCGTGTCGGTTTCTGCAATGGCGTCATCGAGTTTCACTGCGTGGGCGGAGTCTTCCTCGGCTTGCTGCTTGATGCGGTAAAGCTGTGCGCGCAGGCGTGTGAGTGGGGTACGCAGGTCGTGGGCGATGGCGTCGCACACACCCTTGACCTCGTTCATCAGTTTCTCGATGCGGTCGAGCATGGCGTTGACGATGGCGGCGAGCATGTCCAACTCGTCACGGCGGTTGGACAGCGGCAAGCGGTGCGTCAGGTCACCGGCGACGATGGCTTCGGCGCTGGCCTGGATCCCGCGAATCCGCCGCAGCGGGCGACGGCGCAGCAGGTGCCAGCCGGCAGCGCCAGGGATGATGGTCAACGATAGGGCCCACAGCAAGGCGTGCCAGATGATCCGGGTCACGCCGAACAGCGAACCGTTGGCGCGCACCAGCACCAGCCAGCGCCCGTCGCCGGTGCGGGTAGCCACGGCGTCGCAGCTGTCCTTGGGCAGTTTCGGGTCGTCGGATTCGACGCAATTGGCCAGCGCGTGGATCTTGCCATCCAAAGGCAGGTCGGCCGGCACCGTACGGATCGGCCCGCTCAGGGGGCGAAATTGCTCATCGAACAGACCATAGGCGTCCACGCCCTTCATGTCGAAGGTCATGCTGGTGGTCAAGGCCTCCACCAGTTCTTCGCCGTCGAAGCGCTGGAACAAATGCTGGCGCTGCAGCAGGGAGTGGCGCGACAAATCGCCCAGGTAACCTGATACCTCGTAGTACAGCACCCCCATGAGGATGCAGCTCCAGGCCACGAACAACGAACTGTACAGCGCCAACAAGCGGCTGCTGGAAGAACGCCAGCCTTTAGAGGGGTTCAGCAATGACATAACCGGAACCTCGTACCGTGCGGATCAACGGCGTAAGGCCCGGTGGGTCGATCTTTTTGCGCAGGCGACCGATGTGCACATCGATCAGGTTGGTGCCGGGGTCGAAGTGATAACCCCAGACTTCTTCGAAGATCATCATCCGCGAGAGAATCTGCCCGGTGTTGCGCATCAGGAATTCCAGCAGTTTGTATTCGGTAGGCAACAGGGTCAGCGGTTGCTCGGCACGGCTGGCTTCGCGGCTGATCAGGTTCAGTTCCAGGTCGGCCACGCGCAGGGCGGTCTCGAACTCCTTGACCGTGCTTTTGCGCCGCAGCAGCACTTCGACGCGGGCGGCCATTTCGTCGGAGGCGAACGGCTTGGTCAGGTAGTCATCGCCCCCGGCACGCAGGCCGCGTACGCGCTCGTCGACATCAGAGAGCGCGCTGATCATCAAGATCGGCGTCGACACCCCGATGGTGCGCAAGGTGGTGACGATGGCCAGGCCATCCAGTTCGGGCAACATGCGGTCGAGGGTGATCAGGTCGTAATCACCACTGACGGCACGGACCAGGCCTTCGCGGCCGTTGTCCACCCAATCTACGTCCAGTCCATGGCTACTCAGCTCGGCGACGATCTCGCGGGCCGTTACGGCGTCATCCTCGATGGTCAAAATGCGGGTCATAGGATTACCTGGTGAGCGTTCACACTAGAAGTGCGGGTATTTTGCCAAGAAGTTGCTGAATGTTTCCTAAATAAAACTTCATCTAGGCAGAGCCGTCACCTGTTCGCGACTGGCACGGATCCAATGTGGGAGGGGGCTTGCTCCCACAGGGAATGCATAACGCCCGCCTACAGCAGACAGTTCTTGCAACTTGCATGGTTTGGATAAGTTCAATCGTCCTAAGCTTTTGAAATTTAAAGATTTTAATTTTATGCGCGACTGGCATGGTGCCTGCACTGTCCCTTTTGAGACTTGTAACACTATTTTTCATGCCTGGAGCAAAACAACAATGATCACATCCTCATCCACGCTGCAAGAGTCAAGCACGCTCTCCGGGGTTTCCTGGGGGGCGATCTTCGCCGGGGCCGCTGCGGCGGCTGCCTTGTCATTAATTCTGGTGCTGCTGGGCTTCGGCCTGGGCTTTTCGGCGGTCTCGCCGTGGGCCGACAGTGGCATCAGTGCCAAGGGCCTGGGCATTTCCACGATTGTCTGGCTGGCCTTTACCCAGATTGTTGCGTCGGGCCTGGGCGGCTACATCGCCGGTCGGTTGCGGGTAAAGTGGGCCAATATGCATGGCGATGAGGTGTACTTTCGCGACACCGCCCATGGCTTCCTGGCCTGGGCAGTGGCGACACTGATCACCGCGATGTTGGTGGTCGGTTCCGTCAGCAGCGTCGTCAGCGGCGGCGTGCAAGCCGGTGCCAGTGTCGCGTCTGGCGCCGCCAGTGGCATGACCCAAGCGGCCGGCAACGCAGCACAGGGTGCCGATAGTGGTGACTTCGGCTACTACGTCGACAGCCTGTTCCGCGATGACCGCCCAGCCGCAGTCAGCGATGACGCCGCACACGCCGTGGTCGGTCGCATTTTCGCCCGCACCCTGAGCAATGACGGCCAACTTGCTGCTGAAGACCGTGCCTACCTGGCCCAACTGATCAGCCAGCGCACCAACCTCAGCCAGGCCGATGCTGAAGCGCGTATCGACAAAGTCTACGGCGATGCCCGCAAAGCCATCGAAGATGCCAAGGTAAAAGCCAAGCAAGCCGCCGACACCGCCGCGAAAGTTGCCGCCTATACCTCGCTGTGGACCTTCGTGGCGCTGTTGATCGGTGCATTCTTCGCCAGTTTCGCCGCTACCTTTGGCGGTCGCCGCCGGGATGCCGTGGTGTATGTCGAAACCGAAAACTACGTTCGTTAATTCAAGGCCCGTTCACTTAAGGAGAATATGATGCGCTCATTACTGCTGTGGTTCCTCGGCGTGCCGATTCCGCTGATCATCCTGATCGCGATCTTCATGCACTAAATCCGAGCCTGGCTCGGTGAAGAGTGGGAGGGACCTTGTTCCCTCCCACTTTGCGTTTTGCGCAGGGTCAGCCAGCTTGTGACCAGCAATGCGCTGGCAAGCGAGGTCATGATCACCAACGGCTGCGAAGTACCGTCCGACAGCAGCCCGGTG
Source organism: Pseudomonas sp. Root569 (assembly GCF_001427465.1). Lineage (NCBI taxonomy): Bacteria > Pseudomonadati > Pseudomonadota > Gammaproteobacteria > Pseudomonadales > Pseudomonadaceae > Pseudomonas > Pseudomonas sp. Root569. The sequence goes on along the minus strand of NZ_LMGQ01000011.1, from coordinate 105,426 downwards.
GCCCAACTGCTCAGTGCCGTGACAAACATCTGGATAAAAAAGAACAGCCCCGACGCCGTGCCGGCAATCGCCCCATACGGCTGCAACACAGACAGCTGGCAGGCAGGCATCGTCAGGCCCATCGACACCATGATCACCACCATCGGTACCACAATGGCCAGCCACGTCTGTGGCAGCAGTGCCGTGGCTAGCGCGAGCATGACGCTGCCCAGCACATTCAAGCCGATGGCGACGCTGATCAAGCGGTCGGCCCCGAACCGCTGCACCAGACGCCGGAACAGGTTGGCGCCGAGCATATAACCGCTGATTGTCGCGGCAAACACCAGGGCGTAGGCGGTCGGCGTCAAATCAAAGCCCCGTTGCAGCAATGCCGAAGACTCGCTGATAAACGGAAAATACGTGCTGTACGCGCAGCCGATCGCCAAGGCATAACGCAGGAAGTAGCGGTCGCGCAGCAGTTGGCTGTAGGTGCGCAGCAAGTGGCTGGGCGGTGCAGCGGCCACTTGCTGCGGGCGGGTTTCAGGCAGGCGGCGTTGGACGATTACGCAAAGCACGCAACCGATCACCCCCAGCAATACAAACAAGCCACGCCAACCCAAGAGCGGCAACAACAGGCTACCGAGCACTGGCGCGGCCATGGGCGATACGGCCATCGCCATGGAGATCAACCCCAACAGGCGCGCCTGCTCATCGCGGTCAAAATAATCGCGCACGATCACTCGGCCGATCACCGTGGTGCAGCACCCGCCGAGTGCCTGGAACAGCCGCGCAATGATCAGCACGCCGAGGCTATCGGCCAGGGCGCAGGTCACGGTCGCCAGCACATACAGCGTCAATCCGGCCAACAGCACCGGGCGTCGGCCGAAGCGGTCGGTGAGCGGGCCGCTGACCAGCAGGGAAATCGCCGAGCCGAGGGTGTACAGGGTCAGGACCAGTTGCAACTGGCTGTCCTGGGTGTGGAAGTAGTCGGCCATGGCGGGCAGGGCGGACAAATGCAAATCCAAGGTGAGGCGCGGCAGGCCCACCAGGACCGTCAGCAAAGTCAGCCAGAACCACGGAGCGAGAAGGCGTTGAGTCATGGGTGGGTTTCTTCGCAATGAGTAGAGCCCGGACTCTAGCGACTTTGTGGTTTAATCCTCAGGACCACTTATGCCATGGATGACTGGACCACTATGAGCCGCGGAAAAGCTGCCTCCAACCTTGACCTGCCGCGCCCCGATACGCTGGATGCAGGCAAGCAGCAGGGCGCCTACGAGGCGTTGCGCGAGGCAATCCTGGCTCGACAGTTGCCGGCAGGCAGTCGTTTGCCGTCGACCCGCAGCCTGGCCGAGCGCTGGCAGGTCTCACGTGGCACCCTCGAGGCCGCTTTTGACCGTTTGCACAGCGAAGGCTATGTGCAGCGTGTGGCCGGCTCCGGCACGCGGGTGTGTGCGGTGATTCCGGAGCAATTCATCGCAGCCCCGGTGGCCAAGCAAAACCTGCGCCGACCGGTTGAGCCCGACTTTCCTCACGCCGGCGTGCAGAGCCACGTGCCCTTTGTCGCACGACGTCCGGATGCCAGCCTGTTCGACCTGAAAACCTGGGCGCGCTGCCTCTCCCGCGGGTTGCTGGCGGCAGGTCCCGGCGTGCTGGAGGCTGCGCACCCCGGCGGGTTGCCGGCCTTGCGCGAACTGATCGCGGATTACCTGCGCCGCTATCGCGGCATGCAGTGCGAGGCTGATGAAGTGATCGTCACCACGGGCATTCGCCATGGCCTTGACCTGATTGCGCGCACCCTGCTCCATCCAGGTGACACCGCCTGCGTCGAAGACCCCGGCTACACACCGGCGCGGCGTTTGTTCGGCCTCGCCGGGGCGCGGGTCCAGGCGATCGCCGTCACGGCCGAAGGCCTCGATACCGACCAGCTCCCCGAGCACGCACGGCTGGCCTATGTCAGCCCAGCGCACCAGGCGCCGCTGGGCGTGACCCTATCGGTGTCACGCCGCCTGGCACTGCTGGACTGGGCGAACCGGGCGGATGCCTGGGTGGTGGAGGATGACTACGACAGCGAGTACAACTACAACAGCGCACCTCTGGCGGCGCTCAAGTCCCTGGATTCGAACGACCGCGTGCTCTATTGCGGAAGCTTCAACAAAAACCTGTTTCCCGGCTTGCGGGTCGGCTTCATGGTGGTGCCCAAGATCCTGCGCCCGGCACTGCTGCGCACCTTGCAATTGACCGGGCATTCAGTGGGTGCAACCGACCAGTTGGGCTTGGTGGAATTTCTTGGCAGTGGTGCCTTCGTGCGGCACCTGCGGGCTTCTCGCCAGGCGTATCAGGCGCGGCGGGATGCGTTGCTTGCCTGTCTGCCGGAGGGCGTCACGGTCAGTGGCCAGCAGGCCGGGCTGCATTTTGTGTTGTGGTTGCCGCCCGGGGTGCAAGAGGCGGACTTCTGCGCCCGCGCCGCCAACGCCGGGTTGAGCTTGCAACCGTTGGGCAAGTTTTGTGTCGATGTGACGTCGCCGCCCGCCGTGATTATCGGCTACACCGCGTTGACCCTCGCGCAGATCCGCTTCCACGGCCGGGCCCTGGCGCAATTACTGTAGGAGCGAGCTTGCTCGCGAAGATCGTTAACGATAACGCGGGCATCCTGGATGGCCGCGATGCCTATGGGTTTTCGCGAGCAAGCTCGCTCCTACAGGTGGAGCGCGTCAGTCGTCGAACCCGACCTGCTCATGAATCTCATCCACCTTCAATTCCAACCGATACGCCACCGCAATAAACAGCGCCTGGCACAGGCACAAGGTGGCGCTCAGCGAGCGAAAGGCAAACGACGAACCTTCATTCACCAGCAATACCGCATTCGCGCGCTTGGCCAGCGGTGACAGGTTGCTGTCAGTGATGATCAGGGTCTTGGCCTGGTGATGCTGGGCAATGCGCAGACAGTGCTGGGTCTCCTTGCCGTAGGGCGTGAAGCTGATCGCGATCACCAGGTCATTGGCGCGCACACTGCGCATCTGCTCGCGATAACTGCCGCCCAGGCCAGAGATCAGGTGGATGCGCTTGTTGGTGTGCTGCAGGTTGTAGACCAGGTAGTCGGCCACCGCGAAGGAGCGACGCACGCCAACCACGTAGATGTTGTCGGCATTGACCACCAGGTCCACGGCTTTTTCGAAGGCGGTATCGTCCAGCTCCAGGCCCAGGCGCTCGATGCCGGAGAGGGTCGCGTTGACGCATTCGCGCGCCAGGTCGCCGCCGCTGGCCTTCTGCGATTTATTGGCGATCATGCTGCGGATGCGCTGCTGGTAGTTCTGCACCGGCGTGGTCTTGTGGGTATACGCCTCGCGAAACAGCGCCTGCATCTCGCTGAACCCGCTGAAGCCGAAACGCTGGGAGAACCGCACGATGGCCGAGGGGTGCACTTCGCATTCGCGGGCAATGTCGCTGATGCGGTCGACCATGATCCGGTCGCTCTGCTGACTCATGTAGCTGGCGATGCGCTTGAGCTGGCGCGGCAGGCTCTCGTATTCGTCGGTGATCAGCTGCAACAGGCGTTCGGCATTGATCGGAGGGCTGGCGACAGTTTCTTCCAGGGTGGTCTCGGGATCGGTGCGGGACATGGGCAATCCTTCTGGCGTGTTCGTCTGATGCGCTGATGGGTGGCGCAAGTCTACAGGGTAGGCGCAAAAAAATACCTCGGCATCACGGCCCGTGTGGCCTGCTGAAACGATGCACGGGCGCTGGCGTGCCGCTATGCTGACGTATTGGAAAAAATATTCCACTAAAAATAATTATGGAATAAATATTGATTGCCACCGCTGGACGTTCTAGTCTGCTCCCACCAAGAGCGTTTGCCGTCGCCACGGCGGCACAACGCAGGCTGATAAAAATAACAGGAGCCAGCATGGGCCAGACTCGTTTTGCCAGTGGGCGTCAATTGGATCTGATTTGCCTCGGGCGCCTGGGCGTCGACCTCTATGCGCAGCAAGTCGGTGCGCGGCTTGAGGACGTGACCAGCTTCGCCAAGTACCTCGGCGGTTCTTCCGCCAACATCGCCTTCGGCACCGCCAGGCTGGGTCTCAAGTCAGCGATGCTGAGCCGCGTGGGCGACGACCATATGGGCCGTTTTCTGGTGGAATCCCTGGCCCGTGAAGGCTGCGATGTCAGCGGTATCAAGGTCGACCCGGAGCGCCTCACCGCCCTGGTGCTGCTGGGCCTCAAGGATCGTGAAACCTTCCCGTTGGTGTTCTACCGCGAAAACTGCGCCGACATGGCCCTGCGCGCCGAAGACATCAGCGAAGCCTTTATTGCCTCCAGCAAAGCGCTGTTGATCACCGGTACGCACTTCTCCACCGACGGCGTGTACAAGGCCAGCATCCAGGCCCTGGATTACGCCGCCAAGCACAACGTCAAGCGCGTGCTGGATATCGACTACCGCCCGGTGCTGTGGGGCCTGGCGGGCAAGGCCGATGGCGAAACCCGTTTCGTCGCCGACCAAAATGTCAGCCAGCATGTGCAGAAGATCCTGCCGCGTTTCGACCTGATCGTCGGCACTGAAGAAGAATTCCTTATCGCCGGTGGCAGTGAAGACCTGCTCACCGCGTTGCGCACCGTACGCGAACTGACGCCTGCGACCCTGGTAGTCAAGCTGGGTCCCCAGGGTTGTACGGTCATCCACGGCGCGATTCCTGCGCGGCTGGAGGACGGGGCGATCTACCCCGGTGTGCGCGTGGAAGTGCTCAATGTGCTGGGGGCCGGCGATGCCTTCATGTCAGGCTTCCTCAGCGGTTGGATCAATGACGCCAGCGATGAACGTTGCAGTCAGTTGGCCAATGCCTGCGGTGGCCTGGTGGTTTCGCGCCATGCCTGTGCGCCGGCCATGCCCACTCCCGCTGAGCTCGATTACCTGTTCAGCAGCCCGGTGCCCATTACCCGCCCGGACCAGGACGTGACCCTGCAACGCCTGCACCGCGTAACGGTGCCGCGCAAGGCCTGGAAGCAACTGTTCGTGTTTGCCTTCGACCACCGCTGGCAACTGGTGGACCTGGCGCAAAAGGGCGGCCAGGACCCTACGCGCATCAGTGCGATCAAGCAGCTGTTTATCCAGGCCATCGAACGCGTGGAGCGCAAGCTCGGCGAGCAGGGCGTCGAGGCCGACGTGGGCCTGCTCGCCGACCAACGTTTCGGCCAGGATGCCCTCAACGCCGCCAGCGGTCGCGGCTGGTGGATCGCACGCCCGGTGGAAGTGCAGAACTCACGGCCCCTGGCGTTCGAACACGGCCGCTCGGTGGGCAGCAACCTGATTGCCTGGCCCCAGGAACAGATCATCAAGTGCCTGGTGCAATTCCACCCCGATGACGAACCGATGCTGCGCCTGGAGCAGGAAGCGCAACTCAAGGCGGTGTACGAGGCCTCCATCGTGAGCGGGCATGAGCTGCTGCTGGAAGTCATCCCGCCCAAGGATCATCCATCGACTTACCCCGACGTGCTCTACCGCAGCCTCAAGCGCCTGTACAACCTGGGCATCTACCCGGCCTGGTGGAAGATCGAGGCGCAGTCGGCCGAGGATTGGAAGAAGCTCGACGAACTGATCCAGGAGCGCGACCCGTACTGCCGGGGCGTGGTGCTGCTGGGCCTGAACGCGTCCGCCGAATGCCTCGCCGATGGTTTCCAGCAAGCACGCCTGAGCACCACCTGCCGTGGGTTTGCCGTAGGCCGCACGATCTTCCAGGAGCCGAGCCGGGCGTGGATGGCGGGGGAGATCGATGATGAGACCTTGATCCAGCAGGTACAGGCTACCTTCGAACAACTCATCAATGCCTGGCGCAGTGCTCGAACCTGATACATGACCGATACCTGTAGGAGCGAGCTTGCTCGCGAAAAACGCATGGACACCGCGTTTCGTCAGAATGCCGGTGTAATCGTTAGCGATCTTCGCGAGCAAGCTCGCTCCTACAGTTGAGAAGCGACTTGAATAATAAAGGTGCAGCCATGCCCGCAATCCGAATTGGCATCAACCCGATCTCCTGGAGCAACGACGACCTGCCGGCCCTCGGCGGTGAAACCCCGCTGAGCACGGCCCTGAGCGAAGGCAAGGACATCGGCTACGAAGGTTTTGAACTCAACGGCAAATTCCCCAAGGATGCCAAGGGTGTCGGCGACGTGTTGCGCCCCTATGACCTGGCCCTCGTCTCCGGCTGGTACTCCAGCCGCCTGGCCCGTCGCTCCGTGGCCGAGGAAATCGAGGCGATTGCCGGTCATGTCGAACTGCTCAGGCACAACGGCGCCTCGGTGCTGGTGTATGGCGAAGTGGCTGATTCGATCCAGGGCTCGCGCATTCGTTTGATCGAACGCCCGCGTTTCCATAGCGAGCAGGCTTGGCAGGACTATGCCGACAAACTCACCGAACTGGCGCGCTTCACCCTGTCCCAGGGGGTACGCCTGGCGTACCACCACCATATGGGCGCCTATGTCGAGTCCCCCGAAGACATCGACCAGCTGATGCAGCGCACGGGGCCTGAAGTCGGCCTGCTGTTCGATTCGGGCCACTGCTACATGGGCGGCGGCGAACCCATCGAGGTGTTGCGCAAGCATATCGACCGTGTCTGCCACGTGCATTTCAAGGATGTGCGCAAACCCGTGGTGCAACTGGCGCGCAACCAGATGTGGAGCTTTCCCGATTGCATCGTCAACGGCACTTTCACTGTGCCCGGCGATGGCGACATCGATTTTGCACCGTTGCTGGACGTACTGCTGGCGGCGAACTACGAGGGCTGGCTGGTGGTGGAAGCCGAGCAGGACCCGGCCGTGGTGCCCAGCTATATCTACGCAAAAAAGGGTTATGACACCTTGCGTGCGCTTCTCAACCAGAGGACTTGAGTGATGAGCTTGTTGGTCAAAAGCAGCAAACGCGGGCAAACCATGGTCGCCCTGGAAGCCGGGCGCCTGGACTACGTAGGCTTTGCCGCCTACCGCCTGAGCCTGGGCGAAAGCCTGCCGATCAGCGCGGGCGATCAGGAGTTGTGCCTGGTGTTGCTCAGCGGTCGGGTAAACATCGAAGGCGCGGGTTTCAGTTGGCAGAACCTCGGTGATCGCCAGTCGGTGTTCGAAGACAAATCACCGTTCGCCGCCTACCTGCCGCCCGGCACCGATGCTCAGGTCAGCGCCTTGAGCGATGTACAGATCGCCGTCTGCGCCGCTCCGGGTGCCAAGGGTTTTGCCCCGCGCCTGATCCGCCCCGAGCAGTGCAAGCGCAGTGTGCGTGGCAAAGGCGCCAACACCCGCTATGTGTGCGACATCCTGCCCGATAGCGAGCCGGCCCATTCGCTGCTGGTGGTGGAAGTGCGCACACCGTCGGGGCATTCCTCAAGCTACCCGCCGCACAAGCACGACACCGACGACCTGCCGCACCAGAGCTTCCTGGAAGAGACCTATTACCACCAGATCAACCCGCCCCAGGGCTTTGTCTTCCAGCGCGTGTACACCGATGACCGCAGCATCGACCAGGCCATGGCCGTGGAAAACAGCGACCTGGTGGTGGTGCCCAAGGGTTACCACCCGGTCAGCGTGCCATACGGCTACGAGTCGTATTACCTCAACGTGATGGCCGGCCCCAAGCGCGCCTGGCATTTCCATAACGACCCGCAGCACAGCTGGCTGCTGGACCTTTAAACGGTTTGGACGGAGAACAACAACAATGAAGTCGCCGCTACGTTTTGCCCTTAACCGCATGGTCGCGCCTGACCTGGCCCTGGCGGATTTCATCCAGATGGCCAAGGCCCTCAAGTGCGATGCCATCGAGATCCGCAACGACCTCAAGAACCGCGAAATCGAATACGGCATGCCCGCCACTCGCGTGCGTGAGTTGTGCGCGGCGCAGGGTATTACGGTGCTGTCGATCAACGCGTTGTACCCCTTTGACGTGTGGAACGACGAGCGCCGTGCCCAAGCGTTGGAGCTTGCCACCTACGCGCGTGAATGCGGCGCCCAGGGTCTGGTGATGTGCCCGTTCAATGAGCCCGGCGACACGCGCACCGACGCGCAGCGCGCCGCCGCTTTGCGCACCGCGTTGAGCGAACTGGCGCCCATCCTGCGCGAGTACGGGATTCTCGGTTTCGTCGAACCCCTGGGCTTTGAAGTATCCGCCCTGCGTCGCAAGCGCGTGGCGGTGGAGGCGATCAAGTCCATCGGTGGCCTGGATGTGTTCCGAGTGGTGCATGACACCTTCCACCATCACCTGGCCGGCGAGCATGAGTTCTTTCCCGAACTGACCGGTCTGGTGCATATCTCCGGGGTGGAAGATCGCGACGCGCCGCTCAACGCGATCGGCGACGGCCACCGCGTACTGGTGGGCGAGGGCGATATCCTCGGCAATGCGGCGCAGATCGACACCTTGCTGAGTACTGGCTACAGGGGCTATCTGTCGTTCGAACCCTTTGCCGAAAGCGTGCATGGGTTAGCGGATATTCAGCAGGCCTTGGGGGCAAGCATCGCCCACCTGCAAAAACCATAAGGGGCGCGTCATGACCACCACACGATTGACCATGGCCCAGGCCATGGTGAAGTTCCTGGATAACCAATACATCGAAGTCGACGGCGTACAGAGCAAGTTTGTTGCCGGCGTATTCACCATTTTCGGCCATGGCAATGTGTTGGGTCTCGGCCAGGCCCTGGAGCAGGACAGCGGCGACTTGGTGGTGCACCAGGGCCGCAACGAGCAGGGCATGGCACATGCCGCCATCGGTTTTGCCAAGCAGCACCTGCGGCGCAAGATCTATGCATGCACCGCCTCGGTCGGGCCTGGCGCTGCGAATATGCTCACCGCTGCGGCCACCGCCACGGCCAACCGCATCCCGTTGCTGCTGTTGCCCGGCGATGTCTACGCCAGCCGCCAGCCGGATCCGGTGCTGCAGCAGATCGAGCAGTTCCACGACCTGAGCATCAGCACCAACGACGCGTTTCGCTCCGTGAGCAAATACTGGGACCGCATCAACCGCCCTGAGCAATTGATGACGGCGGCGATCCAGGCCATGCGCGTGCTCACAGATCCTGCGGAAACCGGTGCGGTGACCCTGGCCTTGCCCCAGGACGTACAGGCCGAAGTCTGGGACTATCCCGACTATTTCCTGCAAAAACGCGTGCATCGCATCGACCGGCGCCCGGCCACTGCGGCGATGATCGGTGATGCGCTTGCCGCGTTTCATGGCAAGCGCAAGCCGCTGATCATTTGCGGTGGCGGGGTGAAGTACTCCGGCGCCAATGCCGCGCTGCAAGCCTTCGCCGAGCGCTTTGCGATTCCCTTCGCGGAAACTCAGGCGGGCAAGAGCGCAGTGGTTTCCAGCCATCCGCTGAATGTCGGCGGCATCGGCGAAACCGGCTGCCTGGCGGCCAACCTGCTGGCGCCCGAAGCCGACCTGATCATTGGCATCGGCACCCGTTATACCGACTTCACTACCTCGTCCAAATCGCTGTTCAAGCACGCCGAGGTGAAGTTTCTCAACCTCAATATCAGCCCGTGCGACGCCTTGAAACTCGACGGCGTGCAAGTGCTGGCGGATGCCAAGGTCGCCCTTCAAGCGCTGGCCGATGCCCTGGGCGATTACCGCTCCGGCTGGGGTGAGCAAATCGCTGACGCCAAGGCGCAACTCGATGCCGAAGTGGATCGTGTGCATCAGGTGGAATACCAGGACGATGGGTTCGTCCCCGAAGTCGACGACCACCTGGACCGTGGAGTACTGCGTGAATTTATCGAGCTGACCGGCTCATGCCTGACCCAAAGCCGTGTGCTTGGCGTGCTCAACCAGACCCTGGCCGACGACGCGATCATCGTCGCCGCCGCCGGCAGCCTGCCTGGCGATTTGCAACGGGCCTGGCGCAGCAAGGGCGTCAACACCTACCACGTCGAATACGGCTATTCGTGCATGGGCTACGAGATCAACGCGGCCCTTGGCGTGAAGCTGGCCGAGCCGACCAAGGAGGTCTATGCGCTGGTCGGTGATGGCTCCTACATGATGCTGCACTCGGAACTGGCCACCTCGATCCAGGAGCGGCGCAAGATCAACGTGGTGCTGCTCGACAACATGGCTTTCGGCTGTATCAACAACCTGCAGATCGGCAATGGCATGGACAGCTTCGGCACCGAGTTCCGCTACCGCAACCCCGAGAGCGGCAAGCTCGACGGTGGCCTGGTGCCGGTGGACTTCGCCATGAGTGCGGCGGCCTATGGCTGCAAGACTTACAAGGTCAGCACGGTGGAACAGCTCGAAGCGGCCCTGGCGGATGCGCGCGCGCAAAGCGTCTCGACGCTGATCGATATCAAGGTGCTGCCCAAGACCATGATTCACGGCTACCTGTCGTGGTGGCGAGTGGGCGTGGCGCAGGTGTCCACCAGCGAACGCACCAATGCCGCTGCGAAAAAACTCAATGAACACCTGGCGAAAGCCCGGCAGTACTAATAACAAGAGGAGTGTTTGCATGTCTTTGCTTTCTAATTCACTGCGGATAGGTGTAATCGGCACAGGCGCCATCGGCCGTGACCATATCCGTCGTTGCAGCCAGACCCTGCTCAACAGCCAGGTGGTGGCGGTCACCGATATCAACCTTGAGCAGGCCGCCAAGGTGGTCGCGGACTTGAAGCTGGACGCAGAGGTGTACCCGGACGGCCATGCACTGATCAGCTCGCCGCAGGTCGAAGCGGTGCTGGTGACTTCATGGGGTCCAAGCCACGAAGCGTTCGTACTGGCCGCCATCGCCGCCGGCAAACCGGTGTTCTGTGAAAAGCCTCTGGCGGTCACCGCCGAAGGTTGTCGCAAGATCGTCGAAGCCGAAGTCGCCCATGGCAAGCGCCTGGTGCAAGTGGGTTTCATGCGTCCGTATGACGAAGGCTATCGTGCCTTGAAAGCCGTAATCGACAGCGGCCAGATCGGCGAGCCGTTGATGCTGCACTGCGCGCACCGTAACCCCACGGTGGGCGAGAACTACAAGACCGACATGGCGATCACCGACACCCTGATCCACGAGTTGGATGTGTTGCGCTGGCTGCTCGACGACGACTACGTTTCCGTGCAGGTGGTGTTCCCGCGCAAGACCAGCAAGGCCCTGGCCCACCTGCGCGACCCGCAGATCGTGCTGCTGGAAACCGCCAAGGGCACGCGTATCGACGTGGAGGTATTTGTGAACTGCCAATACGGCTACGACATCCAGTGCGAAGTGGTGGGGGAGACCGGCATCGCCAAGTTGCCGGAGCCGTCCCAGGTGCAACTGCGCAGTGACGCGAAGCTGTCCAACGCGATCCTGATGGACTGGAAGGACCGCTTTATCGGCGCCTATGACGTGGAGTTGCAGGCCTTCATTGACAGCGTGCGCGCTGGACAGGTGGGTGGGCCGTCGGCCTGGGATGGGTATGCGGCGGCGGTGGCGGCAGATGCCTGCATTGAAGCCCAGGGCAGCGGGCAGATTGTGAAAGTCAGCTTGCCGGATCGCCCACACTTCTACAGCTGATCCCAATCTCACAGGTGGAACCGGGTCAATGTGGGAGGGGGCTTGCTCCCGATATCGGTGGGTCAGTCACCCAGTATGTATCTGATCTACCGCTATCGGGAGCAAGCCCCCTCCCACATTTGGATTGGTTTTCACTTCAAGTCAGGAGTGTATGCATGCGAATTGGACTAGTCGGCTACGGCCACGGAGGGCGCTTCTTTCATGCGCCGCTGATTGCAACGTTGCAAGGCGCGACGTTTGTAGGCGTCGTCACACGCTCAGCCGAACGCCGCCAGCAATTAAGTACCGACCTTCCAGGCGTGAAGGCTTTTGACTCCATCGGCCAGATCGTCGAAGCCGGCGTCGACGCCCTGGTCATCTCCACCACCCTCAAAGGCCGCCCTGCATTAGTACTGGAAGCCATCGAACACGGTGTAACCGTGGTCAGCGATAAGCCCTTTGCCGCCAACGCCGAACAGGCCCAAGCCTTGATCACCGCCGCCGAGCGCCAGGGTTCCCTGCTCAGCGTCTACCAGAACCGGCGCTGGGACTCGGATTACCTGACCCTGCGCAAACTCATCGACGCCGGTGCCCTCGGCAGCATCACCCGGTTTGAATCCCGCGTGGAGCGCTACAGCCCAGAGGCTGTGGGCAATGCCAGTGGCGGCGGATGGCTGCGCGACCTGGGCAGCCATCTGGTGGACCAGGCGCTGCAACTGTTCGGCCCGGTGGATCGAGTGTTCGCCCAACTGCACTACACCGCGCAATACCCCAGCGTGGATCACGGCTTCTTTGTTTCCTTGACCCACGCCAATGGCGTGATTTCACACCTGTGGGGCAACGCCTTGCAGAACAGCCAGGCACCACGCTTTCGGGTCAGTGGCAGCTTGGGTTGCTACACCGTCGAAGGCTTGGACGGCCAGGAAGACGCGTTGATGGCCGGTAAATCGCCGAAGACCGAAGGCGAGCATTGGGGGGCCGAGGAACATCGACGCTGGGGCTGGTTCGAGCAGGGGCCGGAACGTGAGCGGGTGCCATCGGAGAAGGGCTGCTGGACCCAGTTCTATCGCCAGCTGCAAGCGGCGGTGCACGGCCAGGGGCCGCTGCCGGTAAGCGCCTATGACGCGCTGGAAACCACCCGTATATTGGATGCCGCGCGCCTGAGTGCCGAGCGCCAGCAGGTGGTTTCGACAAAAATAGAATAAAATTCTAAAACAGGTTGATATGGAAATTATTTTCTAATAGAGTCTTTTCCAGGTTGCATAAAGTCCGTCCCGCACACGTTTGGGGCGACTCAACAAAAACAAGATCAAAAACAACCAGGTACCGTCAGATGAAAATCTTCAACGCTGTACTGCGAGTTTTACGCCCAGCTCAAACGCCTCGCCGCCTGCCCCGCGCCCGACCGTTCTACTTCTCCTTCCTTAATGTGCTGTGCGTCGAAAACCAGGGCGCGCTGCTCTGCTGCATTCCAGGCGCGCCGGTGGTGCGAGTGCCGGCCGAGGCCTGATCAACGCAACGTCCAAAAAAACCAACAAGAAAGTGGAGACAGACCGTTCATGAAGACCCCGATCCGTTTTACCGCGCTGGCCCTGTCCATCCTGCTGGCCAGTGGTGTTGCCGGCGCCGCCGATCTCAAGGTGGGCGTCACGATGTCCGCGTTCGATGACACCTTCCTTACCTACCTGCGCGAAGACATGGACAAGCAAGCCAAGTCCTACCCCAAGGGCGATGGCGTGCAACTGCAGTTTGAAGATGCCCGTGCCGATGTGGTCAAGCAACTGAGCCAGGTGGAGAACTTCATCAGCCAGAAAGTCGACGCCATTATCGTCAACCCGGTCGATACCGCCTCGACCAAGAACATCATCAATGCCGCGACCAAGGCGGGCATTCCGCTGGTGTTCGTCAACCGCCGGCCCGACCAGAAAGACCTGCCCAAGGACGTGGTGGCGGTGACCTCAGATGATGTCGAGGCCGGACGCCTGCAAATGCAGTACATCGCTGAGAAACTCGGTGGCAAGGGCAAGATCGTGATCCTGCTGGGCGACCTGGCGAACAATTCCACCACCAACCGCACCAAGGGCGTGAAGGAAGTACTCGCCAAATACCCGGACATCAAGATCGAACAGGAACAGACCGGCATCTGGCTGCGGGACAAGGGCATGACCCTGGTCAACGACTGGCTGACCCAGGGCCGCGAGTTCAACGCAGTGCTGGCCAACAACGATGAGATGGCCATTGGTGCATCCATGGCGCTGAGATCGGCCGGCAAGGAAAAGGGCAGCGTGCTGATCGCGGGTGTCGACGGTACGCCGGACGGCTTGAATGCAATCACCAAGGGTGACATGGCCGCCTCCGCGTTCCAGGACGCCAAGGGCCAGGCCGTGGGTTCGGTGGAGGCGGCGCGCAAGATGGCCAGGAACGAGCCGGTCGAGCAGAACGTGATCATTCCGTTCCAGCTGATTACTCCGGACAACGTCGCCCAGTTCAAGTAGCCCTGACATCACAACAATGAACCGGCAGGGCGGTCGTGCCCGCCCTGCTGATGGAGTACTGTCTTATGCTCGCTCATGCCGCTGTCTCGCAGCCTCCCGGTATCCAGCCGTTGCCGCTGGACGAACCCTACCTGTTGGAAATCGTCAACATCAGCAAAGGCTTTCCCGGCGTTGTGGCCCTGGCCGACGTACAACTGCGTGTGCGTCCCGGCACGGTGCTGGCGCTGATGGGCGAGAATGGCGCAGGCAAGTCGACCTTGATGAAAATCATCGCCGGTATCTATCAGCCCGACGCTGGGGAAATCCGCCTGCGCGGCAAGCCCATCGTGTTTGACACACCGCTGGCGGCACAGAAAGCCGGGATCGCGATGATCCACCAGGAACTCAACCTGATGCCGCACATGAGCATCGCCGAGAACATCTGGATCGGCCGCGAGCAGCTCAACAGCCTGCACATGGTCAACCACCGCGAAATGCATCGTTGCACCGCCGAGTTGCTGGCGCGCCTTCGCATCAACCTCGACCCCGAAGAACAGGTCGGCAACCTGAGCATCGCCGAGCGGCAGATGGTCGAGATTGCCAAGGCGGTGTCCTATGACTCCGACATCCTGATCATGGATGAGCCCACCTCGGCGATCACCGACAAGGAGGTGGCCCACCTGTTTTCGATCATTGCCGACCTCAAGTCCCAGGGCAAAGGCATCGTCTACATCACGCACAAAATGAACGAAGTGTTCGCCATCGCCGATGAAGTGGCGGTGTTCCGCGACGGCCAGTACATCGGCCTGCAACGTGCCGACAGCATGGACAGCGACAGCCTGATCTCGATGATGGTGGGGCGTGAGCTCAGCCAGCTGTTCCCGGTGCGCGAGACGCCCATTGGTGAGCTGCTGCTGTCGGTGCGCGACCTGAGCCTGGACGGCGTGTTCAAGGACGTATCCTTCGACCTGCACGCCGGAGAAATCCTCGGCATCGCCGGGCTGATGGGCTCCGGGCGCACCAATGTGGCAGAAACGATTTTTGGCATCACCCCGAGCACCGGTGGGCAAATCACCCTGGACGGCCAGGCGGTGCGCATCACCGACCCGCATATGGCCATCGAGAAGGGCTTTGCGCTGTTGACCGAGGACCGCAAGCTCAGCGGCCTGTTCCCGTGCCTGTCGGTACTGGAAAACATGGAGATGGCAGTGTTGCCGCACTATTCGGGCAACGGCTTCATCCAGCAGAAAGCCCTGCGTGTGTTGTGTGAAGACATGTGCAAGAAGCTGCGGGTGAAAACCCCATCCCTGGAGCAATGCATCGACACGCTGTCCGGCGGCAACCAGCAAAAGGCCTTGCTGGCGCGCTGGCTGATGACCAACCCACGCCTGCTGATCCTCGACGAGCCGACCCGCGGCATCGACGTAGGCGCCAAGGCCGAGATCTATCGCTTGATCGCCTTCCTTGCCAGCGAAGGCATGGCGGTGATCATGATTTCCTCCGAACTGCCCGAAGTGCTCGGCATGAGCGACCGGGTGATGGTCATGCACGAAGGCGAACTGATGGGCACCCTGGATCGCGCTGAGGCCACCCAGGAAAAAGTCATGCAGCTGGCTTCCGGCATGACCGCGGTCCACTGATCTACAGAATAAGAAGGTGATGGGTTATGAACGCAATAACAGACAACAAACCGGCGACGGCACCGGTCAAGAACCGTCGACGCATGCCTACCGAGCTGAGCATCTTCCTGGTGCTGATCGGCATCGGCCTGGTGTTTGAACTGTTCGGCTGGATCGTGCGCGACCAGAGCTTCTTGATGAACTCCCAGCGCCTGGTGCTGATGATCCTGCAAGTGTCGATCATCGGCCTGCTGGCCATCGGTGTGACCCAGGTGATCATCACCACGGGGATCGACCTGTCTTCCGGCTCGGTACTGGCCTTGTCAGCAATGATCGCCGCGAGCCTGGCGCAGACCTCCGATTTTTCCCGGGCGGTGTTTCCGTCCCTGACCGACCTGCCGGTATGGATCCCGGTGGCAATGGGCTTGGGTGTAGGGCTGCTGGCCGGGGCAATCAACGGCAGCATTATTGCGGTGACCGGCATCCCGCCGTTTATCGCGACCCTGGGCATGATGGTCTCGGCCCGTGGCCTGGCGCGTTATTACACCGAAGGCCAGCCGGTGAGCATGCTCTCGGATTCCTATACGGCTATCGGCCATGGCGCAATGCCGGTGATTATCTTCCTGGTGGTAGCGGTGATCTTCCATATCGCCCTGCGCTACACCAAGTACGGCAAATACACCTACGCCATCGGCGGCAACATGCAGGCGGCACGCACCTCGGGGATCAACGTCAAGCGCCACTTGATCATCGTCTACAGCATCGCCGGCCTGCTGGCGGGCTTGGCCGGCGTGGTGGCTTCGGCACGTGCGGCTACCGGCCAGGCGGGCATGGGCATGTCCTATGAGCTGGATGCAATCGCCGCAGCGGTGATCGGCGGCACCAGCCTGGCGGGCGGGGTAGGGCGCATCACCGGCACCGTGATCGGCGCGCTGATCCTCGGCGTGATGGCCAGCGGGTTTACCTTCGTCGGCGTTGACGCGTATATCCAGGACATCATCAAGGGCCTGATCATCGTGGTGGCGGTGGTGATCGACCAATACCGTAATAAGCGCAAGCTCAAGCGCTGAGTGAATCCAAGGGCCAAATCAGATCAAATGTGGGAGGGGGCTTGCTCCCGATAGCGGTCAGCCAGAAACAGATGTGCAAGCTGACACACCGCTATCGGGAGCAAGCCCCCTCCCACATTTAGTCCGGGATCAGCCACTTTCAACCGTTTGTCTTCTATATAGCTCCACAAACTTGAATTTCTTGCTATAAACGCACTCCGATGACCGTTCGCCAAGCCCGTCCTGGTGCCTTTGGGGGTTAATTGGGAAAAAATGCCTGTCTTTTCAGTTGCTGCGCCCTCAAGTCGGCCTTAGACTGCCGCCCCTCGTAAATTGAGTGCCGGGTGGCGCTTGAAATGGACGGCGCCCTTCCGAGACCTGCAGAGGCCTGCCGGAACGCTCCCTTATTCGCCTTAATGCACGTATTTTTTATAGAGAAATCAATGACAAAGGAAAAGTTGCTGGCCATGCCGGCGGATGACTACATGAATGCCGAACAGCACGCTTTTTTCGAGAAGTTGCTGCAAGACATGAAAGTGGAACACCACGAGCGCATTGAACAGAACCGCATCGCCATTGAAAGCCTGGACACCCCGGCCGACCCGGCTGACGCCGCTTCTGTGGAAGAAGAGCGCACCTGGCTGGTAAATGCCATTGATCGCGACCAGCGCATGCTGCCGCAGCTTGAGCGGGCCTTGGAGCGTATCAAGGAAGATTCCTTTGGCTGGTGCGATGACAGCGGCGAGCCTATCGGCCTCAAGCGCCTGCTGATCAGTCCTACCACCAAGTACTGCATCGAAGCGCAAGAGCGCCACGAGCAGATCGACAAGCACCAGCGTCAAGCCTGACGCGGGTGAGGGGGGCGCCTGCCAGTGAGCCGGCCGCCCCGCCTGCAACAGCATTACGCGAGCATCCGGCCGCGTCCAGCGCGTAGATTGTTGCTATTTATGCAATGAAGCTATTCCGAAGATAGCTTTTTCCAACTGGAATAAAACCGTAGCATGGCCAACATTGTTAGCAAGCTAACTAATGCTGCGGAGAAACTCCATGCAAAACAAAGTCGATGTGGCCGTAATGATCGGCAGTGGCGTACCTCAGACCTTGCGTGCCCTGGGCCAGAAAGCTTGCTGGGTGGTATTGCTCAATGGTGAGCAGCGCGGTACCGCCTTCGCCAGCCGCGATGAGGCCGAGGAGTGCAGGACTGCCTGGCAAGCGCTGTTGCGCATGGAACAGTCAGACAGCCTGCATTGAATTATTCCTTGGGCGATTCGTGCAACAGTGCGTTGAGGTCATCCACCGCAGGCGCCCATTCGGCATCTACATGCAATTGTTCCTTGAGGAAACTCGCCTGTTGTTCGCTCCAGAACGGTGCGTCGATGAGTTTGACATCATCCGGCAGGCGATGCTCGGCGGTAAAGCGCTCGATGGCTTCCTGGCTCGAGTCCAGGCCCAGTTGATCGAACAAGGTTTCGAGCGTGGGGGTGGTGGTGTCCATGTCGTACTCCATGCGGTTCAGGTGTGTATGCATGGGAGGCTTGGGGCGCGGCAGAGTTCTATCAGATTGTCAGGAGGTGAGCGCCCCTGAATCCACGGCTGCCTTGAGCGCCTTGGCAGCGTCCTTCGCGGCGCTGGCGGCGGCGTCCACGGTTTTGAACCAGCGGTCCTTCTCTACCTGATGCGTAGTGACGGTGGTCAAGGGTGGTTTGGCACGCATTACGATAACTGCTTGAAACTCTCCGTCTACTTCCCTGGCATCGCCGTGGATAAAAAATTCGCCAATATCAAATTCCGTCACGTATAGCCTTCCCTTCAAGGTAACTGCACTGATGAAACCTGACCCGCAGGGGGCAAACTTCAATGGACGGGCCAGTATGGCAGTTGTTGAAGCACGACGGCGCGGTAAAGTCATCCAGGTGACGAAACGAGTGAGTCACACAGGGCTTGCAACTTGGCTTCCAGGGTCTTGGCCAGTTCGCAGGCCTTGTTATGATCGCTGCGAAACCCCTTGATCCGGCCACTGGGTACTTCAAGGATGTGGAAAAAGTTCTTCCCAGCCGGTACAACTTGATAAATGACTGAGTTCGAGTACCCATCAGCGTTATGCAGGCAGTAATATTGGCGTTCTTCTGACCATGATGAACGCTTGTGGAAAGACGCAGCATCGTGTTGACGTCGTTGCATGCTCAGCTCCTGTCGATCTTGTTGGCCTGTCAGTGGCGTTTCGGGTGGTTTAACCTGGGTTGCTGTTTTAGTATTGTCGTCGGCAGTTCGCGACTGGTTCCATGCGCGGTTATTTTTTTGCTTTGGACGTCGGAAAACTGCATTTTCGATTGGGTTATTCTCTGAAGTTGCTCGACTTGTATTCTCGGGTCGCTAAACCTGTGATTTGCTGTGCTACCGGATGACCTTGATTGAGGTCCACCGCGGCTGTATGTACCAGCCTTGTAGGTTATCTTCAGTTTTTAACGAATGGGTGATCGTGCCGTAACGGCCGTTTTTTGTGTTGCCCGCTTCAGCGGCCAGCGCTTTTTTGATGTGGGGACGTTTCCTTGGCAGTCAGTAATCTGGATATGCACGCGTTATTCGTGCTGGGTGATTTGCGCGCAAAGTTGGTCAAGCAGTTTCAATCGCGGTTTGTCTACGTCACCGAACAAACCCCAGAAGGTATCTATATCGCCGAGATCGATACCGAAACGGCGCTGGTCGTGGATGACAAGCAACGCCTGGAACTCAAGGTGGGCGACCATTTCCGTGCGGCGGTGTTACCCAGCCGCGAAGGTGGCAAGTTCGAACTCAAGTTTCGCGATATCAAGTTGACCGTGTATGGGTTGGGCGATTACGCCTTTGTTTCGTCGGCCGAGGGCCAGGGCATTGTGTTCAAGGAAGGCCACAGCGTGATGCTGGTATTTGCCGCCCATGAACAATTGCAGGAAGGCCTGACCAAGACCCTGAAAGCCGTGACCGGCAAGGCCGCCAAATGGCGCAAGGGCGAGCTGGTTACCTTCAAGGCCAGCGAATAACCGATAAACACTTCGTGTACCGATCTGTTCCGGAACCTCTACTACAGTTGCGTTGACTTAACTATTCAGAGGCTTCGCGCATTGGCGGCAAAGCCGTTCGCCATGACTGTGAAGACGCGAGGTGCAACGCATGAAGGGATTGAAATCACTGTTGGCAGCGTCCTTGACGACCTTGAGCCTGGCATTGCCGGTCTCGGCTGCCCAGGCACCGGTGCATTTTGCCGACCTGAACTGGGAAAGCGGCAGCCTGATCACTGAAGTACTGCGCTTTATCGTCGAGAAGGGTTATGACCTGCCCACCGACACCTTGCCCGGTACCACCATCACCCTGGAAACCGCCCTGGCCAAGAACGATATCCAGGTGATTGGGGAAGAATGGGCTGGTCGCAGTCCGGTGTGGGTCAAGGCCGAAGCCGAAGGCAAAGTGGTAGGCCTTGGAGATACCGTCAAAGGCGCCACCGAAGGCTGGTGGGTGCCGGAGTACGTGGTCAAGGGTGACCCGTCGAAAAACCTCAAGCCGCTGGCTCCGGACCTGAAAAGCGTCAAGGACCTGGCGCGCTACAAGGATGTGTTCAAGGACCCCGAATCACCAGGCAAAGGTCGCTTTCTTAACAGCCCCATCGGCTGGACCTCCGAAGTGGTCAACAAGCAGAAGCTCAAGGCCTATGGCCTCGACGATAGCTACGTGAACTTCCGCAGCGGTTCGGGCGCGGCGTTGGATGCGGAAATTGCGTCTTCGATCCGCCGGGGCAAGCCAGTGCTGTTCTACTACTGGTCGCCGACCCCGTTGATGGGGCGCTATAAATTGATCCAGTTGGAAGAGCCACCGTTTGATGCCGATGCGTGGAAGACCCTGACCGATGCGAACAACCCTGACCCCAAGCCCACGCGCTCGTTGGCATCCAAATTGAGCATTGGCGTATCGACGCCGTTCCAGCAGGAACATCCGCAGATTGCCCAGTTCTTCGAGAAGGTCGAGTTTCCCATTGAGCCGCTTAACAAAGCGCTGGCGAAGATGAGCGAAAACCACACGGCACCACGGGAAGTGGCCCAGATGTTCCTCAAGGAGCATCCTGAGGTGTGGAAGGCGTGGTTGACCGATGATGTTGCGCAAAAAGTTGAGTCGGCCCTCAAGTAATAGACAGCGTCTCTACTTGATGGAGATCAAAATGTGGGAGGGGCTTGCCCCCTCCCACATTTTTTTTGCATTCCAGATTTAGAATCGGGTTTGTATTGCGACTTCAAACGTTCTCGGCGAACCCAGGTAATACGCCGGCGACACATGGGCAAACTCGGCATACACCTCATTGGTCAAGTTGCGCACGCGTCCGGTCACCGAGGTGTGGGCGTCCAGCCTGTAGCGCAGGAAGGTGCCAAACAGCGTGTAGGCCGGCACCGTCTGGGTATTGGCATTATCTGCATACACCTGGGCGACATACCGCGCATCCACACCCCCTTGCCAATCCTCGGAAAAATCATAGGTCAACCACAGATTGCCCACGCGCTTGGGCACGTTGGTTGGCGTATTGCCTTTACGCGACACCACCGCGCCACTGGCCATTTTCTCATTGAACTCATCGTACTCGGCGTCTACCCAGGCGAAGTTGCCTTCAGCCAGCAACCTTGGCGTGATACGCAGTGAGCTGGCCAATTCGATGCCCTTGGACGACTGCGCGCCTACCGGGATGCTATTGGTCGGATCCAGCGGATCAGTGACGGCAAAGTCCTTGCGTTCGATCTTGTAGGCAGCGACCGTTGCCGAACCGCGACCGTCCAGGTAATCAAACTTGCTACCGATCTCCCATTGCTTGCCGGTGGACACATCGAACACCTGGGTGGTGGTATTGGGCTGTTCGACGGCGGTGCTGTATTGCACGTAGACATTGGCCGACGGGATGAATTGATAAGTCAGGCCCACACGCCCCGTCAGCGGTTCCCAGCTGCGCTTGAAGTGCCGTGGGTTGGTGGCGGTGACCGTGCGATGGTTGGTCACGTCCATGTCGATGGCGTCATATCGCAGGCCGGTCAGCAGCGAGAGCTTATCCGTCAGCCCCAGGCGGTTTTCCACGAACAGTGCCTTGGTGGTCACCTGGTTGGTCTTGTCCTTGACGAAGCCAGGACGGGTGCCGGGGATGTCATAGAAGTGTCCCGGGTCATAGTTGTTCGGCTCCACGGTACTTTTGCCAGGCACGTTCAAGGGGCTGTTGGTAGTGCTGTTGACCTTGTACTCAAAACCGCCGGACCAGATGGTGGAGAGGCCGAAAATCCTGTTGTCATGGCGCAGTTCGAACTGGTTGCCGTTTTGTTGGCCCTGATGCCTTACCTGATAGGCGGTCGAGCGGTTCACCGCGCTGTTATCGGCGTTGTACTGGTAGGTCTCCAGGTTGCGGTAGTCGCGCTGGCTGTCGAGGTGATAGAGGGTGTTTTTCAGTGTGGTGCTGTCGTTTATCCGGTAGTCGATGATCGACCGCGCCCAGATCGTGCGCTGTTCGTAACGACCGTCGGCGACGTTGTAATTGTTGAAGCGATTGTGCTTGTCGATCTTAAGTTCGCCGGCCTTGGGGTTGAGCACCGGCGTGCCCCAATAGGGGCTGTCTTCATGCTCGTCCTGATATTCCAGGGCCAGGGTGTGGGACAGGTCGGGGGTCAAGTCGCTGAGCAGCGAAAACGCCAAGCTCCAGGCATCTCGTTGATCGCGGTCGATATAGCTGTGGTTGGTGTTGCGGCTCACGTCCAGGCGTGCGTAGTGCTGCACCTCGGCACCAGGCTCGGTCAGCGCATGGTTGAGGCCGAACGCCATGCCCGCGGTGTCGTAGCTGCCATAGGTCAACTGGCCTTCGACAGCCTGCTCCTCACGGCTCGCCAGCTTGGTCACGTAGTTCAGCGAGCCGCCCACGGAGCCTGCGCCGTTGATCAAGGAGGAAGGGCCGCCCACCAGCTCGACGCGGTCATAGACCCACGCATCCACTGGCCGCGCCAGGCCCGTGGCAACATTGATGCCGTTGAACATTTGGGTAATCTGGCTGCTGGTAAACCCTCGGTACGATACAAACCCACCAAACCCGGGCGGCGCGCTGGCATTGACGCCGGGCAGGGTGTTGGCCGCATCGCGGAAGGTCTTGGCGCCATGGCGCTCGATATCGTTGCGGTTGGCGATGGCCACCGAGGCCGGGGTTTCCCGTACGCTCAGTCCCAGCCGCGAGGCCATACCGCTGGGTTGGTCCAGGGCCAGCCCGGGCTCAACGCTTTGCTCGCCTTCAATGGTGGTCGGTGCCAGCTCAAGGGCAGGGGCGCAGGCAGGCAGGCAGCCGAACAGGCCTGCCAGCAGGGGTAGA
Source organism: Pseudomonas sp. Root569 (assembly GCF_001427465.1). Lineage (NCBI taxonomy): Bacteria > Pseudomonadati > Pseudomonadota > Gammaproteobacteria > Pseudomonadales > Pseudomonadaceae > Pseudomonas > Pseudomonas sp. Root569. The sequence goes on along the minus strand of NZ_LMGQ01000011.1, from coordinate 82,472 downwards.
TGTTTCATGGTTGAATCCTGAAAACTTGGCTTGAAAACAAACGCACGGCCGCCCGTCTTCCTCGCGGAAACGGTCGGCAATGCAGATTAGAAAGCGCAGGGATCAGGCGAGGGCAGGTGGCGCGCGCGGGTTAGCCGTGGGCCAGGTGAAGCGGGCAGGAATGTCAGCAGCGAGCACGACCGCCGCAGGCGGCGCGTGGGGTTGTGGCAAAACCGCCACGTTCAGGTGGCTGTTGAGCGCGGGGCCCATGCCGCCGGTCGAACACAAGGGGCAACCGAACGCTTTCGACAGCGTTGGCAGGTTCTCATCCGTAGAGTTGTTTTGCAGGGGCGCCTGGGTACGCGGATCTACGGTGCAGAACTGGCCGCTGATGCCGTTGAGCTGCATGCCCACCATTTGCCCGTGGCCAATGCTGCAGGCGAACACATTGAACAGGACGCAGCAGTAAAGCATCCAGGCAATGAGCGAGCGGTCGGCACGGGCGAGTTTCATGGGGCGGCACTTTACCATCAGCCGCCGACGAAATGCCTGCAAAAAATCTCAGGGCGACTATCCTGATTCCCACATTTTTCGGGAGCGTCCGCCATGAGTTTTGTCATTGCGCGATGGATTGTCGGGGTTTTTACCTTTATCAGCATGCTGCATCTTTACTGGGCCGCTGGCGGCAAATTCGGCAGCCTGGCGGCGATTCCGCAACTGCCCGGCGAATTTGCCAGCGGGCCGCGACCGGCGTTCAAGCCCTCGGCGCTGGGCACCTTTCTGGTCGCTATGGGGTTGGTGGCAATTGCCTTGCTCGTTTGCCTGCGCGCCGGGTTGTATTTCACGCCGGTGTCCCATGGGGCGTTGCAGTGGGGCATCAGTGCGATTGCGGTGCTGATGTTTGCCAGGGCGATTGGCGATTCGGAGTTGGTGGGCTTTTTCAAAAAGGTCGGCGGCTCCCGGTTTGCGCGCCTTGATACCTACGTCTACTCGCCGTTGTGCCTGGTGTTAGGTGCCGGGCTTTTGGTGGTGGCCTGGACCTGATCGTCTCAGCTCCAATGTGGGGGCGGTGCGACGATTCGACTTGCCCCCGATGGCGGCCTCACAGCCGACCAGGATGTTCGGTTGGATCGAGTACATATCCATTGTTTAGGTGACGGCCGCTATTGGTTCCGCCCTTACGGCGGGTCACTTTGAAAAGCGCAAAGTAACCAAACGCTCTTGCCCCACCACTCGGCACCTCGCCCAGGCTCGGTGTGCCCGTAATCCGCCATGGATTTGGGGGGCCGCCGCCACGCGCCATCCATGGCGCGGGGCGGCTAAACCGGCATCCCTGCCGGTTTACCCCCCAAATCCCTGTCGAATTCCGGCCAGCGTGGTTTGACGGGGCGCCTGAGATCAAAAGCAGAGCAAGATCAAGAGCGGCTCGCTTCGCATCGTGGTTACTGACGGTCGCACGTCAGAGTTGTGTAGATACCCATGCTCATCGAGGGCAAGTCGAATCGTCGCACCGCCCCCTTCCACAACAAAGCGCCTAAAGGCCGAGATCTCCCAAACTGCACACCCAGCCCACGCTCCAAACACCCTCCAGACAAAAACACACCTCCCGGTTTTATAGCGCTTGACCTTCCCAACGTGGCAAGCCCGATAAAAACCTCCAGTGTCGATTTGTCTTGAAAATTCCAAGGAGGGTGAACGATGTACGCCAAACCAATTAGCCTGATCACCGGGGCAATGGCCGTGGTGTTGACGCTGGGCGGATGCACAGACAACGCGCCGCCGGCTGCGGCCGCCAAGCCGCCCGGTGTGCCGGTGGCCGAGGTGGTAGCGCGGGCGGTGACACCCTTTGTCGAGTACACCGGTTCGTTGACCGCCATCGATCAGGTGGAACTGCGCCCGCGTGTCAGCGGCTATCTGCAAAGTGTCAGCGTGCCCGAGGGCCAGTTCGTGGCCAAGGGCAGCCCGTTGTTTGTGATTGACCCGCGGGTGTTTCAGGCGGCGCTGAATGCGGCCAAGGCACGTTTGCGCGAGGCCGAGGCCAATGCGGTGCTGGCCCAGGCCGAGCATGGGCGAGCCGAGCAACTGTTCGCCAAGAAGGTGGTGGCGCGTGATCGTCTTGATACCGCCATTGCTTCGTTGAATGCGGGCAGGGCCCAGGTCGAGGCGGCGAGGGCTGCGTTGGATACGGCACAGCTGGACCTGAGTTACACCCGCGTCACCGCGCCCATCAGTGGCCGCATCGATCGTGCCCTCGTCACCGAAGGCAACTATGTCACCCGAGGGGAGACGCCGTTGACGATGATCGTTTCGGTCGACCCGTTGCATGTGTATTTCGATGTCGACGAGCGCACCTACCTGCACTCGCTTGCCGCCACACGTCAACACGCCGGGTCCAAGGGCGACAAAGCCGCCAAGGTCATGGTGGCCATGCTCAACGATACGACCTATGCACGGGCCGGGCGGGTGGACTTCCTGGCCAATACGGCCGACCGCAAGACCGGCACCGTGCGCGTGCGTGCGGTGGTCGACAACCCGGATGGGCGCCTGACCCCAGGGCTGTTCGCCAAGGTCAAGCTGGACACCGGCGTGGCGCAGCCTCGCGTGTTGATCGCCGACCAATCCATCGGCACCGACCAGGGCCGCCGCTATGTGCTGGTGGTCGGTGAGGGCGACAAGACCGAATACCGCCCGGTCGAACTGGGCCCGATGGCCGACGGCCTGCGCGTTATCGAGCAAGGCCTGCAGCCGGGCGAGCGCATCGTCGTCAAAGGGTTGGTGCGCCCCGGTATGCAGGTGACACCCTTGGCCGCCAGTATCGAGGGCAAGCCGCTTGAGGCGCCGCTGACTGTGGGAGGTGTGCAATGAGCTTCCCACGCTTTTTCATTGATCGGCCGATCTTCGCCATTGTCTTGTCGGTGTTGATGATGATCGGCGGTATCGTGGCTTTCTTTCATCTGCCGCTGAGTGAATACCCCGCGGTCACGCCGCCCACGGTGCAGGTCACCGCGTCCTATCCCGGGGCCAACCCGCAGGTGATCGCCGAGACGGTGGCGGCGCCATTGGAACAGGTGATCACCGGGGTCGAGGGCATGTTGTACATGACCTCGCAGTCGGCCACCGACGGCCGCATGATCCTGACCGCGACCTTCGCCCAGGGCACCAACGCCGACATGGCGCAGATCCAGGTGCAGAACCGTGTGTCGCGGGCCTTGCCGCGCTTGCCCGAGGAGGTGCAGCGCCTCGGCGTGGTCACGCAAAAGACCTCGCCGGACATCCTCATGGTGGTCCACCTGCTATCCCCCGATAAACGTTATGACCCGCTGTACATCTCCAACTATGCCTACCTCCAGGTGCGTGACGAGCTGTCGCGCCTGCCGGGGATCAACGACGTGCTGGTATGGGGCGCGGGCGAATACAGCATGCGCTTGTGGCTCGACCCGGACCTGATCGCCGCCCGTGGCTTGACCGCCGGCGATGTGATTGCCGCGGTGCGCGAGCAGAACGTGCAAGTGGCGGCCGGCTCCGTCGGCCAGGCACCGGATTCCAGCGCGGCCTTCCAAGTCACGGTCAATACTCTCGGGCGGCTGACGGACGAAGAGCAATTTGGCGACATCATCATCCGCACCGGCGATAACGGCCAGGTCACGCGTCTGCGTGATGTGGCCCGTATCGAGATGGGCGCCGATGCCTACGCGCTGCGCAGCCTGTTGGACGGCGAGCCGGCGGTGGCCTTGCAGATCATCCAGAGCCCGGGCGCCAACGCCCTCGATGTGGCGCAGGCAGTGCGCGATACCATGCAGCGCCTGCAGACCAACTTCCCTGAAGGGCTGGTGTCGCGGATTGCCTATGACCCGACGGTGTTTGTGCGGGCTTCGCTGGAGTCAGTCGCGATCACCCTGATGGAAGCGATCCTGCTGGTGGTCATCGTGGTGGTGGTGTTCCTGCGTAACTGGCGCGCGTCGCTGATCCCGTTGATGGCCGTGCCGGTGTCGATCATCGGCACCTTCGCGGTCATGCACCTGATGGGTTTTTCCCTGAATACCTTGTCGTTGTTCGGCCTGGTGCTGTCGATCGGCATTGTGGTCGACGATGCCATCGTGGTGGTCGAGAACGTCGAGCGGCATATCGAAAACGGCGAGGAGCCCACGCAAGCTGCGCGGCGTGCGATGGGCGAGGTCACTGGCCCCATCATTGCGATTACCTCGGTGCTGGCTGCGGTGTTCATCCCCACGGCGTTCCTCAGTGGATTGCAAGGTGAGTTCTACCGGCAGTTTGCGCTGACCATCGCGATTTCGACGATCCTCTCGGCGGTCAACTCGTTGACCCTCAGCCCGGCGTTGGCCGGCCTGTTGCTGCGCCCACGAGGTGCCGCCGTGGTACATGACCCGCGCAGCCTGCGCGGTCGCGCCGTGCGCCTGCTGGAGGTGCTGGGCCGGCCGTTCCAGCGTGCGCCGCAGGCGTATGGCAGCACGGTGCGCAAGGTGGTCGGCCGTCGCGGCGTGGCGCTGGTGGCCTATTGCGGATTACTCGCGCTGACCTGGTTCGGCTTCAACGCTGTGCCGGCGGGTTTTGTGCCGATGCAAGACAAATACTACCTGGTCGGCATTGCCCAATTGCCCAACTCGGCGTCGCTGGATCGTACCGACGCGGTGGTGCGGCAAATGTCGAAAGTCGCCCTGGACGAACCGGGAGTGGAAAGCGTGGTGGCGTTCCCGGGTCTGTCGGTCAACGGCTTCGTCAACGTACCGAATGCGGCGGTGATGTTCGTGATGCTCGATCCGTTCAAGGAGCGAACCTCGCCGGACATGGCCGCAGTCGCCATCGCCGGGCGCCTGCAAGCCAAGTTCGCGAGCATTCCCGACGGTTTCCTCGGCGTGTTCCCGCCGCCGCCGGTGCCTGGCCTTGGCGTCACCGGTGGTTTCAAGCTGCAGGTCGAGGACCGTGGCGGTGTAGGGCTTGAGGCGTTGGTGCAGCAGACCCAGGTGCTGATGACCAAAGCCACCGAGTCGGGGCAGGTCGCCGGCTTGATGACCAGCCTGGACGTCAACGCGCCGCAGCTGAATGTCGATATCGACCGCACCCAGGTCAAGAGCCAGGGTGTGCGCCTGGCGGATGTATTCGAGTCACTGCAGGTCTATCTCGGCTCGCTGTATGTCAACGACTTCAATCGTTTCGGCCGCACCTACAAGGTCACCGCCCAGGCCGATGCGGACCATCGCATGCAGGCCGAGGCGATTGGCCGCCTGCAAGTGCGCAATGCGGCCGGGGACATGCTGCCGTTGTCGGCGTTTGTCACCGTCACCCCGGGTTCCGGCCCTGACCGTGTGATTCACTACAACGGCTACCCCTCGGCAGATATCTCCGGTGGGGCGATGCCGGGCGTCAGCTCAGGCCAGGCCGTGGCGCTGATGGAGCGCCTGGCCCAGGAGGTGCTGCCCGAAGGTGTGACCTATGAGTGGACGGACTTGACCTACCAGCAAAAGCTTGCCGGGTCGTCGGCGCTGTTTATTTTCCCGCTGTGTGTGTTGCTCGCTTATTTGATCCTCGCGGCGCAGTACAACAGCTGGCTGCTGCCGCTGGCGGTCTTGCTGATCGTGCCCATGTGCCTGCTCAGCGCGATCATCGGCGTGTGGCTGGTGGAGGGTGACAACAACGTGTTCGTGCAGATCGGGCTGGTGGTGCTGGTCGGGCTGGCGGCGAAGAACGCCATCCTGATTGTTGAGTTTGCCCGCAGTCTCGAAGCCGAAGGCGCCAGCCCGTTGGAGGCGGTTATCCACGCCTGCCAACTGCGCTTGCGGCCGATCCTGATGACCTCACTGGCGTTTATCGCCGGCGTGGTGCCGCTGGTATTCGCCAGCGGTGCCGGGGCCGAGATGCGCCATGCCATGGGCGTCGCGGTGTTTGCCGGCATGCTCGGGGTAACGCTGTTCGGCCTGTTCCTCACCCCGGTGTTCTACGTGGTGATGCGCAGCCTGGCGCTGCGCGTGGAGCGTCAGGGGTCGGGTCCGAAGTTGCAGTTGGAGGAGCGTGCATCATGAGACTGTCTTATCCAGTGTTGCTGTTGCCGTTGCTGCTGATGGCCGGCTGCGCCTCGGTAGGCCCTGATTATTCCACCCCTGTGTTGCCTGCCGCGCAGCGCCCGGCGAGCTTCGGTGCGCCCGTCGCCGGTCTCGGTACCGGCGAGGTCGAGGCGCAGTGGTGGCAGGTGTTCGACGAGCCCGCTCTCAGCCAATTGATCCAGCAGGCGCTGGCAGCCAACCATGACATCGGCATCGCCGCCGCACGCCTGGACGAAGCCAAGGCGATGCTGCGCGAAAGCCGCCAAGGGTTCTTGCCCAGCGGCGGCGCCGCCCTCGGTTATGAGCACCGACGGCGCAGTGAGGTCGAGACGCCATATGGCGAGCAGCGCTCCATTGAATCTACCCGTGCGGCCCTGGATGCGGCCTGGGAAATCGACCTGTTTGGCCGCGTGCGACGCTCGGTTGAGGTGGCGCAGGCCCAGGCGGGGTCACGCCAGGCGCTGCTGCGCAGTGTGCAGGCGAGCGTGGCGGCCACCGTTGCCGCCACCTGGTTCGAGTTGCAAGGGATCGAAGCTGAACAAGCGGTGGTCGCTGACATCAGCCAGAGCCAGCGCGACAGCCTGGGCCTGGTGGAGCATCTGGTCAGTGTCGGCGCTGCCACCGAGTTCGACCGGCTGCGTGCCGAGGCTTTGCTGCGCAATGTCGAGGCGGTAGCGCCCGACCTTGAGCGGCGACGCGCAACCTCCAACAACGCGTTGGCGGTGCTGCTGGGGCAGGCACCGCAAGGGTTCAAGCCACCGCTGGCCAGGCCCGGTCGTGAGACTTTGAGCCTGCGCACCCTGCAAGTGGGTGATCCGGCCGGCTTGTTGGCCCGGCGCGCTGATATTGCCGCGGCCGAACGCACCCTGGCGGCTGAGACTGCGCAAATAGGCGTGGAAACCGCCGGCCTGTATCCGGATATCCAGGTGCAGGGCTCCATCGGACTACTGGCCGGAAGCCTCGGCTCCCTGGGTGATGCAGGCATGCAGTCGAACTTTATCGCCCCGGTGATTCGCTGGTCGCTGCTGGACACCGGGCGTGTACGCGCACGGATCGCCGCCAGCGAGGCGCGTACCCAAGCGGCCTTGATCGCCTATGACCAGACCGTATTGCGTGCCCTGCAGGAAACCGACGATGCGTTCCAGGCCAACAGTGCCGCGGGCAGCACCTTGGGCCTGCGGCTGCTGGAGGCGGCGGCCAATCGCGAGGCGGCCAAGTTTGCGCGCACGCGATTTGCCGAAGGCGAGGGCATGTATCTGGATGTGCTTGAGGCCGAACGTGCCGACTTCACCAGCCGCCGTGCGTTAACGGCAGCGCGCACCCAGCAGCGCTTGGCGGTGGTGGGGATCTACAAGGCGCTGGGCGGTGGCTGGCAGATTTGTGAACAGGCGGGGCAGGCTTGCAGTGGGGCTGCGGCGCTGCGTTAGCCACAGCCGAGCAAAAACACAGCACGGCAGTGCAAATGTGGGAGGGGGCTTGCTCCCGATGGCGGCGGGTCAGTCAGTACATCTGGCACTGACCCACTGCCATCGGGAGCAAGCCCCCTCCCACATTTTGCTCTCCACACGCCAGGTAAATGTCCATTGGGAAAAGAAATTTCCTACAGGTATTGACCTTGCCACTAGAGGAACCTTTAGCCTTTTCTTCGAGTACGCCAAATCACAAAAACAAGAATCGAGGGGTTATCAATGGATACTGCTGCCCTGTTACAACGCTCGGATTCCGACCTGTTCACCACGGCCTCGACACTGATGGCCAGTGCCCTGGAACCCGGCGCCCACTACGCCCAGGTCACCCGCGCGCTGGAAGCACTGCTCGCGCTGACCCGGCAAGGCTTGTCGGGGGATGCCGATGCCTACGCCCACTACCAGGCAGCCCTGCTGCAACTGCACATTCCGGGCGATCCACGCACTGAGCCGACCCGCCGTTGGATGGCCAGTGAGGTCTACCGCGCCGAAGATGAGTTCGCCGTTGACCTGCCGGGCTTCACCGCGTTGCCGGTGGATGAGTTCCGACAGCTGGTCGACGCTGAAATCGCCGCTCGCAGCCGGGTCAACCACCCCATGTCGGTGCACCTGTTCCAAGGTACGCCGCCTGTGCAAGACGTGCGTTTCTTCCTGGAACACCACTGGACCCGCTCCTACAACTTCTACAGCCTGCTGGCAGAGCTGGCCTTTCGCTTCGAGGCCATCGAGGATGCCTCGGTGTTCTACCGCAACCTTTACGGTGAAGCGGGGGCCGAGACTCCGCAGCGTTCGCACCCGGCGATGCTGGCCCATCTGATGGAGTATTTCGATATTCCGCTGGCCATCGACTTTCCTGCGTTGCATCCCCTGGAAAAAGCCTACCTGAATAATCGCATTCGCTGCGTGCGCCACACCGATGTCGCCTGGGGCCTTGCGCTGCTCTATGCGGTGGAGTCTGTCAGTTGCGTCAACCACCGGCGCATCTACGAGCTGTTGCAGCGCCTCGACGTTCCAGAGCAGCCGAGCGAATTCCACCGCCTGCACGGCACCCAGGATGAGATCGACACCGAGGAAATGTGGGCGCTGATTGCCAAGTTAGCAGGCGATGACGGCTTTCAGCGCACGTTCATGCGCGCGCTCAAGCGTCACTTCGAAATCAACAAGGCCTATTTCGACAGCTTGTGGCAGCAGATGCAGGCGCAGCGCCTGCCTGCCTGAACCACCCAGCGATCCTAAAACAACAATAATGGAGCACATGATGAGCCCACGTAATTTCTCGCAGCCGCAATTGCAGAATATCCACACCGCCGAAGCCCGCCTGTTGGCCGAAGCGCTGAAGCCGGATGCGACGTTCAATCGCATCGAAATTGCCGCCAATATGCTGCGTGCCCTGTGTGAGTCGGGCCAGCGCGGCGATGCCGCGAACGCGGCGCAGTGCCAGCAATTGCTGTACATCCTGTCGCTGAGCGATGACGTCGCCACCGCCTCGACCCGACGCTGGCTGGCCAATGCCATCTATAGCGTGCAAGAGCGTTTCATGCCGTCTGCGGACTTGGCCTCGCCGTTGTCCGAGGCCGCGTTCCAGCAACGCCTGGAAGAGCAGATTGCCGCGCAGTCACGGGAAAACCACCCGATGTCGCAGTATGTGTTCGAGGGCAAGGCGTCCCGCGAGCAATTGCAGGTGTTCCTGCGCCACCAGTGGTTCCGCACCTACCGCCTGTACCGGGATGCCGCCGACCTGTTGGTCAACCTGACCGATGTTGACGAGGCGGCCGCCCTTGGCCGTTATCTCTACGGTGAGCTGGGCGAAGAGGACGAACAGCGCTCCCATCCACGGCTGTTGGCCAAGCTTCTCGCTGCCATAGGCCTGACCGCGGATTTTGAGGCCATCTCGACGATGCCCGAGGAAATTGCCTACCTGAACAACCGTGCCCGTTGTTTCCGCAACCCCGATGTCGGCTGGGGCCTGGCGGTGTTCTACATCACCGAGCTGGTGGTGCCCGGCAACCACGGCAAGTTGTACAACGCCTTGCGCAATGCGGGCTTGAGCCAGGACGACGCGGAGTACTACGAAGTGCATATCAGCCTGGTGCCGCCACGGGCCAAGCGTGAATGGGCACTGATTGCACGGCGTATCCCGGACCTGGGTTTCCAGAATGCCTTTCTCACGTCCCTGGCCGAGCACTTCCGGCTGGAGCGGGCCTATTACGACGCGGTCTGGGAAGCAATGCAGCGCGTGAAGTAGCCCTCCTTAGGACAACGCGAGTAACCCGACATGCCGAGTCATATCACTGAATCCCGTATCCACGGGGGCGCTTACTCGTCCCCGGAATTTGCCGCGATCTTCTCTGATGCCAGTCAGGTGCAGAAGTGGCTCGATGTAGAAACAGCGCTGGCGGCGACGCAGGCGCAGATGGGCATCATCCCCCACGAAGCTGCACGGGAAATCGCCCGGGTGGCTAGTGTGGAACTGCTGGACCTCGACGCCCTGGGGCGCCAGAGCATGGAGACCGGGCATATCCTGGTGCCGACCCTTCGCGCCCTCGAGGCCTTGTGCGCCGATGGCTGGGGTGAGTACGTGCATTACGGTGTGACCACCCAGGACATTCTCGATACCGGGCTGATCCTGCAGGTCCGCGAGGCCTGGGGCCTGGTGTTGCAGCGCTTGCGCGCCATCCGTGGGCATTTGCTCACGCTCGCCCTGCGGCATAAGCACACGCCGATGGTCGCCCGCACCCATGGGCAACAAGCATTGCCCACCACGTTTGGCTACAAGGTGGCGGTGTGGGTCGATGAGATCGATCGCCACCTCGAACGCTTCGACGAGGCGTATGCCCGGGTAATGGTAGGCAACCTGACCGGCGCCGTGGGCACCCTGGCGGCGCTTGGCCCGCAGGGTTTGGAGGTGCAGCGCCGCACCCTGGAACGTCTCGGCCTGGGGGCACCGTTGAGCAGTTGGCACAGCGCCCGCGACCGCATCCTGGAGGCGGCGTGGCTGCTGGTCCAGGCGTCGGCGACCCTGGGCCGCGTAGCCAATGAGATCTACCACCTGCAACGCACCGAGATCGATGAAGTGCGTGAAGGCCGCCGGGCAGGGCAGGTGGGGAGCAGCACCATGCCCCACAAGCAGAACCCGTCGACGGTGGACCTGATCAGTGCGCTGTCGCGGCTGGTGCGCGCGCAGATGCTTGCACTGACTGATGCGGCGTTCCAGTTGCATGAGCGCGACGGCACCACGTGGCGTATCGAATGGGCGGCCTTGCCGGAGCTGTTTGTCTACGCCGGCGCCTTGCTCGCCCGTATGGAGGGTGTGCTGCTGGCCGGGCTGGATGTGCGCGAAACGCGCATGCGCAGCAACCTCGACATGCTCGGCGGGCTGATCCTGTCGGAGCGCATCATGCTCGCGCTGGCGCCACGGTTCGGCAAGCAGACGGCTCATCAGCTGGTCCACGAAATAGCCCAGCAGGCCCAGGTCGAGGGTCGTCCTTTTCGCGAAGCCCTGCTCAGCGACTCGCGCCTGCACGGCTGTTTCAGTCGCCAAGTGCTGGACGACCTGCTTGACCCGGCGGCCTACACCGGGCTGGCGGCAGACATGGTCGACCTGGTGGCGAATAAAGCGATACCCCGTCTTGAAGGGTTAGTAGAAACCCAAGGCAATACCGGTCAGTCCCTGTACGCAATGGAGGGTATGTGATGGATGCGCAAACGTTGGAAATGGCAGCCCGTGCGTCTTGCACCGCACGTTCGGAACACCCGGGCCTGGGTCATGACGGCGAACAATGCCGGCATGAACACAGCCACATCCTCGACTCGAAAACCCACGGCTCAGGCTATGCCGGCCCGCAGAGCCGCAAGATCTTCTGCAGCCATTGCCGCCTGCAACGCTGGCTGGATGTGGAAGCCGCACTGGCCATGGCCCAGGCCGATGTCAATATCATCCCGCGTGAGGCGGCCCTGGACATCGAAAAAGCCGCGTTGCTGTCGGGCATCAATGTGCGCCAGTTGGCCGATGGCGTGGCGGCTACCGGTCATTCGCTGATGCCATTGCTCAGCGCCCTGCAAAAGAACTGCAGCCCGAGTGCCCGCGAATACGTGCACTACGGCGCCACCACCCAGGACATCCAGGACACTGCCCAGTCCCTGGAAATGCGCGACGTCCTCGACGCCATGGACCAGGCCCTGGAAACCTTGCTGGGCAAATTGTCGACGCTGGCCGATGCGCACCGTGATTCGCTGATGGTCGCCAGGACCCACTCGATCCCGGCGTTGCCGACCACTTTCGGGCTGAAGGTCGCCGGCTGGATCGATGAGCTGCTGCGCCATCGCCAGCGCCTGGCCGAGGCACGCCAGCGCGTGCTGGTGGTGCAGCTGTTCGGCGGGGTCGGCACCATGGCCGCGTTCGGTCCGGAGGCGATACCGATGCTGGAGCGTTTTGCCGAGCGCTTGTCATTGCAGGTGCCCTTGACCGGCTGGCACGTGTCCCGTGACCGGGTTGCGGAGTTCGTCAGCACCCTGGCCATGGTCACGGCCTCGTTGGCCCGGGTGGCCGATGAAATCCGTACGCTCAATCGCTGGGAAATCGCTGAGGTGGAAGTGGGCTGGAGCGACCAGCAGATCGGCAGCAGCACCATGCCGCACAAACGCAACCCGGAAGGCTGCGAGCAGGTGGTGGTGCTGGCGCGGCTGGCCAAGGCCCAAGTCATGCTCGCACTGGATGCGATGATCCTTGAACACGAACGCGATTACCGCGGCACGCGCCTGGAGTGGTGTGCGGTCGCGGACGTTTCCCACTACGCGCTGATGGCGCTGTCGATCCTCACCGACACCATCGACGGGCTCACTGTGAACGTGCAGAAGATGGAATGCACCGCCCACGCCTACGGCGATGCCATCTGCACCGAAGCCGTGGTGTTCGAAATGGCGCGCAAGCTGGGCAAGAGCAGCGCCTACGAAATCATCTTCGAAGTGTCCCAGGCGAGCCAGCGCAATCACGTGTCGATCCGCACCGCGATCGAGGCTGATGCGCGGGTGGTTGCCGCCATGGACACCGGCGCACTGGCTCGGCTGTTCGAGCCCAGGACCCACCTGGGGATGTCCGACCGTATCGTCGACAACGTGCTGTCCAAACTGGCGGCCCGCTAAGCAGTGATCACCCAACAGACTTATCAAGGAGCGACACATGTCAAACGTTACGGCAGTTGATAAAGCCAAGGTCCAACAGTTTTCGGCGCGTATCATGGAGGACTACGGCAACACCCTGCGCGGCGCCATGCTCTATATTGGCGACCAGCTCGGCTTGTTCAAGGCCCTGGCCGACGGCGAGGCGGTGACCCTGGAGGAGTTGGCGCAGAAGACCGGCTATAACGCCCGCTACCTGCGTGAATGGCTGGGCAGCATGGTCACCGGCAGCTATGTGACCTACGACGCGCCCACGCGCCGTTACCAGATGCCTGCGGAGTTCGTGCCGGTGCTTGCCGATGAAGACTCGCCGTATTTCGCCGGCGGCATCATCCAGTTGAGCGTGCCGTTCGTGAGCATGGCACCCAAGGTCATCGAAGCATTCCGTAATGGCGGCGGCTGCGCCGAGGAGGCGTTCCCGCTGGAGACTTGGAAAGGCATGGAGCGCATGACCATGCCCTGGTACAAGCACTACCTGGTGCAGCACTGGATCCCTTCCCTGGACGGCGTCGAAGAGAAACTCAAGTCCGGCGGCAGTGTGCTCGACTTCGGCTGCGGCGCCGGCCTGGCGGCGATCACCATGGCCAAGGCCTATCCCGAGGCGCGGATTGTCGGCTGCGACTTCCACTTGCCCTCCATCGAGTTGGCGCGGGCCAACGCCGAGGCGGCCGGCGTGGGCGACCGGGTGCAGTTCGAGGTGAACGATTCCGATGCGCTGCGCGGCCAGCAATTCGACTTCGTGACCACCTTCGTGGTGATCCACGACGCCACCGACCCCCAGCAAATGCTCAAGGACCTGCGCGCAGCCACGGCCGCAGACGGCACCTACCTGATGGTCGAACTCAACTTGTCCGAGGAGCTGCACGAGAACATGAACCTGTTCGGCCGGGTGATGTACCCGCAGAGCACCCTCTATTGCATGACCTGCTCGCTGTCCCATGGCGGGGCAGGGCTGGGAGCGTTCATGGGCGAGAAGCGCGCCCGCCAGATGGCGCAAGCCGCCGGGTTCAGCCACTTCCGCAAAGTCCCTTCGGAGTGGCCGCCGATGCCGGCGTTGTTCGAACTCAAGCCCTGACGTGGGCCATGCCTGCGACGGCTGCCTGAAGTTCGCAGAGTAAGGCAATTTAGTGGCCCCTTTGTAACTAAATCCTCGCCAAAATCGCTTTTATTTTCAGGTGGTTAGGCGAGGATACAAATGCGCACTGTGGGAATGATGCTGATTGCCTGCTCCCTGGCCGGCGGCGCGGCGGCCGTGCAGGCCAGGGAATTGCGCGAGGGCGACAAGTACATGTGCAGCTGGGGCGCGGGCACTGCTGCCAGGGCCCAGGAACTCAAGCTCTCCGGGGTATCGCTGTACGCCGCTCGGCAGAAGATCCAAAGCATCAAGTTCAACAAATCGTGGATGCGCATGATGGCCATGGGCATTACCGAACAGACCTATGACAGTCGTTCACGGCTTAAGCCGGAGGCGATTCGCAAGAGCTTTTATCAGGATTGTTTGCGGTATAAGGTGGCGCGTAAATAACTGCGTGCCACGCACTGGCGCTTACAAATCCACGACAATCGCAATGTAGGTATTTGCATACAATCACCCACTTCTTCATGGAGGCCTGTATGCAAGTGCTTATTCGAGCGGCAACAGCCGATGACGTTGACACGCTGTGTGCTATCCGCACCTCGGTGGTGCAAAACCATTTGAGTCTTGAACAGATGGCCGACCTGGGCATTACCCCACAGGCACTGGTCGATACCCTGAGTGCGGCGCCCTGCGCCTGGATCGCGGAAGTGGATGGCCAGGCGGCCGGGTTTTCCATGGTTGACCTGGCCGAAGGCGAAGTGTTCGCGATGTTCGTGTTGCCCACCTATGAAAACCTTGGGCTGGGGCGCCAGCTGATGGCGTTGGCCGAGGCGGCATTGTTTGAACACCACGACAAGCTGTATCTGGTCACCGACGGGCGCGATGACATTCGCGCCAATGGCTTCTACCAGCGCCTGGGCTGGTCCGTCGTGGGCCGTGTCGAGGGCGACGACGTTCGTTATGAAAAGGGCAGGGCGCCGTAGGCCATGGATGCGCCGCCGCCAGCGTCCAACAGCTTGCGTTATCTCGCGGTTGGCGTGCTGTGCGTCGCGGTGCTATTGGGGTTCTATTTCGTTCAGATCAACGCCAAGGCAGACCGCCAGCGTGAAGACGCCGCCGAACGCCTCGCGCTGTGCCGTCACCTGGAATGGGTCGCGGGTGCGACCGCTTCTCGTAACGACGAGCTTCGCCAAACGTGCACGCAACTGAGCGATCAGTTATTCAAGCGGGCGACGTCACATTGATTAATAACCCTATTTTATAAACGGAATTGCTTGAGGAATATCTGCGCTACTTGCACCAAAAAGTGGCACTCCTATTATCCGTTACCATAAAAAACATGTGGTTATTGAATGACTTACGCAATATGTAATCCGACGAAAGGATTAAAATATTGTTGTTACAGGTTTTTACAGTCGCTACTATAGCCGGGCGTTCACCTCCCACGGTTTATGCATTTTTAAATCCCAAGTTTCCATCAGCTACTTGGGATTTTTTTTGCCTGCGATTTGACCTGGGGATTGAATTTCAGAACATTTCATCTGGCGTCAGAGACGACGCAGGAAGGATTTGACGATGTGGCGGGTGGCATCGGTGGTGTCCAGTTCATCCAGGGCACCGTAGGCATACCACTGGCAGTCCACGATCTCATTGCATGGGCGTGCCTGGTCGATATTCACCACCGAGGCTTCGAACACATGGTGCAGGGTGTCGCGGGTCTTGAGTTCCTGTAAATACAGCAAGCCGTCCACGTTTAATCCGGTTTCTTCTTCCAACTCGCGTTCCGCCGCGCCGACCGGGCGCTCGTCGGGCTCGACCTTGCCGCCTGGCAACGCCCATTTGGACCGGGCTTTGCGCACGAAGAGAATATGCTCCTCATGTGCGCAAATGACCGTTGCACGAATTTTCAATGCCTGTACCTCCCGCAGCGCGATCAATGTCATAAAAGTGTAATGCAATTGTCATGCTAAGTGGTTATGGCGTGCCGGTGCCGGTATGTGGATACTGCCGGTTTGACGAATACGAGCGAGGACATTCAATGAAGACCATACGCTGGGGCATGATCGGCTGTGGCAATGTCACTGAATTGAAGAGTGGACCGGCTTTCTATAAAGCGCCAGGTTCGGCACTGGTGGCCGTAATGGGCAGGCGTATCGAAGCGGTGCGCGATTATGCGGCGCGGCACGGTATAGCGCGCTTCTATACCGACGCCCAGGCACTGATCAACGACCCTGAGGTGGACGCCGTCTACATCGCCACGCCGCCTGACAGCCACCTTGAATACGCGCTGATGGTGGCGGCGGCGGGTAAGCATTGTTGCGTCGAAAAGCCCATGTCGCTGAACGCTGAACAGAGTGCGTTGATGCAGCGCACCTTCGAACGCGCCGGGCTGCATCTGTTTGTTTCCTATTATCGGCGCTCGTTGCCCCGCTTCCAGCAAGTGCGTACCTGGTTGCAGGAAGGTCGTATCGGTGCATTGCGCCACCTGACCTGGACCCTGTGCAAGCCGGCTGCTGCAGCTGATAGCAGCGCCGCCAATTGGCGCACCGACCCGGCGATTGCCGGTGGCGGATATTTCGCCGACCTGGCCAGCCATGGCTTCGATCTTTTCCAGTACCTGGCTGGCGATATCGTCGAGGTCTCGGGCTATACCGCGCGACAGGCCGGACGCTATGCAGCAGAAGATGCGGTAACCGCCTGCTGGACCTTTGCCAGCGGTGCGTTGGGCATGGGCTGCTGGAACTTCGTGGCGGACCGTCGTGAGGATCGTGTCGAGTTGATCGGTAGCCTGGGGCGCATCCAGTTCTCGGTGTTCGAGGACCAGCCACTGCGCCTTGAAGGCGAGACCACCGAAGTACTGGAAGTGCCATGCCATGCCCATATCCAGTGGCACCACGTACTGAACATGAACGCCCATATTCGCGGGGAGGCCGAGCATCCGTCGCTGGCGATCGAGGCGTTGAAGACCGATATCATCCTGGACAAGGTGTTACAACGTTACTCCCAGCATCCCTAGCCGTTGCAATAGCGTGAGGCTTCATTTTTTCAAAGGAATACCGGGATGAAATACTGGATGGTGTTGTGGCTGCTGATCGCTACAGGTGCAACGGCGGCGTCGCGCAACCAAGGGTCGGCAGGAGAGTTTGATTTTTATGTGCTGTCACTGTCGTGGTCACCGACGTTCTGCCTGACGCACCCAGGCAATGAGCAGTGCTCGGGCAAGGGCTATGGGTTTGTGCTGCACGGCTTGTGGCCGCAATACGCACGGGGCGGTTGGCCGGCCTCGTGTGCGCCCCAGTCGCGCTTGAGCGATGAAGAAATGGAAAAGGGCGCGGCGCTGTTTCCAACCCGTGCGTTGCTCAAGCATGAGTGGGCCAAGCATGGTACCTGCAGCGGGCTCGAGCCGCTGGAGTATCTGGAAAGGACCGACACGGCGCTTGGCGTGGTGGTTATCCCGCAACAGCTGCAGCCGTTCAATACACCGCCGTCGATGCAGGCACAGGAAATCGAGGCGCTGTTTCGCGAGAGCAACCCACGCATGGGCAATCACGGGCTGGCGGTGATCTGCAAGGGCAAGGTGCTCTCGGAGGTGCGCGTGTGCCTGACCAAGGACCTGGCGTTTGCCGGCTGCCCGCGCAGTGTGAAAAGCCAGTGCCGAGACGGTGATATCCGTATTCCTACCCAACGCTGAATGCCAATTCCAGCAGTGGGTATGGAGCAGGGCAGAGGGGCATTTTGTTCAATACCTTGATCGTTGCACGCGTTACCGTGATCTCAACCTCGTTTGGCATCACAAGAAGGAACTGCAATGAGCTTGATCATTTCCATGGCCGCTTTCGCCCTCGCCACCTCCATCACCCCTGGGCCGGTCAATGTCGTCGCCCTGAGCAGCGGCGCGCGCTTCGGTTTTGCCGCCAGCCAGAAGCATGTGTTCGGTGCCGCCGTCGGCTTCACCTTGTTGCTGGTGCTGATCGGCCTGGGCCTGCATGAAGTGCTGGTGCGCTGGCCGATCCTGACCCAACTGATCCAGTGGGGCGGGGTCGCCTTCCTGCTGTACATGGCCTGGAAGCTGGCGGTGGACGATGGTCGCCTGGACGCCGACGGTACGGCAACCGCGCCGTCGATGTTGTACGGCGCGATCATGCAGTGGCTCAACCCGAAAGCCTGGCTGGCATGCGTGGCGGGCATGGGCCTGTTTGCGGCCGATGGCGACGCTGGGCAGGTGTGGTTGTTTGCGGCGCTGTACCTGGTGATCTGCTACCTGTCGGTGGCGTGCTGGGCGTATGCCGGGACATTTTTGCGCCGCTACTTGAGCAACCCCCGGGGCGTGCGCCTGTTCAACCGCTCAATGGCCGCGTTGCTGGTGGCCAGTGTGGGTTATTTGCTGATGGCTTGAGGTTTTCGCGGTACTGCCCCGGCGTGGCGGCGAAGTGCTGTTTGAAGGTGCGCTGGAAATGCGCCTGGTCGGCAAAGCCTGCGGCCAGGGCGACGTCGGCAATCAGTGCACCGTTGCGCAGTTGGCTGCGGGCGAACTGGATGCGTCGGTTGACCATGAACGCGTGGGGCGTCAACCCGTAATACTGCTTGAATGCGCGAATCAGATAGGACGGCGACAGCTCGGCCGCCTGGCAAATGTCTTCGAGTTTCAATGCCTCGATGCAGTGGGTGCGGATGTACTCGGCGGCGCGTTCCAGCTTGTGGTTGACCTCACGCACCGGTGCCAGCGAAGGATTGAGGCGCTGTTGCACCTCGGTGAAATAGCTCACCAGCGCGCTTTGTTTCTGCAGCAGGTCGGCGTGCTCGTCCAGCAGTATGCGGTACAGTTCAAGCAAGCCGTGGTACAGCCGCGTGTCGCGGGTGTGAGGCGTGTCGAATGGCCGATAACCCTGCTCGGTGCTGAAACCCAGTTGGTATTGCAGGTCGGTCAGCCACGGCGTGTCGAGGTACAGCATGTGATAGGACCAAGGCTGGTCATGGATAGGGTTGCACGCATGCACGTCGCCCGGGTTCATCAGCACCACCGTGCCGGCGCCGATCTCGAAGGTCTGGGCACCGTAGTGATAATAACTGCGCCCGGTGGTGATCGCGCCGATGGAGAAGTGCTCGTGGGCATGCCGGGTGTAAGTGACCTTGCGCCCGTCGGCGATGGTCCGCGCCTCGATGAACGGCAAGCGTTCGTCGCGCCAGAAGCGCGGCGCATGCTCGGGTCGGGCAGTAGTGTTCGTCGACATGGCGGTGGCTCTATCCCTTGAGAGATCGAGGGGTAATCATTACACACACCGCCAGGGTCGTCAGCCTAGAAGTCCCATTTGGTCGCCAGTTGCAGGCTGCGCGGTTCGCCGTAGAAACCGGTGCCAAAGTTGCCCAGACCGGTGTAGTACTTTTTGTCGAACAGGTTCTTCACATTCAAGGTCGTGCTCAGGTGCTCGTTGAAGCGGTAGCGCGCCATCACGTCTACCAGGTAGTAGCTGTCCTGGGTGATACGTGAGGTGTGGCCAAAATTGACCGTGTCGTTCGGGTCTGGCTGGAACACGTTGCCGAAGAACTCGCTCTGCCAGTTCACCCCGCCGCCCACGGTGAGGTTCTGCAGGGCGCCGGGCAGGCGATAGGAGCTGAACAGGCGCACCACCTGCTGCGGGGTGGTGGTTTGCAGTACCGAGCTGTACACGTAGCTGTTATTGGCATCACGGGTATGCTGGTAGGTGTAGCCGGCAGAAATATTCCAGCCGTCCAGCACTTCACCGGATAGCTCGGCCTCGAAGCCCTTGGTAGTGGCGCCAGCGATCGGGCGGTACACCGAGTCGGTTTCAAAGCCTGAAACGTATTCGGCGACATTGTCCTGCTCGATACGGAACGCAGCAAAACTGGCGTTCAGGCGACCGTCGTAGAACGCGGCCTTGAGACCGGCCTCATAAGTATCGCCTTCGATCGGGTCGAGCAGCTTGCGGTCGGCGTCCTTGCTGTTTTGCGGGCGGTAGATCTGGGTATAGCTGGTGTATACCGACCAGGTATCATTGAGGTCGTAGACGATGCCGGCATAGGGTGTGACCACGCCGCTCTGGTGGTAGGTGGTGTGGTTGTCGGCCTTGGTCGGGTCGTAGAAATCGGTGGTGTCGGTCCCGCTGAAAGTACTCACGCGGGTACCGAGGATCACTGAGAGGTCATCGGTGGGTTTCAAGCGCGTGGCCAGGTAGGCGCCGGTCTGGCGTTGCACGATATCGTTCTGGCCGCTGCGCGGGATATCTGGTTTGGCGTATTCACCGTGCCAGTCAAAGATACTGCCGCCCACCGGCGGGTAGATCGAGCCGTACACCGGCACGTCCTGCTTCGAACGGGTGGCCATGAAACCCATGATCAGCTCATGTTCGCGGCCAAACAGGCTGAACGGCCCGCTGAGGTTGACGTCCAGGGTGTTCTGCACCTGATCGCCTTTGTACTTGCCGATGAACATATACATGCCGTCGCCGCTGACCGGGTTGGGGTTGCCGCCACTGGCCGAGCCGAGCAGGGTGTCGTGCTGGCTGCGCTTGCGGTCGAGGCTGACTTTGAGCGACCAGTCATTGGCCAGTTGTTGTTGCAGCGAGGCGAACAGGGTCTGGTTCTGGAAGTCGCGGCGGCTCCAGTCGGCAGCCGGGTTGAACGAGCGCGAAAAGTTGGTGCGCGCGCCATTGCTGAAGTACATCGGGAAACCGGTCCAACTGGCGCCGCGGGAGCGGGTGTCCTGCTGGTCGATGCCGAAGGTCAGCAGGGTGTCGGGGGTGAGGTCCGCTTCGAGGATGCCGTAGGCGATGTCCTTGGTGTTCTGGTAGTGGTCCAGGTACGACTGGCGGTCCTGGTAGACACCGACAAAGCGCCCGCGTACGTTGCCCGATTCGGTCAACGGGCCAGAGATGTCGCCCTCGGTGCGGTAGTTGTCCCAGGAGCCTAAGGTCTGGGTGACCGAAGCCTTGAAGGCCTTGGTCGGCTTTTTGCGGATCAGGTTGACCGTGGCCGATGGGTCACCGGAACCGCTGAGCAGACCGGCCGAGCCCTTGATGATTTCCACATGGTCGTACACCGCCATGTCGGTGCTGGTGGTGCCGTAGTCATACACGCCGTCGTAGGTGGAGTTGACACCGTCGTACTGGAAATTGGTGATCGGCAGTCCTCGACTGGAGAACTCCCAGCGTTCGCTGTCGTAATTCTGCACGCTGACACCGGGGGCGCGGCGCAGGGTGTCGGCGATGCTGGTAGAGCCCTGGTCGTCCATTTGCTGGCGAGTGATCACCGTGACCGATTGTGGAGTCTCGCGCATCGACAGCGGCAAGCCGGTGGCCGAAGCCATGGAACCTGTGGTGTACGACTGGGTATCTTCGGTGGTGGCGCCCAGGGCCTGGCCGGAGATCGTCGTGGCGCCCAATTCCAGTGCGCCAGTATTGGCCGGGGCCGGCTCGAGCACGTAGCCGTGGTTGCCTTGGGGCACGGCCTGCAAACCGCTGCCCTGCAACAGGCGCTGCAAGCCGCTGGCTGCGGTGTAGCTGCCATTCAGGCCTGGGCTGGTTTTGCCAGTAGCCAGATTGTTGTGGCCGGCGATAAAGATCCCCGATTGCTCGGCAAAATGGTTCAACACACTGATCAGCGAGCCGCCGTCGATGCGATAACTTCGGGCCTCTTCCTGGGTCGACGGCGACTGGACGGCGTGCACCGTCGGTGCGCCGAGGCAAAACAGCGAGGTGGCCAGCGCCAATGGGCGCAGCGCAAAGCGAGCAGGTTGCGGCATGAAGGTGTCCCTTGGGAGCAAATCGAACGGCGAATTGAAAACGTCTGCTGGGTTAACCGAACGAGTTGTGGAAAAGGGAACTGAGTGTTGTAAGTTTTTTCACCGCGGACTGACGCTGACCCACCACGGCATCAGCCTGTCGACCCGGATCGGCAATGCGGCTTGCAGCAGATGCAGGGCGTGGTCGCTGTCTTTGAGCGGGAAAGAGCCCATCACCGGTAACTGCGCCACGGCGGGGTCACAGCCCAGATGGCCGGGACGATAGCGGTTGAGCTCGGCGATCAGTTGGCCCAGTGGCAGGTTATCGGCAAGCAGCACACCACGACTCCAGGCTTCGCGGGCCGGTGATGCGCTGACCGTTGCATTGAAGCCCGCACGAGAGAATGAAACCTGCTGGCCTGCCTCGATGATGCGTTCCTGTTCATTGACGGCATGCACCTTCACCCGGCCCTCGAACACATTGAGCTGGGTGTAATCGTCGCCTTGCAGCACGCTGAAGCGGGTGCCCAGTGCCTGCATGCGCCCGTAGTCGGTGTCTACCAGGAATGGACGGTTGAGGTCCTTGGCCGTGTCGATCAGCACTTCGCCAAAACGCAGGCGCAGCAAGCGTAGCGTTGGATCGAAACGCACATCCAATGCGCTCAAGGTGTTCAACCAGATATGGCTGCCATCGGCCAGCAGCGTGTCCTGGGTCTCACCGCTGCTAGTGGCGTAATCGGCGCTCCAGCCGCCGACCAGACGGGGCAGGGCGGTGGTACGCCAAGTGCCCCAGACCAGTGTCGAACCGGCACAGAGCACCAACAGGGTCTTGAGGGTCTGGCGCCGTGAGGTGCGCAGGGCGTGACTGGCGCCATGGGCTTGTTCCATCAAGGGTGTAAAACGCCGGCTGACCCGTTCCACGTACTGCCAGGCCGCCTGATGCTCGGGGTTCTGCGCCATCCAGGCCTGCCAGCGCTGCTGCTCCTGAGCACTGCCTAGATCCTGCAGGCGCACATACCACTGCGCGGCCTGTTCCAGGCTGGCATGGCTGAGTTTGCCGGGCAGGCTCATTGCACCAGCAGCCCGTCGAGCTCGGCTTCCAGGATCGCGCAGTGCAGCAGGGCCTGGGCCATGTACTTCTTGACCATGCGCTCACCTACGCCGACTTGCGTGGCGATCTGTTTATAGGGCAGGCCATGCAGTTGTGCGAGCAGGAAGGCTTCGCGCACCTTGCTGGGCAGGCGCGCCAGCATGGCGTCCACTTCGTAGAGGGTCTCGACGATGATGGCGCGCTGTTCCGGTGACGACTGGGTGGCTTGCGGGCGCTGCGCCAGGCTGTCCAACCAAGCTTTTTCCAGTTGGCGACGGCGCCAGTGGTCGATGCACAAGCCACGAGCGATGGTGGCGAGGTAGGAGCGCTGGCCTACCTGATCGGTCTCGCTGAGCGGGCGGTTAAGGATTCGGATGAAAGTGTCGTGGGCCAGGTCGGCGGCATCCCAATGGTCGTTTAGGCGTCGGCGCAGCAGGCCAAGTAGCCAGCCGTGGTGGGTGCCGTAGAGGTGGGTGAAAGAGGTCGACACAATATCCATCCCGCGCAAGAGGATCGGCGTAAATAAGAATTGGTCGCGATTAAAGCAAAGGGTAGCGATGTGCGCAAATGATATTGGTTTGCTATTGAGGGACTTGGCTGTGCACTATTCATGTGGGAGGGGGCAAGCCCCTCTCTCACATTTCGCCCCACGTTCCGTCACGCAGGTACTAGAAAGGCTGCTTTGAGCAACTGCCGGGTATACGCGTGCTGCGGGTCAGCAAAAATATCTCGCGCATCACCTTGCTCCACCACCTGGCCTTGCTTGACCACCATCAACTGGTGACTCAGCGCCTTCACCACCGCCAGATCATGGCTGATAAACAGGTAGGTCAGGTTGTACTTGGCCTGCAGGCCGCGCAGCAATTCCACCACCTGGCGTTGTACCGTGCGGTCCAGGGCCGAGGTGGGTTCGTCCAGCAAAATCAGGCGCGGCTTGAGCACCAGGGCTCGGGCGATGGCGATGCGTTGGCGTTGGCCGCCGGAGAACTCATGGGGGTAACGATGGCGGGATTCGGGGTCCAGCCCCACCTCTTTGAGCGCTGCGATGATCGCGGCTTCCTGCTCGGCAGGCGTGCCCATCTTGTGGATGCGCAGGCCCTCGCCGACGATCTCGCTGACGCACATGCGAGGGCTCAGGCTGCCGAACGGATCCTGGAACACCACCTGCATTTCCCGCCGCAACGGGCGCACCTGCTGCTGGGTGAGCTTGTCCAGTTGCTGGCCTTCGAAGCGAATCCCGCCTTGGCTGCCGATCAAGCGCAGGATCGCCAGCCCCAGGGTGGACTTGCCCGAGCCGCTTTCACCCACAATACCCAGGGTCTGGCCCTGGGGCAGGCTGAAGTTGATCCCATCCACGGCCTTGACGTAATCGACGGTGTTGCGCAAAAAGCCTTTCTTGATCGGAAACCAGACTTTCAGGTTGTCGACTTCCAACAACGCTGGCCCTACCGCGTTGTTGGCCGGCCCACCGCTGGGCTCCGCCGCCAGCAACTCCTGGGTGTAGGGGTGCTGGGGTGACTGGAACAGCGTCTCGCAATCGGCCTGCTCGACGATGCAGCCCTGTTGCATCACACACACGCGGTGGGCGATGCGTCGCACCAGGTTGAGGTCGTGGCTGATCAACAACAGCGCCATGCCCAAGCGTGCCTGCAACTCCTTGAGCAGTTCGAGGATCTTCAACTGCACGGTTACATCGAGGGCCGTGGTCGGCTCATCGGCAATCAGCAGTTCCGGCTCGTTGGCCAGGGCCATGGCGATCATCACTCGCTGGCGCTGGCCGCCGGACAGTTCGTGGGGCAGGGCCTTGAGGCGCTTGTGCGGCTCGGGGATGCCCACCAGTTCCAGCAACTCCAGGGTGCGCAAGGTGGCGACTTTGCCGGTGAGGCCCTTGTGCAGGCCGAGTACTTCGTTGATCTGCTTCTCGATGCAATGCAGCGGGTTCAACGAGGTCATCGGCTCCTGGAAGATCATTGCGATGCGGTTACCGCGAATATGCCGCAGGGTCTTTTCCTTGAGGGTCAGCAGGTCTTGCCCGGCATATTCGATGGTCCCGGACGGGTGCCTTGCCAACGGGTAGGGCAGCAGGCGCAGGATCGAATGGGCCGTCACCGATTTGCCGGAACCGCTTTCACCGACCAACGCCAGGGTTTCGCCACGCTTGATGTCGAAGCTGACGTGATTGACCACGCGATGGTGATGCTCGCCCGTGACGAACTCGACACTCAGGTCGCGGATTTCGATCAGATTGTCCTGAGTCATCTCATTTCCTCGGGTCGAACGCATCGCGAGCGGACTCGCCGATAAACACCAGCAAACTCAACATGATCGCCAGCACCGCGAAGGCACTCATGCCCAGCCACGGCGCCTGCAGGTTGGATTTGCCCTGGGCTACCAGTTCACCCAACGACGGCGAACCCGCCGGCAGCCCGAAGCCGAGGAAATCCAGGGCGGTCAGGGTGCCAATGGCGCCGGTGAGGATGAAGGGCAGGAAGGTCATGGTCGAGACCATCGCATTGGGCAGGATATGGCGGAACATGATCGCGCCGTTCTGCATGCCCAACGCCCGTGCCGCACGCACGTATTCAAGGTTGCGCCCACGCAGGAACTCGGCACGCACCACGTCTACCAGGCTCATCCACGAAAACAGCAGCATGATCCCCAGCAGCCACCAGAAGTTGGGCTGCACGAAGCTGGCGAGGATGATCAGCAGGTAGAGCACCGGCAGCCCGGACCAGATCTCCAGAAAGCGCTGGCCGGCCAGGTCGACCCAGCCGCCGTAGAAGCCCTGCAAGGCACCGGCAATCACGCCGATGATCGAACTGAGCACGGTCAGGGTCAGGGCAAACAGCACCGATACGCGAAAACCATAGATCACTCGCGCCAGCACATCACGGCCCTGATCATCGGTGCCCAGCAGGTTGGTGCTCGAGGGGGGCGCGGGGGCGGGGACCTTCAGGTCGTAGTTGATGCTTTGGTAGCTGAACGGGATTGGCGCCCAGAGCGTCCAGGCGTCCTTGGCCTTGAGCAACTCCTGGATGTACGGGCTCTTGTAGTTGGCTTCCAGGGGGAACTCGCCGCCGAAGGTGGTCTCCGGGTAGCGCTTGAGTGCCGGGAAGTACCAGCCGCCGTCGAAGTGCACGGCCAGGGGCTTATCGTTGGCGATCAACTCGGCGCCCAGGCTCAGCACGAACAGGATCAGGAACAGCCACAGCGACCACCAGCCACGCTTGTTGGCCTTGAACCGCTCGAACCGGCGGCGATTGAGGGGGGACAGGTTCATCTCAATGCTCCCGGCTGGCGAAGTCGATACGCGGATCGACCAGGGTGTAGGTGAGGTCACCGATCAGTTTCACGACCAGCCCCAGCAGGGTGAAGATAAACAGCGTGCCGAACACTACCGGGTAATCGCGGTTGATCGCCGCTTCAAAGCTCATCAGGCCCAGGCCGTCGAGTGAGAAGATCACTTCCACCAGCAACGAGCCGGTAAAGAAGATGCCGATGAAGGCCGAAGGGAAGCCGGCGATTACCAGCAGCATCGCGTTGCGGAACACGTGACCATAGAGCACGCGGTGGTTGGTCAGGCCCTTGGCCTTGGCAGTGACCACGTACTGTTTGTTGATCTCGTCGAGGAAGCTGTTCTTGGTCAGCAGGGTCATGGTTGCGAAGTTGCCGATCACCAGTGCGGTGACGGGCAGGGCCAGGTGCCAGAAGTAATCGAGGATCTTGCCGCTCCAGCTCAACTCGTCGAAGTTGTTGGAGGTCAGCCCGCGCAATGGGAACCAGTCCAGGTAGCTGCCTCCGGCAAACACCACGATCAGCAGGATCGCAAACAGGAACGCCGGGATCGCATAACCGACGATGATCGCCGAGCTGGTCCATACGTCGAAGTGACTGCCGTGACGCGTGGCCTTGGCGATCCCCAGGGGGATCGATACCAGGTACATGATCAGGGTGCTCCATAGCCCGAGGGAGATGGACACTGGCATCTTTTCCTTGATCAGGTCGATGACCTTGGCGTCACGAAAGAAGCTGTCGCCGAAATCCAGCTGGGCGTAGTTCTTGACCATGATCCACAAACGTTCCGGCGCCGATTTGTCGAAGCCGTACATCTTTTCGATTTCCTGGATCAGCGCCGGGTCCAGGCCCTGGGCACCACGGTAGCTGGAACCGGCCACCGCCACTTCGGCACCGCCGCCGGCGATGCGGCTGGTGGCGCCGTCAAAACCTTCGAGCTTGGCGATCATCTGCTCCACCGGGCCCCCGGGGGCGGCCTGGATGATGACGAAGTTGATCAGCAGGATCCCGAACAGTGTGGGGATGATCAGCAACAGGCGGCGAACAATATAGGCTAGCATTCAATCGCCTCCGCTCGCCGTATCGGCGTTTTGCGTGGGGTCCAGGGAGACCGCAGGCTTGACGTCGGGTTTGGCCCACCAGGTGGCCGTGCCCACGTCATAGCGTGGTGAGACCTTCGGATGGCCCAAATGGTCCCAGTACGCCACGCGGAAGGTCTTGATGTGCCAGTTGGGAATTACGTAGTAACCAAACTGGAGTACGCGATCCAACGCCCTGGCGTGGGCTATCAGGCTTTGGCGCGAGCCGGCATCGATCAACTCTTCCACCAGTTGGTCGACAGCGGGGTCCTTGAGGCCCATGTAGTTGCGGCTGCCGGGCTTGTCGGCGCTGGAGGACTTCCAGAATTCGCGTTGCTCGTTACCCGGCGAAGTGGATTGCGGAAAGCTGCCCACCAGCATGTCGAAGTCCCGCGAGCGCAGGCGGTTGACGAATTGGGAGACATCCACCCGACGAATCACCAGGTCGATGCCCAGGTCCGCCAGGTTGCGCTTGAATGGCAGCAGGATGCGTTCGAACTCGGTCTGGGCCAGCAGGAACTCGATGGTCACCGGCTTGCCGCTGGTGTCGACCATCTTGTCGTCGACGATCTTCCAACCGGCCTCTTGCAGCAGTTGGTAAGCCTCGCGCTGCTGGGTGCGGATCATGCCGCTGCCATCGGTTCTGGACGGCTCGAAAGCCTGGGTGAAGACTTCGGCAGGGATCTTGTCGCGCAACGGTTCAAGGATCGCCAACTCATCCGGGCCGGGTAAACCGGTGGCGGCCATTTCCGAGTTTTCGAAGTAACTGCGGGTACGGGTGTAGGCGCCATTGAACAGCTGCTTGTTGCTCCATTCGAAATCCAGCAACAGGCTGATGGCCTTGCGAACGCGCACGTCCTGGAACATCGGCTTGCGCGTATTGAACACGAAGCCCTGCATGCCGGTGGGGTTGCCGTTGGGAATTTCTTCCTTGATCAAGCGGCCCTGGGTGACTGCCGGAATGTTATAGGCATTGGCCCAGTTCTTTGCGCTGAATTCCAGCCAGTAGTCGAACTGCCCGGCCTTCAAGGCTTCCAGGGACACGGTGCTGTCGCGGTAGTAATCGGTGATGCGGGTATCGAAATTATAGAAGCCCTTGGTCACCGGCAGGTCCTTGGCCCAGTAGTCCTTGACCCGCTCGTAGCGAATCATGCGCCCTGGCTTGACCTCCGCCACCTTGTACGGGCCACTGCCCAGGGGAATTTCCAGGTTGCCCTTGGAGAAATCGCGAGTCGCCCACCAGTGCTTGGGCAGTACCGGCAACTGCCCGAGGATCAGCGGCAATTCACGGTTGTTGGTGCGCTTGAACTTGAACAGCACCCGCAGCGGGTCTTCGGCCACCACTTCATCGACGTCGGCGTAGTAGTTGCGGTACAGCGGGTTACCGTCCTTGATCAGGGTCTGGAAGGTGAACACCACGTCTTCGGCGCGGATCGGGTGGCCATCGTGGAAGCGTGCTTCGGGGCGCAGGTAGAAACGCACCCAGCTGTTGTCCGGGGCCTTTTCGATCTTGCCGGCCACCAGGCCGTATTCGGTAATGGGCTCGTCCAGGCTTTGCACGGCCAGAGTGTCGTAGATCAACTGCAGGTTATCCGCCGGCACGCCCTTGCTGATGTAGAGGTTGAGGCTGTCGAAACCGCCCATGGCCGATTCACGGAAGGTGCCGCCCTTGGGGGCGTCGGGGTTCACGTAGTCAAAATGCTTGAAGTCGGCGGGGTATTTGGGGGGCTCGTTGTAGAGGGTCAGCGCATGTTGCGGGGCGGCTTGCGCTGCGGTGCACAGCAACAGGCTGGCGAGCAGGGTAGTACGCAAAGACATCATTGGGCTTTCTCCGAAGCTTTCAGCCACCATGCGCTCAGGCCCAGGCTATAGGGCGGCGTGGTGACGAAGGCGAACCGGTTGCGGTACGCCAGGCGATGATAGTTGAGGTACCAGTTGGGAATGCTGTAGTGCTGCCACAGCAGCACACGGTCCAGGGCACGGCCGGCGGCCAGTTGTTCTTCGCGGGTCTGCGCCGCCAGCAGTTGGTCCAGCAGGTGATCGACCACCGGGTTGGCGATACCCGCGTAATTTTTGCTGCCCTTGATCGCGGCCTGGCTGGAGTGGAAGTACTGCCACTGCTCAAGACCGGGGCTTAAGGTCTGGTTGAGGGTCATCAGAATCATGTCGAAATCGAATTGATCGAGGCGCTGTTTGTACTGTGCACGGTCGACCGTGCGCAAGCGGGCGTCGATGCCGATGCGGGTCAGATTTTCGACATAAGGTTGCAGGATGCGCTCAAGGTTAGGGTTGACCAGCAGGATCTCCAGGCGCAGCGGTTGCCCGTCCTTATTGAGCAGGCGCTGCCCTTGTCCCGATAGCTTCCAGCCGGCGTCGCCGAGCAAGGCCAGGGCGCGGCGCAGGGTGTCGCGGGGGATGCCGCGACCGTCGGTTTGCGGCAGGTTGAAGGGTTGGGTGAAGAGGGCGGCTGGCAATTGGTCGCGATAAGGGGAAAGCATCAACCACTCATGCCCGGTCGGCAGGCCGCTGGCCGAGAATTCGCTGTTGGGGTAATAGCTCACCGAACGTTTATAGGCGTTGCTGAACAGGGTGCGGTTGGTCCATTCGAAATCGAACATCAACCCCAGGGCTTCGCGCACCTTGGCCTGGCTGAACGCGGGTCGCCGGCTGTTCATGAACAGGCCCTGGCTCTGGGTGGGGATCTGGTGGGCAATCTGCGCCTTGATCACGTCACCGCGATTGACCGCCGGGAAGTTGTAGCCCGTGGCCCAGTTTTTGGCCTGGTGTTCGATATAGATGTCGAATTCGCCGGCCTTGAAGGCTTCAAAGGCCACATCGCTGTCGCGATAGAACTCCACGTCGACTTTATCGTAGTTATAGAAGCCGCGGTTGACCGGCAGGTCCTTGCCCCAGTAATCCTTGACCCGCTCGAACACTAGTTGCCGGCCAGGGGCGACCTTGGTGATGCGATAAGGCCCGCTGCCCAGCGGCGGCTCGAAGGTGGTGGCCTTGAAATCGCGGTTCTTCCAGTAG
The DNA here is from genome assembly GCF_001427465.1 of Pseudomonas sp. Root569. Taxonomy (NCBI): domain Bacteria; kingdom Pseudomonadati; phylum Pseudomonadota; class Gammaproteobacteria; order Pseudomonadales; family Pseudomonadaceae; genus Pseudomonas; species Pseudomonas sp. Root569. The sequence continues at coordinate 52,478 of NZ_LMGQ01000011.1, read as the reverse complement.
TGCATGGGCAGCACCGGCAGTTCGCCCAGGCGCAGGATCAGCAATGGGTTGCCGGCACGCTTGAATACAAAGCGGATGCGGTGACGGTTAAGGATATCCACCCGCGCCACTTCCTGCAGGTTGGTGCGGTATTGCGGGTGGCCTTCGGTCAGCAGGGTACGATAGGAAAATGCCACGTCATCGGCAGTGATCGGCTTGCCATCGTGAAAGCGCGCCTCGGGGCGCAAGTTGAAGACCACCCAGCTGCGGTCTTCGCTGTATTCCACTGACTGCGCAATCAGGCCGTAGCTGGAGGTGGGCTCGTCGCCGGATGGCGCGTATTGGCCGGTGCCGACCATCAAGGGTTCGTTCAGCTCATTGACGCCGTATTGCAGGAAATTGCCGGTGGCCACCGGGCTGGTACCCTTGAAAGTATAAGGGTTGAGGGTGTCGAAGGTGCCAAACCCCATGATCCGCAGTGTTCCGCCTTTGGGCGCTGCAGGGTTTACCCAATCGTAATGGGTGAATTTGGCTGGGTACTTGAGTGAGCCGAACTGCGCGTAACCGTGGCTCTCGGTAATCGTCGCGTTCGCAGCAAAGCTCAAGGCCAGACTTATTAGTAGAAGGAGAGGACGCTTCAAGTCAGAGATCCGATCCAGGCGGCTTGGGCTTTATGATCGGTACAGTAACAGCTTGTTCCGGTTGGAAAAAGACTGCTGAGAGCACCCAGAGCCTAATGTGGGAGGGGGCTTGCTCCCTCCCACATTAGCCTACCGGTGTTCTTGAGGGCTTTATCTTGGCCCGGACACCACCAGCATCTGCCCGGGCTTCAACGCCTGGCCGGTGCGCGGGTTCCAACGCTTGAGATGTTGCATCTCGACGTTGAAGCGCTTGGCGACCATGTACAGCGAGTCGCCTTTCTTGACCTTGTACTGCACCGGTTTCTTCGCCGCGGCTTTACGAGTGTCCTGCATCACCAGGGTCTGGCCGACCTTGAGGGCCTGGCCGTTGAGCTTGTTCCAGCGTTGCAGGTCATGCACGTCGACCTTGTTGGCCTTGGCGATCAAGGTGAGGTTGTCGCCACTGCGCACCTTGTAGTTGCGGGTGCGCCCGGCCACCGACTTGGTCTCGACTTCGTCGAACACCGGCTTTTTCGGGCGCATGCTCAGCAATTCTTCGGGCTTCATCGTCGAAAGGGTGCTGGTCAGCAACTGGGCCTTGGAAGTGGGCACCAGCAAATGCTGGGGGCCGTCCAGGGTAGTGCGCTGCTTCAAGGCCGGGTTGAGTTGGAACAGTTCGTCTTCGTCGATCTCGGCCAGCGCCGCAACCCTTGACAGGTCCATGCTCTGCTTGACTTCGACTACTTCGAAGTATGGCGTATTGGCAATCGGGTTCAGGTTGACACCGTAGGCCTCGGGCGCCAGTACCACTTGGGACAGGGCCAGGAATTTGGGCACGTAGTCCTTGGTTTCCTGGGGCAGGGGCAGGTTCCAGTAGTCGGTGGGCAGGCCGAGCTTTTCGTTGCGCTCGATGGCCCGGCTGACCGTGCCCTCACCGGCGTTATAGGCCGCCAGGGCCAGCAGCCAGTCGCCGTTGAACATGTCATGCAGACGCGTCAGGTAGTCCAGGGCGGCGGTGGTGGAGGCGGTAATGTCGCGACGGCCGTCGTAGGCACGGGTCTGGCGCAGGTTGAAGTAGCGCCCGGTGGAGGGAATGAACTGCCACAAGCCGACTGCATCGCTGCGCGAATAGGCCATTGGGTTGTAGGCACTTTCAATCACTGGCAGCAGCGCCAGCTCCAGGGGCATGTTGCGTTCTTCAAGGCGTTCGACGATGTAATGAATGTAGAGGCTGCCGCGTTCGCCGGCGTTCTCGAGGAAGGACGGGTTGCTGGCGAACCACAGGCGCTGTTGCTCGATGCGCGGGTTGACGCCGACGCCGTCCTGCAATTGAAAGCCCCGACGCATGCGTTCCCAGACATCCTGGGGCACTTCGGGGCTAGGCTTCTCTGATAGCCAAATAGGTTTTTGCTTGATCTTGGCAGCAAGATTGGGTTTGGGTTGCACGGTGGATTGTGCAGCGTAATGGGTCGATTGGCAGCCCGCCAGAGTCGCGGACACAGCCACCGCCACGGCTTGAGCCAGGCGGGTCAATGCGTCTGAAGAAATGGATTTACGAATAGATGACGACATTGGCTGGAAGTAAGTTCCGGGCAAAAATGTCGGGCGATTCTAGAAAGCGCTTCGGTTCCGGTCAACCATTCAGAAATTACGTATCAGAATACGTCCTCTTAGAACTTATCTTTCCAAGCCCTCAAGCTAGCAAACACCTCGGCCCCAGAGCGGTTGTCGCGGCCATTCCGTTCGTCCGCTTTTTGTTTAACGGATGTTTCAGCGGTACGCAGGAACGGGTTGGTACGTTTTTCCAGGGCCAAATTGGAAGGCAGCGTCATCTCGCCGCGAGCCCGTAGTTGGGCAACGTTTTCCAGCCGTTCGGCGATGTCGGCGTTGTGCGGTTCCACGGCCTGGGCAAACTTGAGATTACTTTGTGTGTATTCATGGGTGCAGTACACCAGCGTATCGGCGGGCAGGGCGGCCAGGCGTTCCAGGGAGGCATGCATCTGCTCCGGCGTGCCCTCGAACAGTCGCCCGCAACCGGCGGCGAACAAGGTATCGCCACACAACAGCACCCCTTCGTGATAAAAGGCGATATGGCCCAGGGTATGCCCTGGCACGGCGTAGACGTCGAAGTCCCAGCCCAGCACGTTGATACGGTCATTGTCCTGCAGCGCCACGTCCCGCGCCGGGATCTTTTCGTTGGCCGGGCCTTGGACCTTGGCGCCGGTCACCTGTTTCAGTTGCTCGACACCGCCCACGTGATCATGGTGATGGTGGGTGACCAGGATGTCGCTGAGGGTCCACTCGGCGTTCTGCTGGAGCCAGGCCAGCACTGGCGCGGCATCGCCGGGGTCGACCACGACGCAGCGCCGGGTGGCGGGGTCTTGCAACAACCAGATGTAGTTGTCGGTGAAGGCGGGTAGGGCACTGATCTGTATCATTCTTCGATTCGCCAAGCTGAACACATTGGTGCATCTTAGAACGTCTAGGCGAGTTGGAGAATGCAATGACCGATAAAGCGTTCGCCCAGGCCGATCCTGAGTGGCTGGCCCTGATCAGTGCGGCCCGTGAATGGTTGTCCGGGCCGATTGGGCAATTTCTGCTGGATGAAGAACGACGCATGCTCGATGACGAGCTGGGCCGGTTCTTCGGTGGCTACCTGGTGCATTACGGACCGTCGGCCGAAACCCCGCCGTCGGCACCCCAGGTGCAACGCAATGTGCGCTTGGGCGCGCCGCTGCCGGGGGTGGAAATCGTCTGTGAGGAACAGGCCTGGCCCTTGAGCGAACACGCCGCCGACGTGGTGGTGTTGCAGCATGGGCTGGATTTCTGCCTGTCGCCCCATGGCCTGCTGCGCGAAGCCGCGAGCAGCGTGCGCCCTGGTGGCCACTTGCTGATTGTCGGTATCAACCCCTGGAGCAGTTGGGGTTTGCGCCGTGTATTCGCCCATGACGGCCTGCGCCAGGCGCGCTGCATCTCGCCGTCGCGGGTGGGCGACTGGCTGAATCTGCTGGGCTTCGCGCTGGAGAAACGTCGCTTCGGGTGCTATCGTCCGCCGCTGGCGACGGCCAAGTGGCAGGGTCGCCTGGCCGGTTGGGAGCGCCGGGCGGGGGCCTGGCAACTCTCGGGTGGCGGCTTCTATTTATTGGTGGCGCGCAAGATCGTGGTAGGGCTGCGGCCGGTGCGCCAGGTGCTGCGCCAACCCATGGGCAAGCTGGTGCCGATGCCGATGGCCAAGGTCAACCGCGAGCGAAGCGAACCCTAACCTCTTTATTGATTTCAGGCCGGGCTGCCCGGCCTCGGGATACTGTCGGTCAATGACCGCCAGCCCGTCTTGATGGATGCAACCGATGACCGATAGCGTAGAACTCTTCACCGACGGCGCCTGCAAGGGCAACCCCGGCCCGGGCGGCTGGGGTGCCCTGCTGGTGTGCAAGGGCGTGGAGAAGGAACTGTGGGGCGGTGAAGCCAACACCACCAATAACCGCATGGAACTGATGGGCGCCATTCGCGGCCTGGAAGAGCTCAAGCGTCGCTGCAACGTTCTGCTGGTGACCGACTCGCAATATGTGATGAAGGGCATCAATGAGTGGATGGTCAACTGGAAAAAACGCGGCTGGAAGACCGCGGCCAAGGAGCCGGTCAAGAACGCCGACCTGTGGCAATTGCTCGACGAGCAATGCAACCGTCACGACATCACCTGGAAATGGGTGCGTGGGCACATCGGCCACCCTGGCAACGAGCGCGCCGACCAGTTGGCCAACCGTGGGGTGGACGAAGTACGCGGCTACAAGCAGAGCTGACGCCGGCCCACGTGTTAACATCGCGCCCTTTGATTCACACCACACCGTTGAGAGCTGAACCCTGATGGCCATCCGATCTGTTGTACTCGATACCGAAACCACCGGCATGCCGGTGACCGATGGTCACCGGATCATCGAAATCGGCTGTGTCGAACTGATGGGCCGCCGCCTGACCGGCCGCCACTTCCACGTCTACCTGCAACCGGACCGCGACAGTGACGAAGGCGCGATTGGCGTCCACGGCATCACCGACGAATTCCTCAAGGGCAAGCCGCGTTTTGCCGAAGTGGCCGATGAGTTCTTCGAGTTTATCAACGGCGCCCAGCTGATCATCCATAACGCGGCGTTCGACATCGGCTTTATCAACAACGAATTTGCCCTGATGGGGCAGATGGACCGTGCGGACATCTCCCAGCACTGCACGATCCTCGATACCCTGATGATGGCCCGCGAGCGTCACCCGGGCCAACGCAACAGCCTCGATGCCCTGTGCAAGCGTTATGGCGTCGATAACTCTGGCCGTGAACTGCACGGCGCCTTGCTCGACTCCGAGATCCTGGCCGATGTCTATCTGACCATGACCGGCGGGCAGACCAGCCTGTCCCTGGCCGGTAATGCCTCAGACGGCGCCGGATCGGCGGAAGGCTCCGGCAACCGCCCTTCGGAAATCCGCCGTCTGCCGGCTGATCGCAGGCCTACGCCGGTTATCCGGGCCAGCGAGCAGGATTTGGCCGAGCATGCGGCGCGGTTGGAAGCGATTGCCAAGTCGGCGGGTGCGCCGGCGTTATGGACCCAGTTGACCCAACAATAACCCGGACTCAATGCAGTAAAAATGTGGAGGGCAAGCCCCCTCCCACAGTTGACCCCCATCGTCTTTGAAATCTTCATTCGCCACATTCGCTCCCAGCTTCTACCCTTGAGTGCAAAGCCTCCGGAGTAAGAGCGCTCATGTACAAAGACCTGAAGTTCCCCGTTCTGATCGTGCACCGTGACATCAAGGCCGACACCGTCGCCGGCGACCGGGTTCGAGGCATTGCCAGGGAGTTGGAACAAGAGGGCTTCAGTATCTTTTCTGCCGTGGACTACGCCGAAGGTCGGCTGGTGGCCTCTACTCATCACGGTTTGGCGTGCATGCTGATCGCAGCGGAAGGCGCCGGAGAAAATACCCATCTGCTGCAAAACATGGTCGAGCTGATCCGCCTGGCGCGGGTGAGGGCGCCCAACCTGCCGATCTTTGCCCTGGGCGAACAGGTCACCCTGGAAAACGCCCCCGCCGATGCCATGAGTGAACTCAACCAACTGCGCGGGATTCTCTATCTGTTCGAAGACACCGTGCCGTTTCTCGCACGCCAGGTCGCCCGCGCTGCGCGTTCCTACCTCGATGGCCTGCTGCCGCCATTCTTCAAGGCCCTGGTGCAACACACCGCCGACTCCAATTACTCCTGGCATACCCCCGGCCATGGCGGTGGCGTGGCCTATCGCAAAAGCCCGGTGGGGCAGGCGTTTCATCAGTTCTTCGGGGAAAATACCCTGCGTTCGGACTTGTCTGTTTCAGTTCCCGAGCTGGGCTCGCTGCTTGATCACACCGGGCCCTTGGCCGAAGCCGAAGCCCGCGCCGCTCGCAACTTTGGCGCTGACCATACGTTCTTTGTGATCAACGGCACGTCCACTGCCAACAAGATCGTCTGGCATTCCATGGTCGGCCGCGACGACCTGGTGCTGGTGGATCGCAATTGCCACAAATCGGTGTTGCACTCGATCATCATGACCGGCGCGATCCCACTGTACCTGTGCCCTGAGCGCAACGAACTGGGAATCATCGGCCCGATTCCCCTGAGCGAATTCAGCCCTGAGTCGATTCGCGCCAAGATCGACGCCAGCCCCCTGACCCGTGGCCGGCCTGCGAAAGTGAAGCTGGCGGTGGTGACCAACTCCACCTACGACGGCCTGTGCTACAACGCCGAATTGATCAAGCAGCAACTGGGCAACAGTGTCGAGGTGCTGCACTTTGACGAAGCCTGGTACGCCTACGCCGCGTTCCACGAGTTCTTCGCCGGGCGCTATGGCATGGGCACCTCGCGCACCCCGGATAGCCCCTTGGTCTTCACCACCCACAGCACGCACAAGTTGCTGGCGGCGTTCAGCCAGGCATCGATGATCCATGTGCAGGACGGCGGCGCACGGCAACTGGACCGTGATCGGTTCAACGAAGCTTTCATGATGCATATCTCGACCTCGCCCCAATACAGCATCATCGCCTCGCTGGACGTGGCCTCTGCAATGATGGAAGGCCCGGCCGGGCGCTCGCTGCTACAGGAAATGTTTGACGAGGCCCTGAGTTTTCGGCGTGCGCTGGCCAACCTGCGCCTGCATATCGCTGCCGAAGACTGGTGGTTTTCCATCTGGCAGCCAACCTCGGTCGCCGGTATCGACCGGGTCGTCACCGCGGATTGGTTGTTGCACCCTCAGGATGAGTGGCATGGTTTTGGCGACGTTGCCGAAGACTACGTATTGCTCGACCCAATCAAAGTGACGCTGGTGATGCCCGGCCTCAACGCCGGTGGCGCCCTGAGCGACTGCGGAATTCCCGCCGCGGTGGTCAGCAAGTTCCTCTGGGAGCGTGGCCTGGTGGTGGAAAAAACCGGGTTGTATTCGTTCCTGGTGTTGTTTTCAATGGGCATCACCAAAGGCAAATGGAGTACCTTGCTCACCGAGTTGCTGGAGTTCAAGCGCAGCTATGACGCCAATGCCAGCTTGGTCAGTTGTCTGCCGTCGGTGTATGCCCAAGGCCCCGCGCGTTATCAGGGGATGGGGCTGCGCGACCTTTGCGACCAGTTGCACAGCTGTTACCGTAGCAACGCTACGGCCAAGCATCTCAAACGCATGTATACGGTGTTGCCGGAAATCGCGATGAAGCCCGCCGATGCCTACGACCAGTTGGTGAGGGGCGAGGTGGAGGCAGTCCCTATCGATGCCTTGCCTGGGCGTGTCGCGGCCGTGATGCTGGTGCCTTACCCGCCCGGTATTCCGTTGATCATGCCCGGTGAACGCTTTACCGAGTCAACCCGTTCAATCATCGACTACCTGGCGTTTGCCCGTACGTTCGATAGCAGCTTCCCTGGTTTTGTCGCGGATGTTCATGGGCTGCAACATGAAGATGACGGCAGTGGCCGTTGTTACACCGTCGATTGCATCAAGGGCTAAGGATGTTTATGCAAGCAGTAATGAACCCGAAGTATCCAGGGCTCAGTGTGCGGGTCGCCGATGAAGGGTTCGACCCCTATGTATGGGGCAATGACTTCAGCTTCGAGGTCAGCGCCTATGCTGTGCCGCAGATGGGCCTGCGTGTCGATCAGTGGCCTGTGGAGCGCGTTCTGCCGTACCGCAAGTGCTACGGCATTGACCCGGAAGAGTTCGCCAGCTTTCGCGACGCCACCGACAGCGCGATCTTCATGGCCTACCTGGATGACCGTGCGGTGGGGCATGTAGTGGTCAGCACCAACTGGAACGGTTTTGCCCACGTCGATGAGTTGGCCGTGGTGTTGCCTGCGCGACGCCATGGTGTGGCCAAGGCGTTGCTGGATGTGGCGCAGTTCTGGGCTCGCAAGAAAAACCTGCCGGGCATGATGCTGGAAACCCAGAACAATAATCTTGGGGCCTGCCGCCTGTATGAGCGCTGTGGGTACGTGATGGGCGGGATTGATCAATTGCGTTATCGCGGGATTGATCCGCAAACCCGTGAAGTGGCGATCTTCTGGTATCGGTTGTTCAAGACGGAAGTGGAATCGATCTGACGCTTAGGCTGTGGATTTTGTGTCGCCGCCCAGGAGACTTTCGGCCTTCTGGGTGACAATCTCCAGCAAGGCATTCAACGCCGGTAAAGTCGCATGGTCTTTCAGCGTCAATGCATACAGGCTAACCATGATCGGCGGCGACACCGGGCACGCATCCAGCCCGACCTCTCGCGCGCCGAAGGCGGTGAAGGGGTCGACAATCGCCAAGCCTTCCCCGGCTTCCACCATGCTGCGCATCATCTGGTAGGTTTGCACCCGCGTCTGCACCACCGGCAGTGGGCGCAGGGCTTGCAGCTTGGCGTCCAGCAGGCGACTGAGGGGGTCATGCCCCTCAAGCCCGATCAGCGACTGCCCGGCCAGGTCCTGCAATGCAATGTACTTTTGCTTTGGTTTGAGCCACCCATGGGGCGCGAGTAGTTGCAATTTGCCCTGGGCCAGTACGGTGCTTTGGATTTGTGCATGTTCCGGATCATGCAGGCTCAGGCCCACATCGGCTTCGTGCAGCAGCAGGCTCCTGACGATCTCCCGGGTCGGCTGGCTCGACAGATTGCACGGGGTGTCCTGGAAGCGTCGGCGCAGCATGGCAATGCTTTGCGGCAACAGTTGGTTGGCCAGGGGCGGGGTGCACAGGGCGCGCAGTGTCGGGGCGTGATGGTGTTTCAAACGGCTGGCCAGGCGTTGTAGCGGTTCGAGCGCTTCGTACAGCGGGCCAATATGCGCTTGCAACTCCAGGGTCTCGCGCGTCGCTTGCAGGCGGCCGCGTACACTGGCGAACAACATGAACCCCAATTGCAACTCGGCATCCTTGAGAGTGGCGTCTACCTCGCCCACGGGGAGTTGCAGCCACTCGGCGGCCGTGCCGAGGTGCCCGGTCTGCAAGATGGCCTGAATCACTTCGATATGACGTAAACGCATGGCCGGAGTCTATGTGCAGCGCGATGGGGATTCAATGGTGCAAGGCTTTGTGCGCAAAAAAGACTGCACGGGTCGCCCTGGCCTATGGCATTCGGTCATGACCTCACTAGAATGGCGCATCTGATCAGTAACGACCAATGCCGGCGTTCCGGTACTTAAAACAAAAACAGGTCTGGTCTCAAAATGCCTCTACCCTCGACATTCTTCGGGGTGACGGCCAAGCAACTCCTGGTCCTGGTGACCCTGGGATGCGTGGCGGCTTACCTCTTCAATGATCACGCTGAACCCACGCCGGAAAACCTCGCACTGGAAACCTTTATCCGTTCACAGGAACAGGTGGGTGAACAGGTGGGCGCGGTGCTGGGCATTACCTTGATTCGGCAGGTGGAGGCATATCCCGCCTATAACGTGTCGGGCTACAAGCGCTCCATGTACGCCGTCGAGGGGGAGCGAGGGCGACTCGTGGTGACGCTCAAGCAAGGCGAGCAGGGAATTGAAGTGACAGATATCCGCAAACCCTGATCCTCCGGCCCAGTTGCCGCCAGCACGCGCTGGGACTGGGCGGGTGGATAAGGCGGGATCTTATGAGGCGAGGGTGGTTTGCGATTCGCGGACGATAATGGTCCCCGACTGGATCAACTTGAATTCATCGCCTTCCAGTTTTTCTACACGGTCGCCAATGGCCAGCTTGTAGGTAGTGGAGGGCGTCGAGCCAGCCAGGTCGCCTTGCGCCGGGTTGGATTCCTGGAACTCATGCACCGAATACACGCGACCTTCCGCGTCTCTGGCATGGAACTGTCCGACTAGTACTGCTGCCATCTGTTTAGAACCTCTGGAGATAAACACTCGATTTGCGGTTCTGTAGACCGTCAGGGAGCGGGGTAGTTTACCTATAAGAAAAAAATACTATTCGCTGATGTTTTCAGACGCTTCCTACGCAATTGATTGCAAAGAAAACGCCGGGAAAATCACCGGGAATCTCTGGTGAACACGCCGCGAAGCCTCTATAACTACCAGCTCCTTTATTCAGAAGTCGGGAAAACCTCAATGAGCAAGGTCTACACGATCGCCGTCCTGGTGGGCAGCTTGAGAAAAGAGTCGATCAACCGCAAGGTCGCCCTGGCCCTGGCCGAGCTGGCCCCCGCCAATCTCAAGTTGAACATTGTCGAAATCGGCGATTTGCCGCTCTACAACGAAGACCTCGAGGGAGCAACACCGCCCGCAGCCTACAGTACTTTCCGCAAACAGGTGAGTTCATCCGACGCAGTGCTGTTCGTGACCCCCGAATACAACCGCTCCGTACCCGCTCCTTTGAAGAACGCCATTGACGTGGGTTCGCGTCCATATGGGCAAAGTGTCTGGGGCGGCAAGCCGGGAGCCATCATCAGTGTGTCGCCGGGTGCCATGGGCGGTTTCGGTGCCAACCACCACTTGCGCCAGTCGCTGGTGTTCCTGGATGTGTGGTGCATGCAGCAGCCGGAAGCCTACCTGGGCGGAGCGGGCAGCGTGTTCGATGAGGCGGGCAAAGTGTCGGAAAGGTCCAAGCCGTTCCTGCAGGCCTTTATCGATGCCTACGGCAAGTGGGTGGAAAAACAGAAGGCTTGATCTGGCAATGAGTTCAAGTGTGGGAGGGGGCTTGCCCCCGATTGCGGTGTATCAGTCAGCCAATGTTTAGCTGACGCACTCCTATCGGGGCAAGCCCCCTCCCACATTTTGTCTTATCGCAGCCAGTTAGTCCGCGCCAGTTCAATCACCTCATCCCCACGCCCGCTCATCACCGCCTTGAGCATATACAGGCTGAACCCCTTGGCCTGCTCCAGCTTGATACTCGGCGGCATCACCAACTCTTGAGTGGCGGTGACTACGTCCACAAGTACCGGGCCGTCATGGGCCAGGGCGCGGCGCAAGGCCGGTTCGAGGTCTTCGGACTGCTCAACGCGAATACCCAGGATGCCCATGGCATTGGACATGGCGGCGAAGTCGGGGTTTTTCAGCTCGGTGCCGGTGTCCAGGTAGCCCGCGGCTTTCATCTCCATGGCAACGAACCCCAGGGACGAGTTGTTGAACACGATGAGTTTCACCGGCAGTTTCAATTGCGCCAGTGAAATGAAATCCCCCATCAGCATGGTGAAGCCCCCATCGCCGGACATGGAGATCACCTGGCGCGCGGGAAATGCCGCCTGGGCGCCGATGGCCTGGGGCATGGCATTGGCCATCGAGCCATGGTTGAACGAGCCGATCAGCCGGCGCTTGCCGTTCATCTTCACATAGCGCGCAGCCCATACTGTAGGTGAGCCGACGTCGGCGGTGAAGATCGCGTCATCGTCGGCCAGTTCGCTGAGCAAGCGCGCTACGTATTGGGGATGAATCGGCCGGTTGGCTTTGGACGGTTGTGCCAGGTCATCCAGGCCTTGGCGGGCTTTTTCGTAGTGCTTCAGCGAGGTTTCGAGGAAGCTGCGATCAGTCTTGCGGGTCAGGCGTGGCAGCAGGGCGTCGATGGTTTCACTGACATCGGCGGCGATGCCCAGGTCCAACGTCGCGCGGCGACCGAGGGCCTGCGGATCGCGGTCGACCTGGATGATCTTGGCGTCGGTCGGGTAGAACTGGCGATAGGGGAAGTCAGTGCCGAGCATGATCAAGGTGTCGCAGTCGAGCATCGCATGGTAACCGGAGCTGAAACCGATCAGGCCGGTCATGCCGACGTCGAACGGGTTATCCCATTCCACATGCTCCTTGCCGCGCAGCGCGTGCACCACCGGCGCGCCGAGGGCATCGGCCAAGGCCACCACTTGATCGTGGGCGCCGGCACAGCCGCTGCCGCACAGCAGGGTGACTTTCTCGCTGTCCTGCAAGATCTCGCTGAGGCGTTGCAGGTCCTGCTGCGCCGGCAAGGTGCGCGGCGCATGCAGGGCCGGCCAGGGCTTGAGCGTGTCTTCGACTTCCAGCAGCGACACATCCCCCGGAATCACCACCACCGCCACGCCGCGATTGAGGATCGCCGAGCGCATGGCACGGTGCAGCACCTGGGGCATCTGTTCGGGGTTGCTGACCAGCTCGATAAAGTGGCTGCACTCCTTGAACAATTCCTGGGGATGGGTTTCCTGGAAATAATTCAGGCCGATCTCCGACGACGGAATTTGCGCCGCAATCGCCAGCACCGGCACATGGTTGCGATGGCAGTCGAACAGGCCATTGATCAAATGCAGGTTGCCCGGCCCGCAACTGCCGGCACACACGGTCAACTCACCGGTAGCAGCGGCTTCGGCGCCAGCGGCAAAGGCCGCGACTTCTTCGTGGCGCACGTGCATCCACTCGATGCTGTCCATGCTGCGCAGCGCGTCGGTCAAGCCATTGAGGCTGTCGCCGGTCAGGCCCCAGATGCGCTTGATGCCCGCCTGTTCAAGGGTGGTCGCCAACTGCTGGGCCAGGTTGATTTTCGCCATGAAGAACTCCAATCGTCAGTGAGTTGAAAAGCTGCTGATCAGTAGAGGACAGTTCGATTACGGCGAATGCTCACCTTATAGTGTGAAGATTGCTTCATGGCCAAGCGGTATTGGCGAGTGCGCCGGGGGATGAACCACTGGTCGCGTACCAACGCCATGCACGGGGCGACGTTGGCCTTGGTCTGCCCACCCAAATTTGCAGAGCCGAGCAGTACCAAATGTCGGAGGGGGCTTGCCCCCGATAGCGGTGGATCAGCCAACGAATCTGTTGACTGGCACTCCGTCATCGGGGGCGAGCCCCCTCCCACATTTTGATACTCAGCGTCGACGGAACAGTGGCAACGGCTCGTCGGTGGCGGCCTGATAGGTCACCGAAAAGTCCTTGAGACTTTCCAGTGCTTCATACGGGTCTTTGTCGGCGCGCAAGGCGAAGGCATCGAACCCGCAACGGCGCAGGTAGAACAGCTGGTCACGTAACACGTCGCCAATCGCGCGCAATTCACCCTTGTAGCCATAACGGTCACGCAGCAGGCGGGCGTTGGAGTAGTTGCGCCCGTCGGTGAAGGCCGGGAAGTTCAGGGCGATGACCTGGAAGTGTTCCACATCGTCACCGATTTCCTCGGCTTCTTCATCGGCGTCCAGCCACACGCCCAGGCCGCCGTCGCGGGCCTTGAGGGCGTGGCCGTGTTCGCGCCACAGGGCCAACGGCACGATCAGGTCGTCGCAGTTGGAGATGCCGTCGAAGCTCGCGTCCTTGGGCAGCAGGTGCCAGGTTTCGTCGACGACTTCGTTGTTCTTAATGATTCGCTGCATAGACGCGCTCCTTGAACAGGTCGATGCCGATGCGCTGGTAGGTGTCGATGAAACGTTCATCTTCGGTGCGCTGTTCGATGTACACGTCGATCAGCTTGCCGATCACCTCGGGCATGGCTTCCTGGGCGAAGGATGGGCCGAGGATCTTGCCCAGGCTCGCATCACGGCTGGCGCTGCCACCCAGGGACACTTGGTAGAATTCCTCGCCTTTCTTGTCCACGCCCAGGATGCCGATGTGGCCGACGTGGTGGTGACCACAGGCGTTCATGCAACCGGAAATGTTCAGGTCCAGCTCGCCGATGTCGAACAGGTAGTCCAGGTCGTCGAAACGGCGCTGGATCGATTCGGCAATCGGGATCGACTTGGCGTTGGCCAGGGAGCAGAAGTCGCCGCCCGGGCAGCAGATGATATCGGTCAACAGACCAATATTCGGTGTGGCGAAACCGCCTTCGCGCAACTCGCCCCACAGGGTAAATAGTTGGCTCTGCTCAACGTCCGCCAGGATGATGTTCTGCTCGTGGGAAGTGCGCAGCTGGCCGAAGCTGTAGCGCTCGGCCAGGTCGGCAACGGCGTCCAGCTGCTTGTCGGTGATATCGCCAGGGGCAACGCCGGTGGGCTTGAGTGACAGGGTCACGGCCACATAGCCCGGCTTCTTGTGCGCCAGGGTATTGCGCGTGCGCCAGCGGGCGAAGCCTGGGTGCTGCTGGTCGAGGGCGGCCAGCTCGGCGTCCTGGTTGGCCAGGGCCTTGTACTCAGGGTCGACGAAGTGCTTGGCCACGCGGTGTACTTCGGCTTCGGTCAGGGTGGTCTGGCCGCCGCGCAGGTGTTCCATCTCGGCGTCGACTTTCTGGGCGAACACCTCAGGGGTCAGTGCCTTGACCAGGATCTTGATCCGGGCCTTGTATTTGTTGTCGCGACGACCATAGCGGTTGTAGACCCGCAAAATCGCATCGAGGTAGCTCAACAGGTCCTGCCACGGCAGGAACTCGTTGATAAACGCGCCGACCACCGGGGTACGTCCGAGGCCGCCACCCACCAGCACGCGGAAACCCAGCTCGCCGGCTGCGTTGTGCACCGGCTCCAGGCCGATATCGTGCACTTCGATGGCCGCACGGTCGGAGGTCGAGCCGTTGATGGCGATCTTGAACTTGCGCGGCAGGTAGGCGAATTCCGGGTGGAAGGTGGTCCACTGGCGCACGATTTCACACCAGGGCCGTGGGTCGATCAATTCGTCGGCAGCGACGCCGGCAAACTGGTCGGTGGTCACGTTGCGCAGGCAGTTACCGCTGGTCTGAATGGCGTGCATCTGCACGGTGGCCAGTTCAGCCAGGATGTCCGGCACATCTTCCAGGGCCGGCCAGTTGAACTGCACGTTCTGGCGGGTGCTGATGTGGGCGTAGCCTTTGTCGAAGTCGCGGGCGATCTTGGCCATCATCCGCGCCTGGCGCGAAGTCAGTTGGCCATAGGGCACGGCGACCCGCAGCATCGGCGCAAAGCGCTGCACATAAAGGCCATTTTGCAGGCGCAGAGGGCGGAACTCTTCTTCGCTCAGTTCACCTGCTAAGTAGCGTCGGGTCTGATCACGGAACTGCTTGACGCGGTCCTCGATGATGCGCTGATCGTATTCGTCGTATACGTACATATAGGTCCTGTTCTCGGCAAATCTGCGCGCACGGCCGCGCACTCACAACGGAGCCGGCGCACGATACCAGTTTGCGTATATGCGCAAAAGTGATGTTTGGGTATATGTAAATAACCAAAATGACTAATGAGAACTGTTATCGCCATACCCACATTTGTCATGCGGGCAATCATGATCTTTACTGTGGTCGAGTCTTAGTGCCGTCACCTATAAAACCGACAAGAGGCGATGCAATGAGCAATTCCACCAAAGCCCGTAAACCTGACAGTACCGTGGATGCCTGGGCCATTCTGTTCCTGATCATTCTGGTGGTCGGGACCGCCGTGTTCTGGGTCAGCCACCAGTAATAAAGAGGGTTGATTGGGCCTCGATTGGCTGTCGGATTGCCACTATCATGACGATCCGTTTTCCAGGTTCGAGCAACCATGTTGAAGGTTTTGATTGCGTGTGTGTGGCTGGCAATATCGGCGCACGGGGCGATGGCCCAGGCCGCGTCGGTGGTGTTTCTCAACCCAGGCACTTCTACCGAAACCTTCTGGGTCAGCTATGCGCAATTCATGCAGGCCGCTGCCAAGGACCTCGGCCTGGATTTGCGCGTGCGTTATTCCGAGCGCGAGGCCTTTAAAACGTTGGCACAGGCTCGCGAAGCGTTGTAAGGCAGAGAGCGGCCCGACTGCCTGGTGCTGGTGAACGAGCGTTCAGCCTGCAACTGCTGCTGCGCTAAACGCCGGCCAGGTGCAGCACCAGCTTGACGATGCCGAACAGCGTCAAGGCAAATACCACGGTGAACAGGATGCCCAGCACCACAAAATGGCTGGGTTTGCCATGGGTAAAGTCGCGGGCGCGGTTCTTGCCGCTTTGCACGCCGAAGGCGGCGGCCATGACACTGTGGAGCATTTGCCAGAAGGTCGGTGGTTTGTTGTCGATTGGATTGCTCATGAGAACCTCGTCAGGTGCAGCGTTCTCTAGAGCATAGACAATGCCTGGGGCAGGGCGGCTTTACGTGCCTTCTTTAGCCGGTTGCACTCTTATGTATGCACCACCGTCCATGGACCGCGCCCAGGTGCTTGCCGCTCAAGCATCCGATGCCGTAGCCCTGTCCATCTTCGCTTCATTGAGTCATTGGCGTGCATCCGCACCGCGTATTGGCGATGCGGATGGGGAGCTTATAGCGGCGTTCACTCAGCCCCGGGGAGGTTCCAAGTCAAGGAACAGTTGCTTGTCCAGCGGCGGCCTGATCGTGGCTTTATCCAGGTTGACCACGGCGCGGTTTTCAGCAACAGCCCTTTCGATCAATTGTTTGCGCGTGAGCAACCGCTCGGCCGGAAGCTTCAAGTGGCCGAAGCTGTGCTGCGCAGCGGGCGTTTGGACGGTGGGGTAGTGGAAATGCGCGTACCACAAGACATGGGGGGTGCCTTTCTCGTACACCGCGTATTCGCTGAGAAAATCCCCGGCAGCCAGTGGCTCACGACTCTTGGCCAAGTTGATATCGACAAAGCCGTGGCGCCATAGATAGGCAACATTGGATGCCTTGGGCAGCTGTCGCTTGTAGCCCTCGGCACACACCTCACGGGCGAGCTTTTGCGCAGACGCGGCCTCGTCCCGGTACTGCTTGATCAATTCGGCGGCGTTGGCTTGGCTGGCATGATCGCGCTCGATCTCTTCGGCCAGGGCTTCGATTTTGCGCGCATGCTGGCTCAGCATGTCATCCCAGTCCAATGGGCTGAGCGTTTCACGTCGGGCCGGGTCTTGAAGTTTTCTCTGTTGGGCGCGAATCGTGCGTTCGATACCTGCCCGTTGGGCCATCACGGTTTCGGCGCTTTGCCTGATGGTCTTCAGTGCGCGAACTTTTGCGGCTGTCGAGGGCGTGGACGGTTTTGGTGTATCGACTTTGGCCCACACACCTTCATTGACATGTTCATGGTAGGTCTCGACAGTTTGGCCGGTGAGCGGATCCTTGATGTCGACAAAGCTGCCGGGCATCGCTGGGTCTGCGGGGCGCAAGTCGCCCACCAGAGTCATGTGCTTGCGCGTCTTGAACACTCTGCGGCTGGCGGGTTTCGGCCGGGTGGGGGCAGCTACGTTAGGCACGTGGGCGAAGCCTTCCTCGGCGAGAATCACATCGGCCAGTTGCGCTTCCAGGCTGGTGCGGGCGATCACCAGTTGGTCCAGGAACTCTGTGCGATAGGCTTCGCGCACAAAGCCTGAGCCCATGTCCGTGAGGGCGTTGACCGCGTTCTCCATGCGCTCATAGCGTTCGAGCGCGCTCTTGAGGACCTCGATTTGTTCGCTCGTGGAGTAGCCGCTGGTGGTGCGCATTTCCGTATGCGCCAATACGCTGGTGGTGTTCTTGGGATCGGTGAGTTCCTTGATAAAAGGCAGCTCCGCCGGGCTTCGCGAACCATGGGTGCGATCCAGCACCAGTTCGGCAAGGAACATCAGGATATTCTGTTCGACGGTGACGGCGGACAGGTATTGGTCCTCGGGATGCTCTTTCAACAGGAACTCGCGCAGTTCCGGATCCGCCTGCTTGAGTGTGGTTTCGATTTTTTCGGCCGGTTCGAGCATCTCTCGCAAGGCTTCGATCTGCAGTTTTCGGGTTTCGAGGAACATCTGGTAGGCGTAAGGAATGCCCTCAGGCAGTTCACGGTTGACCCGGTCAAACAGTTCTTCGGCATTTTCGCCCTGGTCGGTTTCAAGGATGTCGGTAAACTTTTGCAGCTTGGCTTCGAACACCGAGCCCCAGTAGTCATAAAGCGATCTGGCCGCGACATTGCGGGTTTTCTTATGTCTTGCGTCGGTGTTATCGGCCTCCATCAGTTCGCGGCCCTTGTCCTGGATCTGTTGCATGGTCGCATTGCCCAGCTCGGCGTCTTTCTGGTAACGCTCGAAGGCGATGTCCCACTCCAGCTTGGCCTTCGTCGCCATCGCACGCCTTTGCTCATGGCGCGCAGCGAGCTTGTCCTGCAAGCCAGGGATCTCACTCGCCGTGCGCAGCCTCAACCAGTCCTCGCGTAGCTTTTGTTTTTGATTGACCAGTTCGACACGCGCCTTGTCCAGCGCTGACTTGAACGGTAGCGAAGCCATCGCCCGGGGCAGGAACTCCAGGTTCAGTCGCGCAAGGTCTGCCTCCAGCACCTTCAAGCGATCACGATGCTGGCGCTCCCATCTTCCACGGCGCTCCCTGGGCATGCCACCCTCCAGCCGCGCCTTGCGTTCCAGGCGCCAATGCCCCTGGCCTTCGCCGGTCAGCTTGAAACCGGGGCGCAGGGGGTGTTGTGGGTCCACCAGATAGACCTCGCCGAAGCCGGGCACCACGCTGACCTGGAACAACAGCCCGCCCAGGCTTGCATGCCAGGTTTCGCCAATGCGGTACAAACCCTTGAATGGGCCGCTGGCCTGGGCGACGGGCAATGGGTCGGGCCAAGGTACGTGCAGGTCGAGCAATAATTTCAACAATTTCGCACCGGCCTGGGGGCTGGCAATCGAGCGGCTGAAATCCAGCGGGGTAAGCCCGGTGGCGGGCGGTTCACCTGGCAGCGCCACCTCACCATGACGTACCTGAGGCGCAGCGGGCTGGACCTGATGCGCAGGGCGGCGCCAGGCGGCCAGCGCTGGTGGGGCGTCCTCGTGTGCCTGCGGTGGGGTGCGCGGCGACGGGCTGGCAGCGTGCAACAGCACCATGGCGGTGTTGAGCAATAGGTCGATCAAGGCCAGCTCGCGAGTGGTCGGGTCGCGGCTGTCCAGGCCCGCTAGGTCTTGCTGCAGGCTGCCGACCAGTACCAGGAACCAGCCGGCCAACATCGCCGGGCCGCGGGTCAGTGGCAACAGCAGGGTGTTGAACAGCAGCCAGGCGCCCTCCATCACGATGGCCCAGCGGCTTTCGCTGTTGGACACCGACTCGCGGTCCGCCAGCTCCACCAGGGCCCGCGCGGTGCTGCCAAACAAATGGCTGAGCAGTTGGCCATTGACTTGCGATTGCAGCCATTCTTCGGCGCCTTCATCCACCGCCAGGGTCGCGGGCTCGGGCTTGTCAGGGATGGCGAACTCATCCCCGGCCAGAAAGCGAATGATGTGCGGCTCCTTGATACCGCCATGGGCGTAGATCGGTCGCGCCTTGTCGCTCAGCCAGGTCAGCACGCTGGCCTGCAGGTCACCGGGAGCGGCCAGCGCCTCAAGCAGTGCCTGGCGCGTGGGGTACTGATACAACGCGTCGGTGTACAAGGGGCGATACAGCAAGTGCGGGCCGATGCTGGCGTCTCGGGGCTCGATGATGAAGACGTTGTTGACGGTGTCTGGTGTGGCACCGGCCTTGCGGCACAGGGCCAGGGGCCGCAGGACGATCTCCTGGCCGTCGACAATCCGGTCGTTCGGTGTCTCGCCCATCAGGGCGTTTACATAGCGGTAGCCCTGGGTGGTGACACCGTATTGCTGCCTGATCGCGAATTCCAGTGCCATGCGCGGCAGTTGCACCTTGAGTTCGCGAGTAAAGAGTTGTTCCCGACGCCGCGCATCGTCGCTGTCGGACAGCAGCAGGTCCTTGATCGTCTGTGGGTAGGCCGTACCGATGTCGACCCGCTGGATCAGGCCCGAGGAGCCCAGCACGTAATCGTCAGTCAGCCATGGCGGCAGCGTGCCGCCATTTTTGGATGACAGCGTCAGCGTGCCTTTGGGTTTGCCGGCGAGGTTTTTCACTGCCAGTTCGGTCAGTGAAAGCCTGACGTGGTCGATAATGCCCGCGCCACCTGGGTAGCCGGCGGCCACGGCAAAGTCCAGCAGCACGTCGTCGGGGTCGTAGTCGCCATGGTCGGCCTGCATCTGCTTGCGCAGGGCTGCGCGGCTGAAATCATGCAGGTTTTCGATGCCCTCATTGTAGGAACGCCCCTGGTTGACCCGCAGTACCGTGGCCCCCTGCTGCAAGTGCAGGTGGTAGGCGAAACGGTCATCGGCATCTGCCTGCCGGAGCCAGCCAGGCAGTTGGGCGCCGATCTGCTGCATCAGCGCCGGGTTGCCTGCCGGCGCTGGCAGGAACAGCATGGCCGGATCCGTGAGCAGGTCCAGGCGCCGGTCTACCTGCGCTTCGCTGACGCCGCGCAGGTCGACGGCGGCCAGGTTGTCGAGTTGCTGGTTGAGGATTAACCCGGCCTGTTGTTCGAACAGGTTGCCGTTCGGTTCATTGCGCCGCCACGTCAGGCTATCGAACTGGAACTGGCGTTGCAGGCGGCGGCTCCAGGCCTGGCCAAATGCGTCCAGTGAGTCGAATGCCTCAATCGCCCCGGCCACGCCGCACAGCAACACTTGCTTGTCGCGTATCAGCAGCAGGTCCGGCGTCAGCAGGCGCACTTCTTGCGCGGCCCTGGCCAGTGTGGTTTCGATGAAATACGCATAGGTGGTTGGCGTGGAGCGTGGCAGGCGTTCCAGACGCCCCGGCCAGGCCGCGGCGACCGCCAGCATGTCGCGCTGGGTGTCGCTCAGGCTTGAGGCGGCGACGGCGGCGGCGGTCATCTGGCCCTGGAGAAACTCTCCCAGCCATTGCCAGCGACTGCGGCCATGGCTATCGGCCTGGCTCCAGTAATCGGCCAGGTCCTGCTGGAACGACAGATACAGCGAGGCGCGCAGTTCGTCGATAACCTGCGCAATCACCTGCATGTCGACGTCGGCCAGGCCGCTGCCCGGTGCGGGCGACAAGTAATACGGCAGTTCACCGCGAGGGCTCAGGTCAAGTAGCTGAGGGTTGAGAACGTGGTCGAGGGCCACATGGGCCAGCAAGGGAAAGGCATAGCCGCCGCTGGGGGTAGGGCTGGCCAGCTTGAGCGTGAGCAGGTCAAATTGCAGGTTCGGGTAGCGTTCGCTGATACCCGTGCGCAGGGCCTTGAACACCACTGAAAACAACGCCGGGCGCGTGGCGAAATGGGCGTGGACGGCCTGGCTGGGCAATTGGCCCAGGGCCGTAGGTGAATCGGACATGGTGAAATCCTTTTTCCTGTGTGAATCCGGCTGGGTTAGCTGCCGGGTCAGCGGACCGAGGATCGGTCCTGCACAGGAAAACGGATTTTGTGGTCACGGGTGCGGCATCGGGATACCGCACCCCTTGGCCAATGGCCTAGTTGTCGTACCGCAGGTCAGGCGCCAGCCAGCGCTCGGTCACAGTACCTCCAGCCCCAGGAACAGCTCCTGGTCGAGTGGTGGCCTGATCTCGGCTTTCTCGAGGTTGACCACGGCACGGTTGTCGGCGCGTGCTTGTTCGATCAGTTCCCGGCGGGTGAACCGGCGCTCGGCAATGGTTTTCAGATGGCCGAAGGCAGGTTGCGAGGCAGGTGTATCGGCGGCCGGATAGTGGAAGTGGGCGTACCACAACACGGTGTCCTCAAAGGGTTTTCCGGCATTGATCTGGTTTTTGTCGCGGATTGCATACTCGGTCAGAAAGTCACCGGCCTTCAAACTGACACGACTGCGCACCAGGTTGATATCGACAAAGCCATGGCGCCACAAATAAGCGACATTGGCGGCTTTCGGGCGCTGCCGCTTATACCCTTCGGCGCACGCCTCGCGAGCGTGTTCTGTGGCGGCATTCGCGTCAGCCAGATAAGCATTACGCAGTGCTACGGCCTCTGGATTGGCGGCGTGGTTGCGTAGGAGTTCCTCGGCGAGGGCTTCGAACTTCGCTGCATGCTGGCTCAGCATCACATCCCATTCATGGGGGTCGAGGCCCTCGCGTCGGCTGGGATCCTGAAGCTTGCGCTGTTGGAAGCGAATGCTTGCATCAATACCGGCCCGCTCGCCTTTGACGAGCTCTGCCTGCTCTTTGATCGCTTTTAACGTGCGGCCAGCAGCGGCGCTCGGCTGGGGTGGTTGCGCGGGTTTGACGATGTTCCAGACGCCTGTATTGGCGTGTTCATGGTAGGTGGCGACGGTTTGCCCGGTGAGTGGGTCCTTGATGTCGACGAAACTGTCCTCGACACCTGGCTCGTTTGGACGCAGGTCACCCACCAGGGTCTCCCGGTCATGGGTCCTGATGACCCTGCGGCTCGCGGGTTTCTGTCGGGCGTCTCGGTTGGAGGCTTGCCTAGGGACAAAGCCTTCTTCAGATAGGATCAACTGGGCCAGTTGCGCTTCCAGGGTAGTGCGGGCCACGCTGAACTGCTCCAGGAAAGAGCTTCTGTAGTGTTCTCGCACAAGCTCGGAACCCATTTCAGATAACGAGTTAACGGCGTTTTCCAGTCGTGCGTACTGCTGGAGCGCATCCTTGAATACATCAATTTGTTCGGCCGGTGAGTAACCGCTGGTGGCTCGTATTTCGGTATAGGTGAGTATGGAAGTCGTCGCTCGGCGATCGGTAAGTACCTTAAGGAAAGGACGCTCCCTTGGGATATCTGTGTTTCGAGCACGATCGACTATCAACTCAACAAACGCCAACAGCATATGCTGCTCTATAACGACCGAGGAAACAGTGTTGTTGGACGTGATTTTGCTCGTGAGCCGAGCCCTCAATGCCGGATTGGCCTGTTGCAGGATGGCTTCAATTCTTTGTGCAACGCTGAGCATTTCCTTGAGCACTTGCAGTCGCTGCGTCGCACCGCTGATGAACTCCTCGTAGGCGTCGGTGATGTGCTTGGGCAGTTCTTGGTCGACCCGTAGCAGTAGCTCGGAGAGGCTTTCGCCGCGTCCGGTTTCCAGCGTGTTTTTGATTTTCTGATGCAGATTCGAGTAAGACAACAATAAGTGACTGTGAATGTTGTCGGTCGCGATATCTCGTACCTGCGTGTATTGAGCCTGCGTTCTGTCCAGATCCAACAGTTCTCTGGCCATGGCCAGAGACTTTTCCTGGGTGGAAATATACGCTTGGGTGTTTTCCTGGTAATTGTCGACTGCAATGCTCCAAGCGCTTGTGGCACGTGCTGTCGAGTCTTTCCTCTGCGCATGACGCTCAGTGATTTTGGGGCGCAGTTCGGGAAGTAATGTGGCGCTGCCGAGCCTTTCCCAGTCCGCTCTCAAGGCTTGCTTGTGTTCTGTCAGTTGACCCCGAGCCCTTTTCACTGCGTCTGTAAGCTGTTGCGCCTGGGGCGCCAATGCACTTGCTTCAATACTGAGGGCTTCCAATCCTGAGCTCAGCTCCTCCAATCGTTTCTTGCGTTTTCCTTGCCATTCACTGAACCGTTCTCTAGGCATGCCTCCCTCCAGCCTTGCGCGGCGATCCAGCCGCCAATTGCCCTGGCCGTCGCTGGCCAGTTGGAAGCCCGGGTGCTGCGGGTGCTGTGGGTGCACCACATAAACTTCGCCAAAACCCGGCACCACGCTGACCTGGAACAGCAGTCCACCCACACTGGCGTGCCAGGTCCCATCAATGCGGTAAAGCCCCTTGAGGACGCCGCCTGGTTCTGCGACCGGTAAAACGTTGGGCCACGGTACATGCACCTTGACCAATGCTTTGAGCAACGCTGCACTGGCTTGGGGGCTGGCCAGCGAGTGGCTGAAATCCAAGGCGGTGTGGCCAGACGCCGGGGGCTCACCGGGCAGCATCACTGCGCCATGGCGCACCACCGGCTTGCCTTGCGGATGGGGCAGGCCCGGCCGGCGGCGCCAGGCTTGCAGATGCTCTGCGCGACGCTCGGTCGGGCCAGGCGTGTGCGAGGAGGCAGCGTGCAGCAACACCATCGCGGTATTGAGCAACAGGTCGATCAGTGCCAGCTCGCGGGTCTTGGGGTCGGTGCTGTCCAGGCCTGCCAAGTCTTGCTGCAGGCTGCTGACCAGCACCAGGAACCAGCCTGCCAGCATGGCCGGCCCACGGGCCAGCGGCAACAGCAGGGTGTTGAACAGCAGCCAGGCGCCTTCCATCATGATGGCCCAGCGGCTTTCACTGTTGGACACCGATTCGCGGTCGGCCAAGTCGACCATTGCCCGAGCGGTGCTACCGAACAGGTGATTGGGAAGGTTGCCATTGATTTGCGACTGCAACCATTCCCCGGCACCTTCATTGATGGCCAGCGTGGCGGGCGCCGGTTTTGCAGAAACGCTGAACTCGTCCCCAGGCAGGAAACGAATGATGTGGGGTTCGCGCAAGCCGCCGTGATCGTAGATGGGGCGGGCCTTGTCGGGCAGCCAGGTCAGTACGCTGTCTTGCAGGTCGCCAGGCTCGGCGATCGCCGCCAACAGCGCCTGGCGCGTTGGGTATTCGCGCAGGGCGTCGGTGTACAGCGGCCGATACAGCAAGTGCGGGCCGATGGTCGCGTTGCGCGGTTCGATAATGAAAGCGTTGTTGACTTCATCGGGCGTGGCCCCGGTTTCGCGGCACAGGGCCAGGGGGCGCAGGACGATCTCCTGCTCGTCGACGATTCTGTCCGAGGGCATGTCACCCATCAACGCCTTCACGTAGCGATAACCCTTGAGGGTCACGCCGTACTGTTGGCGGATCTTGTATTCCAGCGCTTGCAGGGGCAGATGCACCTTGAGTTCGCGGGTAAACAACGCTTCCCTGCGCCGTGCGTCGACGCTATCGGACAACAGCAGGTCCTTGATTTTTTGGGGGTAGGCAGTACCGATGTCGACGCGCTGGATCAATCCGTTGCTGCCCAGCAGGTAGTCTTCGGTCAACCAGTGCGGCAATGGTGCGGCACTTTTGGACGATAGCTCGAGCGTGCCTTTGGGTTTGCCCGCCAGGTTTTTCAGGGCCAGTTCCGTCAGTGTCATCTGCACATGTTCGATGATGCCGTAGCCGCCCGGATAGCCGGCCGCGATGGCGAAGTCCAACAGCACCTCGTCTGGGTCAATGTCCCCATGATCGACCTGCATCTGCGTGCGCAATGCGCTGCGGCTGAAGTGCTGGATGTTATCAATGCCTTCATTGAACGAACGACCCTGATTTTGTCGCAACACCTGCGCCATGTCCTGCAGATGGCGATGGTAGGCAAACCGATCGGCGGCATCGGCCTGCCTGAGCCATTCGGGCAACTGATCGATAACCTTTTGCAGGGGCGCGGCGGCGGCAGTGGGCAGTGGGAAAAAAAACAGCGCCGGGTCCGTTAGGCGTTCCAGGCGCCGCTCAAGGGTTTCTTCGTCTTGCCCTTGAAACGTCAACGCCGCCAAGTCCTCCAGCTGCTGGTTGAGGATCAGGCCGGCCTGCTGTTCGAAAACATGATTGTCCGGTTCGTTGAGCCGCCAGGTAATGCTGTCGAACTGGAACTGGTGCTGCATCCTCTCAACCCAGGCTTGGCCGAAAGCATCCATTGAATCGAACGTCTCGACAACGCCGGCCACGCTGTACAGCAACACCTGTTTTTCGCGCACCAGCAGCAGGTCAGGGGTGAGTACGCGGACTTCCTGGTCGGCGCTGGTGAGTGTGTTTTCAATGAAATAGGCATGGGTGCTGGACGATGAGCGCGACAGGCGTTCTGCCAGCACTGGCCAGGCAGCGACGGTCGCCAGCATGTCGGGCTGGGTGTCGCCCAGGCTCGACCAACCAGCTGCCACGGCGGTCATTTGGCCGTTGAGCAGTTCGCCAAGCCATTGCCAGCGACTGTAGCCGTGACTGTCGATCTGGCTCCAGTAGTCCGCTAAGTCGTGCTGGAAATGCAGGTAAAGCGATGACGGCAATTCATCGATGATCTGCGCGATCACCTGCATGTCGATCAGCGGTGGGGTATCGGGTTTGAGGATGGTGGGTATTTGTTGGGTCAGGTAGTAAGGCAGTTCGCGCGGTGAGTGCAGATCAAGTAACTGTGGGTTCAGTACATGGGCGATAGCGACTTCCATCAACGCCTTGTAGGTGTAATGGCCAGAGGGGTGTGGGCTGGCTAGTTTGACCGTGAGCAGGTCCAGTTTGAGCGATGGGTAACGTTCCAGGATGCGCCCGCGCAGTGTGTTGAACACCACCGAAAACAAGCGCGGGCGGGTAGCGAAATGTTCGTGTACGGCCTGGGCAGGCCGTTGGCTCAGGGCCGAGGTTGGCAAGGGGGGAGTCGGGTCGGACATGACGATTTCCTTTTCGCGTGTGCAGCCGGTTTTTGGCTGCCGGCTCAGTTGACCGGTAATCGGTCTGCGATAGGAAATCCCATAGTGCGGCTACCGGTGCGTTACGGGGATACCGACTGCAACGATGGGCGCCATGATCCTCTGTCATTCGGTTTCAATTACACAACAGAGCGCCCTGAAGCCGTCGCCCCGCAGAGCCTGCACGGCGACTTTCTGAACACCCCGGCCCTCAGTTGTCATATCCCAGGTTCGGTGCCAGCCAGCGCTCAGTCACGATAAGGTCTTGGCCCTTGCGCGCGGTGTAGCTGGCCACCTGGTCCTTGTCGACCTTGCCCACGGCAAAGTACTGCGCCTGCGGATGGGCGAAATACCAGCCACTGACCGCCGCCGCCGGGAACATTGCGTAGTGCTCGGTGAGGAATACACCGCTGCGCCCGGCGTGCATTTCCCGGGCCTCTGGGTCCAGAAGTTGAAAGAGCTGGGCTTTCTCGGTGTGGTCCGGGCACGCCGGGTAACCCGGGGCAGGGCGGATGCCGCTGTACTGCTCCTTGATAAGCGCCTCGTTGTCCAGTTGCTCGTCCTTGGCGTAACCCCAGTGTTCTTTACGCACTTGCTGGTGCAGCCATTCGGCGCACGCTTCGGCCAGGCGATCAGCCAGGGCCTTGACCATGATCGAGTTGTAGTCGTCGCCGGCATCTTGATACGCCTTGGCGACTTCTTCGGCGCCGATGCCGGCGGTGGTGATAAACCCGCCGATGTAGTCGGTCACGCCGCTGTCTTTAGGCGCAACGAAGTCGGCCAGGGAGAAGTTCGGCTTGCCGTCGGTCTTGATGATCTGCTGGCGCAAATGATGCAGCCTGGCGATCGGCTGGCCGTCGTCGCCGTAGACCTCCAGGTCATCGTCCTGCACCTGGTTGGTAGGCCAGAAACCGAACACGGCGCGGGCGCTGATGAGTTTCTCGTCGATTAGCTTCTTGAGCATTTCCTGGGCATCGGCGTACAGCGCCGTGGCGGCTTCACCGACCACCTCGTCTTCGAGGATGCGCGGGAACTTGCCGGCCAGGTCCCAGGAGATAAAGAACGGCGTCCAGTCGATGTACTCGGCCAGCACCTTGAGGTCGATATTGTCCAGCACCTTGGCACCGGTGAAGGTCGGCTTGACCGGGGTGTAGGTGCTCCAGTCGAACTGTGGCTTCTTGGCGATGGCCGCCGGGTAGCTCAGGCGCTCGGTGCGCGCACTGCGGTTAGAGGTGCGTTCACGCACGTCGATGTATTCCAGACGGGTCTTCTCGACGAAGCCGGCCTTCAACTCCTTGGACAGCAATTGCGTGGCCACACCCACCGCACGGGAGGCATCGGTGACGTAGATCACCGCGTCGTTACTGTACTTGGGCTCGATCTTCACCGCCGTGTGCGCCTTGGAGGTGGTGGCGCCACCGATCATCAGCGGCAGGTGGAAGTCCTGGCGCTGCATCTCACGGGCTACGTGCACCATCTCGTCCAACGATGGAGTGATGAGCCCGGACAGGCCGATGATGTCGCACTTCTGTTCCTTGGCCACCTGCAGGATCTTCTCTGCCGGTACCATTACGCCCAGGTCGACAATGTCATAGCCGTTGCAACCGAGCACCACGCCGACGATGTTCTTGCCGATGTCGTGCACGTCGCCCTTGACCGTGGCCATGAGAATCTTGCCTTTGGCTTCGGGCTTGTCGCCTTTTTCCAGCTCGATGAACGGGATCAAGTGGGCCACGGCCTGCTTCATCACCCGGGCGGATTTCACCACCTGGGGCAGGAACATCTTGCCGGCGCCAAACAGGTCGCCGACGATGTTCATGCCGGACATCAGCGGGCCTTCGATCACTTCGATCGGGCGTGCGAACGACTGCCGGGACTCCTCGGTGTCTTCGACGATATGGGTGGTGATGCCCTTGACCAGCGCGTGTTCCAGGCGCTTGTTGACTTCCCAGCCACGCCACTCCTCGGTTTCGGCTTCCTTGACGCTGCCGTCGCCCTTGTACTTGTCGGCGATGGCGAGGAGGGCGTCGGTGCCCTCCGGGGTGCGGTTGAGCACCACGTCTTCCACCGCGTCACGCAGCTCGGCCGGGATCTGGTCGTAGATCTCCAGTTGGCCGGCGTTGACGATCCCCATGGTCAGCCCGCTGCGAATCGCATATAGCAGGAACACCGAGTGGATCGCCTCGCGCACCGGGTTGTTGCCGCGGAACGAGAACGACACGTTGGACACGCCGCCGGAGGTCAGCGCGTAGGGCAGTTCGTCACGGATATACGCACAGGCGTTGATGAAATCGACGGCGTAGTTGTTGTGCTCTTCGATACCGGTGGCGACGGCGAAGATGTTCGGGTCGAAAATGATGTCTTCCGGCGGAAAGCCGACTTCATTGACCAGGATGTCATAGGAGCGCTTGCAGATTTCTTTCTTGCGCGCTTCGGTGTCGGCCTGGCCGTCTTCGTCGAACGCCATCACCACCACGGCGGCACCGTAGCGCTTGCACAGCTTGGCGTGATGGATGAACTGCTCGACGCCTTCCTTCATGCTGATGGAGTTGACGATGCCCTTGCCCTGGATGCACTTGAGGCCGGCCTCGATCACTTCCCACTTGGAGGAGTCGATCATGATCGGCACCCGGGAGATGTCGGGCTCGCCGGCAATGAGATTGAGGAAGGTCACCATGGCCTTCTTCGAATCGAGCATGCCCTCGTCCATGTTGATGTCGATCACCTGGGCACCGGCTTCCACCTGTTGCAGGGCGACTTCCAGGGCTTCGGTGTAGTTGTCTTCGCGGATCAGCCGGGCGAACTTGGCCGAGCCTGTGATGTTGGTGCGCTCGCCGACGTTGACGAACAACGAGCTGCGATCGATGGTGAACGGCTCCAGGCCCGACAGGCGGCAGGCCTTGGGAATGTCCGGGATCGCGCGCGGCGCATAACCGGCCACGGCCTTGGCGATAGCTTCGATATGGCCCGGGGTGGTGCCGCAGCAACCGCCGACGATATTGAGGAAACCGCTCTGGGCGAATTCTTCAATGACTTTGGCGGTTTGCGCCGGCAGTTCGTCGTATTCGCCGAATTCGTTGGGCAGCCCGGCGTTAGGGTGCGCAGATACATGGGTATTGGCTTTGTTCGACAGCTCTTCCAGGTAGGGGCGCAACTCGCTGGCGCCAAGGGCGCAGTTCAAGCCTACGGAGATCGGCTTGGCGTGGGCCACGGAGTTCCAGAACGCTTCGGTGGTCTGGCCCGACAGGGTACGGCCGGACGCATCGGTGATGGTGCCGGAAATCATGATCGGCAGTTCCACGCCCAGTTCCTCGAACACGCCTTGCACGGCAAAGATCGCGGCCTTGGCGTTGAGGGTGTCGAAGATGGTCTCGATCAGGATCAGGTCAGCGCCACCCTCGATCAGGCCTTTAGTGGCCTCGGTGTAGTTTTCCACCAGTTCATCGAAGGTCACGTTGCGGTAGCCAGGGTTGTTCACGTCCGGCGACAGCGAGCAGGTGCGGCTGGTGGGGCCAAGCACGCCGGCGACGAAGCGCGGCTTGGCCGGGTTCTCGGCCGTCTTGGCGTCGGCGATCCTGCGCGCCAGGCGTGCGCCTTCTACGTTCAGCTCATAGGCGAGTTCTTCCATGCCGTAGTCGGCCATGGAGATACGCGTGGCGTTGAAGGTGTTGGTCTCGAGGATGTCAGCACCGGCGTCCAGATAAGCCTTCTCGATCCCGCCGATGACGTCGGGGCGGGTGAGCACCAGCAGGTCGTTGTTACCCTTGACGTCGCTTGGCCAGTCGACGAAGCGTTTGCCACGGTAGTCCTGCTCCTCGAGCTTATAGCTCTGGATCATCGTGCCCATGCCGCCATCGAGGATCAGGATACGTTCCTTGAGGGCTTGGTGAAGGGCTTGCAGACGAGCGCTACGATCGGGCATGGGACTACTCTGGTCAGGCATTACGGAGGGCATGGATCATAGCAAACCTGTGCCGATTTGGAGCATGTGCCGGTTTTGCATGAATATCGTTCATGTTGAGGGCGGCCGTGGCCCGGTAGAATTGCCGGCACTTTTAGCGCACGCATTGAATCGGGACCGGATACATGTCACTTCGCTTTTTCACCAGCGCCTTCCTGGCACTGGTCGCCTGTACCGCCCAGGCACAAGGTCCCGCTGCGGCGATCTCCTATACCCGCGACATCCAGCCGATTTTCACCGAGAAGTGCGTGGCCTGCCATGCCTGCTACGACTCCGCTTGCCAGCTTAACCTGGGCAGTGCCGAGGGCGCGGCCCGTGGTGCGAGCAAGGTGCCGGTATACGACGGCGAGCGGAGCCGGGCGGCACCGACCACCCGCTTGTTCTACGACGCTTTCGGCCAGCAGGCCTGGCAGCAGAAGGACTTCTATTCGGTACTCGATGCCCAGGGCAGCCAGGCCGCGCTGATGGCACGCATGTTGGAGCTGGGGCACAACGCGCCGTTGCAGCCTAATGCCAAGCTGCCGGAAGACATCGTCCTGGGCCTGAACCGCGAAAACATGTGCGCGACGCCTGGCGAGTTCAACACCTACGCCGGCGCCCATCCCAAGGAAGGCATGCCGCTGGCCGTCACTGGCTTGTCCGACCAGCAATACCAGACCCTGCAACGCTGGCTGGCCTCCGGTGCACCGATTGACGAACAAGGCCTGGCACCCAGCGCCAAAGAGGCCCTGCAGGTGCAGCAATGGGAAAACCTGTTCAACCAGCCCGGTGCCCGGCAAAGCCTGGTGGCGCGCTGGTTGTACGAGCATCTGTTCCTGGCCCATATCCACTTTGAGAACGGCGAGCCGGGGCATTTCTTCCAATGGGTACGTTCACGTACGCCAAGCGGCCAGCCCATCGACCTGATCGCCACGCGTCGTCCCAATGATGATCCTGGTACCAAAGTCTATTACCGCCTGTGGCCGGTGCAGGGCGTGATCGTGCATAAAACCCACATCACTTACCCGTTCAGCCCGGCGAAAATGGCGCGGATCAAGGCGCTGTTCTATTCCGGTGACTGGCAAGCGAGTGCTTTGCCGGGCTACGGCCCCGGGCGCCGCGCCAACCCGTTCGAAACCTTCGCAGCCATCCCGGCCAAGGCTCGCTACCAGTTCATGCTGGATAACGCCGAATACTTCGTGCGCACTTTTATCCGCGGGCCGGTGTGTCGTGGGCAGATCGCCACGGATGTGATCCGCGATAACTTCTGGGCTCTGTTCCAGGACCCGGACCACGACCTCTACATCACCGATGCGCGCTATCGTGGGCAGACCACGCCATTGCTGGCGATGCCGGGACAGAACGATGACGTGGGCAGCGTGCTGAGCCTGTGGCTGGCCTATCGCGACAAGCGCAACCAATACGAAGCCTTGCGCCGTGACAGCTATGCAGACGTGCCGCCACCGAGCTGGTCGAGCCTGTGGGCGGGCAGTGACAATGCCTTGCTGAGCATCTTCCGTCATTTCGACAGCGCCTCGGTCACCAAAGGCCTGATCGGCGAGGTGCCGCAAACAATGTGGCTGTTCGATTACCCGCTGCTGGAGCGTACCTATTACCAGTTGGCGGTGAACTTCGACGTGTTTGGCAACGTGTCGCACCAGGCCCAGACGCGCCTGTACTTCGACTTGATCCGTAACGGCGCCGAGCAGAACTTCCTGCGCCTGATGCCGGCTGACAGCCGCGAGGACTTCCTTGATGACTGGTACCAGAACAGCGGCAAGCTCAAGTTGTGGCTGGACTATGAAGCCATTGATGACGACAAGCCCACGGGCTTGCATCTGGACGAGAAGGACCCCAAGCGCGACTTTGCCAACCAGCTGTTGGCGCGTTATGGCGCTTTGAATGCAAGCCCGGATCCGATCAACCGCTGCACGGGGGCCTATTGCTCGCGCAGCGCTATCGACCCAGGCCTGCAGGATGCCGAACAGGCGCTCAGCCGCCTGACGTCGCGGCCTGCGGCGGGGCTCAAGGTGATCGACCAGTTGCCCGAGGCCACGATGCTGCGCATCGAGACCGTCAGCGGCCAGCGTGTGGTGTACAGCATGCTGCGCAACCGCGCCCACAGTAACGTCGCGTTCCTGCTCGGTGAGGCGTATCGCTACCAGCCGGGGTTGGACACGCTGACCATCTATCCCGGGGTGATGAGCAGTTATCCGAACTTCATGTTCAATATTCCGGCCCGGGAAGTGCCTGAATTTGTCGCACGCATGCAGCAGGCCCAGGATGCCAAGGGGTTTGAGCAGATTGTCGAGCGCTGGGGTGTGCGCCGCAGCCATCCGTTGTTCTGGCAGTATTTCCACGACTTGTCGCGGTACATTCATGAAACCACGCCGGTGGAAGAGGGCGTATTGGACATGAACCGCTATGAGAACCTATAACTACAGCTATTAATCCGGTCATTTCTCCACGCGGGGGCTGAAGCAGTCGGATATCTGTCGATAGGCTGGAAAAGGTACTCCGACGATGTTGATTTCAGTGCAAGCGCTACGGGCGCTGGCGGCGTGGGTGGTGTTCGGGCACCACTTTACGCAAGTGTTTTTCGAATTTGAGGTGCGTAACCCACTGGCTTATCTGTTTGCCGACAAAGGCGGCATCGGGGTGGACATATTCTTCGTCATCAGCGGCCTGGTGATTTTCCTCGCCACCGCAGATAAGGCGCTCACGCCGTGGCAATTCATGCTGATGCGTCTGGCGCGGATCGCTCCGGCGTATTGGTTCTATACGCTGCTCATGGCTGTGCTGGTTCTGACAGTGCCGTCGATGTTTCCCGATGCTGAGCTGGCGCTGGGCCATGTGCTGCTGTCGCTGCTGTTTATACCTGCTGAGAACCCAGGAGGGTATGGGGTCTATCCGCTGCTGGATGCTGGCTGGACCCTGAACTTCGAGATGCTCTTCTACGTTCTGTTTGCCCTGGCCTTGCTGGTTGGCCGTTCATATCGGTTGTGGGTGGTGGCAGGTTTGTTATACCTGGTGTGCTGTGCCCTCAGTCCCGCCCTGGACCTGGCCAGCGGTTTTTACCATAACGACATCGTGCTTGAGTTTCTGATGGGTATCGTGATCGGCATGTTGTACCAGCGTGGCTGGTGCCGGGCCCGGGCGTGGCTGCCATTATCCGGGATCGCGGTAGCCCTGGCGGCGATCTATCACGGGGCAGATGTACCCCGTGCGCTTGAGTGGGGTGTGCCCAGCGCAATATTGGTTATCAGCTGTGTAACTCTGGAGCCTTACTTCCAAGGTTCGCGCATTTTGAAAATGCTCGGCGATTGCTCTTATTCGGTGTACCTGATCCACGTGCTGGTGCTGGCCGCCGGGCGATGGGTTGCTGAGCGAAACGCAATAGATCCCTACACAATCCTGCCGGTTTGCATCGTAGTGACGGCGCTGGGCGCATACGTCAGCTACCAATGGCTGGAGAAGGCAACCTATCGCCCGCTCAAGCGTTGGCTGGGTGTCGAGGATCAGGCAATTATTTCCCGACAAAAATACTAGGACTTTGTACCTCTGTAATGATTTGGCGTAAACTGCCGGCAAGCCTGTGAGGAGTTTCCATGACTGCCATAACCATTACCGACGCCGCCCATGATTACCTGGCTGACCTGCTGTCCAAGCAGAACACCCCGGGTATTGGTATCCGCGTCTTTATCACCCAGCCCGGTACCCAGTACGCCGAGACGTGCATCGCCTACTGCAAGCCGGGTGAAGAGAAACCTGAAGACATCGCCCTGGGGCTGAAAAGCTTCACCGCTTACATCGATGCCTTCAGCGAAGCCTTCCTCGATGACGCCGTGGTCGACTACGCTACCGACCGCATGGGCGGCCAGTTGACCATCAAGGCGCCCAACGCCAAGGTGCCGAACGTCAATGCTGATAGCCCGGTCAACGAGCGCATCAACTACTACCTGCAAACCGAGATCAACCCAGGGCTGGCCAGCCATGGCGGCCAGGTGAGCCTGATCGACGTAGTGGATGACGGTATCGCCGTATTGAAATTCGGCGGCGGCTGCCAGGGCTGCGGCCAGGCAGACGTGACCCTGCGCGAAGGCATCGAGCGCACTTTGCTTGAGCGCATTCCGGAGCTCAAGGGCGTACGTGACGTGACTGACCACACGCAGAAAGAAAATGCCTACTACTGAGTAAGGTGTTCACTGCGAAGAAAAAACGGCGCCCCGTGAGCGCCGTTTTTTGTGCTTAAAATTCAGGGGCTTATGATATCTATCTAATAATAAAGATTAAGTGTGGGAGGGGCTTGCCCCCGATGGCGGCCTGACCACCGATCGGGATGTTGTAGGTTGATCGAGTACATATCCGTTATTTAGGTAACGGCCACTATTGGTTCCGCTCTTACAGCGGGTCACTTTTGAAAAGCGCAAAAGTAACCAAAACGCTATTGCCCCACCACTCGGCACCTCCCCCATCCATGGCGCGGGGCGGCTAAACCGGCATCCCTGCCGGTTTACCCCCCAAATCCCTGTCGAATTCCGGCCAGCGTGGTTTAACGGGGCGCCTAGGATCAACAGCAGATCAAGATCAAGAGCGGCTCGCTGCGCATCGTGGTTACCGGTGACTGCTATGAAGTGTGTAGATACCTATGGCCATCGGGGGCAAGCCCCCTCCCACATTTTATTGGTATTTATTCATTTAAATCAGTGCGTTGATTTAATTTTATAAAGTAAAAAATCAAGGTCGGTACAGGTGCGCATGTCCCGCCCGATACAGTGAAGACTCACTGAAAGTGTCATTGGCCAACACCCGGCCCACCACAATCAACGCCGTACGCCGGAACCCCTTGGCCGCGACCTTCTGGGCAATATCCGCCAAGGTGCCCACGGCCCAATCCTGATCCGGCCAGGTTGCACGGTGAACTACGGCAATCGGACAATCGGCGCCATAGTGAGGCAGCAGGTCGGCGACGATCTTCTCCAGGTGATTGACCCCCAGGTGAATCGCCATGGTCGTGCCGTGCCGGGCCAGGCTGTCGAAGCCCTCACCAGCGGGCATGCTGGTTTTATCCGCATAGCGAGTCAGGATCACGCTCTGGGCGATGTCCGGCAGGGTCAGCTCGGTTTCCAGTAGCGCCGCGCAAGCCGCTACCGCCGTGACCCCGGGAATGATCTGGAAGGGAATGCCCAGCTCACGCAAGTGACGGATCTGCTCGCCAATCGCCCCATACAGGCTTGGGTCGCCGGAGTGCACGCGTGCCACATCCTGGCCTTGTCCATGGGCGGTCGTGATCAAGTCGATGATCTGCTCCAGATGCAGTTCGGCGCTGTTGACCACCTGATGCGCCTGATGGCCTTCCAGCACCGCCGCAGGCACCAGCGAGCCCGCGTAGATGATCACCGGGCAACTGCGGATCAGCCGCTGGCCCTTGACGGTGATCAGTTCCGGGTCACCGGGGCCTGCGCCGATGAAGTAGACGGTCATGGGAAATTCCTGTTGAAAAACGGGTGAGCATGAAGATTATTCATGATCGATAACGGCAATTATCGGGATTTTAACTGGCGCAGGCTAATGCAAAGGTGGCCTGGTTGGTTTTCCGGCGGGTAATCAGCAGGCGGGATGGGCTGCCCGAGAGGTGTTCGGCCAGGGCCAGGGCGGCACTTTCGGCGACGCCATAACAACCTACATGGGCAAAAGCGACCGCTGACTTATGGCTCAAGCGATGTTCATAACCTGCCAGTTGTTCGGCGTTGAAACACTGTAGCGGTAGGCCCAGAAGATGGGCGAGGGCCACCAAACCGGGCTCATCCTGTTTGCGATCAAGGCTCGCCAGGGCGCTGATACGCTTGCGTTCAATGCCGCCCTCGGCGAGGGCGGCGTCAAACAGGTCCAGAAGGGCGTGAACATCACAACCGCGCTGGCACCCCAGGCCGACCACCAGGATCATGCCGAGTATCGATCGTCGCGGTGGCGGCGGAATAACCAGGCGCTGATCAGGCCAAGGGCCAGCCAGAACGCCACGTTGGTCAATTGCGAGGCAATCTGGAATTGTGCCTCGAGAGCCTCCGGGGCCAGCATCGAGTGCACCTGCGGCTGCGGTGCGCCGATCACGTGGGGCACGGCAAGGATCGCCACGCCCAGCACTTTCAACAGCCAGTTGCGGCCGAACACGATCAGCGCAATACCGGCGGCGGTGGAGGCGGCGGTGCCTATCCACCAGCTCTGGCGCAGCGTCAGGTCAGCCGCAGCCGTGCCCGGCAATTCCGGTGGCAGGCCCAGGGTGGGTGCCAGCACGAAGGTTGCGTAACCCGCCAGGCCCCAGAGCAAGCCCTGGGCGGTGCGGGTCGGTGCGCGCAGGGTGTACAGGCCGGCCAGCATCAGTGCAAAACCGACGGCAACCACCAGGTTGCCACCGGTGGTGGAGAGCACCCGCTGCCAGCCATCTTCCGGCTCCCAGGCCTCGGCGTCGTGGGTGTGCGCAGCGGCGCCGGCATGCTCATGGGTGACTTCGGTGGTTGCCGGCGGCTTTTCATAGGTCTCCGCCTGCAAAATCAACGGTGCAACCCACAAGCTTTGCAGCAGTGTCAACAGTAGGGCGGCCAACAAGCCGGTGAACCCTGCGGTCTGGGCAATACGCTTGATCATATCGGCAGGTCTCAGTGGCACGGGAACGCGGCGCTGTGGCGGGTATCGTGGGCCGCGTTGTGCACTGCCTCGATATGGGAGAAACCGGCGAAATATACAAGGCACGCGCCGAGGATCGACGCACCGATTGCGGCGGTCAGGCGTTGGCTCAAGGTGGCAGTGCTGCTGGCGGAGTGCGAGGTGCTGGTGGTGATCGACATGGCGCGTCCCTATCAGGTGTCAGAGTGAAACGAGCGCATGCAAACCACGCGAGCCAGGCACGCAGGGTTCTGAACAGCGCCCGCCCACCGCGGGTTTGTTATCTGAATTTTTCGGGCCGGTCTCCGGGCTTGCGAGGGGCGGCTCTTGGAAGAGTTCCACCTGATAAGCGTCTCCTTCCCATGCACAGCACAGTGGATTTGACGCTTCGCTCGCTTACCGTTGCGGGGGCAGCACCGGACTTGCCATAGGTCTATGGCGCACCGGTTTCCCGTTTCACCCTGTGAAGGGCACCCGAAACAAGGTGTGTAGGAGAGCATGCGGCGAGCGCTTACGTCAAATGGCGGAATACGCTGCCAAGGCAACGAGAGGGGTGGCCCTGTACGCGTCCACAATCTTTATTTACTTGTCGTTAGCGAATGCAGCGGAACATGAGCTTTTACATGTTTCAAAAGGAAGAAAGGTTATTCGTTCTGTTGCCGAAATATAAAAATATATTGTATGGGTGTAAGTGGGTTATTCGGGCTTTTACTTACTTTTCAATAGGTTGTTGAGACGGGATGTTCAGTGAACTAATGCTCCATTCGTAGGTTGGTTATTTAGAGTGATGCAGGCGTTGAATCGTTGGGCAAGCTGTCCGGGAACGCTTTTTGCGTTTCTCCCTACTGATGCTCGTGGTTGTGGTTTTGTCTCCCTTGAATAGTCAAAATTGATGGTGCCCATTGTGCAGATAACTAACAGCGTGCAACGCTCCTATAACCCGTCCGCAGAGGCTCAACAAAACAGCTCTTCCGATCCCACGTTGCGTACATTCGACCCGCATTTAAGGCCAATACCGGGTCTTGACAAGCCGATTTTTACCGCGGACCAGATCGCTCAGCACCTCACCCGAAGTGGCCAGAAATGGAATGACAGCAATGGTGATGGTGTCACGCAGGTTTCCTATACATTCGATACCCAGGGGGAAGGGGAGAGAGCGTTCAATGCCACCCAGAAAAACCAGGCCAGACTGTCCATGCAGTCCTGGGCCGATGTGGCGAACGTGTCTTTCCAGGAACGTACCGACCGTGGGGAAGGGCACCTGGCTTTTTCCAATAGTGAGGTGCCCCGGGTTGCATCCGCCCAATTGCCAGGCGAAGACGTTAAAGTCCTCATCAATCCCCGTTTTGGCACGAATGCTGCCCCTGCCATTAACAATCATGGCCGATATACGCTTACCCATGAAATAGGGCATGGACTGGGTCTTTTGCATCCTGCGGACTATGACAATAGCAACGATTCCGCCTATCCCAGTTACTTTCGCGACGCCGTTTATGCTCAGGATACTCGTGGCCATACTGTCATGAGCTACTTCGATGCCGACTTAAGTGGTCAGAACCATCAAGGAAAGTACTCTGCTGCACCCTTGATGGGTGATATTGCGGGTGTCCAGCGGGTATATGGTGCCAATTATAGGACACGTAATTCAGACACCACCTACGGTTTTAACTCCAATTCGGGTCGAGACTATTATCAACTCGATCATCCCAGGGATACGGCAATATTCTGTGTGTGGGACGGTGGAGGTAACGACACGTTGGATTTTTCCAAATATCGCCAAAACCAAACTATCAACCTCAACGCTGAATCCTATTCCGATGTTGGAGGCTTGCGGGGGAATGTTTCTATTGCCAAAGGCGTTACGGTTGAAAACGCAATCGGCGGCTCTGGTCATGATGCGATCATCGGCAACGATGCGGACAATGTGCTCAAGGGGGCAGCGGGCGCCGATTGGCTGAGGGGGGCAGGGGGGGCGGATACCTTTGCTTATGACCACGCCAGCGATTCCACGTTGGAAAATCCTGACCTGATCATGGACTTTGTGAGTGGCACCGACAGAATCGACATTTCGGCCTTGTTGAAAAACGCCGGTATTGGCGCGTTGACGTTTGTAAGGCGGTTATCGGGCGAACCGGGTCAAGCTGTTCTAAGTTACAACCGCCACGCCAACCTATCGAGGTTGGCTATCGATCTGACGGGCAACGGCCGTTTTGACTTTTTCCTCAAAAGCCACGGTCCGATAAATACACCCGACATCATCAGTAATGTTCCGGTTAAGTGGGCCTATTCCTAAAAAAGAAGCAGCATGCCAGCGGGTAGGGAGTAGCCGCTTCAACAGGCCGGCCGCTGCCTGAGTGGTTTCGGCGTTTCTCGAGGTCGGATGCGCGATCAACATTGACCCCTTCTCCCGCACTGCGTAGCCTTGCTCGCTCGAGGTTCTTCGGCCCAGGCCGAAGCTAAGAAGGGAACGCGGTCCAAGCCGCGGCTGCCCCCGCAACTGTGAAGGGTTCAGTTGACTGCCATGCCACTGCCGAGACGGCGGGAAGGCGCAGTCAGCGTTGGTCGCAAGACCTGTACGCCCCAAGCCAGGAGACCTGCCTCGTCACCGATTTTCCAATTCAACCGGGCGGGGTGATCCGGTGACGAAATCCGCTGCTGCGCGCCGCCGCAGGGCCTGTCGTCCCGTATGCCCGCCCCAAAGGGCATCCGATGAAAACACTGGCCAAACTCCCCGTCACCATCGTTACCGGCTTCCTTGGCTCGGGCAAGACCACCTTGTTGCGTCATATGCTCGACAACGCCCAGGGCCGTCGTATTGCGGTGATCGTCAACGAATTCGGCGAGCTGGGCATTGACGGTGAAATCCTCAAGCAGTGCTCTATCGGTTGTACCGAAGAAGAAGCCAATGGCCGCGTGTACGAACTGGCCAACGGTTGCCTGTGCTGCACCGTGCAGGAAGAGTTCTTCCCGGTGATGCGCGAACTGGTTGCCCGTCGCGGTGACCTTGACCATATCCTCATCGAAACCTCGGGCCTGGCCCTGCCAAAGCCGCTGGTGCAAGCCTTCCAGTGGCCGGAGATCCGCAGCGCCTGCACCGTTGACGCGGTGATCACCGTGGTCGACAGCCCGGCCGTGGCCGCCGGCACCTTCGCCGCGTTCCCGGATCAGGTCGACGCCCAGCGCAAACTCGACCCGAACCTGGACCACGAGTCGCCGTTGCATGAACTGTTCGCTGATCAACTGGCCAGCGCGGACCTGGTGATCCTCAACAAAGCCGACCTGATCAGCGCCGAAGACCTGGCCCGCGTGCGCCTGGAAGTCGCCGAGGAGCTGCCGCCAGCAGTGAAGGTCATCGAAGCCAGCAGCGGTCGCCTGCCGTTGGACGTGCTGATTGGCCTGGGCGCAGGCTCCGAGGAGCACATTGACGCTCGCCACAGCCATCACGATCATCATCATGAAGGTGAAGACGATCACGATCACGATGCCTTCGACTCCATCTCCATCGACCTGCCCCAAGCCGAAGAAGCGCTGCTGCTCGACGCCCTGGCTCAATTGGTGGTGCAGCACGGCATCCTGCGCGTCAAAGGTTTCGCCGCGATCCCGAACAAGCCGATGCGCCTGCTGATCCAGGGTGTGGGCACGCGCTTCGACAAACACTTCGACCGTGCCTGGGGGGCCGATGAAGCTCGTACCACGCGCCTGGTGCTGATCGGCCAGGAACTGGATGCCGCCGGCCTTGAAGCGCAATTGCGCGCTGCCCTCAGCGTTTAACCATGCACCTGCTCAGGACCCAACCCGGTGGTTTCGTCGCGGACGACAATATTGCCGACCTTGGCCAAACCCCTGCTGAACTGGTGATCCTGTGCAGCGGCGACTCCAGCCTGGCGCTGCTCGCCGAAGCGGCCCGGCAGTTGCCCGAGGATTACCCGAGCCTGCGCCTGGCCAACCCGATGCAGGTGCAGAACCACGCCTCGGTCGACCTGTACGTCGATGAGGTGTTGCGCCACGCCAAGGTCATCCTGATTTCCCTGCACGGCGGCATTGGTTATTGGCGCTACGGCATCGAGCGCCTGGTGGAGCTGGCCGAACGCGGCGTCACGCTGATTTTGGTGCCGGGGGATGACCGACCCGACCCGGAGCTCAGCGCCCTGAGCACTGTTGATGCCGAACAGCGCGAGCGCCTGTGGCATTTCCTGCGCCAGGGTGGCCTGGGTAATGCGCTGGATTTTTACCATTGCCTGGCCAGCGCCCATCTGGGCCGCGACTATCTCTGGGCCGAGCCGCAAACCTTGCCGCGTACGGCGATCTATCACCCCAATACAGCCAATGCCCGCCTCAATGACTGGCAGGTAGATTGGCGCCCCGACTTCCCTGTGGCTGCGGTGCTGTTCTACCGCTCCCACTTGCAGGCGGCCAATACCGGTTTCATCGATGTGTTTTGCCAGCGCTTGCAGGCGGCGGGCCTTAATCCGCTGCCTATCGCGGTGGCGAGCTTGAAAGAACCCGGTTGCCTTGCGGTGGTCGAGGACCTGCTGGACGACGTGCAAGCCGCCGTGATCCTCAACACCACCGGCTTTGCCCAGTCCAGCCCCGAAGCCCCGCACCTGCGCCCATTTCGCCGCGATATCCCGGTGATCCAGGCGATCTGCGCCCAGGACAACCAACCCGGCTGGCAGGCCAGTGAGCAAGGGCTCGGCCCTCGTGACCTGGCGATGCATATTGCCCTGCCGGAGCTGGATGGGCGCATCATCAGCCGGCCGATCAGCTTCAAGGACCTTGCCTGGCGCAGCGAACGCAGCCAGTCCGACGTGGTGTGCTACCGCGCAGCGCCCGAACGCATGGATTTTGTCGCTGAACTGGCGCGGCGCTGGGTTGACCTGGCCCGGGTGCCCAATGCCGACAAGCGCATTGCCCTGATCCTCGCCAACTACCCCACCCGTGACGGTCGTATTGGCAATGGTGTCGGCTTGGACACCCCGGCGGCCGCGCTGAATATCCTGCGCGCCTTGCAAGCTGAAGGCTACCCGGTGGCGGAAGTGCTTCCCGACAGTGGCACCGCACTGATCCATGCGCTGCTCGGGGGTGTCACCAATGACCTCGACAGCCTCGACCTGCGCCCGTGCCATCAAAGCCTGGGCCTGGAGGATTACCAGGCGATGTTCGAGCGCCTGCCGGACTCTAATCGCCAGGCCGTACTGGAACGTTGGGGCGCGCCACAAAACGACCCCATGTTTCGCGACGGCCGCATGATGATCGCCGGCTTGCGCCTGGGCCTGACCTTCGTCGGCATCCAGCCGGCCCGGGGTTACCAGGTGGACGCCAGCGCCGTGTACCACGACCCGGACCTGGTGCCGCCCCATGGCTACCTGGCGTTTTACTTCTGGTTGCGCCACACCTACGGTGCCCATGGCGTGATCCATGTGGGCAAGCACGGCAACCTGGAATGGCTGCCGGGCAAAGGCGTGGGCCTTTCGGAAAACTGCTGGCCGGATGCATTGCTCGGGCCACTACCGAACATCTACCCGTTTATCGTCAACGACCCGGGCGAGGGTGCCCAGGCCAAGCGGCGTACCCAGGCGGTGATCATCGACCACCTGATGCCACCGCTGACCCGCGCCGAAACCTACGGCCCGTTGCGTAACCTGGAGCTGTTGGCCGACGAGTACTACGAGGCGCAATTGCTCGACCCGCGCCGCGCCCTTGAGCTGCAAAAAGACATTCTCAAGCTGGTGCGCGAAACCCGCATCGACCAGGAGCTGGAGCTGGACAGCGAGGCTGACGCCGACATCTGGCTGCCGCGCCTGGACACCTACCTGTGTGACTTGAAGGAATCGCAGATCCGCGACGGTCTGCATGTTTTTGGCGAATCACCCGAGGGCCGCTTGCGCATCGACACCTTGCTGGCCTTGTTGCGAATTCCCCGTGGCGACGGCCGTGGCCCGCAATCGAGCCTGCTGCGGGTACTGGCCAAGGCATTCGACCTGGGCTTTGATCCGCTCGATTGCGCCTTGGCCGAGCCCTGGACGGGACGGCGTCCGCCCGTGTTGCAGAAGATCGACGGGCAGTTATGGCGCACCGCCGGCGATACCCGCGAACGCCTGGAGTTTTACGCAGCACGCCTGATCGAGCAGGCGCTGGAAGGTCCCCTCGAGCAGTTGGAAGAGCCCGGCTGGCAGGACGTGAAGTCGGTGATAGAAAGCCTGCGTATCGTGGTAGCGCCACGCCTGGACGCCTGTGGCCCAGCGGAGATGCGCGGCTTGCTGGATGCCCTGGGCGGGCGGTTTGTACCGGCAGGGCCCAGCGGTGCGCCCAGTCGCGGTCGCCTGGATGTACTGCCGACGGGGCGTAACTTCTTCACTGTGGATGTACGCAACCTGCCGACCACCACGGCCTGGCGCATCGGTTTCCAGTCGGCCAATCTGATTCTTGAGCGACATCTACAAGATCACGGCGACCACCTGCGCCAGCTTGGCTTGTCGGTGTGGGGCACGGCCACCATGCGCACGGGTGGCGACGATATCGCCCAGGCCATGGCGCTGATGGGCGTGCGCCCGGTATGGGCCACCGGCAGCCAGCGGGTGGATGATTTTGAAATACTGCCGATCAGCCTGCTGGACCGCCCGCGTGTCGACGTGACCCTGCGTGTGTCCGGGTTCTTCCGCGATGCCTTCGCCAACCTGATCCGTCTGTTCGATGCGGCGGTGCAGGCGGTAGCGGCCCTCGACGAACCGGATGACATGAACCCGCTGGCCGCCAAGGTGCGCAGCGAGCGCCAGGCGCTGCTGGCGTCGGGCCTGGACTTAGAGGCTGCGGCGAAGCAGGCCGGCTGGCGCATCTTCGGCGCCAAGCCCGGTGCCTATGGCGCAGGTGTGCAGGGCGCCATTGACGGGCGCCTGTGGCAGAGCCGTGAAGACTTGGCTGAGATCTACCTGAACTGGGGCGGTTATGCCTACGGTGGGTCCGACGAGGGCACCGCCGCCCGCGGACAATTTGCCCAGCGCTTGAGCCAGGTGCAGGCGGTATTGCAGAACCAGGACAATCGCGAGCATGACCTGCTCGACTCCAATGACTACTACCAATTCCAGGGCGGCATGCTTGCCGCCGTGGAAACCCTGAGCGGTGACAAGGCCGCCAGCTATCATGGTGACCATAGCCAGCCGGACCTGCCCAGAATCCGTACCTTGAAGGAAGAGCTGAACCGGGTTGTCCGCGCCCGCGCCGCCAACCCCAAGTGGATCGAAGGCGTCAAGCGCCATGGCTATAAGGGCGCGTTCGAAATGGCCGCGACCGTGGACAACCTGTTCGCTTTCGACGCCACCACCGCGCTGATCGACGATCATCAATACGCGCTGCTGGCCGATGCCTACCTGCTCGACCCTGACACCCGCGCCTTTGTGCAGCAACACAACCCCGACGCTTTGCGGGACATGACAGAGCGCATGCTCGAAGCCCAGCAGCGTGGCATGTGGCAGGAGCCGGGGGCGTATCGCGAGGCGCTGGAAAACCTATTGCTGGATATAGAAGAAGACAGCCGATGACTGAGACTCCCCATTTCCCGCTGTCCGCCGTGGTTGGCGCCGACGAGCTGAAACTGGCGCTGTGCCTGACTGCCATCGACCCGAGGATAGGCGGCGTGCTGATCGAAGGGCCGCGGGGCATGGCCAAGTCGACCCTGGCCCGTGGCCTGGCCGACCTGCTGGCCAGCGGGCAGTTCGTCACCTTGCCTTTGGGCGCGACCGAGGAGCGGCTGGTCGGCACCCTGGACCTGGATGCAGCCCTGGGCGAAGGCCGAGCGCAGTTTTCCCCCGGCGTGTTGGCCAAGGCTGATGGCGGTGTGCTGTATGTGGATGAGGTCAACCTGTTGGCAGACCACTTGGTGGACCTGCTGCTGGACGTGGCCGCCAGCGGCACCAACCTGATCGAACGTGACGGCATTTCCCATCGCCATTCGGCGCGCTTTGTGCTGATCGGCACCATGAACCCGGAGGAGGGTGAGTTGCGCCCGCAACTGCTCGACCGCTTCGGCTTTAATGTGGCGCTGAGCGGGCAGACCTTGCCTGCCGAGCGCGG
Organism: Pseudomonas sp. Root569; assembly: GCF_001427465.1. Taxonomy (NCBI): domain Bacteria; kingdom Pseudomonadati; phylum Pseudomonadota; class Gammaproteobacteria; order Pseudomonadales; family Pseudomonadaceae; genus Pseudomonas; species Pseudomonas sp. Root569. The sequence goes on along the minus strand of NZ_LMGQ01000011.1, from coordinate 7,813 downwards.
GCAGATCATCCGTCGTCGCCTGGATTTCGACACCGATCCAGCCGCGTTCTGCGCGCAGTGGGCTGAACCCCAGGCCGCCTTGCGCGAGCGCTGCACCCAGGCGCGGGCACGGCTCGACAGCATCCCGCTGGATGACCTGGCATTGGCCCGGATCACCGAACGCTGTTTTGCTGAAGGCGTCGATGGCTTGCGCGCCGATCTGGTCTGGTTGCGCGGCGCCCGTGCCCATGCGGCGTGGCGTGGCGCGTCAGCCATCGCCGAGGAAGATATCGAAGCAGTGGCCGAGTTTGCCTTGCGCCATCGCCGTCAGCCGCAAACGCCACCGGCCGCGCCGCCGAATGAGGGGCAGTCGTCGAAGCCGTCTGAGACCTCCCCTGGCCAGGGTCAATGGGGCGATATGCCCGCACCGGCCTTGCCCACCGGCGCACGCCGCGATGTGCCGGCCTGGCCAAAAAAGCCCTAGGCATTCGCCCCCGACCTGACGCGGGGGCGGATGCCCGGCCCCAGGCGGGCAGACTGGACAATGGCAGGCAGGGCAAGGCGCGCAGCGCACAGCAGGGCACGATCAATTGGCCGGGCACTTTGCTCGACGGCCGGCCGCAATCCCGGGACGATTTGCTGTTTCACCTGCGTAGTCGTTCAGCGCCTGAATTGTGGTTGGTGATCGTCGATGCCTCGGCGTCGACTCGGCGCCATCGCGCGTTGACCGATGCCAAGGGGTTGTTGGCCCAGCTGTTTGACGATGCTTACCGGCAACGGGCGCGCATGGCATTGCTGACGGCGAGCGGCGCATCGCCGAAGTGGCAGGTGCAAGGCCTGAAGGCTGCCAAAGGCCTGGCGGGCTGGCTGGATCAGCTCGGTGCCGGCGGCGGCACGCCATTGCTGGCGGCACTGGCCGAGGCCGGGGAGTGGCTCGCGGCGCGGCGCAAGCGCTATCCGGTGGAGCAACAGAAGTTGCTGGTGGTGACCGATGGGCGGCTCAAGGCGATTGACGCGTTACCGCGATTGGAGTGCCCGGGAGTGCTGGTCGATATTGAGCGCGGGCCGATCAGGTTGGGGCGGGCTCAAGAGCTGGCGATGGGGTTGCAGTTGGAGTATAGGCATATCGATGATGTGTAGTGCCTGGACCATCGCCATCGGGAGCAAGCCCCCTCCCACAGGGGAATGCGGTGTGCTCAAAATGTGGGAGGGGGCTTGCCCCCGATGAGGCCTTCAAATACCCCACAGCTTCATCAGCCCGCCCCCGGCACATTCGGCCAAAGACCGACGACTACCTTGGTTTGTCGGCCTATCGGACTTGTGGATGCGAATACAGAAGCATCTTTCTTGTAAAGTCGAATCTTCCGACATTAACTACCGATAACAAATCTTTACTCTCTGGACTCTTTCGCGTTCAGGAATAAAAGGGATGGCTTCCAGCGTTTTACCGAGCGTTTTTTTCGACCACAGCCGGTTTAAGCTGAGTGTGCGCAATGTCGAGGCCCTGCTCGAGGTGTTGGCCTTTGAGGGCCAAGAACACCTAAGCCAACTTTTCACCTATCGCGTGGAATTCACCAGCACCGAGCGTGATCTGGCAGCGGAAAGCTTGCTCGGCCAGGACGCCAGTTTCAGCCTGCACGCCGCGCCGCAACAACTGCCGGTCGCCGGACTCAGCGCACCGGAGGTCAAACCGCTGCGCACCCTGCGTGGCGTGGTCACCGGCTTCAAGCGCCAGTCCGGCTCCAACGACCAGGCCACCTATGAGATCACCTTGCAGCCGCGCCTGGCCCTGCTCGGTCGCGGCCGGCAGTTCCGTATCTACCAGCATCAATCAGTGCCGGAAATCGTCGAAAGCATCCTGCGCGGCCGCCACGGCCTGGAAGGCCAGGATTTTCTGTTCAGCTTGAAACGTGACTACCCCAAGCGTGAACAGGTCATGCAATACGGCGAGAGCGACCTGGACTTTATCGCCCGGCTGCTCGCCGAGGTCGGCATCTGGTACCGCTTCACCAGTGACGAGCGCCTGGGCATCGATGTGGTCGAGTTTTGCGACGATCAACGCCTCTACCAATTCGACATCGAACTGCCCCTTCGCCCGCAATCCGGGCTTGGCAGCAGCGGCCAGGATGCGGTGTGGCAACTGCAATCGAGCCACGCCGTGGTCGAGCAACAGGTGCATTTTCGTGCCTACCACCACCGCGATGCCAGCGCCCACCTGAGCGGTGAGATCGACCAGAGCCGGGGTGCGCCAACCACCTACGGTGAGGCCTATCACTACGCCGAACCTTACACGGCCCTCGGCGACCGGGTGGACCAAGACGAGGATCTGCAAAGCGAAAGCGGCTATTTCTACGCCCGTCTGCGCCACGAGTGTTATCTGAATGGGCAGACCCAACTTAGCGGCGTGAGCAGCAGCGCCACCCTGGCGCCGGGCCAGGTACTCAAGGTCTCCGGCGGTGCCCCGCAGGCCTTTACGCCGGGCGCGGTGATCACCGGCCTGACCACCAAAGCTGCCCGCGACCAAAGCTTTGAAGCCACCCTCCAGGCCATGCCCTATTCAGAAACCGTGTGCTTTCGCCCCGAACTGAAGGACAAACCACAAATCGCCGGCACCGTCCCGGCCCGTGTCACCAGCCCCCAAGACCACGACCCCTACGGCCACATCGACCTCGAGGGCCGTTACAAGGTTAACTTCCTATTCGACCGCGACACTTGGAAGCTCGGCGAAGAAAGCCTCTGGCTACGCCTGGCCCGGCCCTACGCTGGCGACACCCACGGTCTGCACCTGCCGCTACTGGCCGGCACCGAAGTCGCCATCGCTTTTGAGCAAGGCGACCCCGACCGCCCCTACATCGCCCACGCCCTGCACGACAGCCAACACGTCGACCACGTGACGTTGCGCAACTACAAACGCAACGTACTGCGCACCCCGGCGAACAACAAACTGCGTATGGACGACACGCGGGGGCAGGAGCACGTCAAGCTCAGTACCGAGCACAGTGGCAAGAGCCAGTTGAATCTAGGGCATCTGGTGGATGCCGAGCGCAAGCCACGAGGCCAGGGCGCAGAGTTGCGTACCGATGGGCATGGCGCCATTCGGGCGGGCAGCGGTCTTTTTATCAGTGCTGACGTGCAGTCGCGGGCCAACGGCCAGATGTTGGAAATGAGCGCTGCATTGGGGCGCTTGCAACAGGCTGCAGACCAGTTGGAGGGGGTGTCGGTTGATGCCCAAGCCGCCAAAGCCGATCCGGCAGATGTGCAAGCGCAGATAAACCTGCTCAAACAAGACATTGAGCAACTTGCCTCGTCCGTGCTGCTGCTCAGCGCCCCTCAAGGCATCGCCTTGACCAGCGGCAAGCACTTGCAACTGGCAGCGCAGAACAACCTGATGCTCAACGCCGGTGGCGAGGCGGATATCAGTGTGATCAAGCGCCTGTTTATCGGCGTGGGGCAGGGGGTGAGCCTATTCGTGCGCAAGCTGGGTATCAAGCTGATCGCCAATCAGGGGCCTGTGAGCGTGCAGGCACAGAACGACACGTTGGAACTGATGGCCCGTAACGGGCTGAGCATCACCAGTACTGAGGATGAAATCCGCATCGTCGCGAAAAAGAAAATCACCCTGAACGCGGGCGGCAGCTACATCACCCTGGATCAGAGCTGCATCGAGTCCGGGACCCTGGGGGATTACAACGTGAAGTCGGCGCACTTCGCCTACCTGGGGCCAGCAAGCATGAACGCCTCACAGCCGGAGTACCCCCAAAGCCTGTCCAGACAGCCCTTGCGGTTTAGCGTGTCGCCAACCGCCAATGCCACCCAGCAAGGCTGGGCAGGCATGCCCTACACGCTCTATGCCGACGATGCGGTCATCAAGCAGGGCGTGCTGGATAAAACCGGACATATAACCATCGATCATCAGGTCGTCACCCGAAAGTACCGCATGGTCATGGCCAACGGGGCAAGCTACCAGATACCGGTGCCCAGTGAATATCGCAATGCCGAGCAAGCAGTCCTCGCCAACGCCGGTTTGCACAACCATCGCTCACAGACAGATAGCGAGGTGAGCCAGCCCATATCGCACACCGATCACCGTGCGGTTTACGCCGAGGTGGTGAGCGCAGCCAGTGACCAGAAAGGCGAAATCGCATGACTCAGACCGACATTGTCGTACCCGTAGCCCTGCAGCAAACCCAGCAAGCCACGTGCACCCCACGATGGTACGTACAGGACACCGAATACCCGCCCGCCAAGGCCACCTATCTGCCGCTGATCAACGGCGAAGAAACCTTCAGGGCCGTGCATCAGGCAATCGCCCAGGCCAGCCGGACTGTCGACATTATCTGCTGGGGCTTCCAGCCGTCGATGCATTTTATTCGTGACGGTGCAAGCCCGAGTATCGGCGAGCTGTTGATGGACAAAGCGAAACAAGGTGTCGAGGTTCGGGTGCTGGGTTGGGAGATGCCGTTTAACAGCGCCGGCAAAGCGGGTGAGGCCAACCTTCCTGGAAAAGGTCCTTTGCGTATCGAGGACCGAGCACTGCAAAGCGCCACGCAGGATCAATATGCGTTCGACCGCTATTGGTTTGCCAACTGTGCAGTCGCCGACTTCATGGCGGAAGGGCTGCGGGCCGCGCGTAATATTCCAGTGTTCGTCAGCCGTGGTTTCAGCGTTTACGAACGGACCGAAATCGCCTATCAGGCCAGGTACAAAAGCCTCGACCGCCAGCTCAGCAACGCCACAGTCGCTACGTTGAGCGCGACCGCCACCCATCATCAAAAAACCGTGCTGGTTGACTATGGAGATACGAACAAAGCCGTCGGCTTCGTCATGGGCCACAACATGCTCGACGAATATTGGGACACCGATGCCCACTCCGCGCTGAACCGCTCTGAAGGCCACAAGCCTGAACCCAATGGCGGCGCCCGTGGCGATACGCCCCGCCAGGATATTTCCAGCCAGGTCAGCGGGCCGATTCTGGAGCACCTGCACCATAACTTCGCCACTGCCTGGCGCAAGGAGACCGGTGAGGACTTGCTTGCCTCACGCCAGGCCAAGCAGGTTGGGCCACAGTTGCAGTGCGCCCCAGGCATCACTCGTCAGTTGGCCCAACTCCTGCGTACCCAGGCACAAGAGGGCAAGCGTGATATCGAAAAGCTCTACCTGAACGCAGTCAACAACGCCACCCAGTTCATCTACATCGAGAACCAGTACTTTCGCTGGCCGCCGTTGGCCGAAGCCATCATCAAGGCCGCTGCCGATCAAAGCCGCGCAGGGCGCGATCCGGGGTTACACGGCAGCCTGCACCTATTCGTGGTCACCAATGCCACCAACGATGGCATGGGTGCGGGCACGGTGAACACTCAGCGCATGCTTGAGAACCTGGGGCGTGGCGACGCCATTCCTGAGATCACCAAACTAAAGCGTATTGAACAGGCCAACGCCAAAGCGCAAGCAGAGGCACCGGCGCTGGCTGACCTGCTGGAGCAACAGGCCTTGCTGACGCTGACCCGGCTGACCGACTCGCTGGGCGGCGGCAACCTGAGCGACAAAGCCCGGCAGGCGCGGATTGAAACGCACTGGGGCGATGAGTATCGGCGGGCTGTGCTCAGCGACCAGATCAAGGCGATCGAGAACAGCGTGCTCTCCCCGCAGCCGCGTCCGGGCCTGAAAGTCCATGTGTGCTCGCTGGTCGCGCCCGACTCTCCGGCCGGCAAGCCGTGGATGCCGGTGTACATCCATTCCAAGTTGATGATCGTCGACGATGTGTTCACTACCCACGGCTCGGCCAACATCAATACCCGCAGTATGCAGGTGGATAGCGAACTGAATATTGCCCATGAGTGGATGAGTGTGACGCAGGCGTTGCGGCGGCGGTTGTGGGATCTGCATACGAGTGGGAAGGGGGGGCAGGATGATCCGGCAGTGGCGTTTGATGTTTGGCAGGAAATCATTAGTAGAAACAAGGAACGCCAATCAAAGAAATTGACGCCTGACACTTCGCTGATCGAGTTTTATTACGATGAAAAAACCGTGAAAGATCTCGACTGATGCGCCGGGTTCTCTTGCTGACAAGCATGCTGCTGGTCGCCTGTGATAACGGCGCCGCCCTCACTCACCCTAATCAGGAGATTCCCTTGAATCCGATGGCCGAGATCAAAGCCAAGCTGGCCTTTACCTGTGTACACGAACAGATTCCGGAGCCCTCCGCCGATTCAGATGTGCTGTTTCAATATGCTCGCTGTTTCACCGAGATCAAAGCCAAGCTGGCCTTTACCTGTGTACACGAACAGATTCCGGAGCCCTCCGCCGATTCAGATGTGCTGTTTCAATATGCTCGCTGGTTGCAGAAGAGCAACCTGCTCAAGCAGGACAAGACGGTCGATCTAGAGATTGAGCGGCTGTACCGGATAGCTGCCGAGAACGGTCACTACAAAGCCAATATCAACCTGCAAAATGGCGCTATGCGCGGCCATTTCAATCTTCGTGGCGAGGAATATCTGCGTCTGAGCCAGGAACTGATCGATGCGGGGATTGCATCGGGGTATTACTTTATCGGCATATTGCTGAAAAGCGGCTCAGCCGGACTGAAGCAGGACAAAGACATGTCCAGGACACTGATCGATGCGGGGATTGCATCGGGGTATTACTTTATCGGCATATTGCTGAAAAGCGGCTCAGCCGGACTGAAGCAGGACAAAGACATGTCGTTGCGCTACTTCCGTAAGGCTGCCGATCAAGGCAGTGCCCAAGCCCAGTACGCAGTGGGAGAGAAGCTGGCACCCATTGACATTGCACCGGATATTGCCCGGCAGATGCGGCGCTGTGCGGCCGAGCAAGGCCATGGCGAGGCCGCGAGGTCCCTGGGAATGGATCTATCGATAGACGGGCTTTATCCAGAAGCGCTCGAAGCATTGCAATTGGCTGTGGCCGCAGGTGACAGCACCTCGGCTTCCACTTTGATCGGAGGTTTCAGCGGTCCGCGACCGGGTGACCGGTCGGACTATTTAGGCTTGAATGAGGATCTCGAACGCGCCGAACGCTATGAAAAAATCTGGCGAATTCTCGCAAACTACTCCTACGCCGACCCAAAGGTCCCCGAGATCAACGAAATCCTCCCCTTGCCGCCGGCCAAACTCCCTGCCTGGGACGGCAAGTTGCAATGGCTGGAAGCCCGTCTGGCCAATGTCCCGCCGCCAAAACCCAGCGAAGGGCTGATTGATCAACTAGCTAAAACCAAATTTCTCGAACCCGCCACCGGCAAACCCACGCCCGAATCACCGGCGTTCATCAAGGTCAGTTACCCGGCGCCAACCTGCACCAGTGGCCAGCCGTGCCCGCAGACAGGCTACTGGGAAGCGGTGGGCTTCAGCCTGAACGTACGCTCGGGGTACAAAGACGGTGCTATCCGCCGCTTCGAGCAGGACGAGATAATGCCCACGCTTAGCGTGCAAAGGCGCGTACGCCGCTTTTTGCTGCCAGACACTATCACCGTCAACGAGGAGCGCATTGAGTGGCGACTGTTGGGGTAGGGCGCGAGAAGCATCAATAACCGAAAAATTGACGCCTGACACTTCGCTTGTCGAGTTTATTACGACGAAAAGACCCTAAAGGATCATCGACTGATGCGCCGGACTTTCTTGCTGACAAGCTTGGTATTGGCCGCCTCTGATAGCGGCACAGCCCCTGCTCACTCTGACCAGGGCGTTCCCTTGAATCCGATGACCGAGATCAAAGCCAAGCTGGCCTTTACCTGTGTACACGAACAGATTCCGGAGCCCTCCGCCGATTCAGATGTGCTGTTTCAATATGCTCGCTGGTTGAATATGCTCGCTGGTTG